>CAWGMB010000005.1:0-125606 GCA_963823515.1 uncultured Thermoleophilia bacterium
CCGAACCGCGCGCGCCGGCGGCCTGCCGGCCCCGGGGGTTGATTCAATCCCCCCGGGCGCGAGCCGGATCGCTCTCGAAAAGGGGGGCCGGGCACGCGCCGGTTTACGCTCCCGCGGGTGACTGATTGACCGACGCCCACGGGGTGGGCGGATCGGGACCCGCGCCGGCGGCCCGCCTCGGGAGGGACTAACGAGTCGCCCGGCGCCGGAGCAGAACGTGCGCGCCCCGGATCGTGAGCGGAGCGGATCTCATCACCGAGGCGGCGGGCGGGACGCCTTCCCGGCCTTCAGGGGTGGAGACCGGGAAGGCGTCCGCCATACGCTGGCGGGACTCGTCCAACTCCTGGAGAGGAAGTCACATGCAGACGAAGCCGATCCTCGCCGCCGCCCTCGGTGCCGCGATCGCGGCCGGCGCGATCACCGCCGCCAACCTCGGGACAGGTCAGGCCGACGCCCAGTCGGGCGGGGCGGTCACGCAGGCCGACCTGAACGCCGCCAACCAGCGCTCGATCCGGGCGATCAAGCAGGGCACGTCCGTCTGGAACTCGCTCGGCAAGTACCTGGCCCCCAAGGGGACGCTGATCTCGGTCTCGACGCCGCGGATCAGCCAGCAGGCCGGAACGGGGGACGGCGGCCTGCCCACCTCGGCGATCAAGAACGGGGCCGTCACCTCGACCAAGCTCTCCTCCGGCGTCCAGGCCCAGCTGAACACCATCTACACGGCGGCCGTCCTGAACGCGCCGGGGCAGGAGCCGTCGCTGACCCGGGGCAAGGGGGCCACCGCCGTCACGCGGACCACAGGAATCGGCACTGGTGCGTTCGACGTCTCCTTCGGCACGAACAACATCAGCGCGTGCACCTGGACGGCGTCGGTCGGGACCACGCAGCCCGGCGCGCTCACCCCGGTCTTCGCCCCGTTCTCGACCTACGCGACGCTGCTCGACAACACCACGCTCCGCGTCTTCACCTTCAACAGCGGGGCGGCCCTCGCCGACGCCCCCTTCCAGGTGCATGTGATCTGCTGAGGCGGGCGCCGCTTCGCGCCCGGGGCGAGGCCGTCACACGGTGATGACGACCTTGCCCCGGGCGCGGCCCTCGTGGAGATGGCGGATCGCATCCGGGGCGGCGCTCAGGGGGTACGTCCGGTCGATGACCGGGGTGACCTTCCCCGTCTCGATGAGCACCCTCAGAGCGTCCAGGTCCTCGGCCTTCTCCTTGGCGATGAAGGAGCGCAGCCTCTGGCGCACGAACGGTGACAGCGCCAGGGCCCGCAGCTGGCGATCGCTGCCCCCGAGCCACCGCCCGCCCCCTTCGCCCCCGACGATCACGAGGGTCCCGCGAGGCGTGAGGACGCGCCGGAGCCGGGACAGCGGCCGATTCCCCGCGGTGTCGATGATGACGTCGTACCGCTGCCGGCCGTCGTCGAGATCCTCCCGGGTGTAGTCGATGACGTGGTCGGCGCCGATCGAGCGGACCAGGTCGGTCTTCGCCGTGCTGCACACGCCGGTCACCTCCGCCCCGAAGGCCTTGGCGATCTGCACCGCGAACGTGCCCACGCCTCCCCCGGCGCCGATGACCAGCACGCTCTGCCCCGGCTCGACCCGCCCCACGTCGCGCACGGCCTGCAGGGCGGTGAGCGCGGACGCCGGGATCGCCGCCGCCTGCTCGAAGGTGAGGTCCGCCGGCTTGCGCGCCAACCGGTCCTCGCGGGCGCAGGCGTACTCGGCGAAGGTCCCGTCGCCGGAGCCGAAGACCTCATCCCCCGACTGCAGCCGGGTCACATCGTCACCCACCGCCTCGACGCGCCCGGCGACGTCCGTGCCGCGGACGGGGACCTTGGGCCTGCGCAGCCCGAAGCCCATGACGCGCACCAGGTACGGCCGGCCGGCCATCAGATGCCATACGCCGGCATCGACGCCGGCCGCGTGAACGCGCACCAGCACCTCCCCCGGCCCGGCCACGGGCGTGTCGAGGTCCTTCAGCTCGAGGACGTCGGGCGAGCCGTATCTCTCCTGGACGATGGCCTTCATCGCGTCTCTCCCTTCCGTGCGCGGCGGTCCGACGGCGACCGGCCGGCCCATCCGGGGCCGGCCGCCGGTTGAACAACGTGGTCACTGACCCTAGAGGCTGGAGACGATCCCGCCGGGCCGCGATCAGGGTGGGTATGCCCGGATCCGCAGAGGCTCGATGTCGCGGGCGGTCCGTAGGTCGGAGGAGGGTCGATGAAGGTCGATTACGTCCGGATGTACGACGGCGCCGACGGCGATTCCCACTTCGAGGACCTGGTCCTCGAACTCGCACGGCGGGAGTTCGCCCCGCCGGCCGCGCCGGCCATGGTGGCGAGCTTCCTGGGCACCTCGGGGACGCTGTTCTTCGGCGCCGACCCCGGGTGGGGCGGGGACGTGCCGCATCCCTCGCCGCAGCGCCAGATCTTCTGCGTGATGCGGGGCGTCGCCGAGGTCACCGTGAGCGACGGCGAGCGGCGACGGTTCGCCGCGGGAGATCTGATCGTCCTCGACGACACCCGGGGCGTGGGGCACGCGACGCAGGTCGTCGGCACCGACGACCTGCTGCTCTTCGGCGCGATCCTCGCCGATCAGGAGCCCTCGCCGGGGGCGTCCTCCCGGGCGTCGTGAGGAGTGTCGTCCGGACGCCACGCCGGATCTCCGGTCGCGGGCGCGGCATCCGGCAGCGAAACCCGGAGCGCATCGCGAATGTGAGCGCGCAGCCGGTGGGGAGCCGACGCCGGAGGTCGCGATCCCGCCGAGCTCTCGCCCGAGTGTCGAAGGCGGGATCCGCACGATCGGCCGTGCATGGCGCGACGCCGTAGGGTGGCTCGCGGCACGGTGACCACCGCGCACCACGATCGAGGAGCCAGGCAACAGATGACCACGACCACCGGCGACGCGCCCGAGGGCTTCAGCAAGGCCGCCGAGACCTACGACGCCGCCGTCCGACACAACATCGCCGGCTCGCAGCGGCTGGTGATGTCGCTCCCCGAGGGCGACTACGCCCGGGTGCTCGACGTGGGCTGCGGCACGGGCTTCTCATCGGCGGCGATGATCCGCCGCTTCGACGTCGCGACGCTCGTCGGGGTGGATCCCGCCGAGGGCATGCTCGAGGTCTTCACCGCGAAGCTCGCCGAGTTCTCCGGCGTCGAGGTCGAGCTCCGCGCCGAGGGCGTCATGGAGATGAGCGTGGCTGACGGCGCCTTTGACGCCGTGATCAGCGCCATGGCCCTGCACTGGTTCCCCGACAAGCCGGGCGCCGTCGCCCGGATGGCGCGTGCGCTTCGGCCCGGCGGCGTCATGGGCATCCTCACCGCCGGTCGCGGTGGCGAGGATGCGTGGCGCGAGTTGCTCGAGCGGATCGGGGCGCCGGCGGCGTGGACCGGCTGGTTCGCCGAGAACCAGCGCGACGTTAACGAGATCGCCACCGACCTGCGCGCCGCCGGTCTCGAAGCCGTCGACATCTGGATGGAACGGCGCCGGCGCGCGACGCCCCCCGACGCGTTCATGGCCCGCACGCGATCGGTGGCCGGACACCTGCTCGGCAACCCGCCCGGTGGATTCAGCGAGCTCGACCAGCGCATCGAGGCCGCCCTGCACGCCGAATCCGGGCCGGACGGATTCGTCTACGACTACTGCAAGCTCTTCGCCGTCGCGCGCAAGCCTGAGGAGTAGGGGCGGGGGCACCTGAAACCCGGCTCGGAGGACCAGGCGGACGCCGTCGGGCCATTCGGTGAGAGCTGCTCTCAGCCGTCGGCCAGGATCATGTCCGACGCGCGCTCCGCGATCATCATGACCGGAGCGTGGATGTTGCCCGAGGTGATCGACGGCATCACCGACGCGTCGGCGACCCGCAGGCCCTCCACGCCTCGCACGCGCAGACCGGGGTCCACCACCGCTCCGTCGTCGCTCCCCATGCGGCACGTCCCGCACGGGTGGTAGAGCGTCTGGCCCGTCGCCCGGGCCCAGCGCAGCAACGCATCGTCGTCTTCGGCGAGCGGACCGGGGTTCATCTCGCGTGCGATGAGCGGGGCGAGCGACGGGCGGGCCACCAGGCGCCGCGCCAGTCGGATCGCGGCGACCACGCGCGCGCGGTCCTCGGGAGCGCTCAGGAAGCGCGGGTGGATCGCGGGGGGTTGGACGGGGTCGGCGCAGACGCTGTGAATGGCTCCGACCGAGCGTGGCCGCTGCTGGATGAAGCCGATGGTCATGCCCGGTTGCCGGTCCAGGACGCGCCGGGCGGCGTTCTCGTAGCTGGCGTGCATGAACAGGAACTGCGTATCCGGGCGGTCGCCCTCGGGATCGGTCGTGACGAATCCGTGGCAGAGCGCCGGCCCCAGCGTGAGGATGCCGGTGCGCCGGACCGCGTACTGCGCCACCGCGGTCGCCAGCCGCCATCCCCGCGTGGATTCGTTGAGGCTGCGGATGCCATGGAGCCTCCAGTTCATGCGCAGGGCGTAGTGGTCGGAGTAGTTCTCACCGACGCCCGCCAGCTCGTGCCGCATCGGCACGCCGATGGAGCTCAGCACGTCCGCCCGCCCGATCCCGGAGAGCTCGAGGAGCTGAGGCGAGCGGATCGCCCCGGCCGTCAGGATCACCTCGCGCCGGGCCCGGACGTGACGCTCGGACCGTCCGTGCCTGACCCTCGCGCCGGTGCACCGGTGGCCGTCGAATGTGAGACCGAGCGCGTGGGTGTTGCTCATCACGCTCAGGTTCGGCCGTCCACGGGCGGGAGCCAGGTACGCGTCGTACGGGCTCCACCGGCGACCACGCAGCTGGTTGACCTGGTAGTAGCCGAACCCCGCCTGCTCCAGGTTGTAGTCCTCCACGAGGCGGCCGCCGTCCTCCACGGCCGCGCGCAGGAACGCATCGGCCACGGGGAAGCGCTCCCGGACCTGGGTGACGTGCAGCGGCCCGCCGCGTCCCCGTCCCCGGCCGCCCTGCGCGTAATCCTCGATTCGCCGGAAGTACGGTTCGACGTCCGCGTGCGCCCAGCCCGTCGCCCCGGCGGCGGCCCACCCGTCGTAGTCGGCGGCCTGGCCGCGCACGTACACCATGCCGTTGATGAGGCCCGACCCGCCCAGTCCGCGCCCGCTGGGCACGGGGATCGCGCGGCCGTCGGTGTCCGGATCGGGCGCGGATTCGTAGCCCCAGTTGTAGCGCGGGCTGCGCAGCAGGTGTCCGAAACCCGCGGGGATCCGAATGAACAGGCTGCGGGGCTCGCCGCCGGCCTCGACGAGCAGCACTCGGTGTCGACCGGACTCCGTCAGGCGGTTCGCGAGGATGCACCCCGCCGTGCCGCCCCCGACGATCAGGTAGTCAACATCGTCCATCGATGGCTCCTCTTTGTTGTGACGGCGCCCACGGTGAAATATGCACCTTCGCGCGGCCGCGCCGGCGCCGGGGGCCCCGTCCGGATACTCCGGCGCGGGAGCCCGGCGCCGGCGGGCGCCAGATCGTGGAGCAGTGGACGGCAACGGACTCGGCTGAGCTGATGCGACAGCTCGGTCGCGCCTAGCCGGCGGGGCGCAGCGCGGCGGTCCGTATCATCTGCTTGGCGACAGGCTATGCCGGGGCGGGCCGTCATCCCGTCCGCCTGAGGCGCGCGCCGCTTCACCCGGGCCTCCAGACCGGTCGCCCACCCACCGACGACGGGAGCGCCCGTGAACGACTT
Source organism: uncultured Thermoleophilia bacterium (assembly GCA_963823515.1). GTDB lineage: Bacteria > Actinomycetota > Thermoleophilia > Miltoncostaeales > Miltoncostaeaceae > Miltoncostaea. The sequence goes on from CAWGMB010000005.1 coordinate 5,683, forward strand.
CAGCCTGTTCGACCTGATCTGGGCGATCATCGTGATCTACGCGCTCCTCGTCGCGCTCATGATCCTCGTGGCGGTCTTCGCCGACCTCCTGCGCGATCGCGAGCTGTCGGGATGGGCCAAGGCCGGGTGGGTTCTCGTGCTCTTCCTCCTGCCGGTGTTCGGCGTCCTCGCGTACGTCGTCATCCGCCATCGCGCGATCATGGAGCGCATGGGTTCCGACCGGCACGCGGCGAAACAGGAGGATCGGGCCGCCGGCTGAGGCGGCGGAGCGGGCCGGCGCGCCGCCGCGTGCCGGCCCGCAGGTCGCATCAGTGGCCGCGCAGGCTCGTCTTGGCGTCCTTCCATCCCGCGGTCAGGGCGTAGATGACGGCGATCCCGAGGCCGATCGCGACCAGGCTCCACAGAGGGTCGCCGGGAGCCCACGCGATCTGGCCGATGCCGTTGATCACGACGGCGACCAGGGCGAACCAGCGCACCCACTCCTTGCCGCTGAAGAGGGCGAGGCCGGCGAGCAGCGGGACGACGCCCCAGATGGTGAGCGACCAGCCCCACGCGTCGAAGTCGGTCGTCACGAGAAGACCCGATTTCGTGACGAGGTAGACGTCGTCCTTCACGAGGGCTGCGAGCCCCTGGATGATGTCCACGGCCGCGATGGTGATCATCACGGCCGTGGCGAGCACGACCCCGCCGGACCAGTCCGACCGCCGCGGTTGATCGGTGGTGGACACGATGACCGTCCTTGGAGCGTGTCGATTCGTCGAGCACCACATGACCCACGGCCCGCCCCTGCGGCCCGCCCGCGGCGCTCACCCGGGTGAATCCCCACCGGGCATCTCCCGGTCCGTGAGCGCGGCGCCGATCGCGGCCGAGGCCACCGGCTCGGGCACCGGTGCGCGGCGCCACGAGCGGCGGAGGCGCCAGATGAGGAGCGCCGCCACTCCGAGCACGATCGGACCCGCGTAGGTGACGCCGCGGAAGAGGATGACGCCCGCCACGATCACGGACTGGTTCGCGTCAGGCGCGACGGCCACGAACGCCGCGGTGTAGAGCGCCTCGACCACGCCCACGCCGCCGGGGGTGAAGTTGACGATGGTCGCCAGGCGCACGAACGCATAGACGACGGCCGAGGCTCCGATCGGCAGCACCGCCGCGTCCAGCCCGACCGCCCGCATCGAGACGGCCAGCATCAGCCCATTGAGAAGGTAGACGGCGAGCACCGCCGTCACGACCCGGCCGCCGCTGTGGGTCCAGATCTCGGTGAGCCCGTCGCGGAAGCGGACGGCCGCCTCGGCGAAGTCCTTCTCGCTGGGGCGCCGATGAGCGATCCCCCGGGCCCATCTCACGACCCTGCCGGTGAGCGCGCCCACCCGCAGCGAGAAGGCCTCGCTGCGCAGCATCAGCCACACGAGGATCACGCCCACGATCGAGACGACGAGCCCGATGACCGCCAAGATGACCACGCCCGCGCTCAGGTCCCACTGCGCCGCCACGATCACGACCGCGACGACCGGCATGACCAGCACCACGAGGTTCGTCAGCGAGCTCGTGAACAGCCAGCTACGGGCGAAATCGTCGGTGAGGTAGCCCCACGACCGGAGCATCGCGAGTCGTGTGGCCGTGCCCGAGGGCCCGGGGACGGTGTTGGAGACGGCGGCCGCTCCCTCCACCGCCACGGCCGCGCGCTTCATCCCGAGACCCGGGATCGTGATCGCGAGCTGGGCGGCGACGAAGGACTGCGCGACCAGGAAGAGCCCGAGCAGCAGCGCGGCCGAGCCGGCCGAGACGCTGCCGAGCGCCTCGCCGACCTCCTCCAGGTTGCCCACGTTGGCCAGCAGCACCCACGCGATCAGGCCAAGCAGGAGGATCGTCAGGACGGCCCGGGCGAGCGTGTCGGGCACGTGGAGGCGCCGCCGGCCGACCTCGGTTGTCATGCCCTCCTCCTCCGGCGGCCGACCGCCGCCACCCGAGGCGCTCAGGGCCCGCCCCCGGTGAGCCTCGCGACCTCCCGGTCGGGCGCCCCGGGCTCGCGCGCCGCGACGACCACTGCCCCCACGCCGACCAGGAGCCGTGCCGTGCGGCCCATTTCCCGTAGCCACGCCGGCGCGGCGAACATGTCCCGCAGGTCGGACGGGGCCTGTGCTGTGTCGCTCACGTCCACAGTCTCACACGCCTGCCCAGTCGCCGGGGGTGGGTCCGCCGGACCCGCCACTCGACAGGACATCAGCGTGGCGTAGCAGCCGCTCCCAGAGAAGAAGAGTTTCCGCATCGCCTCCTACAACGGAACGGGCAGCCTCGACGATCATCCCGAGTCCGCGGCTCTCCACGGCGGCCGTGCGCCACCTTCCATCACGGCGAAAGGCCGCTCCACCGGTCCGTGAAGACCGCACCGAACGCGGTCAGCGCCTCTCTCAGCCGCGGGTCGGCGATGCTGGTGTAGATCCAGAGCGCTGTGAACGTGCTGACTTCGAGCAGCCTCGGAAGCTTCTCCGTAACCGCCTCTCCTCGGACGTGGGCGAGCGCCGCCTCGGCGTCCGCGTACCACTCATCGACGTTGCAGATCCTCCCGTCCTCGCTGATGTGCCATTCGTAGGCGAGCGCGCCCGGCTCGTTCGCCCTGACGCTGGCGATCGTCTCCTGCGCCCTGGCCTCGAACTCCTCGAGCTTGCCCTCGGCGATCGTGAGCTGGGCCACCCAGTGGATCCTGGTGTCGCTCATGCCCCCTCCTGGAGTTCGGATGATGGAACCGACGCCGACGCCGACGGTGCCACCGCCTCGCGCATGAGCGCCGAGTCGCCGAACTGCCTGAAGTGGGTCGCGCGGCCCTCGGCCATGGTCCAGACCATCGCGAAGGGGATCTCCCACGCGGTCCCGTCCGGGCGCGCGCCGGTGTGGCGTCCCATGACGAGCACGCCGTCCTCGGTGGCGACGAACCGGTCCGGCACCACTCGCCACTCGGGGCCCAGCACCTCGGCGGCTCGCTGGAAGAGGCCGATCACCTCGTCGTGGCCGCGGTAGACATCCCCGTACGGGTACCCCTCCGGCTCGACCCACTCGATGAGCGGGTCCAGCACCGCGAGGACAGCGGGGACGTCTCCACGGCCGAAGGCCGCATACGCCTCGCGGATGATGTCAACGTCGCTGCTCATCGATACCTCCTTTGCGGCGGACGGACGGATTGATCGTCCCGTCGGCGGCTCTGAGCGTCAACCCCCCGACCGCCTCCCGACCGGGACGGCCGACCGACCGACTCCGGCTCCGAGGAGCCGGTCGCCGCGCCATCCCCGAGACGTGCCGGAACAACGCCGCTCAGCGCTCGACGGGGCCCGCGACCCCGTCAGGCGTAGCGCGATCGGCGCAGGACTCCCTGCGATGCGGTCTCCTCGCTCAGCAGCCCCCGGCAAGGAGGTGTTTCGCAGGCTCGGCCTCAGGAACGCCTATCGTCTTCACGACCGGCCCGCTCAGAGCCCAACGTCAGGAGATCCGAATGCCCACCGTGATCGCGACGCACGATGTCAAGGACACCGCACACTGGCTGGCCTCGCCCAAGCGCGCGGAGATCTTCGCCACGATCGGGGTGACGAACATCCGCACGTTCGTCAATCCCCAGAACCGCAACAGCGTCGGCCTGATAATGGACGTCCCGGACCTGGACGCCATGGCGGCCATGTTGGAGTCGCCCGAGGGCAAGGCCGCCGAGGAGCACGACGGCGTCCTTGCAGAGACCATCGAGATCTTCATCGAGGAGTAGGCCTCGGGCCTCTCCGGTTGGGGCGAATCTGAGGAGGGGCGCGCCGCCACCGAGCGCCCCTCCTCGAGGTGGGCGGACCTGGCGGATTGGAGTTGAACCCAAACCCCCATGGCAGCGACAGCTCCGGTACCCGCAGATCCTGAGATACGGAGCCCCTGGAGGGCACGCTGATCAGCGGCCCGCCGCCTCGGCCTCGGCGAACGTTGCAGCAACGAGCGCCCGGATCGCCCACCGGGCGGTCTCGCGCGTCTCTTCAGGTGACAGCTCGCACACGTCGCGTAGCGTGACCACGGCCTCCGGGTCGATCACCAGCGTGGGCCGGGCGCAAGTTTCCTCTGGGAGAGTCAGGCTTGATGAGGATCCCGCCGCCGCCGCCGCCGGCGGCGGTCGACGTGCGTTGGCCCCTTCCAAGCACGGGGGCGGTAGATCTTGGGGCCTCGCGGGATTGAAGTTGAACCTGAACCCGCAGCCTGGCTGAAGGACGCCGGCCCCGTTTCCGCTTCGAGGCTCACCGAGGCTGTCTTGAGGTGCCGAGGCTTTGCGCTGGACCCGCCCGAGCTGGACCGCGCCGACCGAGAAGAGGGCAATCCGGCGATGCTTGAGCACGATCGCGCATGCGTTCGCCTCGCCTGGGAAGCGCCTGCCCAAGGCGACCTTGAGTCGCTGGCCGAGTTGTTCGACCCTGACGTGCGCCGGTACGGCGCCGACGATCCGCCGGCTGGTTGCCAGGACCGCCAAGAGGTCGTGGACTTCGTCCATCAGCGGGATGGGGACGCTGTTGACGAGAGCCTGGTGCGGCCGCAGCCGTCTATCCTCCCAGCGACAGTGGTCGAAGGAATCGATCGAGCGCCGCTCAGACGAACGACCTTTCGGGTCGGTCAGATGGATTGCTCCGCCGAGGAGCAGCTCGTGAGGATGTGTCTGGACGGCCTCGACGTCGTGCAGGGGCTTACGGTCGATCTCGATCGGCGGACGGTCACGGTCTCGCATCGAGGAGAGGTCTCCACGATCAAGAGCGCTCTCGGCGCCCTTCGACTCGACACGACGTTGGTCGGGACGACAGACGGCGGATCCCTGCAGTCACCGAGTCAGTCAATGAGTGAGCGGCGGGCGCTTGGGCTGGCGCTCGCGATCAATGCGGTTCTGTTCGTCGCGGAGTTCGCAGCCGGGATCCTGGCCCACTCAATGGGCCTCGTCGCTGACTCGCTCGACATGATTGCCGATTCAGGGGTGTATGCGCTGAGTCTCTTCGCTGTCGGCCGAGGAGCCCGAAGAAAGCAACGCCTGGCGGCCGCCAGCGGCTATCTCCAGCTCGCGCTCGCGCTCGCCGGGCTCACCGAGGTCTTCAGGCGGTTCCTCGTGAGCGAGCCGCTCCCGGATCCACGAGTGATGATCGCGGTCGCGGGGGTTGCGCTGGTCGGCAACGTGGCAACTCTAGTGCTGCTGCGCCGGGCAAAGAGCGACGAGGTCCACTTCCAGGCGAGTTGGATCTTTACCAGCAACGACATCAAGGTGAACGGGCTCGTCATTGCGGCCGCCTTGGTCGTCGCCATGACCGAGAGCGCGACTCCGGACCTGGTGGCGGGCGCCCTCATCTTCCTCGTCGTGGGGAACGGCGCCCGGCGCATTCTCCGCCTCTCCCGACGGGACGTCGCCGCACCGACGACCTGATGTTCTGGCCCCCGGGCATCGCGAGAGTCCTGCTCCCGGTGGGTTGGAACGTGACCCATTGCTTTCACCGCTGGGATGCGACCCGAAACTGCGCTCTGCCAGGGAAGAACCGCGGGTTCTCCATAGTCAACGGAGGGGGAGGGATTCGAACCCTCGGCCGGGGGTTGCCCGGCAACGGTTTTCAAGACCGTCGCATTCGACCGCTCTGCCACCCCTCCGGGCCGGTCGCTACGATACGGCCTCCTCTGAGGAGAGGTGGCCGAGTGGCTGAAGGCATCCGCCTGCTAAGCGGGTAACCGGGGTTAACCTGGTTCGAGGGTTCGAATCCCTCCCTCTCCGTTCCTTCGTACGGTGGGATGATCCGCCCCGGGGCTTTCTCCCGGGCGGCGATCCCCGGGGCGGGCGCGGGTCCGGATCGGGCGCGGCGGCCGCGCGGCCTCTGCCGGGACCCTGGTAACCTCCCGGGTCGCGCGCCAGTAGCTCAGTCGGATAGAGCGCCGGTCTACGAAACCGGAGGTCACAGGTTCGAATCCTGTCTGGCGCACCTCACGAAAGGCCCGCAAGTACTGGCCTTTCTCGTTCTCAGCCCGGGCCAAGAGCAAGCCCAGCTGGGGGCTCCCCGCGCCTGCACCCGCGGAGCGATTGCCCGGTCCGTCACAGACATGGTGCCTCAGAGGCGACGGCTGCCTGGCGCCGGGCGCCCCTGTATGGGCGCCCGTGGCGCTTCGGCACGAGTCCACCACCGCCGGAATGACCCATCTGCTCGGCGGTCCGCTTCAACTGGCCGCCGGCCGCGATCGTCAGCGACGCGCCCGTGTGGCGCAGGTCGCTGAAGGTGAGCTCGGGGATCCCCGCGGCCCTGGCCCACGACCGAGAGAACCCGCACGCCGCATCGGGGAATCACGGATGAGCAGGCGACACGTGCCAACGATCATCCGACAGCAGTCCTCGGTCCTATGACGCGGGCGATTCATCGTGGCGTCCATTGCAGACTCGCAGGGGGTGGTGTCCCAGTCCTCGCAGTTGGGGGGGAACAGGGGCCGACCTGGGACGCGCCGAGGAGTGCCGGAGGCGAGGAGGAGAATGTCTCCATCGTCTCCGCCCCGGCAAGAAGGGGCGGCCGGGGGTGCTCGAATCTCCGGAGTGCCACCGTGCTCGTGGCCGCCGCGCTCCCCCCCGCCGTGCGCCTGGCCGAGCCACCTGAAGTCCCGGTTGTCCCGCCAGTGCCAGGCACCGATGTATCGGCCGGCATCACGGCGATGTGTGGGTCGTCTGGGATCACCGCCGGCCCTGACGGCGACCGCTGGTTCACGGAGCAGTCGGGACACCGCTTCGGGCGCATGGCCGGGTCGCCCCCGGGCTCCGCGCCTGCGAGGCGGTGGAGGATGCCGGCGGACGAGACGAAGGGAGACCTCGTTATGACTACCGTGAGGCACCTCTTGCGGTCGAAGGGCGATGTCGCTCTCTCCACCGACCCGTCTGTTTCGGTGCGTGAGGCGTTGGAGGTGATGAGGGACAACAACATCGGCTCTCTCTTGGTGATTCAGGACGGCAGATTGGTGGGGCTCTTCACGGAGCGCGATTTCGCGAGGAACGTCGTCGTCAGGGGCGCGTCCTCCCTCGCGGGCACAGTGGGGGACGTCATGTCCGGGGACGTTCTCTTCGTGTCTCCGGATACACCGATTGAGGACTGCATGGCGCTGATGACGGAGAAGCGAACCCGTCATCTGCCGGTTCTCGAAAAGGACGAGCTGGTGGGCATCGTGAGCATCGGCGACATCGTGAAGGGGCTCATCGAGGACAAGGAGTTCGTGATCGAGCAGCTCGAGAGGTACATAACCGGCCGCTGACCCGTCCCCCGGTTCGAGGAGAGCCGACGTCGTCACCCGCTGTTCATCGACGGGGAGGTCTGCGATTCGGAGTCCGGATGCCGCCCACGGGTCTGGGCCCGGGCCTCGACCCGGCGGCGTTCTACCTGCCGACGATCTTCTCCGGTGTCGACAACCATGCCCGTGTCGCCCGGGAGGAGATCTTCGGCCCGGTCATCGCGCTGATCCCCTTCGATTCGGACGAGGAGGCGGGACGGCTCGCCAACGACAGCGTGTACGGGCTTGCGGCGGGCGTGCGGTCAGGCGACCTCGCACGGGCGCGCGATCTCGGACGCCGGCTGCGGGTCGGCACGGTGTGGATCAACGACTGGCACGTGTACGACCTGCGAGCACCGTTCGGCGGCGACAAGCAGTCGGGTATCGGCCCCGAGTCGGGGAGCTGGGGTTACCAGGGATACCAGCAGATCAAGCACATGCCGAGAACCCCGGCGCTCGATCGTCGGACGCACCTGCACCTCGCGCTCCTCGGCGCGGCGACCTGATCAGCCCCCCGGCCTCGTCGTCGACGCGGATGGCCCCGTCGCGACCGCGGCGCACCACGCAGGCCGCCGCGGGAGGTGGTGCGGGGCGCCGTCCCGGCGAAGCAGGGCGGCCGCGCCTCCGGGATCGCCGACCCCGCTGGCCTCGAGCCGCCCGGTCGTCACGTGCGCCTCCGCGCCCGGGCCAGCTGTAGGCCGAACACCGGCCACACGGCGGCCTCCCGCGCCAGGCCGCGCAGGCTGGGGCGGTCGTCGGCCACCGCCACCGCGACCCGGACCGGCGAGCCCCGGAGCAGGGCCCGGAATGCGACCCCGGCGCGCGCGGCGTGCCAGCGCGAGGTCACCACCAGGATCTCCCCGGCGCCGGCCTCGTGCGCCAGGCGCGTCACATGGGCGGCGTTCTGGGCCGTGTGGGTGGCGCCGTCGTCGAGCACCAGCCGCGCCGCGGGCCCCGACCAGGCGCGGCTCATCAGCTCGGCCTCCGACGATGCGCCGCGCGTCCGGGCCCAGCCGGAGAGGACGACGATGTCGTCGTCGCGGGCCAGCGCGGACGCGGCCGCGACGCGGGCGGCGCAGATCGGGTGCAGGTCGGCCGCGCCGCGGACGGAGTAGCCGAGGACGGCGAGGACGCGCGTGGCCTCGTCACCCGCGCCGGTGCATCCAGCGGAAGAACAGGAGCGTCGCGGTGACCGTGATGACGAGCTTGAGCGCCTTCGTGCCGCGCAGGCGCGACTCGCCGCTGGCCCGCGCCCGCATCTCGACGGCGACCTCCTCCACCCGCAGGCCCTCGGCGTTCAGGCGCATCAGCGCCTCGACCTCGGGCGCGCCGCTGGTGTACGGGACGCCCATCACCGGCATGGCCTTCGCGTTGGCGGCCACCATGCCGCTGCCGGGGTCGTGGAAACGACGCCCCAGACGGACGCGCATGGCCGTCTGCAGAAGCCCGATGCCCAGCCGGCGTGCCGCGCTCGGCCGGTAGCGGTCGTCTGGGTAGCCCTCGCCGGGGGCGAATCGCGACCCGATCGCCACGTCGCATGCGCCCGAGCGCACCATCTCCATCAGGCGGCGCAGCTCGGGCACCGGGTGCTGGCCGTCGGCGTCCACCCGGCCGCAGAAGGCGTAGCCGCGCTCGGCCGCCTCGCGGTAGCCGGTGGCGATGCCGATCCGCAGGCCGCGGTTCTCTCCGAAGGAGTGCACGTCGGCGCCGTGGGCCCGCGCGAGCTCGGCGGTGCGGTCGGTGGAGCCGTCGTCGATCACCAGCAGGTCCGCGTCCGGGAGCTCGCGGCGCAGCTCGTCGAGCACGCCCGGCAGGTTCGCCTCCTCGTTCCAGGCCGGGATGAAGATGATCGTGTCGGACCGGGGCGCGTCGTCGCTCATGTCCGCTCCAGTGAGAGGGGGATGCCGCCGTCGCGACCGTTGGTCTCGAGGTCGGACTCCTCGAGCATGAAAGGCTCGCCGAGGCGGGGGTCGAAGACCATCGCCGCGAGCGTACCGCTCGGCGGCCGTGCGAGGATGGCCGGGTGGATCCCACCCCCCGCCGACGGCTCCCCGGTCGTGCGCTGCCCGGCTGCCCCGGCGGCGGCGCCCCCCGGCTCCGGGATCGCTCCGCGTGATCCGCCGCGTGGCGACCACCTGCCTGGTCGCGGCCGCGACGCTCGTGGCCTGCGCCTGCGGGGGGGGCGACGGCAGCGCCGCCCCGGCGCCCGTGCCGACGGCTGACCGCTTCGATGCGCGACGCGCGTTCGCCGACCTGAGGATGCAGGTGCGGCTCGGCCCGCGGCCGGCGGGCTCGGCGGCCTCCCGCACGCTGGGCGCGCGCCTGAGGGCGCGCCTGCCGAACGGCCGCTTCGAGAAGGTGCCGGGCGGCCTGCGCAACGTGGTGGGCCACCTTCCGGGCCGGGGCAAGGCGATCCTGCTCGCCGCCCACTACGACACCAAGGACCTGCCCGGCTTCGTCGGGGCCAACGACGGCGCCGGCGGCGTGGCCGTGGTGCTCGAGGTCGCGCGCGCCCTGGCCCGCGACCGGCGGGCGTGCCAGCGCGAGCTGCGCCTGGCGTTCTTCGACGGCGAGGAGAGCCCGCGCGGATCGAACGACTTCGCGGCCGACGGCCTGCGCGGCAGCCGGGCATATGTGGCGGCCCACCCCCGCGGTCTGCGGGCGATGGTGCTCGCCGACTTCGTCGCCGACCGCGACCTGCGGATCCCGCGCGAGCCCACGTCGACCCCGGGCCTCTGGCGGAAGCTGCGCGCGGCGGCTGCGCGGGTGGGAGTGGGGCGCGTGTTCCCCGCCACCACCGGCCCGGCGATCCTCGACGACCACACCCCCTTCCTCGAGCGCGGTGTGCCCGCGATCGACCTGATCGACTTCGACTACCCGCCCTTCCACACCGCCGCCGACGACCTGGGCGCGGTGTCCGCCCGGAGCCTCGACGCCACGGGCGAGACGCTCGTCGTGCTGCTGCGCCGCCTGCGCGCGGAGACCTGCCGCTCCCGCTGAGCGGGAGCTTCCCGGCCGGCGGGACAGGGCGCCGTCCCGCCCCTTGGACGCGTGTCGATAGCCGGGACATGTGGCGCGGGGCTACGTTCCGGAACGCGATGACCGATCTCACTTCAGTGAACGGCGCATCCTTCGACTACGACCTGATCGCGATCGGGTCCGGTCCGGGCGGCCAGAGGGCCGCGATCCAGGCCGCCAAGCTGGGCAAGCGCGTCGCGCTGATCGAGCGCAAGGTCAACATCGGCGGCGTCTGCGTGCGCACCGGCACCATCCCCTCGAAGACCCTGCGCGAGGCGACCGTCACGCTCAGCGGCTACCGCGACCGCGGCTTCCTCGGGGCGGCGTACGGCAACGGCCACAACATCGGGATGGAGGACCTCGTCCTGCGCACCGACCAGGTCGTGCGCAACGAGGTGGACGTGGTGCGCGACCAGCTCCAGCGCAACGGCGTGGACCTCTACGCCGGCACCGCCTCGTTCCTCGAGCCTCACCTCCTCGCCGTGGACGACCGCGACGGGCACCAGCGCCAGACGCTGAGCGGGCGGCACATCGTCATCGCCACCGGCACGACGGCGACGCGCGACGAGCACATCCCCTTCGATCGCAAGCGCGTCATCACGAGCGATGACGCGATCACCATGGACCGCCTGCCGCGCGCGATGGCCGTGATCGGCGCCGGGGTGATCGGGCTGGAGTACGCGAGCATGTTCGCGGCGCTGGGCACGCGAGTGACCCTGATCGACAAGCGCCCGCGCCTGCTGCCCTTCATCGACGCGGAGATCATGGACGCCCTGGCGTTCCACATGCGCGAGCGGCGCATGACCCTCTGGCTGGGCGAGGAGGTGAGCGCCGTCGAGCTCGACGAGGGCGACGGCGGCAAGGTCCGCATCCACCTGGCCAGCGGCAAGCACATCGTGGCCGAGAAGGCGCTCTACTCGATCGGCCGCAGCGGAGCGACCCGCCGGCTCAACCTGCCGGCCGCCGGGCTCGCCCCCGACGACCGGGGCCGCATACCCGTGGACGAGCACTACCGCACGGTCGTCCCGCACATCTACGCGGTGGGCGACGTGATCGGCTTCCCGAGCCTCGCCTCGACCTCCCTCGAGCAGGGGCGCCTCGCAGCCTGCCACGCGTTCGGCATCGCGGCGCGCAGCGTGCCGTCGTTGGTCCCGTACGCGGTCTACACCATCCCCGAGATCTCGGCCGTCGGGCGCACCGAGGACGAGCTCACCCGCGACGGCATCCCCTACGAGGTCGGCAAGGCGCACTACCGCGAGATCGCGCGCGGCCAGATCATCGGCGACCGCACCGGCCTCCTGAAGCTGATCTTCCACTGGGAGACCCACGCGCTGCTGGGCGTCCACATCATCGGCGAGGGTGCGAGCGAGCTGATCCACATCGGCCAGGCCGTGATGACCTTCGGCGGCACGGTCGAGCACTTCGTGGAGACCGTCTTCAACTACCCGACGCTCGCCGAGTGCTACAAGACCGCGGCGCTCGACGGCCTCAACCGTCTCGACTCGTGGCAGACGGCTGTGTCGAACGGCCGCCGCGGCCGCCGCGGCCACCGTCGCGGAGTAGCCCGTCGCCGCCGGGTCAGCCGGCGGCGCCCCACGCGATCACTGCGAGGCCGATCGCGATCCCCCCGCCGCGCACCAGGAGCAGCGCCCCGCGGGCGAGCCGCCGCTCGAGGCCCGGCGCGACGGCCGCGGTGCCCCGCCAGCGCAGCGCCGGCGACGCCACCTGGTAGGCGGTCACCGCCAAGCCGGCGACGACGACCGCGGGTCTCACCCCTCGTCGGCGATCCGGGCGGCCGCGGCCATGGGCGCGTCCTGGAGGAGGCCGGCCCCCGCGAGGTGGGCCAGCTCGACCGATGCACCCCGGCCCGCCAGCGAGACGCGGTGGGAGGCCGACAACTCGGCGACCTCGCGCACCACCGCGCGCAACGGCTCCGCGCGCTCGGCGCACAGGACGACCAGATCGGGATCGAGCCGCATGGCGGTGTCGCGCAGCGTGTCGATGGGGGTGTCAGCCCCGAGGTGGGTCACGCGCCAGCCGTGCTCGCGCAACCCGATGCCGAAGCACAGCAGGCCGAGGTCGTGCTGCTCCCCGGGCGGGCAGGCGAGGAGCGCACGGGGCCCGGAGCCCACGTCGAAGCTGCGCGCCATCTCCAGCAGGCGCCCGCGCAGCACGGTGCTCGCGAAGTGCTCCTGAGCGATGGTCAGCGTTCCGTCCTGCCAGCGGTCGCCGACGCTGCGCAGGTAGGGCAGCACGACGTCGCGCAGCACCACCTCGACGCTGAAGGTCGCCTGCAGGCGGTCGAGCACCGCCTGGGCCTCGGCGTCGCGGAAGGCCTCCAGCGCGGCGCCGAGCTCGGTGAGCGCGCTCGCGACGGCCGCCTCGCGATCGACGATCGGCGCGGGCGCGGGCGCGTCCAGCGCCATCCGCGCCGCGACGGCCGCCGAATACCCCTGCTCGAGGTTGCGCCGCATCGCACGCACCCGTGCGTCGTCATCGGCCGTGTAGAGACGGAACCCGCCGGGGGAGCGCTCGGGCTTCAGCAGGCCGTAGCGGCGCTCCCAGACCCGTAGGAGGTCAGGGCTCACGCCGTGTCTGCGGCTGAGTTCTCCGATACGCAGGAGGGCCGCCGGGACGGCCGGTCCGGTGGTGGATGCGGTCATGGGCGCCTGAACCTCGACAACCTGTCCAGGGTAACCCCTCGCCTCCTCCGGTCGGGGGGGATCGGTCGGCGCGCCGATCCATACAGACTAAACCTCGACAAACTCTTGACAGTACGTTCAGGCCATGGTGTAATTCTCCTCGTGATCGACGAGGCTCGAGTCCAGATGAACGCCGCCGCAGGCAGCAGAGCGGAGGCCATGGAGCGCTTCACGCGCGCCCTGTGGAAGGCGCTCACCCCCTCGCTGATGCCGGACCCGCGTCGGCCCGGATGGTCCGAGGGCTACCTCTTCGAGGTGTGCCAGTCCGGCATCGCGCGCCTCGCCGCCGACCCCCGCTCACAGCCGATGGCCTCGCGCTCGCTGTTCACGGCCGCCCGCTCGCTGATGAAGGCGCAGGATCAGCTCCGGGTCTCGAAGGTCATCGACGCGCACTTCGCGCGGGCGCGTTCCTACTTCGATTCCCAGCCCGGCAGCCAGGGCGTCGCCGGAGCGACCCCGCGCTGCGCCGCGCTCAACCGCAAGGGCAAGCCCTGCGGCCGCGAGCCGATCTGGGGCACGCCCTTCTGCGTCTCGCACACCGTGCGGCCCAAGGTCACGGCCTAGTGACGTGTCGGGCGACGTCCGCCCGGTTCTGGCTCGCTGCGAACATCCGCGGATCCGGCGTCCTCGGGAACACCCATAGGCACCGCTATGGGAGCTCCTTGCGTACTCGGCCCGCGGGGTTCTCGCGGCCAGAACGCGGCCGACGTCACCCGACACGACACTAGCTCTCTGAGCGGGAGTCGCCCGGCTCCTTCGGCCCTCGCCGGGAGGCGGTCGTCTAACCTGGCGGCGATGGACGTGCACCTCGCCGTGACCAGCAAGCGCGATTCGCGCGCCTACTCGGGCGCGGACGTCCCCGACGACGTCGCCCGCCTCATCCTCGACGCCGGCCGGCTCGTGGGGAGCGCGCGCAACCGCCAGCCCTGCCGCTTCATCGTGGTGGAGGGCGAGGCCGTGCCGAGCGTGGCAGACACGGTCTACCTGCCGGGCAACGTGCTCGACGCCGGGCTCGTGGTCGTGTTGGTGGTGAGCCCCGGCGGCAACCTGGTCGACTTCGACGCGGGCCGGGCGGCGCAGAGCATGATGCTCGCGGGCTGGGCCGAGGGCGTCACCTCCTGTCCCAACGGCATCGCCGACCCCGACGCCCTCGCCCGCCACCTCGGCATCGAGCCGCCCGAGCGGGCGGTGGTCGTCCTCTCCTTCGGCCCGCCCAAGAAGGCGCGCGACCCCGAGCGGCGCACCCCCGAGGAGTGGAGCGCGCGCGCCGAGCGCCAGCCGCTCGACGCTGTCGTGAGCCACGTCGGCGCGGTGCACGGGTGAAGAAGCTCACCCGCAGCGGACGCCTCGCGACCCGCGGTCCCGCAGGGGCCGCGATCGGGCACGCCGATGCCGGCCTGCTCACGCGTCCGTCCGACCCGGAGTTCCTCCACAGCGACCCCTGGCGCGTTCTGCGGATCCTCGGCGAGTTCGTCAACGGCTTCGACGCCCTCGCGCGCGTCGGTCCGGCCGTGACGGTGTTCGGCTCGGCGCGGGTGACGGAGGACAACCCCCACTACGCGCTGGCGAAGGAGGTGGGCGGCCTGCTGGCGGAGCGCGGCTACAGCGTGATCACCGGCGGAGGGCCGGGGATCATGGAGGCCGCCAACCGCGGGGCCACCGAGGTGGGGGGCATGTCGATCGGCTGCACGATCGAGCTGCCCCATGAGCAGGCCGTCAACGAATTCGTCAACCTCACGATCTCGTTCCGCTACTTCTTCGTGCGCAAGACGATGTTCGTCAAGTACTCGGAGGCGTACATCTGCTTCCCGGGCGGGTTCGGCACCCTGGACGAGCTCTTCGAGTCGCTCACCCTCATCCAGACCGGCAAGGCCCTGAGCTTCCCCGTGATCCTGTGCGGCAGCTCGTACTGGGCGGGCCTGGTGCGCTGGATCCAGGCGCGCCTGCTCGAGGAGGGCTACATCGGCCGCGGCGACATGGACCTGATCCAGATCTCCGATTCGGCGCAGGAGATCGTCGAGCTCGCGGTGGGCCCGAAGCCGGGATGAGTGCCGACGCAGCACCCTCGCGCGCCTGGCACGTGGGCGACTGGGGCCCCCTCGGGTGGCTCGAGACGGCGCTCAAGGCGGGCGGCGTCGGCGTGGGCATCGCCGCCCTGATCTCGGCCACCGGCAGCTCGGCCGAGGCGCCCGGCGGGGCCCGCCTGGCCGAGGTGATCGTGCTCGGCGTCCTCTGCCTGGGGCTGCTCGCCGCGATCGCCGACCGCTACGCCGACCGCGAGACGATCGGCATGGTCTTCATCCTCGGAATGAACGCCGGCCACATCGCGATGCTGATCGCGCTCGCGCGCGACGCCGACGTCGGCGGCCTCCTGGTCGCGTTCGCGACCCTGATGCTCGCCGGCGACCTGGTGAAGCTGGTCTTCCTCGCGACGACCGGTTTCACCGTCCGCTCTGTGCCGCGCGCCGCGGTCTACGGCCTGGTCGGTGCCTACGTCGCCGGGTACGTCGCGCTGATCCTCATCGAGCTCGCCTAGCCCTCTCGCGCCCCGCGATGGCCCGCCGGGCGAACGACTCCCGCCAGCCGAGGGGCAGGGAGGCGAGCGCCGCCCCCCGGTCGAGCGCCTCCGGTGAGGCGCCGTCGCCCAGGAGCGCCGCGACCTCGCGGACGCTCATCGAGTCCTGCGCTTCGTGGACGCGCGCGACCGGATCGCCGGCGCGCACCTCGCCCTCCTCGAGCACACGCATGTAAAAGCCGGTCCGTCCGCTTCGCAGGAAGGGCTTGGCGAAGGCCGGGTCGCCCATGCGGATCGCGAGCTTGAAGCAGGGGACGCGGGGCTGGCTCACCTCCAACAATGCGGTGCCCGCGCGGAGGGCGTCGCCGATGCGCGCCTCGTCCTCGAGGACCCCCTCGAGCGTGAGGTTCTCGCCGAAGCGTCCGGGCTCCAGATCACCGCGGCCGAGCTCGCGCGCCCAGGCGGCGTAGTGCTCGTGGGGATACGCGTAGACGGCCTTGTCGGGGCCGCCGTGCACGCTGAGGTCGGCTTGTCCGTCGCCCGCCAGGTTGGTGCGTCCGACGGCGACCGGGCCCTGGACCGGCTCCTTGACGATCCCGCTCTCGACGACCCCGTCCCGGTGGGGCAGGTCGCGCGGCAGGCCGACGTTGACGGAGACGATGCGCATCCGGTGGCCGAGGCTACTCTGGCGTCGTGACCCGCGTCTTCCCCCGCGACGAGCACTTCATGAGGATGGCCCTGCGGGAGGCGTCCGAGGCGGCGCAGCACGACGACGTGCCGGTGGGGTGCGTGGTGGTCCACGAGGGGGAGGTCGTCGGAGCGGCCCACAACGAGCGCGAGGTGCGGGCCGACCCGACCGCCCACGCCGAGATCCTCGCCCTGCGCGCCGCCGCGATGACCCTCGGGGGCTGGCGCCTGCTCGGCACGGTCCTCTACTGCACGCTCGAGCCGTGCCCGATGTGCGCCGGGGCGATCCAGCAGGCGCGCGTGGCGCGGGTCGTCTACGGCGCGCCCGACCATAAGGTGGGCGCGGCCGGAACCGTGATAAACCCACTCCAGAACCCCCGGCTGCTGCATCGGGTCGAGGTGCAGGGAGGCGTCCTCGCGACCGACGCCCTCATGTTGTTGCGTACGTTTTTCGATGAGAGGCGTTAGCGCCACGTAAACCCGTGGATCGGTGCCGAAGGCTGTTGGTACGCTCGCCCGGCCCGTGATCTGAACGAGGAGAAGTCTGTGACACCACAGGTCAAGACGCCCCGGCGAAGGCTGACCGGGATCGCGCTCGCCACGACCGCGGCAGCCGCCCTGGCCGTGCCCGCCACGGGGGTGGGGGCCGTCGCCGCCCTCCAGGACGACGTGCTCGCCACCGCGCCCCTCTCTCAGATTCCGGAGCGTCTGCAGATGGTGAAGCAGACCAAGGCCAAGGTCACCCGGGTGGACATCCTCTGGCAACTCGTGGCCCCGACGAAGCCGGTGAACCCGAGGAATCCGAACGACCCCGCCTACGACTGGAGCCGCATCGACGCGATCTTCAGCGGCCTCGCCGCCGCGAAGATCACCCCGATCGTCAGCACGTACGCCACGCCGACGTGGGCGATCGCCGGCCGCGACGCCCCGCAGACGACGCTCTACGACCCCGACGCGCCCACCCCGGCGGCGTTCGGCGCCTTCATGCGCGCGGTCGCCACGCGCTACAGCGGCAGGTTCAGGCCCGCGGGGGGCTCCGCCCGGCTCCCACGCGTGCGCCACTTCGAGATCTGGAACGAGCCCAACCTCAAGGCCTTCTTCCGGTTCAACGGCAAGAGCAACCTCGGCAGGTACAAGGGGCTCATGAAGGCCGGCTACAAGAACATCAAGGCCGCCAACAAGAAGGCCGTCGTGATCGGCGGCGTCGGCGGCCCGCGCAGCAGCACCGGCAACGGCAACATCGGGGCCAAGGCGTGGCTCAACGGCATCGTGCGGGACAAGCGGGTCAAGATGGACGCCGGCTCCCAGCACATCTACCCCTCGCGGGGGCCGCTGTTCACGTCCAAGAGCTACCGGAAGGCCTACCCGACCTGGGCGAGCCTCGACGAGATCCTCCGGACGCTCGACCGCAAGAAGAAGGGCATGAAGCTCTACATCACCGAGGCCGGCTACACGACCGAGAGCACGCCGTTCCGCAAGGTGAAGGTCTCCCCGGCCCAGCAGGCGCGGTACCTCAAGCAGATCTTCAACCTGAGGACGGTCAAGAGCGCCCGCGTCGCCGCGGTCGTCTGGTTCAACCTCCAGGACAACATCAACTGGCCCGGCGGCCTCATCACCGAGGCCGGCGTCAAGCAGCCGAGCTACGCGGCCTTCCGCAGGGTGGCCCGTCGCCCGATCCCCCGAGCGCTGCGCGCCGAGCTGAGGCGCTAGACGTGCCGCCCGCTGAGAGGCGCCCCGGCGGGGGCGCCTCTCAGCGGAGCGTTATCGACTGACGCGCGGCCGTCGGGATCCACGGCGCCTGGCCCCCGCCCTGCCCAGGCCATCCGCAGCAGGGCCCCCGCGTCAGCCCGCGTAACCCCGCCCGCGCGGGGTTGTGGGGGGTGGCCGGATGGTCGAGCATCGGCGTAGGTCACCGGGACAATCTCGCAGGGGGATCGCCGTGAGCGCCACCAGGATCGTGACGACCATCTCGGGGGTTCCCGTCGACACGGTCTACGAGCCCGGCGACGCGCCCGCGCCGCCCCCGCCTCCGGGCGAGTACCCCTACACGCGCGGCCTGCACCCCCAGATGTATCGCACGCGCCCCTGGACGATGCGGATGTTCGCCGGGTTCGGCGCGCCCGAGGACACCAACGCCCGCTTCCACCACCTGCTGTCGGAGGGGCAGACCGGCCTCTCGACGGCCTTCGACATGCCGACCCTGATGGGCTACGACCCCGACCACCCCTCATCGCTCGGCGAGGTCGGGCGCGAGGGGGTCTCGGCGGCGTCGGCCGCCGACATGGAGCGGCTCTACGCGGGCATCGACCTCGGCGCTGTCTCGACCTCGCTGACCATCTCGGGCCCGGCGCCGGTCACGCTCGCGCACTTCGTGGTGGCGGCCGGACGGGCGGGCGTCGAGCCCGCGCGCCTTCGCGGCACCCTGCAGGCCGACATCCTCAAGGAGTTCATCGCCCAGAAGGAGTGGGTTGTGGGCGAGCGCCCCTCGATGCGCCTGATCGGCGACCTCATCGCCTGGTGCACCGACGAGATGCCGCTCTGGCACCCCGTCTCGGTGAGCGGGTACCACATCCGCGAGGCCGGCTCGACGGCCGCGCAGGAGTTGGCCTTCACGCTCGCCGACGGCCTCGCCTACGTCGAGGAGCTCGTCGCACGCGGGGTCGACCCCGACAGCTTCCTGCCCCGCTTCTCGTTCTTCTTCAACCTCCACATCGAGCTCTTCGAGGAGATCGCCAAGCTGCGCGCGGCGCGGCGCCTGTGGGCGACGCTGATGCGCGAGCGGGTGGGCGCGCGCGATCCGCGCTCGTGGCAGATGCGCACCCACGTCCAGACCTCGGGCGTCTCGCTCACGGCCCAGCAGCCGATGCTGAACCTGGCGCGGGTGGCGATCGAGGCGCTCGGCGCCGTGCTCGCCGGCACGCAGAGCCTGCACACCAACGCCTACGACGAGACCCTGTCGATCCCGACGCCCGAGTCGGCGACGCTCGCCCTGCGCACACAGCAGATGATCGCCGAGGAGACGGGCGTCGCGGCCGTGGCCGACCCGCTCGGCGGCTCGTACTACGTGGAGTCGCTCACCGACGAGATCGAGCGCCGGGCGATGGACTACATCGCGCGCATCGACGCGATGGGCGGGATGGTCGCCGCCGTCGAGGAAGGCTTCCCGCAGGCCGAGATCGCCGACGCCTCGTACGCCTACCAGCGCGAGTTCGAGCAGGGCGAGCGGCGCGTGGTGGGCGTGAACGCCCACGTGGAGGCCGAGGGAGAGGAGCCGCCGATCCACCGCGCCGACCACGGGGTCGAGGTCCGTCAGGTGGAGCGCGTGCGGGCGCTGCGCGCGGGCCGTGATGCGACCGCGCACGCCGCCGCCCTCGCGCGGCTGCGCGCCGCCTGCGCCGGTGACGACAACGTGATGCCGCACCTGATCGCGGCCGCCGAGGCCGACGCGACGGTCGGCGAGATGTGCGACGTCTTCCGCGACGTGTGGGGGGCGTACCGCGACCCCGGGCGATGGTGAGCACGGCGGTCGCGGGCTCCGATCCAGCGTGGCCTGGCCGCTGCCGGGGCGGCCCGCGCCGGTGACCGGCGGACTGCGCGCGTGAGCACCGGCGGGACATCTCGGAGGCGCGCGACCGGATCCGTCACGCGCTCGAGGGGCCCGGGCCGGGCTGATCGGCCCCGTCGGGGTCGCCGCGCCCGAGGGGCACCAGGCGGGTGCCGGTGGCCTTGAACGTCGCGACGGCCTCGTCGCCTTCGGCGAGGCCCATCCGATCGAGCGACATCGTCGTTATCTCGGCGGTGAGCCCGGCCACCTGGACGCGGGCGAGGTTGGAGAGCCGCACGACCGACGTGATCCGCCCCCGCAGGTGGTTGAGCGTGGAGTCGGCGGCGACCGCGTGCGCGATGGTGATCTCCGACGGCTGCACCACGACGCCCACCGGACCCGCGAGGCGGTCGCTGGAGTAGACCGTCGCCCCGCCGGCCAGGCGGACCAGGGTGAGCCCGCCCTCCTCGCCCGCCGCCCGCCCCGGGAGCAGGTTCGCGCCCGTGAGGCTCGCGACGAAGGGGTCGGCCGGCCGGGCGATCAGGTCGCCGGGCGCGCCCTGCTGCACGAGCCGTCCGGCCTCCAGCACCGCCACCCGGCCGGCGAGGGCGCTCGCGTCCGTGAAGCTGTGGGTCACCAGCAGCGTGGGCAGGCCGAGCTCGGCGAGGAGCTCGCGCAGCTCGCCGCGCACCGCCTCGCGCGTGTGGGGGTCGAGCGCGGCCATCGGCTCGTCGAGCAGGAGCACGTCCGGCTCGCGCGCGAGAGCGCGCGCCAGGGCGACGCGCTGGCGCTCACCGCCCGACAGCTCGGCCGGCCGAGCGCCGGACAGGTGTCCGATGCGCAGGCGCTCGAGTATCTCGCGCGACCGACGGCGGCCGCCGAAGCCCACGTTGGCGAGGACGCTCATATGGGGGAACAGGGCGTACTCCTGGAACACGAGGCCCACCCGGCGGCGCTCGGGCGCCAGATCGATCCGGCGCTCCGCGTCGAACAGCACGCGCCCGCCGAGCGCGATCCTCCCGCGCTCCGGGCGGGTGAGCCCGGCGATCGCCCGCAGCAGGCTCGACTTGCCCGATCCCGAGGGCCCGACCACCGCCACCGTCTCGGCGCCCACCGCGAGGGCGAGCGTCAGGCGGAAGGAGCGTCGCGGAAGATCGAGGTCGAGGGAGAGAGGAGGCGGTTGGTCCACGAGGACGCCAGTTTGACGAGGAGCAGGATCGCGCCGCTCACGACGATGAGCAGCCCGCCGATGGCCAGGGCGGCGTCGAAGTCGTTCTCGAACTCGGAGTAGACCGCCAGCGGCAGGGTCTGGGTGACCCCCTGAAGGTTGCCGGCGAAGATGATCGTCGCCCCGAACTCGCCCAGGCCGCGCGCGAACGCCAGGGCCCAGCCCGCCGCCAGGCCGCCGGAGGAGAGCGGTAGACAGACCCGCCAGAAGGTCCGGCCGGGCCCGGCGCCGAGGCTGCGCGCGGCGTCAACCATCGTCGTGTTGACGGCCTCGAACGCCGCGATCGCCTGGCGGATGTAGAAGGGGCTCGCGACGAAGGCGACGGCCATCACCACCGCCGCTTCGGTGAACGGGATCTGGACCCCCAGGGCGTCGAGCTCGCCGCCCAGGAGTCCCGCGCGGCCGAAGGCCGCGAACAGGGCGATGCCCGCGACGACCGGGGGCATCACCAGGGGGAGCTCGACGAGGGTGATCAGGATCTGCCGCCCCGGGAAGCGGTGGACGGCGATCAGGTGCGCGGCCGGCGTCCCGACGAGCAGGATCAGGACGCTCGCGATCAGGCTCGTGCGCAGGCTCAGCAGCAGCGCGTCGGTCGCGACGTCGCTGCCGAGCTGCGACCACATCTCCGCCGGAGGTATGCGCAGGAAGATCGCCAGCACGGGGAGCACCAGGAACGCCATCACGACGGCCGTCAGGGCGACGCTCACGGCTCCGAAGACGTGCCTCACGGTCGGGCCGGCAGGCCGAACCCGTGCCGCGCCAGGGCGGCCCGGCCCGGGCTGCCGACGACCCGGCGCACAAAGGCCTCCGCGGCGTCGCGGCGGGGCGATGCCGCCACGACCGCGATCGCATACTCAACCGCCGGCTGCGCGGCCGCGGGCACGGGGACCTGGGTGACGTCCGCCACCACCGGTTTCACGTCGGTGCGATAGACCAGGCCCGCGTCCGCCTCGCCGATGGCCACCTTGGCGACGATCGCCTTCACGTCCTGCTCCCGGCTGACGACGTTTCCGAGGGCCGCGTCGAGCCCGAGGGCCGCGAGCGCCGTCCGCGTGTAGGCGCCGATCGGGACGCCGGCATCGCCGATCACCAGCTTCACCCCCGGCTTCGCGAGGTCGCCGATCCGGCGGATGTCGGCCGGGTTGGACCGCGGGACGATCGCCACCAGGCGGTTGGTCGCGAACACCCGCGGCGCGAGCACGAGGCCCCGGTCGTGGAGCGCCTCGGCGTACCTGGGGCTGGCGGAGGCGAACACGTCGGCGGGAGCGCCCTGCTCGATCTGGAAGGCGAGCCGGTCCGAACCGGCGAAGCTGAAGGCCGCGCCCGGGTCGATCTCCCGGAACGCCTCGGTCAGCGACGCGGCCGCGAACACCGTCGCGCCCGGGCGGGCGTCGCCGGCGCCCTCGTCCGACGACCCGCAGGCCGCGAGAAGGAGCGCCGCGACCACCGCGACGCCCACGGAGAGCGGGCCGCGCCGCGCCCCGGGGCGGAGCGTCGCCACCCGCTACCTCTGGATCATCACGGAGGTCGACTTGACCACCGCGCTGACGCTCGCCCCGGCCTTGAGGTCCAGTTCCTCGGCCGACTCGCGGGTGATGATGGCGACGACGCGCGACGGCCCCGAGACGTCCACCTCGACCTTCGCCAGAAGGCCGTCGACCGTCACCTCGGCCACGATCCCCGCGAGGCGGTTGCGGGCGCTGAGGGTCTCGCCGCCGCGCTCCCCGCGCAGCCGGTCGACCTCGGCGGCCGGCACCACGCGGCGGTTGGAGGCGTCGCGCTCGACGGTGATGCGGCCGAGCCGGTCCCACCGTCGCAGCGTGTCGAGGCTGATCCCGAGCGCGCGGGCCGCCTGGGCGGCGGTGTATGTCTCCCTAGGCATTGCCTGGGCACGATACGACGGGCGCCACCGTCCCGGCAAGGCCTGGGCCGCCTCAGCCCTCCGCGGGGCGGGGCAGCCGCACCAGGCGGTGGTCGGGTGTGAAGAGGCGCCGCACGAGGCCGGCGGCGACGATCGTCGACGCGCACGCGCTCGCGCCGAGCACGAGGTACATCACCACCGCCTGCACCAGGACGGCGTCGATCGGCTCGACGCCGGCGAGGATCAGCCCGGTCATGGCGCCGGGCAGGAAGACGATCCCGACCGCCTTGGTGGTCTCGATCTGGGGGATCAGCGCGGTGCGCAGCGCGCCCCGCACGTAGGGCCGGGCCGCCAGTCGCGAGGGCTGGCCGAGCGCGAGGCGCGCCTCCACCTCGAGCCTGCGGTCGCGCACCTCCTCGATCAGCCGGCGGGCCACGACCACCGCGGCGTTCATCGAGTTGCCGATCGCCAGGCCCGCGATCGGCACCAGCGTGCGGCCCTCCAGGGGGAAGACCCCGAGGCCGAAGACCACGCCGAGCGCGACGGCGGCGGTCGCGCCGAACGCGCCGAGGGCGAGCGGGAAGATCCCCGGCGCCTCGGGCGCGCGCCGCCGGGCGACGTCGGCGCAGAAGAGCAGCATCGCGGCGATCCAGAGCCAGGAGAGGATGAGCGGCCGGTCCGGGTCGATCACCACGGTCAGCGCGACGCCGACCAGGAGCAGCTGAACGAGCGCCCGCGCGGCCGCCCACACCAGGCTGCGCTCCAGGCCGAGGTGCCCCGCCACCGACAGGGCCACGGCCACCGCCACGAGCACCAGGGAGGCCGCGACGCCGAGGGCCCCGACGTCACCCTGGGGCACGGACCCCCCCGTCCTCGACCCGCAGCGTGCGACCGCCGAGCCGGGCCGCCTGCGCGGGGTCGTGCGTGACCCACACGATCGGGACGCCGTCGGCCGAGAGGTACCGCGCGAGGTCCTCGAGTGCACGGCCGGCGGCCTCGTCGAGGCTCGAGGTGGGCTCGTCCATGAGCAGCACCTCGGGCCCGGCGACGAGCGCCCGGGCCAGGCACGCCCTCTGCGACTCGCCGCCCGAGAGCTCGCTCGCGCGCCGGTCGAGGAAGCCCGCGTCGAGCTGCGCGCGGGCGAGCGCCGCGCGCATCGCCTCCTCGGTCGCGTCGGGCGCCGCGACGCGCAGGTTGTCGCGCACCGTGCCGCCGAACGGGGTCGGCTGCTGGAAGACCATCCCCACGCGCCGCCGGTGGGCGAGCGGGTCGAGGACCGCGAGGTCGTCGCCGCGGAAGAGGATCCGGCCCCGCGTCGGCGCCTCCAGCCGGTTGCAGAGGCGCAGCAGCGTCGACTTGCCGGAGCCCGAGGGCCCCATCAGCACGGTCACGCCGTCGGCGGGGATCGCCGCGTTGACGCCGTCGAGTACCGGGCCCTCGGGCGTGTCCACCCCGACCCCCTCGAAGGCGAACAGGGGCGCGGCGGGCGCGTTCATCGCCCGCTCGCCGCGGGCAGCATGATCCAGGCGTCGAGGCCGCCTCCGGGAGGGTTGGCCACATGGGCCTCGCCGCCGTGCGCCCTGGCGATGGCCCGGACGATCGCCAGCCCCAGGCCGCTGCCGCCGCGCCCGCGCGCCGGGTCGGCGCGGGCGAATCGCTCGAAGGCATGGCCGACGAAGGCCTCCGGCATCCCGGGGCCCTCGTCGACGACGTGCAGCTCGATGGTGCCGTCGCGGGCCCGCGCCCGCAGGCGCACCGGGCCGCCCCCGTGGCGCAGGGCGTTCTCGACGAGGTTGGAGAGGGCCTGCTCCAACCGCTCAGGGTCGCCATCGAAGCGCGCGCCGTCCGCGTCCACCGTGATCGGCCGCCCGAGCGCGTCCGCCCGGGCCGAGTGCCGGGCCGCGACCTCGTCCAGGAGCGCGCGCGCGTCGAGCGGCACGCGACGCAGGGGCATGCCGGAGGCGTCGGCGCGCGCCATCACGAGCAGGTCCTCGGCCAGGCCGACGAGCCGGTCGGTCTCCTCTCCCGCCGAGGCGATGGAGGCGCGCAGCTCGTCCGCGGTGTGCTCGTGGCGCAGGGCCAGCTCCAGCTCGGTCTTCAGGATCGTGAGGGGGGTGCGCAGCTCGTGGCTTGCGTCGGAGACGAACGCCCGCTCGCGGGTGACGGCCCGCTCCACCCGCTCCAGCATGGCGTTGAGCGTCTCGCCGAGGCGCCGGATCTCGTCGTCGGCGGCTCCGAGCGGCAGGCGCTCGCCGGGGCTGCCCCCCGAGATCCGCGCGGCGCGCCGGCGCATCTCCTCCACCGGGCGCAGGGCCGCAGAGGCGACGCCGTATCCCGCGAGCGACGCCAGCAGCAGGGCGATCGGCCCGCCGACGGCCAGCACGATGCTCAGGTTGCGCACCGCGTCGTCGCGGCTCTCGAGGGCGGTCCCCACCACGATCACCCGACCCGGGACGTCGCCTCCGGCCGGCACCGCGAGCATGCGCACGCGCTCCTCGACGCCCAGCACGGCACCCGCATCGATCAGTAGCGGCCGGCGGCCCGCCTCGGCGATCTGGGCGGGGTCCAGGAGCGGCGTGCCGCGCAGGAGCGGCGTGGCGTCCACCACGCGGCCGGAGCGGTCGAGGACCTGGGCGAAGGTGGCCCCGCTCTCGGTGAGCGCGCTGCGCCCCGTCTCGGCGAGGTCGCCGCCGCTCCCCGTCCACGAGGGCGCTCACGTCGGCCGCGCGGGCGGTGAGCGAGGCGTGGATCGACGCGTCGAGGTCGTCCGCGAGGCTCGTGCGGATGTAGAGCCCGGCGCCCGCCAGGACCACGGCCATCACGCCCGCGAACGCGAGCGTGAGGCGCAGCCTCAGGGGGAGGCGGGCGAGCATCCACCGTCCGCGCGCATCAGGTAGCCCGCGCCGCGCACCGTCTCGATCGAGGACACCCCGAAGGGACGGTCGATCTTGTCGCGCAGGTAGCGCACGTAGACGTCCACCACGTTGGAGCGGTTCTCGTAGCCGCCGTCCCAGACCCGCTCGAGGAGCTGGAAGCGCGAGAGCACCGTGTCGGGATGGCGCATGAAGGTCTCGAGGACCGCGAACTCGGTGGTCGAGAGCTCGATCGGCGTCCCTCCCCGCTCCACCGACCGGCGGGCCGGGTCGAGCGTGAGGTCGCCCGCGCGCAACACCGCGGGGCGCTCCACCGGTCCGCGTCGGATGACGGCCCGCAGGCGCGCGAGCAGCTCGGTGAACGCGAAGGGCTTCAGCAGGTAGTCGTCGGCCCCGCCGTCGAGCCCGGCGACGCGGTCCTCGACGCCGTCGCGGGCGGTGAGCATCAGCACCGGCGTCCACACCTGCTGCTCGCGCAGGCGGCGGCAGGTCTCCAGGCCGTCGATGCCCGGCAGCATCACGTCGAGGACGATCGCGTCGTACGCGGTGGATGCCGGCCATCCAGAGCGCGTCCTCGCCCGTCCCGGCCACGTCGGTCGCGAGGCCCTCGGCGGCCAGCCCGCGCTGCAGCAGGCGGGCCATCTTGTCCTCGTCCTCCACCACGAGGATCCGCACGCGCACCCCTCATCGTAGAACGCCGGTCCCTACGCGGAGTGTAGGAGCCGGCGGTGAGAACGCCATGAGGGCGGCCGTCTCACGGGCCTCTCATCCGCCCCTGCTCTCCTGGCGCGGTCGATGCGGGCCCTGCCCGCCGAGAATCCGAGGAGGGGCGATGACGCTCACAGCGCGGGGGATGCTGAACAAGGTCCCCGAGATCACCCTGTACTTCTGGGTCATCAAGATCCTCTGCACGACGGTCGGCGAGACGGCGTCGGACTACCTCAGCGAGACCCTCGGCTGGGGGCTGACCAACACCACGTACGTCACCGCGGCCATCCTGATCGCGGTGCTCGGCGTCCAGTTCGGCCTGCGTCGCTACGTGCCGGCGGTCTACTGGGTCGCCGTCGTCCTGATCAGCGTGGTCGGCACCCAGATCACCGACAACCTGGTCGACAGCCAGGGGGTGGCCCTTCGGACCACCGTGATCGTCTTCTCGATCGCCCTCGCCGCCGTCTTCGCCGCCTGGTACGCGAGCGAGCGCACGCTCTCGATCCACACGATCGTCACCACCCGCCGCGAGGCGTTCTACTGGCTGACGATCCTGTTCACCTTCGCCCTGGGCACGGCGGCCGGCGACTACCTCGCCGAGACGCTGGCGATCGGCTACTGGAAGTCGGCGCTGCTCTTCGGCGCCGCGATCGCGGTGGTCACCGTCGCCCACTACCGCCTGGGCCTGAACGCGGTGCTCGCCTTCTGGGCCGCATACGTCCTCACCCGCCCATTGGGCGCCTCGATCGGCGACTACCTCTCCCAGCCGACCGCCGACGGTGGCCTGGGATGGGGAACGACGACGACCAGCCTGGTCTTCCTGACCACCATCCTCGCGCTCGTGGCCTTCCTGTCGATGACGCGCCGCGACGTCACCGCCGCAACGCCGCTCGTCCCGTCCGTCGCCACCGAAGGAGCCTCATGACGAAGCCCCGCCTCACCATCGCCGCCGTCGCGGCGTCCGCCCTGTCGGTGCTCGCGCTGGCCGCGTGCGGAGGGTCGTCGAGTGCCTCCGTCGACCCGGCCACCGCGCCCGCGGTCAGCGCGCCGGGGACCACCGCACCCGGCGAGGACGCGCCCGTGACCGCAGGACCCGCGTCGTCCGGGGTGAAGCACGAGGCCTCCACCGGGGCGTCGCGCGTCGGCGTCTCCCTGGGCGGGTCGTCGGAGTTCGCCCTCACCGCTACGCCGGCGAAGATCGCGGCGGGGAAGGTGACCTTCCGGGTTCGCAACGACGGCTCGATCACGCACGAGCTGGTCGTGGTGAGGACGGACATGGCGGCGGGCGCCCTCGCCTCGGGCGGCGGCCGCGCCGACGAGACGGGCTCGGCGGGCGAGTCGGGCGACCTGACTGCCGGAGCCTCGGCGAACCTCTCGCTGAACCTCCCCGCCGGCCACTACGTCCTTCTCTGCAATCTGCCCGGCCACTACGCCGGCGGGATGCGCACCGATTTCACGGTGGGGTAGGGCGACGCACCGCAGGGGGGCGGGCGCGATGCCCGGCCCCCTGCGCGCTCCGGCCCGGGTGGCGTAGCGTGCGCCACCCGCGACCAGGGACGCACATGCCGATCCGACCATCGACCACGAGCCCCGTCCGCCGGCTGCTCGCCACCACCGCGCTGGCCGTCCTCGCAACGGCGGGGGCCGCCTCGGCCGCCACCGCCCCGGCGGGCTACGGCCGCTTCCCCGATCCGGCGCCGGCGAGGCCCGCCACGATCTGGGCCGTCGGGGACGGCGCAGGAGGCACTGCGGCCGAGCGCGCCGTGTCGGCGATGATCGCGGCCCGGCGCCCCTCCGCGTTCCTCTATCTGGGCGACGTCTACGAGTACGGCACCGCGGCCGAGTTCCGGCGCAACTACCACACGGTCTACCGCCGGCTGCGGGCCGTCACCCTCCCCACGCCGGGCAACCACGATTGGCCGAACCACCGCGTCGGCTACGACCCGTACTGGGCCCGCGTGACCGGGAGGACCCCGGCGCCGTACTACGCCGTGTCGGTCGGCGGCTGGAGGATCATCAGCCTCAACTCCGAGATGGACCACGGCCCCCGCTCCCGCCAGGTGGCCTGGCTGCGCCGGCAGATGCGCGCGCCGGGCACCTGCCGGCTCGCGTTCTGGCACCGCCCGCGCTTCAGCGCGGGGCTCCACGGCGATCAGCCCGACGTCGCGCCCTTCTGGAAGACCCTGCGCGGGCACGCGAGGATCGTGCTGGGCGGCCACGACCACGACATGCAGCAGTTGCGCCCCCGCGCCGGGATCGTCCAGCTCGTGGCGGGCGCCGCCGGTCGCGGCCACTACCCGGTCGACGAGTCCGACTCCCGCCTGGCCTGGAGCGACGACTCCACCGACGGGGCGCTGCGGATCACCCTCACGCCCGGCCGCGCGCGCTTCGCGTTCGTGGCGGTGGGCGGCCGCGTGCTGCGCTCGGGCGCCGTGCGCTGCCGCCCGCGCTGAAGGGCCCTCGGAACCGCCCTCCCCTCATCGTCCTCTCATCCGGCCGATGTTGCATGTCGGTGAACGACCGTCGGAGGATCAATGGACTACCGGCTCGAGCAGGCACTCAACGGGCCGGCGGGGCACCACGCGTTCCTCGACGCGCTCATGCGCGACGCGGCGACCTGGGCCGTTCCCGTCTTCATCGCGATCGTCGCGGCCTGGTTCGCTGTGGGGTACCTGCGCGGTCCCCGGGAGGAGCGCCGGGGCGCCCTCACCGCCCTGCTGGCGGCGGGCGGCGCGCTTCTCGTGAACCAGGGCCTCCTGGTGCTGTGGTCGCGGCCGCGGCCCTTCGACGCGCACCCGGAGAGCGTGCACACGCTGGTCGCGCGCAGCGCCGACGGCTCCTTCCCGAGCGACCACGCGGCCGCATCGGTCGCCATCGCGACCGTGCTCGTGCTGGCCCACCGGCGCCTCGGCCTCGTGGCACTCGCGGCGGCCGCGCTGGTCTGCGTGGCCCGGGTCTACGTGGGGGCCCACTATCCGGGCGACGTCCTGGCGGGAGCGGCAGTCGGCGCCACGGTCGCGTGGCTCGCGTACCGGCCGCTCGGGCCGGCCGTCGGGCGGGTGGTCGATCTGGGCGACGGTGTCCTGCGGCGACTGCGCATCCCTCCTCGCGACCGGGCGCTGCGCGCCTGAGGACGCACGCCTCGGGACGCGTGCGCGGGCCGGGCAGGGACACTCCGCCCTAGCGGTCACAGGGATTACCGATAGAGTAGGCGGGCCTTCGAGTTAGGCGCGCCGAACGGGAGGGGTTCGGCGGATACCACGCCACGACACCCCAGGGGACCATGTCCTTCGAGAAGACCCTCCTGCTCGGCGCCATCGCCGGCTTCACGATCTTCCTGGGCCTGCCGCTGGCCCGCCTGCCCCGCCTGGGGAACCGGACGCGCCTGGCGGCGAGCATGGCCTCGGCCGGCGTCCTGGCGTTCCTCTTCGTCGACGTCCTCGCCGGCTCGAACGAGATCGTCGAGGGCGCGCTCGCCCAGGCGAAGGACGGCGAGGCCTCGTGGAGCCGGTTCGCCGGACTGCTGGTGATGCTCGTGGTGGGCTTCGGGGTGGGGCTGATCGGCCTCGGCCTCGTCGAGAGCCGGGTCTTCGGCGCGCCGCCCCCGGTCGCGGGCGGCTCCGAGGCGCTCGTCCTCGCCGATTCGCCGCTCGCCGCCCTGGCGCGGCCCACCGCGCGGAGCGCCCTGCGCGTGGGCATGCTGATCGCCGTCGCCATCGGCGTGCACAACTTCAGCGAGGGCCTGGCCATCGGCGTCTCGGCCCACGCCGGCGAGGTGGCGCTCGCCACGACCCTGATCGTCGGCTTCGCGCTCCACAACGCGACCGAGGGCTTCGGCATCATCGGTCCGCTCGACCCCTCGAGCCGGCCCTCGTGGGGCTGGCTCGCGCTCGCGGGCCTGGTGGGCGGCGGTCCCACCGTCCTGGGCACAGCCCTGGGCTACCGGGTCGAGTCGGACGCCCTGCAGCTGGCCTTCCTGGCGCTCGCCGCGGGCGCGATCCTCTACATCACGCTCGAGCTCTGGGGCATGGGCCGGCGCCGCGGCCACCGCGTGCTGGCCACCGGCGCCCTCGCGGTCGGCTTCCTGATCGCCTACGGCAGCGACCTCGTGGTGGCCTACGCGGGCGCCTGAGCGCGGGCGCCGGCGGCCGCGGGAGCCGGACCCAGGTCGATGAATCCAAAGGGCGGTCCCCCCGGGTAGTAGTCGTAGCGCCGCGATCACCACGCCCCCCGGAGGCTCCCCGATGAAGGATCGTCCCGCCGACCCGCCCTCGCGCAATCGTCGCCGGAGGGCGATGCTTTTGGCGGCGGGAACGCTCGCGCTCGCCGGCGTGGTCGTCGTCGGCATCCTCGCCGCCGATCGGGGCGGGCCGTCGCGCGTGAGCCTGCCGGACGCCGGGGACGCGGCCCTGGTCGAGTCGACGCCCACGCCCGCTCCGCCCGCCAAGGCGGAGCCCGCGAAGGCGGAGCCCCGGCTGAAGGGCAAGGGTTCCCCGATCCGCATCTCGGGCACCGACCCGATCACCGGGAAGCCGGTGAACCTCGATGAGTTCACCGGCAAGCCGGTCGTCCTGGCGATCTGGGCCTCGTGGTGCTCCGGCTGCAACGACGAGGCGCCGCACCTGGCCGAGGTGGCCGCAGCCCGCGACGACGTGCACTTCGTCGGCCTCAACTACCGGGACGACGCCGGGGGAGCGCGGGGCTTCTACGAGAAGTACGGCTGGGAGTTCCCCAGCATCGAGGACTCCTCAGGGGGGATCGCGACCGGCCTCGGCCTGCAGGGGACCCCGACGACGATCTTCCTCGACAGCGATCACCGCGAGATCGGGCGCATCCTCGGCGCCACCGACGCGGCCGGCTTCCAGGACGCCGTCGCGCAGATCACGGCCCGGTAGCCACCGCCGCGCCGCTCGGCCGCTCCTGCGCGGAGCGGCCCGTCACGGGCTCCCGGGGGCCCTCGCCCAGCGGTGGCGCGCGTACGCGGCCAGCTCCGTGCGCAGGTTCGGCAGCGTCCGGCGCGCGAACTCGTCGGCGACCGCCCCGATCGCGCCGCTGAAGGTGGGGTAGGCGTAGACCAGGCGCTGCAGCCGCAGGAGGGAGGTGTTGCGGGAGATCGCGAAGGTCAGCAGGGGCAGCAGTTCCGAGGCGTGGGGCCCGACGACGGTGGCGGCGACGATGCGCCCGGTGAGCCGGACGGCGACGACCGAGACGAAGCCGTGCGCCACGCCGTCGGTGAGCCCGCGGTCGGTCGCCGCGAGGTCGACCCGGATGTGGACGAGGGCGTCCGGATGGCAGCTGCGCGCCCGCTCGGCGGCCGTCGGCCCGACCCAGGCGACCTCCGGGTCGCTGAACACCGCGGACGGGATCACCGGAGGCCCGCCGAGCGGCGGGATCCACCGCAGGGCGATGCGCTGCACGATCCGCCGTCCGAGGGCGTTCGCGGCATGGGTCTGGTGGGCGACCGGGGTGACGTCGCCGACCGCCCACACGCCCTTCATCGATGTGCGGCCCCAGCCATCGACGCGGATGCCGGCGGGCCCCGCATCGACCACCCCCACGAAGCCGTCGGCGTTGGGCATGCGTCCGATCGCCACCAGGACCGCGTCCACGCCCTCGAGCGCCCTCTCCCCCTCGCGGCCTTCGATCGCGAGCGATGCGCGCCCGGCGTCGTAGCCCGTCACCCGCGTGTCCAGACGGACATCGATGCCCTGCTCGCGCAGCGAGGCGGTCAGGGCCTCGGACGCCTCGGGCTCGGCCGTCGCGAGGACCCGCGACTCGAGGTCGATCAGGCTCACGCGCGTGCCCATCCGGGCGAACGCGCAGGCCATCTCGAGCCCGATCGGCCCCGCCCCGACGATCGCGAGGTGGGCGGGCGGGGCCGCGAGCTCGAACAGGCTCTCGTTGGTGAGGAGCCGCTCGGGGGGAAGCCCCGGGATGTCGAGGGTACGCGGGCGCGACCCGGTGGCGATCACGACGTGCGGCGCGCTCAGCACGCGCACCCCGCCGGGCCCCGACACCGTGACGCGCCGATCCGCGCCGAGCTCGGCGCGTCCCCTGATCAGCTCGATCCCGTCGGTGGTGGAGAGCTCGTGGTCCTCACGCGCGGCCAGGCCGTCGCGGGTGGCGCGGACGGCCGCGAGCAGTCCGGCCGGGTCGGCGCGATGGGCGGGATCGCGCGAGAGGTGGATGAGGCGCTTGGAGGGGATGCAGCCCACGTTGGTGCAGTCGCCGCCGACCCGCGCGGCCTCGACCAGGGCCACCCGACGCCCCAGGCCGGCGAGGCCGATCGCCACCGTCAGGCCTCCCGAGCCCGCTCCGATCACGATCGCGTCAGGTGACGGGATCGGGACCTCGCTCGCGCCGCCGCAGCAGCTTCGAGACCGCCAGGCCCGCCACCAGCAGAACGCCCGAGGTGACCAGGATCGGACCGCTGATCCTCGGCACGCCTCCGTCGAAGCTCTCGAGCGAGGCCCCGAACAGCACGAAGGCGACCGTTGCGGGCGCGCTTCCGATGGCTGTCGCGGTGATGAACGCCACCGGATGGATGCGCGCTGCTCCGGCCAGGTAGCTGACGAGGTCGTACGGCAGGTAGATCAGGCGCATGACGATGATGGTCTCGAAGCTGCGCTCCCGCATCTGCCTGGTCCATCGCGCGAGCCGGCCGGCGGCCTCGGGGTCGGGCCACTTCTCGCCCCCGAGCCAGCGCGCGAGGCCGTACGCCACCATGGCCGAGCCGTTGGCGGCGACGATGACGAGGACGACGCCCCCCACCGGGCCGAAGAGGAATCCCCCGGCGACGGTCAGGACGGCCGCCGAGAAGAAGATCAGGGGCCGCACGAGATAGACCGCCAGGAAGACGACCGGACCCCAGGCGCTGCCCTGGATGGCGTCCACGAGCTCCGCGGTGGCCGCCCCGGCCCCCTCGCCGCGGGTGAACGCCCACACCGCGGCGCCCGCGATGAGTGCGAGCCACACACCGGCGACGACCAGCCGGGTCGCGCGGGAATCCCTCACGCCGGGTCCAGCCGTCGTGCCGCCCAGACCGCCCGCTGGGCGATGCTGATCGCTACTCCGGCCGCCATCACCCACATCACCGCGACCGACCACGCCGGCACGGCCAGTGCGAGCCCGAGCAGCACGACCGTCTCGGCGCCCTCGATCAGCCCGCTCGGCATCGTGACCGCCGTCAGCTCCCCGCGGGACCCGGCTCCGGCCCCGCGGCGCTCCAGCAGCGCGGAGAGATAGGACCACGAGATCGCGTTGACGTAGAAGCTCGCCAGCAGCGCCCCCGCCGCGATCCATGCCGCCCGGTCGCCCTGTCCGGCCGCGATGCCCAGCGGGATCGCGGCGTAGACGATCACGTCGGCGAGGATGTCCGCGTACGCGCCCAGCTCGGACTGGCGCCCGGACCGCCGGGCCACGGTCCCGTCGAGGCCGTCGAGCAGGCGGTTCACCAGCCACAGCCCCAGCGCGAGGGCGGGCGCCCCGGCGCCGGCCGCGATCGCGGCGCCCAGCCCGGGCACGAGCGCCACCGCGGTGAAGGCCGTCGGATGCACGCCGCGGGGGACCGCCCGGGCGATCGGGGCCAGCACCATCTCCTTGCGCCGGCGCAGGGCGTGATCGATCACGCGGTCCCCACGGCCGCAGCCCGCCGGGCGGAGATGTATCCGGCGCTCGATACGCACCAGGGGATCAGGTAGTTCGCAAGGATCTTCAGCCCCACGGCCGCGTCGATGTCGCCGCTCGCGATCCGGTCGCCCTGGTTGATGAGCGTCAACAGCGTTCCCACGACGAGCGCGACCGTGATCGTGCGCCGCATCGCCCGCCCGTCCTGCAGATGCTGAAGGAGGGACCGGGCGACGCTCGGACGCACCTGCCCGGCCTCAGAGGGGGGCACCGGCCATCGTGGTCCGGGCGGAGGGCGGCCGGTCGCCCTCGGTCACGTCGACGGCGGTCCACTGGCCGCTCGGCACCTCCATCATCACCGCGCACTCGCCCTTGCCGTCGGGCCGGAAGGAGCCGCCCGAGATGGCCCCGTCGGCTCCCGTCAGCCAGAGCCCGTAGTAGTGGTCTCCACCGCTGGGCAGGCCGGTGGCGACGACCCTCATCGGGATCCGCGCCCCGTCGGCCGGCCCGATCTCGACGCGCGCGCTGACCCCGTCCGGGTGCGCGGACGCGAGCTGGACGACTCTCGTGGCCTGGAACGGCGACGGCTGGCCGGATCCGTCCCGCGTGGCGAGGACACCCGCGCCGGCGACGACCAGCAGCAGCACGCACGCCGCCGCGGCCACGAGCCGCCGGCTCCCGCCGCGCCTGCGCTCGGGCGCCCCGGCGCCGCCGGGGATCGCGAGGATCCGGTTCTCGAGCCGCTGCGAGGGCGTCGGCGGAGCATCGATACGCCGCAGTCCGCCGTCGACGGCGCGCAGGGCGTCGAGGCGGGCCCGGCAGCGCTCGCAGCCGGCCAGGTGCGCGCTCAGCTCACCGTCGTCGGAGGCCGCGGCGTGCAGCCCGACCAGCTCGGGCAGGCGGGCGAGGGCGTCCTCGTGCGTCATCGCTCCTCCGCGATCTCGGCGAGTCGCCCGAGCGCCCGGCGGATGCGCGACTTGACGGTTCCGAGGGGCTCGCCCAGGCGGGCGGCGACCTGGCTGTGGCTGAGGTCCGAGAAGTAGGCGAGCCCGATCACCTCCTGCTCGCGGTCCGGCAGGCGGGTCAGGGCCCCCTGAAGCCAGAGGCGGTCAACGATCTCGCGCTCCGCCGCCGGGTCGGGGGCGTCGTCGATCTGCGCGACCGGCTCCGGCCGCGTCACGCGGGCGACGTTCAGCGCCGCGTTGCGGGCCACCGTCATCAGCCACGCCGCAGGCTCCCCACGGCGGGCGTCGACGCTCCCCGCCGCCCGCCAGGCTCGCGCGAACGCCTCCTGGGTCGCGTCCTCGGCGGCCTCGGGATCGCGCAGGATCGAGCGGCAGAGGCCGAGCACCGCGCTGCCGTAGCGACGCCAGAGGGCCTCGAAGGCCACCTCGCTCCCCTCCGCGATCAGGCCGAAGAGCTCGGCGTCGCCGAGATCGCTGGTGGGCCGGCGGCGGCGTCGGCCGGCGGCGAGCTTGCGCGGGGTGTCCATCCACTCCTTCTACACCCCCGGGGCGCCGATCGGATCACTCCCGGCATCCGAAGCGCGACCCGCCGGTGTATTGCAGGGGACAGCCCCTCCACCCGGGAGCACTCTCGTGCAGACGTCCTCCCCGGCCGGCCGCCGGGAGCCGTAGATGGCCCTCGGCGGTGACCCGATCTCGTTCGCGGTGGTGTTCGCCGCCGGCCTCGTGAGCTTCGCGTCCCCCTGCGTCCTGCCGCTCGTGCCCGCCTATCTCGGCTTCGTGTCCGGGGTGGGCCTCGGCGAGGAGGCGCCCCGGCGCAGGGACGTCGCCGCGCCGACCTTCGCCTTCGTGGCCGGGTTCAGCATCATGTTCGCCGTGCTGGGCGCGAGCGTGGGCCTCGCCGGCAGCGCCCTCCTGGAGCAGCGGCGCTCGCTCGAGGTCGCCGGGGGGATCTTCGTCATCGCGATGGGGCTCCTTCTCCTCGGACGGGGCATCCCGTCGTTCCTGCTCCGCGAGCGCCGGCTGCACCTGGCGCGGCGCCCGACGACGCTGATCGGCTCGGGCCTGGCGGGCGTCGCCTTCGCCACGGGCTGGACGCCGTGCATCGGCCCGACGCTCGCCGCCGCGCTGACGATCGCCGCCAACGGCGCGGATCCCGTGCTCGGCGGCGCGCTCTTGTTCGTCTACGCGCTCGGACTCGGCGTGCCCTTCCTCCTGGCCGGCCTCTTCCTCCACCAGGCGACCTCCGCGATGGCCTTCCTGCGCCCGCGGTTGCCCGTGATCAGCGCGGCGGGGGCCGTGGTGCTCGTGGTCTTCGGCGTGCTGCTCGCCACCGGGCAGATGACCGAGCTGACCGCCCGACTGGGATCCTTCGGGACGGCCGTGTGAACGCCCGCCTCATCCGCCTCGTCGTCGTCGCGGTGGTCGTGCTGGTGGCGGGCGCGGTGTTCGCCCTGATCAGGTCGGACGACCGGGGGCCCTCACCGGCGGGGGCCGGGGCGGCCCCCGCGGGGCTCTCGGTGTCGACGGAGGGCTGGGCCACCGACTTCTCCCGCCACAGCGTGCCCCTCGGCGAGTTCTCCTCGGGCGGTCCCCCCCGCGACGGCATTCCGCCGATCGACGAGCCCCGCTTCGCGTCCGCCTCCGACGCGCGCGGCGTCGATCGCGAGCCGGTGATCGCCGTCGAGGTCGATGGCAGCGCGCGGGCCTACCCGATCCGGATCCTCATCTGGCACGAGATCGTCAACGACACCATCTCGGGCACGCCGATCGCCGCGACGTTCTGTCCGCTGTGCAACACCTCGATCGTCTTCGACCGGCGCCTCGGGGGCAAGGAACTGCGCTTCGGCACCACCGGGAACCTGCGCCTCAGCGATCTGGTGATGTGGGACAGCGAGACGGAGTCGTGGTGGCAGCAGTTCAGCGGCGAGGCGGTGGTCGGAGAGCTCACCGGCGCGCGCCTCGAGCGCATCCCGTCGCGGATCGTCTCCCTGGGCGAGTTCCGCCGGCTCCATCCGCAGGGCGAGGTCCTCACCGAGCGGACCGGACACGATCGCCCCTACGGCCGGAACCCCTACGCCGGCTACGACGACATCGATTCGCCGCCGTTCCTGCTGCGGGGGCGGGACCTCGACGGCAGGTTGCCGCCCAAGGAGAGGGTCGTCAGCATCGAGCAGGGCCCGAGCCTCGTGGCGGTGCCCTTCTCGGCCCTGGCGAAGGCGAGGATCGTGGAGACGGTGGTCGGTCCGATCCCGGTCAGCGTCTGGTGGGCTCCCGGGGTCGCCTCGGCGCTCGATTCGGACGTGATCGCCGATGGGCGCGAGGTGGGGAGCGTGGTCGTCTACGACCGCCGGGTCCGCGGGCGGGTCCTCACCTTCTCGCCCGAGGGATCCGGCGCGCGGGACGACCAGACCGGCAGCACCTGGACACGCGACGGCGTCGCGAGGTCGGGGCCGCTGGCCGGGGCGCGCCTGCGCCCGGTGCAGCACGACACCCCGTTCTGGTTCGCGGTGGCCGCGTTCCGTCCCACCGCCGTGGTCGTCCCGGCGGGCGGATAGGCGCGTCGGCCGGAGCGCGCGCCTCCGGCGGGAGAGTGCACCCCTCCGGACCGTGGTGGTCCGGAGGGGTGCCGCCCCGTCAGTCGATCCGGGTGACCGAGAAGGTGGCCACCGGGTCGCTCCAGCCGTGCACGTTCGTAAGCAGATCCCTGCGGCCCGTGATGCCCGGGTGGTGGGCGATCACGCCGTTCGTGGCGAGAGCGGGGTCGCTCGCGCCTGTGCCGGCGGCGGTCCCACTCACGCCGATCAGGCCCTGGCAGGGCGGGACGATGTCGCCGAAGTCCTCCGTGTTGGCCTCGGATCCCGCGTCGTAGGCGGCGGTCCGGGCGACGACCGTCTGGCCCACCTTGTGCGGCAGGCGAAGGCCGTCAACGCCGGTGAAGCCGTCGTTCGTGCAGATCAACATGGAGGCCCACGAGATACGGTTGGCGCCCCGCCTGCCGTCGATCGTGAAGGTCACCGAGTTCGTGAAGTCCGTTCCCCCGGGGTTGGCCGCCGGGACCAGCGGAGCCATGGCGGTGTGCGAATCGGCTACGCGGCGGCTCGCCGCGATGAAGGCGCTCATCGGCGCCAGATCACCGTTCTCGGCGATCTGGACGATCCGGTCCGGGGCCCGCCGGCCGACGTCGTAGAAGAGGTGGCCGCGACGGTGGGTGGCCACGATCGGGGGTGTGAGCGCCTGGCCACCGGTCAGGTTCTCGATCGTCACCTGGTACGTGGGCGGGTCGCCCTTGGTGGGGTTGTCATTGCCCTTGCTGTTTCCCGCGAAGGCGGGCGTGAGCCCGAAGGCCAGTGCTGCGGCCCCGGCTACGGCGGCGACGCCTGCCGTTGCGCGACGTGGGTGTCTCACGGGTATCTCCTTTTCAGGGTGCTGTCCCACCCCACCCCAGACCCAACTTGTTGCGCCGACCTTGGCGAACTCTTAAGTAAGCCTTTCGCCGGTCGGCACGTTTCGTCGCCCGGGCCTGCGTACGGCCCCCTTCGCCGCGGCCCCGCCGGGCGCCCCGATGATCCGATCCGAGCCCTCGGCGTGTATTCCTACCGTGAGCCCGCGATCGGGATGGATCCCCCGTGCGGCCGACGAGCGTTGATCGAAAGGGACTCATGAGCAAGACGCGCGCAGCGATCGGGGCATGTCTCGCGCTGGCGCTGACCGTCGTGGCGGTCGCCTGCGGCGGCGGGACCTCGGCCTCGTCGCCGGCTGCGGGCCTGCCGGGCGACTGGGCGCAGGTGAGGGCCGACGCCCAGGGTCAGACGGTCCGCTGGTGGATGTACGGCGGCGACGCGCGGATCAACGACTACGTCCGCGAGCACGTGGTGCCGGCGGCCGCGGCGCGGGGCGTGACCCTCCGGCAGGTGCCGATCGACGACACCGCCGATGCCGTCCAGCGGGTGCTCGCCGAGCGCGAGGCGGGCAAGGACTCGGGCGGCGCGGTCGACCTGATCTGGATCAACGGGGAGAACTTCGCCCTCGGTGTCGAGGCGGGGCTGTGGCTGGAGGACTGGGCCGGCCGTCTGCCGAACGCCGCCCTCCTCGACCCGGCCGATCCGTCCCTCGCGTCGGACTTCGGCGTTCCGGTGGAGGGGCGGGAGTCGCCCTGGAGCCGGGCCGCCTTCGTGTTCGCCTACGACCCGGCGCGCGTGGGCACTCCGCCGCGCAGCGTGGCCGACCTGCTCGACTACGCGCGCCGCAACCCCGGGCGCGTGACGTATCCCGCACCACCCGACTTCACCGGCTCGGCCTTCGTGCGCCTCGCCGCGCAGGAACTGGGCGAGGACGAGGCGCTGCGGGCGCTCGAGCGGATCCGGCCGTCCCTGTACCGCTCCGGCCGCAGCCTGCCGAAGTCGGAGGCCGAGCTGAACCGGCTCTTCGGGGACGGGCAGGTGGACATCGCGATGAGCTACGACCCCGGCTTCGTGCTCTCGGGAGTCCGGTCGGGGATCTTCCCGCGGCGGGCGCGTCCGTTCGCGTTCGAGAGGACGCTGGTCAACACCAGCTACGTGACGATCCCGGCCAACGCCGCCAACCGCGAGGGCGCCGCGGTCGTCGCCGACCTGCTCCTGTCGCCCGAGCTGCAGGCGATCAAGGCGGACCCCGGCGTGCTCGGCATCCCGACGGTGCTCGACCCGGCCCGTCTGGACGCCGCCGACCGGGGCCGGCTGACCGCGGACGGCGCGAACCCTTATCTCCTCGGGCCGGACGAGCTGGGGGAGCCGATCGCCGAGCTCCCCGCCGCCGAGGTCACGCGCCTGGAGGGGCGTTGGCGCCGGGAGGTGCTGCGATAGCCGGGCTGCGCTGCACCGGGGTGGGTGCGAGCCCGGGCGGCGCGGTCGTCCTCCGCGGCGTCAACCTGGAGATCCCGCCCGGGGGCCGGACGGCTCTCGTCGGGCCGTCGGGAGCCGGCAAGACGACCCTCCTGCGGGTGATCGCCGGCCTCGAGCCCTCGGCCACCGGGACCGTCGAGGCCGCCGGGCGGGTGCTCGACGGGCTCGCGCCGCACCGGCGGCCCATCGCCATGGTCTTCCAGGAGCCGCGGCTGCTGCCCGGCATGGACGCGGCCGAGAACGTGGCGCTCGCGCTGCGGGCGGACGGCACGGGCCGGCGCGAGCGGCGGGCGCGGGCCGACGCCCTGCTGGCGGAGGTCGGGCTGGACGGACTCGGCCGCCGGAGCGTGCGCGGCATGTCGGGCGGCGAGCAGCAGCGGGTCGCGCTGGCGCGCGCGCTCTGCCCCGATCCGGGGCTGCTGCTGCTCGACGAGCCGATGGCGTCGGTCGATCCCGACCGGCGCGAGGGCCTGCTGCGGCTGATCCTGCGCCTCCAGGCCGAGCGGCGGGTGACGACCCTCATGGTGACGCACGACCGGGACGAGGCGGCCCAGATGGGCGAGGCCATCGCGCTGATGGTCGAGGGCCGCGTGATCCAGTGCGACACGCCCCGCAACCTCTTCCTGCGTCCGGTCTCGCCGCCGGTCGCCCGGTTCTTCGGAGCGCGCAACATCCTGGCCGGCCAGGTCGGCTCGGGCGCCTTCGCGAGCGAGGCGGGATCCATCCCCGTCGGGGGGCCGGACGGGCCGGCGCGCATCGCGATACGCGCCGAGGGCGTCGCTCTCGCGCCGGCCGGACCCCTGCGGATGACGGTGCGCGAGGTCGTCTTCACCGGATCGGGGCTGCGGGTGGGCCTCGCCCGGGGGGCGATGCGACTCGAGGCGCGGCTGCCCCCCGACCCGGCGCCGGCCGTCGGCGACGAGGTGGGGGTGAGCATCGCCCCCGAGGCCGTATGGCGCTTCCCCGACGACGACCCGGCCCCCGCGCGCCATCCGGACGGCGTCCTCCATCCCTGACCGCGGGAGGCGGGTCCGGAACCTGGCCGCCCTCGCGCCCGCGCTTGGTGTGGTGCTCGTGCTCTGGGGCGCGGGGCTCCTCGGGGCGGTCCGGTCGAGCCTCGGGGTGAGCCGTCTGACCGGCTGGGGGGCCGCCGACCTCGACGCGTACCGCGCCCTCCTCGACGATCCGGCCTTCTGGGATGCGGTCTGGTTCACGCTGCGCATCACCGCCGCGGCGACGGTGCTCTCGATGGCGCTGGGGATCGCGCTCGCCGCCGTGCTGAGGCGCAGCGGGATGCTCACCCGCCTGCTCGCCGCCGTGCCGATCCCCATGCCCCATCTGGTCGCCGCGGTGCTCGGCGTGCTCTGGCTCGGCCCCGGAGGGATCGCCGACCGCCTCATCGGCGGCCTGCCCGCCGACGTGGTCCGCGACCCGGGCGGAGTGGGCATCGTCCTGGTCTATGTCTACAAGGAGGCGCCGTTCCTGGCGCTCCTGGTCCTGGCGGCGTGGGGCCCCGCGGTCCGCGCCCGCGAGGAGGCCGCGGCGGTGCTCGGCGTCCGCCCCCTCCAGCGGCTGGCCTGGGTGGTGTGGCCGGCGATCAGGACGCCGCTCCTCACGGGGGCCGCCGTCGTCGCGGCGTTCGTGATCGGAGCCTTCGAGGTGCCCCTCACCATCGGCCCGACCTCGCCGCAGACCCTCTCGGAGCTCGCGCTCTCGTCGACCCGCGAGGCGAGCCTCGACGGGCGCTCGGTGGCGAACGCCGCCCTCGTCGTCGCGTCCGCGATGGCGGTGTCGGTGGCGGCCGTGGCGGCCATCGCGATCGGCCGGCGCCGTGGGTGAGGGCCCCGGGCGCGGCCTCGCCCGGCTGGGTCATCGCGCCGCGCTCGCGCTGATCGCGCTCGCCGCGCTCCTGCCCCCGCTCACCCTGATCCTCCGCGCGGCGGCCGACGAGTGGCGCTCGCCCGCCATCCTCCCGCAGCGCTACGGGGCCCGGGGGGTCGAGGAGGCCTTCGCCGACGCCTCGCTGGCGGCGGAGGCCATCCGCAACTCGCTCGTGGTCGGCGTGCTGGCGACGGTGCTCGCCCTGCTGATCGCCTGGCCCGCCGCCCGGGTCATCGGCGAGCGCCGGCTGCGCCGGCCGGCGATCGTGTGGGTGCTGCTCGGGCTGCCGCTGCTGGTCCCGCCGTTCGCCACGGGCTCCGGCCTGGCGGAGTGGTTCATCCGGCTCGGCATCGCCGACACGCTGACCGGGCTCGTGATCGCACACCTCGTCCCGGTGCTCCCGTACGTCGTCCTGATCCTGGCCGGCGGCTTCAGCCCCGAGGTGCGCGAGCTCGAGGAGGCCGCGGCGGTCAACGGGACCGGGCCGGCGCGCCGGCTTCTCCTGGTGACGCTCCCCGCGCTCGCGCCCGCGTTCGCCGCCGCCGCCCTGCTCGGCTTCCTCGTGTCGTGGAGCCAGTACGGCCTGAGCCTCGCGGTGGGCGGGGGCACCCCGATGCTGCCGCTGCTGCTGGTGCCCTACGTGGCGTCGGATCCCCAGGTCGCGTCCGTCCTGGCGCTCGTGTTCCTCGCGCCGGCTCTGGTCGCCGCGGCGCTCTCGCTGGCCCTGTCGGCCCGCGCGGGCTCCGCGCCGGACCGCCGCGCGCCGTTCCGTCGGGCGGGGGCGGGCCGGCGCGCGGAGGCGGCGGAGCCTACGGCGTGATCGTGACCTTCACGACCTCGTCCTCCTGGTTGGAGAAGAGGGGGTAGGCCTCCTCGATGTCGTCCAGCGCGAAGCGGTGCGTGACGAGCTGGCCCAGGTCGAGCCGGCCCATCTTGACGAGGTTCATCAGCGCCGAGAGGCGCTTCTTGCCGCCCGGGCAGAGGGTGGTGCGGATGTCGATGTCGCCGATTCCGTAGATGAACGGCTCGAGGGGGATCGAGACCTTGTCGCCGTAGACCCCGAGCGACGACACCATCCCGGCCGGGCGCACGGCCTTGAGGCAGTTCTCGAAGGTCTCCTGGATGCCGAGCGCCTCGATCGCCACGTCCGCGCCGCGCCCCTCCGTGAGCGCCTTGATCTTCGCGATCGGGTCCTCCTGGGTGTAGTCGATCACCTCGTCGGCGCCCATCGTCTTCGCCATCGCGAGGCGCTTGGGGTTCGAGTCGACGCCGATCACCAGTCCCGCGCCCCGCAGCCGGGCGCCGGCGGTCGCGCAGAGCCCGATCGGGCCCTGGGCGAAGACGACGACCGAGTCGCCGAGCTGCACGTTGGCCGTCTCGACCGCCGAGATGCCCGTCGTCGCGATGTCGGTGACGAAGAGGACCTCTTCGTCGGAGAGCTCGTCGGGGATGCGCGCCAGGTTCACCTGGGCGTAGGGGACCCGGAAGTACTCGGCCTGCACCCCGTCCATCGAATTGCCGAGACGCCAGCCGCCGATGATCCCCCAGGTGTCCTCGTACCCGGCGCACTGCGAGGTATCGCCCGCCTGGCAGAAGTAGCAGGCGCCGCACGGCGTGATGGCGCCGACCACGACCCGCTCGCCGATCTCGTAGCCGGAGACCGCCTCGCCGAGCTGGTGGATGACGCCCGCCGGCTCATGGCCGACGACTCGTCCCGGGGCGACGGGGTACTCGCCGCGCCAGATGTGGGAGTCGGTCCCGCAGATGGTCGTGGTCGTCACCTTCACGATCGCGTCCGTGGGGCCGCACTCGGGGATCGGGACCTCTTCGATGTGGATGTCGCGGACGTCCCTGAAGACGGCGGCCCTCATGGTCTCGGGCATCACTCCTCCTCCTCGATCCGGGTGCCTTGCAGCCCGGACCCTCCCGCGCTCACCGGGACCGCGGCAACGGTGACCTGGACGCCCGTCGTCGCCCCATCGGGGGCCGCCCGGACGGATTCCACGCAGGCAGGGCCGTGTGCGGATCCGCACGAGCTTCCGAGCCGGCCTGGCCGCCTCACCCGATCGGGTGAAATGCCCCCCGGCGGCTCGCGCCGCGCGCCCGTGTGGTCGTATGGTCGGAGGCGGGGTGACCCAAACGAAGTCGCATACCGTGGTGGCCGCCGACGATCACCCGATCGTGATCTCGGGCATCCGGCTGCTCCTGTCCGGCAGCCGCTTCTTCGAGCTCGTCGGCGAGGCCCGCAGCGGCGCCGAGGCGATCGTGCGCTGCGCCCAGTACCGCCCGCGGGTGCTGCTCCTCGACCTGCGCCTGCCCGACATGCCCGCCGCCACCATCTGCACGCGCGTCCGCGAGCGCCAGCCGGACCTCGCCATCGTGATCCTCACGGCCTTCCCCGAGGAGATGGCGGTGCGGGCCTGCCTGCGGGCCGGCGCCGTGGCCTGCCTCTTCAAGGACATCTCCGAGCACGAGCTGCTCTCGGCGCTGATGCGGGTGGTGCACGGCAGGGCCGTCATCGATCCGCGGGTCGCCGGGGCCGCGCGGCCCCGGACACCGCCTCCGCCCGCCCTCGACGACCCCGGCCGGCTCACCTCGCGCGAGCGCGACGTGCTGCGCCTGATCGCGGGCGGTCTCACCACGGCCCAGATGGCCGATCGCCTGGGGCGCTCGCCCAACACGGTCAAGAGCCACGCGCGTTCGCTGTTCGGCAAGCTCGCCGCGCACAACCGCGTGCAGGCCCTCGCCGCGGCGCGGGAGCGCGGGCTGGTCTGAGGATCCGGGCTGCGCTCAGCCCCCGCCGGGGGGAGCGTCGACCAGGTGGAGCGACGCCTCCGGCACGAGGTCGTGGTAGTCCGGGTGATGGCGGATCCAGGCCGCGATGAAGGGGCACATCGGCACCGCCCGCAGCCCCCGCCGCCTCGCGTCGTCAAGCGCCTCGCGGGCCAGCCTTCC
This sequence comes from uncultured Thermoleophilia bacterium, assembly GCA_963823515.1. Lineage (GTDB taxonomy): Bacteria > Actinomycetota > Thermoleophilia > Miltoncostaeales > Miltoncostaeaceae > Miltoncostaea. The sequence goes on from CAWGMB010000005.1 coordinate 50,413, forward strand.
ACCGATCCCGCCCCCCTCGAAGGCGTCGTCAACGTCGGTGTGGACGAGCACCATCTCGCCGCCGCGCAGCCGGTAGGCGGCGAAGCCGGCCAGCATGTCGTCCACGAACGCCTCGTAGCGCTCGCTCTCGGGGACGTCGCGCACCGCGATCTCGGGGGGCATGGGTGGATCCTCGCGCGCGCGGGCGCGCCGGTCCACCCCGGCCGGGTGCGGCCCCGAGCGCGTACCGTGGAGGTCCGGCGACCGCGAGGTCGCCTGGAACCCGGAGGCTGTAGCGGATGACCATCGCGGGCGGGAGGCGTGCTGCGATCGCGACCCGGGTCCTGCGGGGCCTCAGGCGACTCGAGGTCGCCTCGCGCCCCATGGAGCCCGACCGGGAGGCGGCGCTGGCCCGCCGCTGGGCGGAGCTGCCCACCGCCGTGCGCACGCCGGGCCAGATGCTGGGCCGGCGCATCGCGGGCTGCGAGGGGACCAACGCCGTCTTCCCACGCTGCGACCTCGCCTGCTCGCCCTGCTACCACTCGCGCGACGCGAACCGGGTGCCGGTCGATGGCGTGCACACGGTCCGCGAGGTGCGCGCGCAGATGTCGCTGCTGCGCGAGGTGCGCGGGCCCGGCCAGCCGGCCCAGCTGATCGGCGGCGAGGTGACCCTGCTGCCCCCCGACGATCACGCCGCCGCCCTCCAGGCGATGAGCGACGCCGGGCGCAAGCCGATGTCGATGACGCACGGCGACTTCGACTACGACCACCTCGAGGCGCTCGCCCTCGACCCGCGCACCGGGCGCCCGCGCTTTCGCCACCTGAGCTTCGCGGGGCACTTCGACTCGACGATGCTCGGCCGGCGCGGCGCGGAGCGCCCGGCCGGCGAGGCCGAGCTCGACCCCTTCCGCGCCCGGTTCTGCGCGATGTTCGCGCGCCTTCGCGCCGAGCACGGGATCACGAGCTTCCTCGCCCACAACATGACCGTGACCCCGGGCAACCTCGACGAGGTCGCCGGAGTGGTCGCCCGCAATCGCGACGCCGGCTTCCGGCTGTTCAGCTTCCAGCCCGCGGCCTACGTGGGCAACGCCGCGCGCTGGGGCGAGGGCTACCGCGCCGTCGATCCCGACGACGTGTGGAGGCGAGTCGAGGAGGGAGCCGGCGCGCGGCTGCACCACCGGCTCATCCAGTACGGCGATCCGCGGTGCAACCGCACGGCCTACGGGGGATTCTGCGGCGCGCGCCGCTGGCCGCTGCTCGACGACGACGACCCGCGCGACGCGCGCGCCCTCGCCGCGTTCCTGAGCGCCTACGGCGGCATGGACTTCGGCGCGCCGGCGCACCTGCTCGCGGCCCGGCTCGTGCGCGGCGCGCTGGGGCACCCGGCGGTCGTCGCGGCGTGCGCGGGCGCCGGAGCGCGGATCGTCCGCCGCATGGGAGGCGCCGCGGCCGCCCTGCGTCGCCCTCCCCGGCTGGTCACCTTCGTGATGCACAGCTTCATGGACGCGTCGCTCGTGATCCCCGCCTGGGAGGCGCTCGAGCGGGGGGAGGTGAGCGACGATCCCGATGTGGCGGCGGCCCAGGAGAGGCTCTCGGCCTGCTCCTATGCGATGGCCCATCCGCGAGAGGGGCGGATCGTCCCGGCCTGCGCGCAGCACGCCGTGTTCGATCCCGGCGAGAACCGCCACCTCGTCGAGTTGCTGCGTCAGCCGGGCGGAGGCGCCGGGCCCGGGGGGTGATCGGCGGCGTCCACCAGGGCGCGGCCGATCGGGAAGAGCTGGGAGGCCGCCTGCTGGACGCCCATGCTCATCGCCGGGTAGGCGTGGATGGCCTGGGCGAGCCGCCCGGCGAAGGCGCGCGAGCGCATCGCCAGGACGACCTCGTGGATCATCTCGCCCGCGCGCGGGCCGACGATGTGGGCGCCGACGACCTCCCCTCCGCCGAGGCGCCCGACGAGCCTCCTGCGGGCGACGATCAGCTTCACGAAGCCCTCGGTGCTGCCAAGGATCCGGGCCCTGTCGACGCGGCTCATCGGAAAGCGGGCGACCTCCACGCCGCGGCGCGTCGCCCGCGCCCGCTCCTCTCCGAGGCCGACCCGGGCGATCTCCGGATCGAGGAAGGTGACCCAGGGGACGACGCGGTGGTCGGCCCTGCGCCGCCCGCCCGCCGCGTTCTCGCCGGCCACCCTGCCCTCGTGGCCGGCGACGTGGGTGAACAGATGACCTCCGGTCACATCGCCGGCGGCGTAGACGTGGGCGACCGAGGTGCGCATCCGCGCGTCCACCACCACGCCGCTCGCGCCCGCCTCCACCCCGAGCCGCTCGAGCCCCATGCCCCCCACGCGGGGGCGGCGGCCGGTCGCGACGAGGACCGCGTCCGCGCGCACCGCCCCCTCTCCTCCGTGGCCGGCGTGGCGGACGAGCGCCCCGTCGCCGTCGCGGACGATCGCGCTCGCGCGCGTCCGGAGCCGGACATCGAGGCCCTCGGCAGCCAGGCGCGTGGCGACGAGCGCGCTGATCTCGGGCTCCTCCTTGGCCAGGAGCCGATCACCGCCCTGAAGCACCGTCACGGCGCTGCCGAGGCGCGCGAAGGCCTGGCCGAGCTCGAGGCCGATCGGTCCGCCACCGAGCACGACCAGCCGGTGCGGGAGTGCGGTGAGGGAGAAGACCGTCTCGTTGGTGAGGTGCGGCACGGCCTCCAGCCCGATCCCGGACGGTATGAGCGGATCGCTGCCGGTCGCGATCACGACCGCCTCGAAGCGGTGCTCGTCGTCGCCGACGACGGCGGAGTGGGGGCCCGTGAAGGCGAGGGATCCGTGCCGGACGGCGATGCCCTCCCGCGTGAAGGAGGAGTCGGCCTCGTCGCGGGCGATGTCGGCGACGACGGCGTCCTTGCGGGCCATGAGCGCGGCGAAGTCCATGCGCAGCCCGTCGGCACGGATGCCCCAGCCCTCGCCGTGACGGGCCGCCCAGTAGAGGTTCGCGCCCTCGATCAGCACCTTGCTCGGTACGCAGCCCACGTAGGCGCACTCGCCCCCGAGGGCGGGGTCGCGCTCCACCAGGAGGGTCCGCGCGCCCCGCGTCGCCGCGGCGCGGGCGGCCGTCATCCCGGCGGTCCCGCCGCCGACGACCAGCACATCCCAGTGCGCGCCGCTCATCCGGCGCCGCCCGCCCGGCCCGATCCTTCGGGGGTCGCCGGCCGGGCGGCGACGATCTGGCTCCAATACACGCCGCGCAGCCTGCGCGATTCGGTCACCTCGAAGCCCGCCGCCTCGACCGGGCCCACGGCATCGTCCATCGGGCCGTGGCCGAGAACGCCCCGGGGCGCGATCCGGCGCATGATCCTCCACGTCGAGCGGTAGACGCCGGACCCGCGCCCCCGCGGTACCCCGTGGACGACCACCACCAGCCGACCGCCGGGCCGGAGCAGGCGGCGCGCCTCGTGGAGGATCGGGGCCCGCTGGCCGGGGTCCAGCAGGTGGAGCAGGTAACCGATGGAGACGACGTCCGCGCAGTCGTCGGGCAGGGGGACGGCGCGCACGTCCGCCACGAGGAAGCGTGGCGGCACGCCGGCGGCCCCCAGCCGGCGGTGCGCCCGCTCCAGCATGCGCGGCGCGGCGTCCACGAGCGTGAGCGCCGACAGGGATCGGCACCGCCCCACGATGGCCTGCGCCAGCGCCCCGGTTCCGGCCGCGAGGTCGACCACGCGTGCGCCGGGCAGCGGCTCCGCCATCTCGGCCGCCGCGCGCAGCGCCCGGCGCTCCAGCGGCACCTGGAGGTCGTAGCCGCGGGCCCGGCGGTCGAAGAACGCCACGATCCGATCGGGCGGGACGCCCGGCTCGCCGGCCGTCATGTCCAGTCGTCCATCCCGGTCAGCGGTGGCCCCTCTCTCTCGCCTGGCCGGACCCGGGCCGTCGGTCCAGGGACGGTATGCGCCGCCCATGACCGAATCAATCCGGAGCGCCACCGCGGGTACGCGTGCGGACGCGGAGCCCGCGCCGTGAACCCACCTGCGGCCGACGGGGATCGGCAGGCGGATACTGCCCGCATCCCTCCCCGCGCAATCGCTCGTGCGCCCTTGCCCCTCGTCGCCGGGGGCTGGCCGTGCCGGCCGCTCACCAGGTCCGACGCGGTGCGTGAGCGGGGGAGGGGGACGCTGCTTCCTCGTCCCGAGGGCGCCTCACCCGTCTCGGGAGACCTCGGCCGCAGGGGGCCGCTCAGGTCGCGGTCGCGAGCGCCGGTTCCCGAGGGGTGCTCCGGATCTCCCGGATGACGCGCAGCGGGTTGCCGTGCGTCGCCAGCGCGGCGGATCCCGCGACGAAGTCCAGCAGGGCGATCGCCGCCTGCATGCCGATGGCGAAGGTGAGGATCGCGGACCCGGTCGCGACCCCTGCGAGCAACAGGACCATCAGCCCCTGCTGCGCCCCCGCCCCGTTCGGCCCGACCGGCACCATCCCGGAGAGCGCCTGGGCGATCATCACCAGCAGCACGGTGCGCGGGCTGCAATCCAGGCCGAACGCCGCGAGGAAGGCGCCGATGCTCGAGACCCGCAGCACCCACACCAGGCCGGCTCCGAGCACCACGTGGCCGAGGGCGCGCCCGTGACCGAGGATGGCGAGGCCCTGACGGAACCGCAGGGCCGCGTCGGCGAGCCGCCCGCGGCGGCGTCGCGCCAGGACGGCGGCCGCCACCAGCGCGGCGGACGCCCCGAGGACCGCGACCAGGATCCCTCCCGGTACGCGGGAGGCGGCGAGCGGCGCGAGGCCGAGGGTGTCCTGCGGGCTCGGTACCACGCCCATGCCCACGGCCACCGCGAGCACGCCGAGCGTCGAGAGCGTCCCGATCAGCGACTCCACGACCATCGTCGCCGTCAGCGTCTCGTAGGTCGCCTCCGGCAGGCGGCGCTTCATCAGCACCGCGCGCGCGAGCAGGCCCGCCTTCGCGGGCACCACCGCGTTGATCCCCACCCCGGCGGCGTACGCGGCGATCGTGTCCCGCCGCCGGATGTGCGCGCCGGGGTAGGCCTCCCGAAGGATGCGGCCCCAGACCTGGCTCATCGCCGTCATCTTCAGGAACTGGAGAGCGAGGCCGAGTGCGAGCAGCGGCAGGCTCACCTCGGCCAGCCGGCCGAGGAGGGGACCGATCGCCCCGAGGGGGCTGGTGAGCTCGAACACGTCGCGCCTTCCGGTGGATCGCCCTCCGAGGCACCGGACCCCGGCACTCCGAGGCTAGGCGGACCTCATGTGAGGACGATGAGACCCCCATCCCATCGTCCTCGGAGGGCGCGGGGCTGAGGCCCGCGGCACGTCGGGGCGCGGTGCCGATGGCCCGCGAGCGGCTGCTCGCCCTCCGCAAGAGCCGGAGGTGACGTCATACTGGGACGGGCTGCGGCGGAGCCTCTCGCTCGGGACGACCGTCGGCTTCGCGGGGCGAGGGCCCTCGGTGGCGCGATGACGACGGCCGCGATCGCGTCCCTGTTCGTGCGAGAGGACGAAGCACCGGATGAGCAGCTCGATCGCGAGTTCCAGGAGGAGATGCGCCGTGAGCTCGCGCGCCTGCGCCGCGAGGTGGGTGAGTTGAGACGGGAGTCGTGTTCGTGAGCGACGAGGCCGTGCGGGAGGCCGAGCGGGAGGCGAGGCTCGAGGCCGCGCCCTTCGCCACCGTCGTCGCGCTCGCCTTCATCGCCCTGGCGCTGGTGAGCCTGCGCGCCGATTGGGTGCTGTTCGACGGTGTCGGGGGATGGTTGTGGCTGGCGGCCGCCGCCCCCTTCGCGCTGCTCGCGCTGACGCTGATCACGGGTCTCGGGCGCGTCATCGAGGATCGTGATCGGCGGCGCACGCTCGTCCAGGCGCTGCTCGGCGTGGTGGTCGCGTGCAGCCTGATCGAGACGGCGCTGCTGGTCGCGTCCCTGGTCTCATCGTCGCCGCTCGGCATCAGCGGACCGCAGCTTCTCCAGAGCGCCGCGACCCTCTGGCTCTCGAACGTGGTCGCGTTCGGGCTGGCGTTCTGGGAGCTGGACTGCGGTGGCCCGGTGCGCAGGGCGATGTCGGACCTGCGGCGCACGCCGGACTTCCAGTTCCCCCAGGACGAGAACCCCGGGCTCGCGCGGCCGGGATGGACGCCGCACCTCGTCGACTACCTCTACCTGGCGACCACGAACTCGATCGCCTTCAGCCCCACCGACGCGATGCCGCTCACCCGTCCGGCGAAGGCGCTCATGGCGCTGGAGTCGGTCGTGTCGGTCGTTGCGCTGCTGCTGGTCGCGGCCCGCGCGGTGAACATCCTCCAGGCGTAGGGCCGCCCTTACGCGTGGAGCGCGGGCCCTCAGGGGCCCTCCGCGGAGCTTCCGATCCTGAGCTGGACTGCCACCGCCAGCAGATAGCCGGCCGTCGCGGTGAAGCCGCTGGCCGGCCACGCGATCCACGAATGGAACAGGCGGGTGATGATCGCGGCCCCGCCGACGGCGGCTGCGACGCTCAGGAGATGGAGGGCCTGCCAGAGCCGGAAGCTCCGCGGATGCGGCGCGCCCACGCGGGGCTGGCCGCGGTTCGCCACGAAACCCACGACCGCGAAAGCGGCGATCGCGCCCAGGACGAAGGCCAGGGCACCGGTCTCGGTCGGGATCCCCCGGTGGTGAAGCACCACGGCGCTCGTCGCCCAGATGGTGAGGGTGTAGCCGTAGCTGGTGGCGCTCGAGGCGATGACCCAGCGCAAGGTGGCGGCGAACGTCACCGCTCAATACTGGCGCACGCCCGGAGCCGGCGGGCTCGGGGGCTGCACGCCGACTTCCGAATCAGATGGCTAGAGGGCCGTCGGATAGGTCTCGGGCGGCTCGTCGAGCGCCCAGCGCTGGCCGCGCTCGAGCGGCTCCACGGCCCGCGTGGAGTCGATGTGCACCACGGCGTCGAACTGGCCGGCGATGTCGGCCGCGAACCAGTGGCTCTGGCGCTCGGTCTCGGGGCGGTAGATCACCCCGATCGCCCGCTCCAGGCGGGGCTGGCGGAGCGCCTGGCCGCTGCGTCCGCCCCCGAGCGGGCACATCAGGAACGCGGGGATGCCCACCTGGTGGAAGAGGGCCTCGTAGCTCTCGCCGAGGGCCGGCACGATCCTCATGCGCTCGGCGGGCGCACCCCACGACGGTGCGGCGGTGACCGAGCCGGAGTGCGTGGTGAAGCCGACCGACACGACGTCGCGCGGGTGGCGCTCGCGCATCAGCTGCCCGAGGTTGAGCTCGCCGCGCTGGGCCATCTGCGTCGCGCGTGCGTCGCCGACGTGCGAGTTGTGCTCCCACACGACCACGCGGCCCGCCCCGTCGTGGCGGTCCATGTGCGCCACGAGCTGGTCGAGCGTGTCGGCCATGTGCCGGTCGCGCAGGTTCCAGGAGGCGGCCGCGTCGCCGAACATGGTCCGGTAGTACTCCTCGGCGTCGGCGACCAGGGCGGCGTTCTGCTCGGCGAAGAAGTACTCGTCCTCGGCGGGTGTCCCGTCGGAGCGCAGGAAGTCGGCGGCGTGGCGGCGCAGCTCGACCAGCTCGCGCAGGACGTGGCGCCGGCACGACTCGCTCGCGCCCAGCAGGACGGCCCGGCCGTACTGGGAGCTCTCGCCCGCGAAGGGCTGCAGGCACTCGTAGCGCCGTCGCGCGCGCTCCGCCGCCGCCGGGTCGTTGGCCTCGAGATAGGTGACGACGGCCTCCATCGAGGCGTGAAGGCTGTAGAGGTCGAGTCCGTAGAAGCCGACCGCCGCGTCCGCGGCGGCGAGGCCGTCGTTGTGCGCGCGCAGCCATCCGACGAAGTCGAGCACGTCGGCGTTGCGCCACATCCAGGTGGGGAAGCGCCGGAAGCCGCGCAGCGCCTTCTCGGCGCCGTGGTCGTCGCCCGTCCCCCGCACGAAGCGGTTGACCCGGTAGGCGTCGGGCCAGTCGCCCTCCACGGCGACGGCCGCGAAGCCGCGCTCGCGGATGAGTCGCTTCGTGATGCGCGCCCGCTCGCGGTAGAACTCGTGCGTGCCGTGGCTGGCCTCGCCCAGCAGCACGATGCGCGCGTCGCCCACCAGATCGAGGAGGGCGTCGTAGTCGCCCGCGCCGCCGCTCAGCGGCCGCGCGTCGCCACGGACCGCCGAGACGGCCTCGAAGCCGGCGGGAAGCGTCCGCAGTGGGGTCGCCACGCTCAGGTCCCCGTCGCGCCCGCCAGCGGCCGGCGGGCCGCGACGAGGTGCTCGAGGAACCATGCGGTCGCCAGCTCGGCGACCGCCTCCAGGGTCCCGGGCTCCTCGAAGAGGTGGGTGGCGCCGGGGACCACCTCCACCCGCTGCGGGCCTGCCAGCGTGCGGGCCGCCCGCCGATTGAGCTCCAGCACATCTGCGTCACGCGAGCCCACGATCAGGAGCGTCGGCGCGCGCACCGCGGCCAGCCGGCCGGCGGCCAGGTCCGGCCGCCCTCCGCGCGAGACCACCGCGCCGACGTCTCCCCGGGCCGCGGCCGCCCACAGCGCGGCACCGGCGCCGGTGGAGGCCCCGAAGTAGCCGATCGGCAGATCGCGGGTCGCCGGGTTCTCGCGCGCCCACTGCGTCGCCGCGTCCAGGCGGCCGGCGAGGAACGGGATGTCGAAGACGAGATCGCGCCGGCCCTCCTCCTCCTCGGCGAGCAGGTCGAACAGGAGCGTCGCCAGCCCGGCCCGCTGCAGCCGCTGGGCGACCATCCGGTTGCGCGGGCTGCGGCGGCTGCTGCCGCTGCCGTGGGCGAAGACCACCAGGCCGCCCGCGCCGGACGGGATCACCAGATCGCCGCGCAGACGCCGGCCCCCCAGGTCGATCGCCACCTCCTCCTCGGCGCCGCCGGGCGGCTCACCGGGCGTCGTGACGCCCGCCTGCGACAGGAGCGCGAGCACCTCCTCGTCGGACACCTGGGAGAAGTCCTCGTACCAGCGCCCGACCCCGATCAGCTCCCGCGGGGTCGTGAGGCACACGACGTCGTCGGCCTCCTCGCGCAACCTCGAGACGGCCTCGGGCGAGGCCACCGGGGCCGCCACGACGATCCGCCCGGCGCCCCGGCGGCGCAGCGCGAGGACGGCGGCGAGATCGCTCAGGCCGGTGGCCAGGCCGTCGTCGACCACCACCACCGTCCTGCCCTCGACATCGAGTGGCGGGCGGCCCTCGCGCAGGCGCTCGGTCCGCGACCGCAGCTCCCGGCGCTCGCGTGCCACGACCTCGTCGAAGGCCTCCTGCGTGATCCCGAGGTGGCGCGCGATCGCCTGATCCACGACGGCCGTCCCGTCCTCGGCGATCGCGCCGACCGCGTACTCGGGGTTCTCTGGGGCTCCGAGCTTGCGGACCGTCAGCAGGTCGAGCGGCGCGCCGAGCGCGCGGGCGACCTCGATCGCGACCGGCACCCCGCCGCGCGGCAGCGCGAACACGATCGGCTGCTCTCCCGCCAGGTGGGCGAGCAGCGGAGCGAGGCGTTGACCCGCGTCACGGCGATCCCGGAAGACCATGGACCGATCCTCCTCCGCCGCCGCCGCGGGACCATCTGCGCCGGCCCGGATCCTCGGGAGGGTTTCCCCGCAGTACCCCCGCGTCCTCGTCGGGCTCGCGCGCCGCGTACCCGCGGTCGCCCTGGCGGCGTGGGCACATCGACGAGCGCGCCTGTCCGCGACTCGGTCCTCCGGCCGGGCCCGTCCGATCGGCCGGCCTCACGGCCCTCGCCCTCGACGAGGTATCTCCGAGACGGCCCTTCGAGATCGTTCCACGTCCCCGGACGAGCGGTAGACCGCCGGACGCCGGGGAAGCCGTCGTCCGCATCCATGTCGTGGTGGGGTTCGCCCACCTGCCGGTTCGTGCAGCCCTGGCGATCCGCCCCCGGCCCGGACCCCGCTCGCCGCCGGGCCCCGCCGGGCGCTCAGTTCTCGTACTTGAACGAGATGTTGAGCCGCACTCGGAAGGCCTTGATCTGCCCGTCCTCGACGGTGGCGTCCATCTTGACGACCTCCGCCACCCGCAGGTCGCGCAGTTTCGCCCCCGCGGTACGTATCGCCGCGCGCGCGGCGTCCTCCCACGACTCCTCGCTGGTTCCTACGATCTCGTTGACGACGTAGACGCTTCCTGCTGCCATGGTGTCCCCCTCGGTCGCGTTGTGCGTGACTCGCAGGCTCCATCAGCCCACTGCGCGCGTGCAAGTCCACCGGGCGCCAGGGGTGGAAGAAGCCCTCGGGCGCCATCTAGGAGGCCCCGCCACCTAGATGAGCGCTCCCCGGGCAGTTCGTTGACGTCCGACGCGGCCACCGACGATCGTGGTCCCGCTGTGGAACCGCGAGGAGCCATCAAGGGCTGGGGATCAGAGCGGGCCATCGCGCCCACGGGCAGCGACGCGGGGGAGGGCCTGGCGACCGACGGCTTCGCGCTGTTCCTGTCCCGCCTGCGGGGCACGCCGCTCCTGACGCCCGCCGAGGAGGTCGCATTCGCCCGCGGCATCGAGGAGGGCGACGTCGAGGCCCGCAGGCGCCTGATCGAGGCCAACCTGCGCCTCGTGGTCGCCATCGCGCGCACGCACCAGGGGCGCGGCCTTCCTCTCGCCGATCTTGTCCAGGAGGGCTGTCTCGGCCTGATGCGGGCGGTCAACCGCTACGACTGGCGCCGGGGCTACCGGTTCACCACCTACGCGACGCCCTGGATCCGCCAGGCGATGGGACGGAGCATCGCGAACACCGCCAGGGCGATCCGCTCGCCGGCCCACATCGTCGAGATGCAGCCCACCGTCGCCCGCGTCGAGCAGGCGCTGACGGTGCGCCTCGCGCGGGAGCCGACCCCCGACGAGGTCGGCCGGGAGACCGGCCTGGCGCCGCGCGATGTCCGTCTCGTGCGGCGCAGTCGTCAGGAGGCCATCTCCCTGTCCACGCCGAGCGGCCCCGACGGCGACGGCGAGCTCGGGCTGGCCCTGCCGGACCACGCCGTCGAAACGCCCGAGCGCAGGGGGGAGGCGGCGTGGATGAGGCGGGCAGTGGAGCGCGCCCTGACCGGGCTCTCAGAGAGGGAGCGAGCCGTGGTCCAGCTGCGCTTCGGCCTGCTCGACGACGTGCCGAACTCATTCGCGGCGGTGGGGCGTGAGCTCGGAGTGACCCGCGAGGCCGTGCGGCTGATCGAAGCCCGGGCCTTCCGGAAGCTCGAGCGCCTGTCCGCAATCCAGGCCCTCAGGAGCGTCTAGCAGCGCGGTGCCCCGGGCCCACCGGGGCCGGGCACCGCGCCGGTTCAGACGAGCTCGATTATCGTCGCGTTCGCCATGCCGCCGCCCTCGCACATCGTCTGGAGGCCGTACCGGGCGCCGCGGCGGCCCATCTCGTGGACCAGGGTGGTCATGATGCGGGCCCCACTGCATCCGAGCGGATGGCCGAGCGCGATCGCCCCGCCGTTGACGTTCACCCGCTCGAGGTCCGCGCCGAGCTCGCGCGCCCACGCGAGCGGCACGGAAGCAAACGCCTCGCTGACCTCGAAGAGGTCGATGTCGGACATCTCGAGCCCGGCGCGTTCGAGCGCCTTGCGGGTGCTCGGGATCGGCCCGGAGAGCCCCTCGATCGGATCGACGCCGGCGAGGGCGAACGCGTGGAACCGCGCCAGCGGCCGCAACCCGAGACGCGTCGCGGCTCTCTCCGAGACGATCATCATCGCCGCTGCGCCGTCGCTGAGCTGCGACGATGTGGCGGCGGTCAGGCGACCGTCCTCCTTGAACACCGTCCGCAGCCCGGCGAGCGCCTCGGGATTCGTGCCGGGGCGGATTCCCTCGTCGGCCGACGCCAACCACTCGCGGTCGTCGCGCGCGGCGCGGATCGGCAGGATCTCGGCCTCGAACCTGCCTTCGTCCGTTGCCGACGCCGCGCGCTGGTGCGACATGACGGCGAAGGCGTCGAGCTCCTCACGGGTGAGCTCGAAGCGCTCGGCCATCATCTCGCCCGAGATCCCCTGATCGATGAAGTAGTCGGGGGCCAAGCCGTAGCGCGCTCGGAAGCGCGGGCCGTAGGCGGCAGAGGGGTCGGGCGCGTTGGCCCACATCGGCACGCGCGTCATCGACTCGACGCCGGCGGCGATGACGATGTCGTATGCGCCCGCCATGACCCCCTGGGCCGCGGAGTGGGCGGCCTGCTGGGAGCTGCCGCACTGCCGGTCGATCGTCATCGCGGGGACGGTCTCGGGGAATCCGGCGCCGAGGACGGCATTTCGGGCGATGTTGACCCCCTGCTCGCCCACCTGATCGAGGCAGCCGACGATCACGTCGTCAACCTCGGCCGGGTCAACGCCCGCTCTCTCCGCCACGGTGGAGAGGACTTCGCTCAGCAGGTCGGCCGGATGCCAGCCGGAGAGCATCCCCTTGCGCCGGCCGATCGGGGTGCGCACGGCATCGACGAGCAGCGCGTCGCCGCTCATCGGGAGGTCTCCTCGTCGTGACCCTCGAACACGGGCGGGCGCTTCTCGAAGAAGGCGTCCATTCCCTCGCGCTGATCCGGCGTCGTGAACGCAAGCGCGAACCCGTCGATCTCGCGGGAGAAGGGCGACGGGGTGTCGCCGCCCAGGGCCAGGTTGCACAGGCGCTTGGCCGATCCGAGGGCCCAGCTCGGCCGAGAGGCGATGGTCGCCGCGAGCGCGACCGCCGCCTCCAAGAGCTCGGCCGCGGGGTGGACGTGGGTCACGAGCCCGGCGCGCAGCGCCTCGTCCGACTTCACCAGTCGGCCGGTGAGGATCAGGTCCTTCGCGAAGCCGATCGAGGTCGCGCGAGCGAGCCGCTGCGTTCCGCCCCAGCCCGGAATCACGCCGAGCGTCACCTCGGGCTGCCCGAACCGGGCCGTATCGGCGGCGGCGCGGACATCGCAGGCCAGCGCGATCTCACATCCCCCGCCGAGGGCGAAGCCGTTGACGGCCGCGACCACCGGCGTCGCGAGCCCCTCGATCAGGTCGGCGACCCGGTGGCCGCGCTCGGCGAAGGCCCGGGCCTCCAGGGCCCCGGCGGTGCGCATGTGGCCGATGTCGGCTCCGGCGCAGAACGCCTTCTCGCCTGCGCCGGTGAGCACGATCGCGCGGAGTTTCGGGTCGGCGTCCACCTCGCGCAGAAGGCGCTCGAGGTCGTCAAGCATCTCGGGCGAGAGCGCGTTCAGCGCCTCCGGCCGGTTGAGGGTGAGGAGGGCGACGGCGTCGCGGCGCTCGAGGTCGATGGACACGGACATCTCCGGGATTGGAAGTGGTGGGCGCGCCGGCGAATACGGCGGAATCAGGTTGACACGGTCTAATGATAAGTGAAAACTGCCTCTATGAGCGAAACGCCCTCGAACGGCAGCAACGGCAGCCGCGGTGGCGGCCAGCGTCGCCCGGAAAGCCAGACCCAACCGCGATCGTGGCTCCAGCCCTTCCTGCTCCTCGCGCTCGAGCAGTGGCAGAGCCACGGCTACGAGCTGATCCGGCGCATGTCGGGTTTCGGGTTCGAGACGCTCGACCGCGGCAGCGTCTATCGCACTCTGCGCCAACTCGAGAAGGACGGACTCGTCGTCTCCGGCTGGGACACCTCGAAAGACGGCCCGGCCCGGCGGCTGTATTCCCTGACGGACGCCGGCAGGGCCTACCTCAACACGTGGGCGGCCTCCTTGCGCAGCTATCAGATCATGCTGAACCAGTTCTTCAGCCTGTATCCGGTGCCCACCGCGCCGCGAGAGGACGAGGCAGGCGGAGCGGGTGAGGGCCTGCCGGAGAACGAGTCCGCCGCCACCGGGAAGCGGGGGGCCGCATGAGTAACGCAACCCCTCCGCGCAACGACCCGATGCAGCTGATGCGCGACGCATACGCGCAGGGGATCGAGCGCTGGTCCAAGGCGATGGAGGAGATCGTCAGCAGCGAGGACTTCGCCTCCGCCTCGGGACAGCTCCTCGCCCTGTACGCCCAGCAGCAACAGTCGATGCGGGCGGCCTCCCGAGTTGCCGCCGAGAGCATCCAGATGCCCACCACCGAGGATCTGGCCGAGGTGGCGCAGCTCGTGATCAACGTCGAGCGCAAGGTCGAGGAGATCGCGGACCAGTCCGCGGACGTGGTGACACGGCTCAGCGCGATCGAGACACGACTCGGCGGCGCGACGGCCGCCGACGTCATCCCCGCCCGGCTGGATGCCATCGAGAAGAGGCTCGCCGAGCTGGCGGCGGCGGCCGCGGCGCAGGGCCTGTCCGAACGGCTCGGGAGGATCGAGGAGACGATCGGCGAGCTCGCTCGGCGACCTGCAGCCCCGGCGGTCGCCCCCGCGCCAGAGCCGGCAGGCGTGCCGGCTTCGGGCGGCGCGCCTGCGTCCTCCGCCGTCACGCAGCCGGCGGCGAAGAAGCCTGCCGCGAAGAAGCCCGCCGCGAAGAAGCCCGCCGCGAGGAAGCCCGCCGCGAGGAAGCCTGCCGCGAAGAAGCCTGCGGACGGCGAGTCAACGGGGGCCACCGGCACCCCGGCCGGTCGTCGCACCCCGCCCTCCGGCGGTTAGGACGGGACCGGCGGCTGTGGCCGCAGAGGTCGCCCCGCCGGCGGCCCCGGAGACCGACGAGGTCCCCACGGGGACGACACCCCGAGACGTCGTCTGGACGCGCAACAAGACGACCCTCTATCGCTATCGGCCGATCGCGCCGCGGGCTCACGCCACGCCGGTGCTCCTGGTCTACGCGCTCATCAACCGGCCCTACATACTCGACTTGCGGCCCGACAACAGCTTCGTGCGCCACCTGCTCGAGCGCGGCTACGACGTCTTCCTGATCGACTGGGGGCGGCCCGGATGGGAGGACCGCGGCGTCACCCTCGACGAGCTCGTCGGTGGGCATCTGCCCAAGGCCGTCGAGCGCATGGCGCGCGCCGGGGGCGGTGGCGACTACACGCTGTTCGGCTACTGCATGGGCGGCACCCTGGGCGTCATCCACGCGGCCCTGCGGCCGGCGGGGCTGAGGAACCTCGTCACCCTCACGGCCCCGATCGACTTCGCGCACGCGGGCGTCCACTCGGTCTGGACCGACCCGCGCCATTTCGACGCCGCCGCGATCGCGGACTCCCTCGGCAACGTCTCGGGCTCGCTGATCGACCTCGGCAACAAGCTGCTTAAGCCGGTCACCAACCTCATTGACGTCCACATGTCGATGCTGGAGCGCCTCCTGGCCGGGAAGGACATGACGGCCTGGCGCGCGATGAACCAGTGGGTCAACGACGGCGTCCCGTTTCCGGGCGCCGCCTTCACCCAGTGGATCGAGAGCTTCTACCAGGAGAACCTGCTGGCCAGAGGCGTCCTGACGATGGACCGGCGGCCGGTGCACCTGTCCGCCATCACCGTGCCGCTTCTCAACATCACGGGCACCAGGGACCACATCGTCCCGCCGGAGATGGCCCGGCCACTGAACGACCTGGTGGCGAGCCGCGACAACGAGTATCTCGAGCTACCGGCGGGCCACGTCGGCCTGCTGGCCGGTTCCGGCGCCCGCGACCTTCTCTGGCCGAAGGTCACCGACTGGCTCGACGCCCGCTCCAACTGAGACCGACCCCTGCGCCGCCCGGCCGGGCGGCGCAGCCGAACCCCTGGGGGATCCTTCATGCCCGACCCTTTTCCCACGTACGCGCCCGGAAAGACCATCGACCAGCTCTCGGTCGGTGACAGCGCCAGCCTGTCCGGGAGCTTCTCCCAGGACGACATCGACGCCTTCGCGCGGATCTCGGGGGACGACAACCCCGCCCACGTCAACGCCGCATGGGCTGAGGCGTCGCCGTTCGGCGGTCGCGTGGCTCACGGGGTGCTCACCGCCGGTCTCATCTCGGCGGTGCTCGGCACCACCCTGCCCGGCCCGGGATCGATCTACATGTCCCAGACGCTCAAGTGGCTCGCGCCGGTGCGCCCCGGCGACTCGCTGACCGCCACCGTGACGGTCAAGGAGATCATCGCGGAGAAGAAGCGGGTGGTCCTCGAGACGGTCGTGCGCAAGGACGACGAGACCGTGCTCACCGGCGAGGCGCTCGTCATGCCGCCCCGTGGGTGAGGCCGCGCGCGGTCCGCAGGGGAAGGGGCCCCGCCGCACGGCCGGGCTTTCGAGCAACGAGGGGGGACGATGATCCGACGGATGGCGGTACTGGGAGCGGGAGTGATGGGCAGCGAGATCGCCCAGACGGCCGCGGCGGGGGGTGTCGAGGTGGTACTGCTGGACTCCGACCCCGCCGCCCTGGAGCGCGGGCTGGCGCACGTGGCCAAGATCTGCGAGCGGCGCGTGCAGCGCGGGCGGATGAGCGCCGAGGATGCGACGGCGATCGTGGCCCGCATCAGCCCTACGGGTGATGACGCGGGACTCGCCGACTGCGATCTGGCGATCGAGGCCGTGCCGGAGATCCTCGACGTCAAGCGCGAGGTGTTCCGGCGCCTCGATTCGGCCCTTCCCGCCGGAGCGCTTCTTGCCTCGAACACATCGGGTCTCTCGATCAGCGCCCTCGCCGCCGAGACGAGCCGCCCCCAGCTCGTCGTGGGGCTGCACTTCTTCAACCCGGCCAGCGTCATGAAGCTCGTCGAGGTGATCCGGGGTGAGACCACCAGCGAGGCGACGATGGCCGCCGCCGAGGAGCTCGCCAGGGCGCTCGGCAAGGTCCCGGTGCGCGTGCGCGAGTGCCCGGGCTTCCTCGTCAATCGCATCCTGATCCGCGCTCTGGTGGAGGCCTACCGGTGCGCCGCGGAGCTGAGCGCCGACCTCGCCGCGGCCGATCGCGCGGTGGTGGAGGGCGGGCCCGCCCCGATGGGCCCGTTCGCGCTCGGCGACCTGATCGGGCTCGACACGCTCGGACACATCCAGCGAGACCTGCAGGAGGCCTACGGCGAACGCTTCGGCGACGGTGGTGAGATCGCGAGCCGCGTCGACGCCGGACGTCTCGGAAAGAAGACCGGCGCCGGCTTCCACGACGGCGACGCCCCGGAGGCGACCGCCGATGCGGCCGGGCACGAGGTGGCCGCCCGCTACTACGCCGGCGCCCTTGACGAGGCGCGCCGCTGCGTCGAAGAGGAGATCGCCGCCCCCGCCGACGTGGACGTCGCAATGCGCCATGGCTGCGGATGGGAGACCGGGCCTCTGGAGTGGGCGCGGTCCGCGGAGGCCTCTTCCGGCGGCTGAGTGACCCGTGGCATCCTGAGACAGTGGATTCGGCCTGCCGCCGACCACACGCAACGACGGAAGGAACCCTCTTGACCCCCCCATCACCTCCCGACCCCGACGCGATTCCCGACATCGATGCCGTCGAGGAGGAGACCGAGTTCGAGGCCCTCGAATCGCTCGACCCCCACGGCTTCATGGAGGCGTGGACGGAGACGGTCACCGCCGCCCTCAAGAACCCCGAGGGCATGGCGCAGGCCTGGAGCCGCTACCTCTCCGGCCTGGCCGAGGCCGGCGCCGCCGCGGCAGAGCGCGCGCGCGGGTCGGAGGCCGCCGGACCCGTCCAGCCCGGGCGTCGCGATCGCCGCTTCAGGGACCCCGCATGGGAGGAGAACCCCGCCTTCTTCGCGATGCTCCAGGCCTACCTGCTGGCCGGTCGCCTCGTCGATGACGTTCTCGATGCGTCCGAGGTGGACGACGCGACCGAGCAGAGGATGGCCTTCCTCTCCGAGGTGGTGATGGACTCCCTCGCGCCGACCAACGCATTCTGGACGAACCCCGCGGCCATGAAGAGGGCGGTCGACACCGGCGGCGCCAGCGTGACGCGGGGCATGCAGACCTTCCTGGACGACGTCGCGAACAACAAGGGGATGCCGCGGCAGATCGACCCCGACGCGTTCGCGGTCGGTCGCGACCTCGCGATCACCCCGGGCAAGGTGGTGTACCGCAACGACCAGATGGAGCTGATCCAGTACGCGGCGCGCACCGACACGGTCTACGAGACGCCGCTGCTGATGAGCCCCCCGTGGATCAACAAGTACTACATCATGGACCTCGCGCCGGGCCGCAGCTTCGTGGAGTGGGCGGTCGACCACGGTCACACCGTGTTCGCGATCAGCTACCGCAACCCCGACCACACGCATCGCCACTGGAGCCTCGACGACTACCTCCTGAACGGCCCGATCGCGGCCCTCGACGTGATGCGCGAGATCACCGGAGCCGAGCGTGCGAACATCGCCGGGCTCTGCCTCGGCGGCACCCTCACGACCGCGCTGCGCGCCTACCTCGCCGCGGCCGGGGAGGACCGCATCGCATCCACCACCCTGCTCAACACCCTCGTGGACTTCAGCCGCCCGGGCCGTCTGGGCGCGTTCACCGACAAGGCCTCGATCGAGAGGCTCGAGAAGCGCATGAGCGAGCGCGGCTTCCTGGATGCGTCGGAGATGATGGGCATCTTCACCTTCATGCGCTCGAACGACCTGGTCTGGAACTATGCGGTCAACAACTGGCTGATGGGTGAGGACCCGCAGCCGTTCGACATCCTGGCCTGGAACGCCGACAGCACCCGCATGCCGGCCAATATGCACTCCTTCTACCTGCGCTCGTGCTACCTCGGCAACGAGTTGTCACAGGGCACGATGGAGCTGGCGGGGACCCTGCTGGACCCCAGGTCGATCAACGGGGACTTCTACGTCCTGGGGGCGATCGAGGACCACATCGCCCCCTGGGAGGGCAGCTATCTCACGACGCAGGTGCTCCCGAACGCGGACGTCCGCTACGTCCTGAGCGCCGCCGGGCACATCGCCGGCATCGTCAACCCGCCCAACCCGAAGGCTTGGTATCGGACGGGCGATGCCCACCCGGCCGACCCCAAGGAGTGGTTCGACGCCTCGACCAAGCACGAGGGATCGTGGTGGGAGGACTGGGCCGAGTGGCTCGGGGCGCGGTCGGGCGAGCGCGTCAAGCCACCCCGCATGGGAAGCCGCAAGCACAGGCCGAAGGGGGACGCTCCGGGGACCTACGTGCTCGAGATGTGATCTCTGCTTGCCGAAGTACGCATTGCGTACTATAGTGAGCAACAGGACATCAGAGATCGCCACTTACCAGGAGGCATCAAATGCCGTCGCCCAGCATCGAGTACATCCAGGACGCCCAGGACAAGACCCTGAGCTCCCTCCGTCAGAGCCAGACCGCCGTTCTCGACATCGTCGAGACGTGGGCCAAGGCCGTCGAGGGCAACGTCCAGGACCTCCCCGCGATGCCCGTCGCCAGCTCGCTGCCGACGCCCGAGGAGATCATCAAGACCAGCTACGACTTCGCCGGCAAGGTGCTCGACGCCCAGCGCGAGTTCGCCCAGAAGCTCGTGTCGGCCTCCGCGCCGGCCGTCAAGACCACGAAGGTCGACACGCCGGCCAAGTAAGTCAGGCTCGCGTGACGCAGGACCCCTGGAGTGGACAGGTCGAGGCTCTCGGCCAGTTCATCCACACTCAGCGCAAGCTCGCGAAGCTCTCGCTTCGCGAGCTTGCGGGCTTGAGCGACATCTCCAACGCGTATCTGAGCCAGCTCGAGCGCGGCCTTCACCAGCCCTCGATGAGGGTGGTCACCCAGGTCGCCCGGGCCCTCGGGATGCCGCCCGAGACCCTTCTGACGCAGGCCGGCTTGCTCGACGATTCCGAGCCGGCCTCAGACGGGCGCGCTGCCCCCGAGTCCGTGTCGGCCGAGGCGGCGATCCGGGCCGACCCGAATCTGACCGACGCCCAGCGCGAGGCCCTTCTGGCCGTCCTGCGGAGCTTCTCGGAGCGGTAGACGCGCCGCCGGGCCCGCTCCCGCCGGGCCTCAGCCGAAGGCCTCGCGGACGTCGTCGACCGAGGTACGGTGCGCGTGGTCGCGGCCCTCGTCGGTCGCGAACGCCGCCTCCGGGGACTCGGGGACGATGATCGCCGGGTCGATGTGCAGCACGACGTAGCCGGCGACCGCGCCGGCGCCGAAGCCGGGAGCGAAGATCCTCATCCGTCGATCGATGACCCCATCGGTCACGGCGTCGTGTATCGCGATCGGGATGCTCGCCGCTGACACGTTGCCGACCCGGTCGATGTTGAAGTACAGGCTGTCGGCATGGATGCCGGCCTGACCGGCCAACTCGACCACCATCGTCCGGTTCGCCTGATGGGGTACCACGAGGTCGATCGCGTCGACGAGCGCCCGCTCGGGGTCCTCGGGGTGCGGGAGGTCGCGTAGCTCCCCCATCATCTGCACCAGATAGCGCTCCACGAGGGCCTTCACCTCCGGCCCCCAGACCGTGACGTCGTTGTCGAACTCGCGATTGGGCCAGATGATCGAATTGACCTGGCTCGCGGGGCCGCTCGCGTAGGTCTGGAAGATCTCCACATCGCCCGCGTCGCCCTCGGGGGCCGGGGCGATGACCATCGCGGCCGCTCCGTCGCCGAAGATCATCCGGGAGGGCCGCACGCTGCCGATCTTGTCGGAGAACTTCTCTGCGCAGACCAGCAGGACGGGGCGCCTTATGTCCTGGAGGACTCTCGTGGCCTCGCCGATGCCGTAGGGGAAGCCGGCGCAGGCGGCGACGAGGTCGAAGGAGACATGCGTCTGGAAGATGCCGAGCTGGCCGGAAAGCCAGGTCGCGACCGAGGGCAGCAACTGCGTGCTCGTGCACGAGCAGAAGATGACGGCGCCGATCTCCTCGGCCCTTCGACCGGCGCCCTCGAGGGCGCCGGTGGCGGCCACCAGTGCCAGCTCGTCGAGATCCCGCTCGGTGTAGATGCGCGACTCGATGCCCGTCTTCTCGCGGATGTCGTCCGCCGTCATCCGCGACCAGCTGTACGCGGTGTTGCGGATCAGGTCCTCGTTGCGGCAGATGTGCTCGCCCTTGGCGATCGCGAGCGCCTCGACCCGCGGCTTGACGGCGAAGCGCTCGGCGACGATCACCGGGGGGATCGTGGTCGCGGGCGGGGTCGCATGCGCCGGCGGGACGGGGCGCTGGCGGGCGGGGGGGGTGGGGACGGACCGACAGCGCCGGAGGAACTCGGCCACCTCGCGGTTGCGCGGCACGAAGACGACGACGAACTCGTCGTCGGTGATCCGCCCCACCTCCTCGAGCCTCATGTCGCCCCGGGCCCATGGGTACTGGTTGTGCATCACCATGGCCATTCGCATCAGTGCTTCGAGCTCGGGCTGGTCCTCGTGGCAGTCGAGGATCTCGTCGTAGCCGTAGACCGGGAAGTCGGGATCGTACGACGAAAGGCAGTAGGTGAGGCCGCCGCCTTGGGCCAGGGCCTCCGCGACGGTCAGCTTGATCGCGGAGAGCTCCGTCGCGTGGTGGAGCTTGTTGCGGTACACGTCGAAGAGGACATCGTGGATCCGGTCCTCGGTCTCGGCGTCCCAGGCGGCCGGCAGGCTCGCGTAGCACTCGGCGACGGCGGCGACCTTGCGCTCGCCGTTCTGCCACGGCTCGAGGATCGGGAGATAGACGTCGTCACGGCGGCGCGGCACGTCGCGCCAGCGCATCGGGCGCTTCTCGTACATCACCATCGCGTTCCGGTTCGCCCAGAACAGGTTGAGCACGAGGTCCCGCAGGAGCTCGAAGCGCGACGCGTAACCGCCCGAACCGGTCTTCGCGAGGATGTCCGCACCCGTGGGCGCCTTCGCCTCGAAGTCCCGCCGCACGACGGCCGACAGCTGTTCCTCGGTCTCGATCGCACTGAAGTCGAGTTCGGCGAGGAAGCTCGAGGGGAAGACCAGTCGGCCGTGACGGTTGATGACGAAGGGCTTTCCCACCGAGCGCTCCCGGGTTCATCAGGACTCAGCGCCACGCTAGCCCACGGTCTTCCGGCTCGGTAGGGACCAGATCGCCTTAGGTGCGTCGCGCCACGTAGCGCTCGGGGGAGCGCGCGGTTAGCGTCGGCGACGTGGACATTCGGATCGCGGTCGTCAACAGAGGAGAGCCCGCACGGCGGCTGATCCACGCCGCGCGCGAGCTCAACCACGAGCGCGGCTGGACAGTGCGCGTGATCGCCCTGCACACGCTCGAGGAGCAGCGGGCCACCTTCGTCCGCGAGGCCGACGAGTCGGTGGTCATCGGGCGTGGCGGGCGGGGGAACCCGTACATCGATCACGCCGAGCTCGAGCGGGCGCTGCGCGAATGCCGGGCGGACGCGGCCTGGGTCGGATGGGGCTTCGTGGCCGAGGACCCCGCCTTCGCCGAGCTCTGCGCCCGGATCGGGGTCACGTTCATCGGCCCGCCCCCCGAGGCGATGCGCGGACTCGGCGACAAGATCGCCGCCAAGCTGCTGGCCGAGGAGGTCGGCGTGCCGGTCGCCGCGTGGAGCCGCGGCCCCGTCGAGACCGACGCGGATGCCCTTCACCACGCGGAGTCGATCGGCTTCCCGCTGATGATCAAGGCCGCCGCCGGAGGGGGAGGCCGGGGGATCCGGATCGTCACCTCCCAGGACGAGCTGCTGCCGGCCCTCGGGCGGGCTCGTGAGGAGGCACGACGGGCCTTCGGCGACGCCAGCGTGCTGATGGAGCGCCTGGTGACGGGGGCCCGCCACGTCGAGGTGCAGGTGATCGTGGACGACCATGGCACCGGGTGGGCGGTCGGCGTTCGCGACTGCTCGGTACAGCGCCGCAGTCAGAAGCTGATCGAGGAATCGGCCTCGCCGGTCCTGGACGCCGACCAGGAGGCGCTGCTGAGGCGCTCTGCCGTCGATCTCGTGCTGGCCGCCGGCTACCGCAACGTCGGAACCGTCGAGTTCCTCTACCAGCCGTCCGAGCGCACGTTCGCCTTCCTGGAGGTGAACACGCGGCTGCAGGTGGAGCATCCGGTCACCGAGGAGGTGACCGGCTTGGACCTGGTGAAGCTACAGCTCCACGTCGCGACCGGCGGCCGGCTCGAGGGCGAACCGCCGCCGGCGCGTGGGCACGCGGTCGAGGCCCGCGTGAACGCCGAGGACGCAGAGCGCGGCTTCGCGCCCGCCCCGGGGAGGGTGGAGCTGCTCGGCCTGCCGACCGGGCCGGGCATCCGCGTCGACACCGGCATCTCCGAGGGCGATGACATCCCGCCGGAGTACGATTCGATGATCGCAAAGGTGATCGCGTGGGGCTGCGATCGCCGCGAGGCTCTGGCCCGCCTGCGCCGCGCTCTGGAGGAGATGCGGGTCGTCGTGCGCGGGGGGGCGACCAACCGCGCGTTCCTGATCGACCTGCTCAACCGCCCCGAGGTGGTCGAGGGGACCGCCGACACCGGCTGGCTCGATCGCCTGGGTGTCGAGGGCGGGTTGGTCTCCGACCGCCACGCCGACATCGCCCTGATAGCCGCTGCGATCGACTCCGACGAGATTGAGGAGGCGCTGGAGCGCGAGCGGTTCTACGCCTCCGCCCGCCGCGGCCGGCCGAAGGCCAGCCATCAGATCTCCCGGGTCGTCGACCTGCGTCACCGGGGCGAGTCGTACCGTCTCGGCGTGGCCAGGATCGGCCGCGACCGCTACCGCGTGAGCGTGCCCGGAGGCGATATCGACGTGGACGTCGACCGGCTGGGGCGGTTCGAGTCGCGCCTCCAGGTCAACGGCAGCACCCACCGAGTGATCTCGGTGACCCAGCAGCCCGACCACCTGATCGAGGTGGGCGGCATCGCCCACCGGGTCTCGCGGGACGAGGGCGGTCTGGTACGGGCGCCCGCACCGGCACTGGTCGTCTCGGTGACCGTCTCGGCCGGGGACGCGGTGGCCGCCGGAGCCCCCGTGATCGTGCTCGAGAGCATGAAGATGGAGACGTCGGTCACGGCGCCGTTCGACGGGGTGGTGGCCGAGATCCTCGTCGCCGGCAACGTGCAGGTCGACGCGGGAGCGCCGCTGCTGCGGATGGAGGCGCGCTCGGACGGGGTCGTGAGCGAGCCCGGGCGCCCGCGCGCGACGTTCCAGGTGCAGCCATCGTCCACGGACGAGGATCCTCGCCGCCGCGCGTCGCAGATCCTCGGCGCGATCAGGAGCCTGCTCCTCGGCTACGACGTCAGCGCGGCCGAAGCGCGTCGCCTGGTGGGCCGTCTGGAGCAGCTGCGCGCCGCGCTGCCGCCCGACGACCCCGCTTTGCTGCAGGGCGAGCTTGACGCGCTCGGCGTCTTCGCCGACCTGGCGGAGCTGTCGCGGGCACGCCCGCCCTCGGCGGAGGGTTACGTGGGGGAGGAGCTCGTCCACTCGCCCCGCGAGCACTTCCATCAATACCTGCGCTCGCTGGACGCTGAGCGCGAGGGCGTCCCCGCATCCCTGCGCCGGTCGCTCGCGAGGGCGTTCGGTCACTATGGCGTGGAGAGCCTCGACCGCAGCGCCGACCTCGCCGAGGCCGCGTACCGGATGTTCCTGGCGCAGGAGCGCGTCCCGTCCCAGTTCCCGGCGGTGGCCGGGCTGCTCGATGGGCGCCTCCACGACGCCGACACGCTCCCCGCCCCTCTGCGCAAGGCGCTGCGCGAGACCCTCGATCGGCTGGTGGCGGCGACGCAGCTACGCCAGCCGGAGATCGGGGAGCTCGCGCGGAGCGTGCGCTTCGCCTGCTTCGACCGTCCCCTCATCGCGGCGGCGCGGGAGCGGGTCTACCGCGGTGTCCGCGACCGGCTCGACCTCCTCGCTCGGACCCCTCCGGGCCCCGAGCGCGCACGGATAATCGACGAGGTCGTCGCCACCTCCCAGCCCCTGCTGCCGCTGCTCGGGAAGCGGACCGCGGGCGGCATCTCCCATCACGAGCCGATGCTCGAGGTTCTGATCCGGCGCTACTACAAGATCCGCGATCTGCGCGATCTGCGCCAGCTCACCGTGGACGGTCGCCAGGTCGCCACGGCGACCTACCGCCGGAGCGGGCGCAACGTCCCCCTCACCGCGAGCCTGGGCGCCCTCGACGATCTCGACGCGGCCCTCGAGACGGTCGGACGGGTGGTGCGCGACCTTCCTGACGCCCACGGAAGCGTGGTGGACCTCTACCTCAGCGGCGACGACGCCCCCGATCTCGACGCGCTGGCCGAGACGATCACCCGCGCCGTCGAGGAGGCCCGGCTTCCTGGTGTGGTGCGCCGTCTCGTCGTCTCGGTGGCCTTCACGAGCGGGGAGATGAGCCAGTTCACCTTCCGCCCCTTCCACGGCCAGCTGCGCGAGGAGCGCGTGGTCCGGGGCCTCCACCCGATGATCGCCCGCCGCCTGCGCTTCTGGCGGCTCTCGAACTTCGACGTCAGCCGGCTGCCGTCGGTGGATGACACGTACCTCTTCCATTGCGTGGCGCCCGGCGATCCCGCCGACGAGCGCCTCGTGGCGCTGGCCGAGGTCCGCGACCTGACCCCGGTCTACGCGACCTCGGGCGGGCTGACGGCCCTGCCCGAGGTCGAGCACATCCTGGCCGGCTGCCTCGAGGGGATTCGGCGTAATCAGGCGGCGCGGCCCGCCCGGCGCCGGCTGGAGGCGAACCATGTGCTGCTCTACATCTGGCCGGTCGTCGAGGTCTCGCCGTCGGAGCTGATCGTCGCGGCGCGACGCCTCGCTCCGATGACCGAGGGTCTTGGCTTGGAGGAGGTCCTACTGTGCTTCGGTGTCGCAGAGGAGGCCACCGGCACGGTGAAGGAGATGGCCCTCCGCTTTTCCTACCAGCCGGGCGCCGGAGTGTCGGTCGGGCTCGCCAAGGCGCCGACCGACCCCCTGTCGCCGACGGACGACTACACCCGACGCGTCCTCGCCGCCCGCCGGCGCGGGACGGTCTACCCCTATGAGCTCATCCACCTGCTCGCCGGAGCGGGGGGTGGCTTCGTGGAGCACGACCTGACCGACGACGGGCGCCTGGTACCGGTCGGGCGGCCCCCCGGAGGGAATCGCGCCGGCATCGTGGCCGGAATCGTCCGCACCCCGACCGAAAAGCACCCGGAAGGGATGGTGCGCGTCGCCCTGCTGGGAGATCCGACCCGCTCGCTCGGCTCGGTGTCGGAGCCGGAGTGCAGCCGCATCCTCGCCGCGATCGACCTCGCCGAGCAGATGGGAGTGCCGGTCGAGTGGTTCGCCATCTCCTCGGGCGCGAAGATCTCGCGCGAGAGCGGCACGGAGAACATGGACTGGGTCTCCCGCGTGCTGCGCCGCATCATCACGTTCACGCAGGCCGGGGGCGAGGTGAACGTCGTCGTGGCCGGCATCAACGTCGGCGCGCAGCCGTACTGGAACGCCGAGGCGACGATGCTGATGCACACGCGGGGCATTCTCGTCATGACGCCCGACAGCGCGATGGTGCTGACCGGAAAGCAGGCCCTCGACTACTCCGGCGGCGTCTCCGCCGAGGACAACTTCGGCATCGGCGGCTTCGACCGGATCATGGGGCCGAACGGGCAGGCCCAGTACTGGGCGCCCCATCTTGCCGGGGCGTGCGAGGTCCTCTTCGCCCACTACGCACACAGCTACATCGCTCCGGGGGAGAGGTCTCCGCGCCGTGCCCCCACCACCGACCCCATCGACCGCGACGTGCGCAGCTACCCGCACTCGGGCCCGGGGACCACCTTCACCACGGTGGGCGACATCTTCTCGTCCCAGTCGAACCCCGAGCGCAAGAAGGCCTTCGACGTGCGGTCGCTGATGAACGCGGTCATCGACCAGGACCATCAGGCCCTCGAGCGGTGGGCCGCGATGGCGGACGCCGAGACCGCCGTCGTCTTCGACGCCCACCTGGGTGGCTATCCGGTCACGGTCCTCGGGATCGAATCCCGGCCGATCCCGCGCCACCGCTTCCTTCCCGCGGATGGACCCGACCAGTGGACCGCCGGCACGCTCTTCCCGCTCTCCTCCAAGAAGGCGGCGCGGGCGATCAACGCCGCGAGCGGCAACCGGCCGGTGGTGGTGCTGGCCAACCTGTCCGGGTTCGACGGCTCTCCGGAGTCGCTGCGCAAGTGGCAGCTCGAGTACGGCGCGGAGATCGGGCGGGCCGTGGTCAACTTCGAGGGGCCGATCGTGTTCTGCGTCGTCTCCCGCTACCACGGGGGCGCCTTCGTGGTCTTCTCGGCGGCGCTGAACGACGACATGGAGGTGCTCGCCGTCGAGGGCTCCTACGCCTCGGTGATCGGGGGGGCCCCGGCCGCGGCGGTCGTCTTCGCCGGTGACGTGGCGGCCCGGACGGGGGCCGACCCGCGCGTCGCGGAGGTCCAGGCGCGGCTGGACGCAGCGGGCGACGCGGATCGAGGCCGGCTGCGTGCAGAACTCGACGACGTGCGGGCCGCGGTGCGCTCCGAGAAGCTCGGCGAGGTCGCCGCCGAGTTCGACGGCATTCACAGCGTGCAGCGGGCCCTCGAGGTCGGGTCGGTGAACGACATCATCCCCGCCGCCCGGTTGCGCCCGCAGCTGATCGAGGTGATCGAGCGGCGCCTGGGGCACGAGCCGTCCGCATGAGCCGACCCAAGGGCCCCGACCGGCGGACGATGCCCATGACGGACGCGGTCTGAACGGAACACCGGCCGCGGGGCACGCAGATCGACCCGCACCCCGGTCTCTCCCGATGGGGCTCCGATCCCCAGGCGAATCCCTCGCGGCGCCAGACGTCCTCTGCGAGCTCCGCCGGCAGGATCAGGGGCAGCACCACCCCGAGCAGGAGCAGCCCGAGCTCCAACGCATGGGCCCTCAGGCGCCCGCGGGAGGGGAGCGCCGAGTCCGACCGCCCCGTCCGGGCCGCACCGCGCGCGAGGCGGCTCGGCGCTGGCTTGGCGACGTCGGCGAGCACGCGGTCCCGGAGAGAGACCGCGGCGCGTGGACCGCCGGAGGCCTCGTGATAGCTTCGGTGCACGCGCAGCCGCGATTCCTTGCGAGTGCCTCTTCCCTCCGTGCGTGCGCACGACCCACGACCCCTCGTGAGCCACTCCTGGCTCCAGGGAGCCCCGCGCCGATGGACGCAGGCCCCCGCCGTGATGCGCCCGAGTGGGATCAACCACGAAAGGAACGGCCGTTTGAGGAAGAACCGACTGAGGCGAACGCTCTCGATCGGGGCGCTCGCGCTGGGATCATCTGGGCAAGTCCGCTTGCGGGGACGACTCCCCGGAAGGGCGAAGACGGGGCCGCGGCATCCACGCAGGTCACGACCGGGGAATCCGACGACGCGCGGCGCCGGCACGAAGCGGCCGCCGTCGGGCCACGACCATCCGCATGGGAGCTCCCGGGGAGTTCGCGATGACCCCCGAGCCCGCGACGGTGAGCGCGGGCACCGCCACGTTCACGATCGCCAATGACGGGACGATCGAGCACGAGGTCCTCGTCATGCGGACCGACAAGGACTCCGGTGCGCTGCCGACCACCGCCTCCGGCGCCGCGGTCGAGACGGGAGTGGTCGCTCCGCGGGTCCGCAAGGGCGATAAGCCCGGTCACCACGGAACGCATGTGCACGCCGGAAAGAGGACCAAGACCACGCTCCGGCTTCCGCGGGGCCGCTACGCCCTCGTGTGCAACCTCCCCGGCCACTACGCGGCAGGCATGCACGCGAACCTCGTCGTGAACTGACCGGCAGACCGCTCGCGCGGCTACCCGGGGAGTAGCCCCTCCGCCACCCTTCGGACGCCCCTGGCGAGGGACATCCGAGTGAAGAGGGGCGGCCTGGCGCGACCCTGGCTCGGGAGCCCGTGCGACTGACGCTCGGCACCCGCCTCGACGACCATCCGCACCGCGCTCGCGCAGCTCACCGGATGCCTGCCGGGCGGGCAAGAAGACCCTGGATCATATGGGGAGGATCCAGGGTCTTCGTCAACCCATCTCGCTTCAGCCGGTCACGCCGGTTGCGCTCGGCTCTCCGTGTCCGTGTCCGTGTCCGTGTCCGTCGAACGGGAGCGGCTTCGCTGCGCCGCCAGGCCGAGGGCCGACAGGCCCCCGGCGGCGGCTGCCTTCGGGCGCTGCGGTCTCATCGATCGACGGGCAGTGGTCCCCACGCACCTTCGCCTCCGTCATGGGCTCAGGGACGAACGGCGCCGACGTAGTCGCTTCGAGCGCTCATGCTCGACACCTTGACCACGTCCCCGGTCTGTGGGGCGTTAACGTACTGCCCCCCGCCGATGTAGATGCCCATGTGTCCCAGGCCCCGGTAGAAGACGAGATCGCCGACCTGCAGCTGGGACGTCGGCACCTTGGGGAAGGCGTTCCAGATGGCGACGGTGTAGTGCGGGACGCTCTTGCCGATCTGGGCGTACGCGTAGGAGGCCAGCCCGCTGCAATCGAAGCCCGTGGAGGGGGACGCCCCTCCGCACCGGTAGGGGACACCCAGGTATCGCATCGCGACGCTCGCCGACGTCGAGTTGCCGCTGCCGCTGGGCAGGGCGGCGGCGGGGGCGGACGTCGCGGGATCCGGGGCTGCCGGGTCCGCTGCTGCGGCAGCCGCCACGGGCGCGGTCGTGGCTGCGGGGGAGGTGACGGTCGACGCGGTGGCCGCTTGACGCTGGCGTGCGACGGCGGCCCGTGCGGCGGCCGCGCGGCGCTCCCGGGCACGGTCTGCGGCGAGGAGGCGGCTGAGCTCACCACGCGCGCTCGCGAGGACGGCCCGTCGTAGGGCGAGCAGGGCCTCGACCGCCCGTGTCTGACGTCGCGCCTCGACGACTTCCCGTTGGGACTTCTCGCGGTCCGCGAGCAGTCCCTTCCGGAGCGCCGCGAGCTTCTCACGGTTCGCTCTGAGATCGCCGACCAACTGCGCGTCGCTTTCGCCGATCTGCTCGAGCAGGTTGACCTGCTCGATGGCGGCGGTGAGGCTGCCGCTGGTGACGAGCACCTGTGCGAGCGAGGGTTCGGGGGTGGCATAGATGCCGCGGAGCCGTCGAGCCAGCACAGCTCGCTTCGTGGCGAGACCGCGCGTGGTGGCGCTCAATGCGCGACGGTTCCGGGCGACGCGCTCGCTGGTCTCCATCAGGCGATACCGGGCCCCGTTGTAGGCCTCCGCCGCATCTTCGACCCGGTGGTCGATCGCCTGGAGCTCGTCCGTGATCCTCGCGACCTCCGCCCTCTTGTCGGCGACGGTCGCAGGCGCCCCGGTGGTGACTCCGGCGCCGGCGGCGAGACTCAGTGCCACGGCCGCCGCCGCGATCCTGCTTCGTGAGGCGCGGAACGTCGCTGCCCGTCGGGCGGTATATCGCCTCAGAAGGCGGTTCCTCCGCGTCGCTGACGGGGCGTCCGCTTCGAGTGCCGGCCGGTGATCGAAAAGCAGATCGTGGGACGACGCTACCCTCGTCGGGCCGATTCCCCAAGGATCGGCGGGAGAGAGCTGTAACGGGTTTGTCAAAACTCGTGGGGCCCCGCGGCGGGCGGGACCCGTGGTGACCGCGGTCCACTCAGCGCTCCGCCTCTGCGAGAAGGTCTCGTGCCAGGGCGTTCTGGGGACTCACCCGCGTGCCCGCGACCGCGCGGAGCGCCTCGGAAAGGCCGCCCGGGCGCTCGATCGTGATTCGCGCGGTCACCGGGTGGCCTCCGCCCCCGGGTGAGGGCATTGCGCTCCAGCCGACGCGATCACCAGCGGCGCTACGACGACCACCACGGACGCCGAGGCAGACGCGCGACACCCCGACGCCGGGCGACGGCATCCGAACAGGGAGCGACGCGTCCTGGGCGACCGGCGAGGGGTTCCGGCGACGCCGCCATCCTGACGCCCATCCTTCGGCACCGTCGGCGTGGAGCCCCCGAGGTGCACCCCGGTCCCCGCAGGGCGGTGCGGTCCTTCGGCCGTCCCCGACGGAAGCCAGAGGGTGAACAGGGTCCCGCCGCCGCCGGACTCGACCGCGAGCCCTCCCCCCAGCGCCGCCGCGAGGTTCCGCGCGATCGTCAGCCCCAGCCCGGCGCCGGCGCTCTTCTGGGCCGCGTCCGGACCCCTGTAGAAGCGCTCGAAGACCCGCTCGCCGGCGACGTCGTCCAAGGTGCGACCCTCGTCGCTCACCGTGAGCAGTGCCCGGTCCCCATCGAGCAACGTCGAGAGCAGCACGGTGCCCTCGTCCGGGGCGTACCTGAGGGCGTTGGTGAGGAGGTTCGTGATAATCTGGCGCACCGCGTCGGCATCTCCCGTGGTGGGCGTGGGAGGTGCGTCGGTCGCCAGCGAGAGCCCGCGGATCTCGAATGCCGCCGCCAGGGCGTCGCGCGCCTCCCGTGCGAGATCGTCGAGTGAGATCGGGTCGGCGCGCAGCGGGGGTGGATGGGCCTCCGCCTCGGCGAGTCGCTCGATCTGGCCGATCAGGCGACCGAGACGCAGGGTCTCGGTGTGCAGCGCGGAGAGGCCGTCCGCGTCGAACGGCAGCACACCGTCCTGCATGGCCTCGATGCGGCTCTGGACCAGCATGAGCGGCGTCCGCAGCTCGTGAGAGAGATCCTGCGCGAGCTGACGACGCGACCGCTGCTGGCGGTCCAGCTCGCCGGCCAGGCCCGCGAGCGCCTGTCCGAGCTCGCGCACCTCGCGCGACCCCGTCGTCGGAGGAGACAGGGTCGCGCTGCCGCTCGCGAGGCTGCGTACGGCGACGGCCAGCGCGCTGGAGCGGCCGTGAGAGGCGGCCAGCGACCACGAGTGCCCGCGATCACGCGAGGATCGCGGCGATCGCGACGGCCACCAGGTGGGCACGATCCAGCTCGCTGCGGAGCCGGTCGTCCGCCGCCGTGTTCCCCCGCGCTCCGAGCGCGAAGAGCTGGAGCACTCCCACGTCGTCACCCGAGGGGTCGCGCACGGGCATTTCCGCGACCCGCCGGAAATCCGAACCCGTCCGTTCGAGCTTCGTCGTGTTAACGAGGGTGCGACCCCCGGAGACCAGGCGGAAGTCGTAGCCGTGAGAATGAGCTCGTGCGCCAGCAGGTCGAGCCCCTCCGGACTCATCGCCGTTCTTGGCGTACGCGTCCTCCGCGACGGCCACGGCGCCCGCCGCAGCGTCGTCGGTTCGCTGCTCCAGATACGAATCGATCTGGCGGTGAAGGCCGAAGCTCGTGAGGAGCGCGGCGACCAGTGTCGTCAGGGCGGCGATCCCGACGAACGCGGCGACCAGGCGTGCGCGCAGTCCGAGTGCGGCCACCGTCTCTAGACCGGCTCGTCGAGCCAGTAGCCGACCCCGTAGACCGTTGAGATGTAGTCGCCGAGCCGTTGCGGTCTCATCATCTTCCTTCGCAGGCGCATGATGTGGACGTTAACGGTCCGCTCGAACCCTCAACGTCGGGCTGGAGCACCTGCAGGAGCTCGAACCGCGAGAAGACGCGCCTGGGCTGGCGGCTGAACGCGGCGAGCAGGCGGAACTCCGTCGCGGTCAGCGGAACGGCCTGCCGCTGAGACGCGCCTCGTGCGCGGCAGATCACCTCGAGCGACCTCATCGAGGAGGAGCAGATCCGCCGGCGGATCGAGCGACCGAGGTACGCGCAGGATGGCACGCACCGTGCGACCAGCTCGCGTGGGAGAACGGCTTCACCAGGTAGTCGTCCGCCGAGGGCAAGGCCCGGACACGGTCGGCCTCGGGACTTGGCGGTCAGCATCAGGATCGGAACGCTCAGCGACCGACGCAGCGACACGCATACCTCTCGCGGAGAGGTCGGA
Organism: uncultured Thermoleophilia bacterium; assembly: GCA_963823515.1. Taxonomy (GTDB): domain Bacteria; phylum Actinomycetota; class Thermoleophilia; order Miltoncostaeales; family Miltoncostaeaceae; genus Miltoncostaea. Next base: position 82,823 of record CAWGMB010000005.1, read on the forward strand.
AGCAGCAGGTCGAGCACGATCAGATCGGGGACTGCGTGGCGACGGCGTCAAGCGCTATCCTGCCTGTCGTCGCGGTTCTGACGGTGAAGCCGTCCTGCGCAGGTAGGCGACGCGATCTCGATGATCCGGGCTCGTCATCCACCACGAGGATCGACTGGGTCACGCGCCCGTCGAGCCCGGGTGGGCGGAGCTCATCGAGGGTGGGAACATTCTCACGCTGTCGCTGCATCTGACCGATCTCCTTCGCCTGCGCGGCGATGACATCGTGCGAGCGTGCGATCCGCTTGCGCGCGAATATGCGCTGTATGTATGCTGGTATTATAAGCGCGGTCGATGACATCGCGTGCCCGCTGGGGAACGAGTTGTAGCCGACCGAGTGAGTTATATGTATTGGCTTGAGAATATTGGAGTCGTGTCTTGCGAGCGACGCTGATTGATGCGTGTGAAATTGAAGCACGCTGCTAGCGCGGGTCTGCTGAGGTGCAGCGCGGTATGGGATTCTGCGCGGATGATGTGGACACGGCAGATGCAAGACGAAGGACGAGAGCATGTTGCGAGGTGGTATGCGCTTATTGAGAGCACATAAGTAAGTGTGTGAGATGAAGCGCTGGAAGATGTGAGCCGCGCGCGTCGCGGCTGCGCTGCGATCGTGAGGCGCCTAGGTAGCCGACCGCGGGCGGGAGTAGGCGTGGGCCCACAGGTCCGGGCGCGGGCGTGCGAACGCGAGCTTCGCGACGAGCTCGATGGCTGCGGCCCCGCCGACCGCGATGACGAGGAAGACGGCGTCCGCGCGCCGCCCACGCGTGCGAGCGCGATCGCGAGCCCCGTCACCACGACCACCAGCCCCGCGGCCCCGTCGGCGATGGAGAGGGCGACCATCGGGACGTCGAGGACCGGGCTGCTCCGGTCGTGCATGAACCTCAGGATCTCGAGGTCCCATGCGAACCCCTCGCGGCGCCAGACATCCTCGGCGAGCTCCGCCAGCAGGATCAGCGGCAGCACCACGCCGAGCAGGAGCAGCCCGAGCTCGGACGTGTGGGCCCTCAGGAGACCGCGGGCCGTGACCGTCTCCAGACGGCGTCGCACGGCGGCCGCCAGGCGCGCGGCCCACGCGCCGTGCTCGGCAAGCCTCGAGGACGGTGCATGTGCCGGACGAGCATAGGCGCTCCGAGGACCGACCCGGCACGACATCCCGATCTACCGATGGACGGCAGCATCCGAGGGATGGACGCGAGCCCGCGCGGTGGGTGTCGGTTCGGGCGCGCGAGGATGTCGGGGCTATTGAGCTGGGTGCTTGACTCTTGATCTTCTCGCGGTGCGCGTCGGGCGCACGCTGAATGATGGTTGTGGGTGCGACGGAGCGGGCTGGACCTACTCCTCGTGTCACGCTCACCGGCGGCGGGGAGTTTTACGAGCGGCGGTCTCGGTGTCTGCTGGGCACTGTTCGAGATGCGTGCCGCGGGGGGGCCAACGACGCATCCGCACGCTCCTCGACTCGCACGCCGCGTGCGCTCGTCTCCGCGAGGCGAGCCGGTCGAGGTCGACGACGGACATCGGCGTGGCGATCTCTGCTCGTCGTCCGGGGCAAGATCGCCGTGGACGGCGTGTCGAGGGCGAGAGCGAGCTCGACGAGTGATGGTCACGGCGAGAGTTCCGTGCACAAGGCGCCGGCGAGGTGATCGGGGCACATCAACGCAACGGCACCTTCGCATCCGCGCGACCAAAGTCGGGGCGACACGGCCCTCGCCAGATAGTGGCATTGGTGCAGGAGGCTCAGAACTCGAAGGCGCCCGGCCAGCGCCTTGCGGACCGGGCCGCCTTCTGGCTTGTGTTCGTCGCCTGATCGGCGGCGCGCTGACCCTCTCCGCATGGCTGGCCTTCAGTGACCGCCCGGCGAGCGCGGCGGTGCTCTTTGCGATCACGGTCGTGGTGGTTACCTGCCCGGACGCGCTCGGGCTCGCGACACCCACGGCGATCATGGTGGGAAGCGGGCTCGGCGCGAAACGGGGCATCCTCTTCAAGAGCGCCGTCGCGCTCGAGGCCTCGGCGCGCATCGAGGTCGTGGTCATGGACAAGACCGGCACCCTGACCAAGGGCGAGCCTGAGGTGACCGACGTCATCACCGACGGGATCGACGAGCGCGAGTTCCTGGGCCTCGTCGCCGCGGTCGAGCGCAACTCCGAGCACCCGCTCGCGGCGGCCATCGTCGAGCGCGCCGGGACCGGCGGCCCGGGCTCCCTGACGGCCGAGGGCTTCGAGAACGTGCCGGGGCACGGCGCCATCGCCGTGGTGGAAGGCGGCGGGTCGCGGTGGGGAACCGGCGCCTGATGGATCTCGAGGGCATCGATCTCGAGGCGCTCGCCGACCGGCGAGACGAGCTCGCCGCGGGCGGGCGCACGGTGGTGATCGTCGCCATCGACGGCCGAGCGGCGGGGCTCGTGGCCATCGCGGACGCCGTGCGCCCGAGCTCCCGGGCGGCGGCGGCCGCCTGCGCGAGGCGGGGGTGGAGGTGGTGATGCTGACCGGCGACAACGAGGCGACCGCGCGGCGGATCGCCGGAGAGCTCGGCATCGATACCGTCATCGCCGAGGTGCTCCCGGGCGACAAGGCGGCCAAGGTGGCCGAGCTCCAAGCGCAGGGCCGGGCGGTGGCGATGGTCGGCGACGGGGTCAATGACGCCCCGGCGCTCGCCCAGGCCGATCTGGGGATCGCCATCGGCGCCGGGACCGACGTGGCCATCGAGACGGCCGACGTGGTCCTGATGCGCTCCGATCCGCTGGATGTGGCGACGGCGCTCACGGTCGGCCGCGGAACGCTGCGCAAGATGCGCCAGAACCTCGGCTGGGCCGTCGGCTACAACGCGATCGCGCTCCCGATCGCCGCCGGCGTCTTCGCGCCCGCCTTCGACCTCGTGCTGAGACCTGAGATCGCCGCCCTCTCGATGTCGGGCTCGAGCTTCATCGTCGCCGTCAACGCGCTCGCCCTCAAGGGTCTTCGCCTGCCCGCCGCCGCTTCCGAGGACGTCGGATCGGGTCGCGAACTCGACCCCGAGGAGGAGCGCCGCTGGCCGGAGAGGCCGTCCGTTGAGACATCGTCCGCCGGATGCGCGGGAGCGGGGGCCGGGCCGGCCGGAGATCGTGCCCGACACGATCGCGCGCGCCGACGGGTGACCAAGAGCCTCCCGGGCAGCCCCCTCCGGCACCGGCGACCGAGAGACCCCTCGTCGCCTTGATCGGATCTTGATCGTGGCGACACCGGCCCCTGACATCCGGTTCCTAGCCTTGGTCTCATCGAGCTACGAGAGGGAGGGAAGGATCATGATGGACGGCTACGGGATGGAGCGGGGGGATGGACGCTCATGATCGTCTTATGGATCGCGCTCGTCGCGATCGTCGGGCTGGCGATCGCACGGCTCTTCCCCTCGACGGGCGCCCGCGGGTCATCCGATCAGGGGACCGCGGCTCCGAGCCCGGATCGGCTGCTCGACGAGCGCCTCGCCCGCGGTGAGATCGACGTTGAGACCTACGAGCGCCTGCGCGGCGTCCTTGGCCGGCGCGACGAGGGGAGGTGATGACGATGACCCGGGATCGAATGGGGTGGATCGTCACGTTGATCGCCGCCCTCGTCGCGCTCGGGTCGTCGATCGCTGGGCCGCCCCACGTCGGAACGGCCCCGGGGCTGGTGAGCTACGGCTCGGGGATGATGGGCTATGCGGCCCGCGATGGTGGCGACCCGGTCGGCGATCTGCCGGAGGCCCGCCGCCAGGCGGAGCGCTTCGCCGACCGGGTCGACCTGAAGGTGGGCGAGGTCATGCAGTTCAGCGACGGCTTCTACGCCGAGCTCGCGGAGAGCGACGGTCGCCTCGCGACCGAGGTCCTGATCGACGCACGAACCGGTGCCACCTGGTTCGAGTACGGGCCGGCGATGATGTGGAACACCCGCTACGGCATGATGCGGGGCGGCGGTTCGGCGGCGGCCATGGGCGGCGCGATGAACGGGTGGATGATGGGCCGTGGGGGCATGATGGGCGGCGGCGCCCCCGCCGACCCGACATGGACGCCCGGCACCGCCACCGGGGCGGCGCAGATCGATGCCCCCGAGGCGAGGCGGACGGCGCAGCTCTGGCTGGACGCGAACCGCAGCGGCCTGCGCGCGGGCATGGCGGACGCCTTCCCCGGCTACTACACGCTCCACGCGGAGCGTGACGGGAAGATCGACGGGATGCTCTCGGTGAACGCCTACACGGGTTCGGTCTGGTACCACTGGTGGCACGGTCGCTTCGTGGCGAAGGACGGATGAGCGCACCGGCGCCGACGCGGGCGGGCGGAGAGCCTCCAGCCCGTCCGCACGCGCTCGTCGTCGACGATGAACCCCGGCTGGTGCGCCTCGTGAGCGCCTACCTCGAACGCGAGGGCTTCTCGGTCTCCACCGCCGCAGACGGGGAGGACGCGATCCGCCTGGCGCACGCGCGCCCGCCGGACGTCGTGGTCCTGGATCTCATGCTGCCCGGCATCGATGGCATCGAGGTCTGCCGCCGCATCCGCACCTTCAGCGATGCCTACATCGTGATGCTGAGCGCGCGCGCCGAGGAGGTGGACAAGATCGTCGGCTTGTTCGACCGGAGCCGACGACTATGTGACCAAGCCGTTCTCCCCCGGCGAGCTGGTGGCGCGCATCCGCGCCATGCTCCGCCGACCCCGCGCAGGGCAGGAGGCGCCGGAGACCCGCCGCCTCGGGGACCTGGTCATCGACCCCGTCGCGCGGGAGGTGGCACGCGACGGCCGGTCGATCGCGCTCACCCGCCTCGAGTTCGACATCCTCGACGCGCTCAGCGGGCAGCCGAGGGTCGCCTTCAGCCGGCGTCAGCTCCTCGAGCACGTCTGGGGCCCGAGCTGGTTCGGCGACGAGCATGTCGTGGACGTGCATATCGCGAACCTGCGGCGCAAGCTGGGTGATGACCCCTCGGATCCCCGCTACATCTCGACGCTGCGCGGAGTCGGTTACCGGTTGGGGCCGGGCGGGTGATTCGCCGCCTTCGGCGCAGCCTCGCGGCCAAGCTCATCGTCGCGCAGCTGCTGGTGATCGTCGCCGGGAGCGCGACCCTCGTGCTGGTTGCGCTGCTGGTGGCCCCCGGGCTCTTCCACACGCACGTCCGGGAGGCTTTGGGCGTCGTGCCGGAGGCGGTCAACGACCACCTCGACCGTGCGTTCGCCGACGCCATCATGGTTGCGCTCGCTATCGCGATCTCCGCCGCCGCGATCACGGCGGTGGCGGTGAGCGGTTTCCTGGCGATGAGGATGCTCCGCCCCATCCGGGCGATGGCGGAGGGGTCGAGGAGGATCGCCGCCGGGCAGTACGAGGCCCGCGTCCCGGAGGCGGGCCAGGATGAACTGGGCGTGCTCGGGAGGGCGTTCAATGAGATGGCGGCGTCACTGCAGACGGCCGAGCGTCGCCGCAGGGAGCTCATCTCCGATGTGGCGCACGAGTTCCGGACACCGCTGGCCACGGTTGAGGGCTATGTCGAGGCCATGACCGATGGAACGCTTCCTCGCAGCGACGAGAACCTCGACGTCCTCACTCAGGAGACCCGGCGGATGGCCCGTCTTCTGGAGGACCTCTCGAAGGTGTCCCGGGCGGAGGAGCGGCAGCTCGACCTGCGATTGACCGCCGCGGAGCCCGCGATGCTGATCCAGCGCGCGGCGCAGGCGGCGTCGCCGGCCTACGTGGAGAAGGGCGTGACGCTTCACGTGCCGCCGGGCCTCGGATCGGCGCCGGTGCTCGTCGACACCGACCGCATCGCCGAGGTCTTCGGCAACCTGCTGGAGAACGCCCTCCGCCACACGCCTCCGGGCGGACGCGTCGAGATCGGGGCACGGAGCCGCGGCGGCGAGGTCGAGATCTGGGTGAGCGACTCGGGACAGGGAATCGGCCCTGACGACCTCGAGCGCGTCTTCGAGCGCTTCTACCGGGTCGATCGCGCCCGCTCGAGATCGAGCGGCGGCACGGGCATCGGCCTCTCAATCGCCCGAGCGATCGTCGCCGCCCACGGGGGCAGGGTGTGGGCCGCGAGCGATGGCCTGGGAAATGGGGCTCGGCTGACGGTCGCGCTCCCTCTCGCGAGGGCGGCGGGCGGGGCTACCGTGAGAGACTGACGAGCTCCGAGAATGGCGATCAGGCCGCCGAAGACGATCAGCCGTAGCGCAGCCCGTGGCTTGGCCTTCTGCGTTTGTCGGGGCGCGGTCGGCGCGTCGGGCGATTACTGTCGCGTCGTCTGGGCAAGCACCGTGTTCGTCATGTAGGCGACGAACTCGTCGGGCTGCTCGAACGGGGGTCGGTGGCCGGAGGTGGCGAGGACCGTGAGGTTCTTGGACGGGGCCCGCAGGGCGCGGTACCACTGCGCGAAGGGCTCGGCGCGGCCACGGGCCTCGTGGGCGCCCTGGACGAAGAACACGGGAACCTCGAGGGTGGTGGCCTGGGTGCGGAAGTCGATGCCCTGGATCTGGGGGTAGAGCGCCGTGAAGGTGTCCATGAAGGCGGCGAGCAGGTGGACCTGGTCGACGAGGGTGTATTCGGGGACGAGGAAGTTCTCCGAGAAGCCGCCTTCGCCCTCGGAGTTCCCGGTGTGGTCGTAGGGGTAGACCTCGTGTTCGTAGGAGAGGGCGGTCTCGTAGTCGAGGACCGACTGATAGGGAGGCGGCCCGATGTCGGTGAGGTCGCCGGCAAGCCCATCCCTGTCGGTCCGCCGCGCCCAGGTGAGGGTGTCGCGGTAGAAGATCCGGTCGGTCGCGAGCGAGCTCACCATCTGGCCGGTACCGATGAAGGCCCGGAAGAGCCCCGGGCGCTCCTGGACGGCCAGCACACCGAGGATCGAGCCCCACGACTGGCCGAGCAGGTATATCCGGTCCTGGCCGAAGCGCTCGCGCAGGTAGTCGGTCACCGCGATCGTGTCCGAGACGTAGCCCTCGGGCGCGATCGTCGATGTCGGGTCGAGCTCGGTGTATGACTTGCCGGTGCCGCGCTGGTCCCAGGTCACCACGGTGAAGCGCTTCTCCAGCGCGGCCAGGTGGTTGCGCATCGCCCCCATCTCCGAGCCCCCGGGCCCGCCGGCGAGGAAAAGCAGCACCGGGTTGTCGGTGCTGTGACCGCGGATCATCATCGCCAACTCGTGCCCGCCGATCTCGACCCGGGTGAGCTCGGCGATGCTCCCGGGCAGCGTCGCGCCGTCGGGGCCGGTGATCGCATCGGTCGAGGCGGGGCGGGCGAGGCCGGCCACCATCACCACCAGGCCGACCGCTGCCAGCGCCGCGACGGCGCGGCGCAGGTGGAGGCCGACGGCCCGGCCAGGCCTGACGCCACTGGCGGATCGGGTGAGTCGCCGTGCGATTCCGGCGCCCATCGTCGCGCCGAAGAGCAGGGGCACGAGTGAGAGCAGAGCGTGGAAGCCCCGCCCGACCACGAAGGCGAGGACCCCGTAGGTGCTGAGGTGGATGCCGTCTACGGTGGGGCCGTCGGTGTCGACTCGCGCCAACTCGTAGACGAGCGCGAAGGCGACCGGCGCGGCGAGCATGGCCCAGCGCGAGCGCATGACGAGCCCGGCTGCGACACCGACGGCGAGGCTGATCAGGAGAGACCACAGTGCCTGGCCCGTCGTAAGGGGGCCGCGCGGCATCCACCAGGCGGCGATCAACGCCCAGAGGGCGGCGAGTCCGGCGGCGAGGCCGACGCCGATGCGCAGGTCGATCCACACCGGCTTCAGCGCGGCCCCCAGGCGGTCGCGACCGGAGGCGGCGAACCGGCCGAACCGGGACCGCCGATCGGCGGTCCCTCCACCGGTCGCGGGTCCCCCGCCGGCCCCGGCCTCGCTCGAGGTCGGGCGGTGCGCATCGGTGCGGGGGCTCATCGGACGCTCCATCTCGTGGGGCCGTGCGAGTCCACGACACCACCCCCGGTGGCGGCGGCGATTCCGCAGACCCGCGGATCGCCCCCTCGGGCATCTACGCGTCCTTGATCCGTGAACCAGAGGCGTGGCCCCCCCGCGAGGTCCCTGCGGGTTTTCGCGTCGGACGAGCGGATCTTTCCCGGGTCTGAGCCGGGGCGATGACCGGATGACCATCGTCCTTGGTGCCGCGATGGTGGTCCCCGATCCGCCATCGCATGCCCTGGAGAGGAGTGCACCCATGAGGGCCGATCCACCCGTCCCCGGAATGCCCGTTCTCGAGGTTGACCACCTGACCAAGCGGTACGGACACGATGTCGTCGTCGACGACCTGTCCTTCACCGTCCAGCCGGGGCGCGTCACGGGGTTTCTCGGGCCGAACGGCTCCGGCAAGTCGACGACCATGAAGATCCTGCTCGACCTGGCCTCGGCCGACGGCGGCCGGGCGACGATCGCCGGAACGCGCTACCGCGAACTCCCCGACCCCGCGCGGACGGTCGGGGTCCTTCTGGAGGCGAACGCCTTCCACCCGGGGCGCAGCGGGCGCAACCACCTGCGGATCCTGGCCGACGCGACGGCCGTGCCCGCCGCGCGCGTCGAGGAGTTGCTGGAGCAGGTCGGCCTCGCCGATGCCGGCAATCGGAGGGTCGGCGCCTACTCGCTCGGGATGCGGCAGCGGCTCGGCCTCGCCGCCGCGCTGCTCGGAGACCCACCGGCGCTCGTCCTCGACGAGCCCGGTAACGGCCTCGATCCACAGGGGGTTCGCGCGCTGCGCGACGTGCTGCGAGCGCGGGCGGCGAAGGGTCACACGGTGTTCGTCTCGAGCCACCTGCTGGCCGAGATGGAGCATCTCGCCGACGAGGTCGTCGTCATCAACCGGGGCCGGCTGGTCGCGAGCGGATCCCTCGGCGATCTCCTGCAGGCCGCGTCACTCGTGCGGTCGGCGTCGCCGGAGCGCCTGAAAGACGTGCTCGAGGCCGAGGGCGCGATCGTGCGGCTGCTCGATGGGGAGACGCTCGTGGTCCGCGGCCTCGCGATCGACCAGATCGGTGAGCGGGCGTTCGTCGTCGGCATCCCGCTCCATGAGCTCTCACCGCATGCGGGCTCCCTCGAGGACCTGTTCCTCGACTGGACCAGCGCCGGCGACGACGACGAGGCGGCCAAGGAGGTGGTGGCGCCATGACGTGGATGAGGCTCACCCGGTCTGAGCTCCGCAAGCTCACGACCACGAAGATGCCCTGGGCGTTCCTCGCGGTCCTGGTGGTGATCAGCGCCATCACGGCCACGGCCGTGGTCTTCGGGACCGACATGGATGGCAGCAAGGACTTCATCGCCACGGCGGAGGATCAGCAGTCGCTGATGGCCTTCGCAGCCAACGCCATGATCGTCGCGGGACTGCTGGGCGCCATCGCCGTGGCCCGCGAGTACGGTCACAACACCGTCGTCCCGACGTTCCTGGCCGCCCCGCGGCGCCACCGGGCGGTCCTCGCGCAATTCACGGCGGTCCTGATAGCCGGAGCCGTCCTCGGGCTGGCCGGGGCGGCCCTGACGGTGGGCGCCGTCGCGCTGTCGCTTCCCACGACGGACTACGGCTTTCTCGTCTCCACGGGAGGGGTCGCGCGGGTGCTCCTGGCGTCCGGGGGCGCCGGGGCGGCCGGAGCGGTTCTGGGCGCCGGCATCGGTGCGCTCGTCCGCAACACCGGCGGTGCCGTCACGGGGGCCGTGCTCGCGCTGATCGTCGCTCCGCCGCTCGTCGTTCAACTCGCCAACGAGTCCGCTTCGTGGATGCCCAGCGTCCTCGCCAACGTGCTGTCCGGAGTCGGCAGCGACGTCAGCGTGCCCGCGGCCATCGCCGCCATCGCCGCCTGGGCTGCGGTCCCCGCCGCGATCGGCCTGTTCGCGGTCGAGAAGCGCGACGTGGTCTGAATGGCGTCCGGTGCCGGCCTCAGCCGTGGCCAGTTGGCAGAGTTCCGCCGCGCCTGGCCCATCGGGCCATCCGCGGTTCCCACGGCTCTTCCCGCGGCTGGTCGTCCGTTCACAAAGGCGGATCGGCTCCGCGGAGACTGGTCTCGGCCGTGATCGACGAGGAGGTGTCGCGATGACCCATAGGCACGAGAGCACCGGGCCGCTGCGCCGGCTCGCTGGCGACGTCGCCCGCGGGGCGCGCGCAGAGGCCGTTTTCGGTCCGCCCGTCGAGCATGCCGGCGTCGTCGTCATCCCAGTCGCGCGGGCGCGGTTTGGGTTCGGCGGGGGAGGCGGGCGCGACCGCCGGGGCGAGGCCGGTGAGGGCGGGGGAGGCGGTGCGGTCGTCCGGCCCGCCGGCTACATCGAGCTGCGGAAGGGGCGCGCGCGCTTTCGCAGGGTCACGACCGTCTCCGACATCGGTGGCATCGTCCTGGTGATCGCCCTGGCGGCGGTTGCCTGGCGATTCGCCCGGCCCTGTGGCCGCCCGGGCACGGCTCAGGGTCCGATCGACGCCGACGTCGACGGCCGCCAGCCGCTGGCACAGGACCCCCCACGGCCGTGAAGTGGCGCGGGAGGTCCTGGCGCCCACGCGGCAGGACCGACGAGCACGAGAGGCACCGGAGATGCACCATGGGGTGGCGACGTGGCTCATCTGATGAACGCGGCGAAGCCGCTCAAGCAGATCCTCGCCGATGCGCCGGCGCGGATAGGGTGGCGGCCCACATCGAGCAGAGGGGTTCCGGAGTCCATGTCGTCGCACATCCACACGAATCACGAGTCGGTCGCGGGCGGGTTCACGGAGACCGCGTCGGACTATGAGGACGCCGTCCGCTTCAACATCGAGGGCGCGCAGCGCCTCGTCCTCTCCATCCCGCCCGGTCGCTATGACGACGTGCTGGACGTGGGGTGCGGCACCGGCTGGGCCACCCAGGCCGTGATCGATCGGTTCCGCCCCGCCCGGATCACGGGCGTCGATCCGGCGGAAGGGATGCTCGGGCAGTTCCAGGCCAAGCTCGGGGGCATCGAGGGCGTCGAGATCACGCTTGCCCAGGCGGACGTGGAGAACATGCCGGTCGCCGAGAACTCGTTCGACCTTGCGATCTGCTCCATGGCCTACCACTGGTTCCCGCACAAGTGGGAGGCGGCGAAGGCCATCGCGCGGGCCCTGAGGCCGGGCGGCGTGGTGGCGATCCTCATGTCCGGGCGTGGCGGCGAGCAGGCGTATCGCGACGTGATCTCCAACATCGAGCCGATCAACTACCGGTGGGTGGGCGCGTTCGACGGCAACCTGCGCAGCGTGCCCGAGATGGAGGACTACCTCGTCCAGGCCGGGCTGGAGCCCATCGACATCTGGATGGAGACCCGGGTGCGCCACACTTCGGTCGAGGCGTACATGGAGCGCATGCGGGTCGTGGCAGGCCACATGATCGGTGACCAGTCCGAGGCCGAGGTGGCTGGGTACGTGGCCAAGATCGAGGCGAATCTGCGGGAGCGGTCCGGCCCGCGGGGATGGAGCTACGAATTCGCGAAGCTCTTCGCGGTCGCGCGCAAGCCGGCGTGACCCCGGGGAACGCCGCGCGCCCGATCCAGGTGGGCAGCCGGAACGGGCCGACGCGATCGGCGCGCGCCCACGCACCTGCACGAGAGCGCCTGTAAGAACGACGGCTCGGCGAGGTGGCCAGAACGGCCGGGCTGGGCTACGGGGTTGACCGTGGGGCGGCTCCGCCCGCGTCGACTTCCGCCCCGCCGCCACCGACTGGCCACCCGCCACGTCGTTCGAGAGGTTGTTCAGCCACTCGACGCGGCCCCAGAGACGACACGACCCGGGGTGGCTGCCCCGGGTCGGTCACGACGAAAGATCACTGCGCTGTGATCGCAGGTTGTTCCCCGGCTAGGTGGTGCGTGGCCCTGCGGCGGGAAGGTCGAAGTCGTCGTTCGACATCCGCAGCAGTGCGTACGTCGCTCCGCCGAAGCCCGCTGCGGCCCACCGCAGAGCCGAACGGCCCGGCGCTCCCGCGCTCGCATCCACCGCCGGGGTAGCCGCGGCCCGGGCCGCCGTCCCCGAAGTCGACTGGACCAACCTCCGGACCTCCCGGCAGCCAGTCAACGCCCAAGCCCGGCCTCTCATCGCTCCATGGGAGTCGCGAGACCTCCATCGGGGCGCTACGGACGCCGTCGAGGAGCCCTGCGTCGCGATCGCCTCAGCCGTGCCCCGCCCCGGTGCTGCAACAGTCGCAGGCCAGCAGCGCCAAGGGTGCGGGAGCCGAGCGCACAACCGACGAGATCACCCACGGGGTCAACGATCTCGCACGCCCTAGAGGCTCCTACGGAGCCAGAGGAAGAGAGCGCCGGCCGGTCTCGGCCGTTGGCTGCCGACGGCGCTGATGGTCAATCGCGGTCGGCGCGACTCCGCGCGGCAGAACGCGAAGGATCACCGTCACTCCTTCTGCGCGATCACGCTCGGGCCAGCCCGGTCAGAAGAACCCCGAGCGGGTCTGGATCAGAGGTCGAGGTCTCGGCGGGCCTCGGAGAGCGGGCGAATCTCGCCGGCGGCGATTGCTACGTCGGCCTCGCCCAGGGCCGCCAGCTCACTCTCGCTGAGCTGACCGTCGTCAGGTTGGACGAGATCAGAGATCAACGCCAAGGCCTCGGCGCTCACATCCTCGGGGAGCGTGTCGACGAGCTCGTGGAGGCGCGCGCGAGCAGCCACTGCGGGAGTGTACGACGCACTCTGGTCGCATGAGCGCCCACCGCGGAGCGGTTGCCGATCCCACCTGCGACTTTGTCTCGGCCCAAAGTTTGGGCGGTGGTCCAAAGCGCTGTAAGAAGCTCATAGTCCAAGGCTCAAACGGGTCTGGGGCAACGCGCGCGAGGTTCGGGCCCCGGCCACCGTGGTGGGGCGGGGCTCGGGCGGGCGGGGTTGTCGCGGCCCCCCTGTCCGGGTCCGGTGCTTCCATCGGTCCATGCCCGCGACAACTGCCGCCCCCGGCGCCGCCATCGGCTAGCCCGGTCCTTCGCCTGTCCACCGGCCCCGTGACCATCCGAGGCCCCAGACGGACAGCGCTCCAGCGCCCGGCGGAGGCGTCGTATCCGAGGACCGTCGCAGCCCGGCGGTGGGGGAGCATCGCGACTCTTCCCGGGGCGATGGCCATTCCTCGATTGATCACACGATCCCCCGCCCTGCGGAGCCTGCGGCTCCAGGGATTGCAGTCGAAGGGGAGCGATCCCCTGCCCGGCCACTGCGCCGGCGGGATGCGCACCGATTTCACGGTGGGGTAGGGCGACGCGCCGCAGGGGCCGGGCGCATGCCGGCCTGCCCGGGCCGGGCATGGCGCGGCGTGCGCCACCCGCGACCAGGGACCGGCCGCCACCGGGTGACGCGACTTCGCCCGCGATGGCCCGCGGCCGAATCCAGAGGGGCTCTCATCCCACGGGGCTCATCGTCCGAGATGACCGAGCACACTCCCATCCACGATCCATGACTCGGTCCGTGCCTCGCTGCTCGCGCAGGACATCGCCGCGGGGCGACGCGTTACACGGAAAGCGCCCCAGGGGCCGGGTTTCCGCTCGGCGATCCGAAGAGCGCGGCCGCAGCCCCTCGGGCGCCTGACCGAGATCGTTCCGGGCCCTCGTGTGGTCCTGCATGTCGTCATCCACCGGGCCGTCTGCGGGGGGTGTGGATGCCGCATCGCCTGCGCCGGGGCACGCCGCCGCGGCCGCTCGGGCCTACTCCTCCTCGGACCAGCCGTCGCGGCCCGCGCGCCCGGTCAGGCGGCCGACGAGATGATTCCACGCGCTCGGCTTCGCCCCGGGCTCGGTGTCGTGCCAGACGGGCGCCGCGCCGTGGGGCTCGGGAAGCAGGGCGACCTCCGCCGGGTCGATGCTCAGGTCAACGCCGCGCTCGTGCAGGGAGGCGACCTGCTCGGCCGCCACGAAGCGCCGGCCCCCGCCGGTCCGGATCGCGATCCCGTGGAAGATGTCCTTGTCGCGGGCCGCGACGACGTGGTCAACCGTTCCGACCAGGTCGCCACCGGCCGCGTACACCGGCACGTCCTCGTCGAGGACCTGATAGGCGATCGGAAGACCTTCATCCACGACTACCAGCTTAGCCCCCGGCTCCCGCGAGCGTCGCCGCCATGCGTCGTGGGGGGCGGGTCGCGGATCCTCTTGCACGCCTGGATTCTCGGCGCATACATTCACGCGCGTTGGGGATGCGCTACTTGGGTGCCATCCCTGCCAACCAGCCCATCAGGAATCGAGCACTGGAGAATGCATGGCTAGTGACAATCTCGTCCTTGTCGTCGGATCGTACCCCGACGCCGGCGACGCGGCGGACGACTTCAAGGCCCTCAAGGACGGCCAGGGCGCCGGCGACTACACCGTGATCGGGGCCGTGGTGATGAATCGCGACGCCACCGGCAAGGTCAACGTCGAGGAGCACGGCGCCGTCGCCGGGCTCGTGGGCGTCGGTGCCGTCGGCGGCCTGGTCGTGGGCCTGTTCGCCCCCCCGCTGCTTCTGGCGACGGCGATCGGCGCCGGGATCGGCGGCGTCGTCGGCGAGTTCATCAAGCGCCACGAGGAGAAGAAGCTCGGCGTCGACCTCGAGGAGTACATGCCGCCGGGGACCTCGGCGATCGCCGCCGTCGTCGAGGACGACTACGCGGATCGCGTCGAGTCGGTGCTGGTCAAGGCGGACAAGAAGATCAGCAAGGCGATCGACTCCGGCGACTACGACAAGATCAAGAAGGCCGTTGCGAAGTCCGGGGACAACGTGGCCGACGCGATCGAGTCCTGACGCCCACTCGTGACGGTCAACCCGCCAGCCACCTGGCCGAGGAGGGAGTACCGACTCGGCCAGGTGGCTGGCAGGTTCAGCCCCAGGGGTGAGCGATGATGCGCCGATGACGGAGGGGGCTTCCGGCTCTTCCGATCCGAGCGTGGCGAGTGGAGTAACGATTAGCGGCTGAGCAGGGGCCGGGAGCCCCCGGCATCGTTGCGGCTGACGAAGGCTGCGAACGACGAGGAGGCTCCCGACGTGTCCGACGCTACCGGCGCCGCGGAGGCGCTGCTGGGCTTGCCCGGGTTCCGGGTGATCGAGGTCCACGAGGACGCCGCCGAGGTGCTTATCGTGATCGAGCTGGTCGCCGATCTGGTCGGCTGCCCGGGGTGCGGGGTCGTGGCCCGAGCGCATGGCCGGGCGGAGGTCGACTATCGCGACCTTGCCGCCTTCGGCCGGCCGGCTCGGCTTCGCTGGCGAAAGCGCCGCTACCGCTGCGAGGAGCGGCTGTGCTCGATCGCCACCTGGTCCGAGTCCTCGCCCGCGTTCTCGGCGCGCTGCCTTCTCACCCATCGGGCAGGGCGCGAGTGCTGCCGCCAGGTCGGCCTGAACGCCCGCCCGGTGGCCCAGATGACGCGCGAGCTCGGGGTCTCGTGGGACACCGTCATGGACGCCGTGCGTGAGCACGGTGAGCCCCTCGTGAACGACCCGGAGCGGGTCGGCGAGGTTCGCCAGCTCGGCATCGACGAGACGAGCTTTCTCGCGGCCACCAAGGACCATCCGACGCTCTTCGCGACCGGGGTCGTGGACCTGGAGCGGCGGATCGTGGTCAACGTCATCGCCGGCAACAACGCCCAGAGCCTTGGCGCCTGGCTCGATCGCCAGCCACCGAGCTGGATCTCGGGGATCCGGGTCGTGGCCACCGACCTGGCCGAGTCATACCGCTCGGCGCTGGATGGTCGCCTGGATCACGCGATCCGGGTCGCCGACCCGTTCCACGTGGTGCGCCTGGCCAACCGCTGCCTGGACCAGGTGCGCCGCCGGGTCCAGAACGCGACCCTCGGCCATCGCGGACGTCGCCGTGATCCGCTGTACCGGATCCGCAAACTGATGCTCGCCGGCGCCGAGCGCCTCGAGGGGGCTGCTGTCGATCGGATGCTCCTGGGCATCCGGTTGGGCGATCCCGAGGATGAGGTGCTCGGGGCCTGGCTGGCCAAGGAGTCGGTGCGCGACGTCTACCTCGCGGCAAGCATCGACGACGCGCAGCTGCTCATCGACAAGGCGATCACCGGCTGCGCCGAGGACTCCGTCCACGAGGTCCGCTCGCTCGGGCGGACGCTGGCACGCTGGCGCACCGAGATCCTCAACCGCCATCTGACCGGCGCCTCGAACGGGCCCACCGAGGGGCTGAACCTGCTCGTGAAGAAGGTCAAGCGCGCCGGCCATGGCTTTCGCTCCTTCGCCAACTACCGGCTACGGATCCTGCTCCACGCCGGCGGGGTCAGATGGACCGAGACGCGACCCCCGACCCCGACCATCCGATCACGCTCGCCACGCTGAAATCGGGATCGAGCCCCAGATAGTGGTGTAGGAGCGGCAACCGGCTGAATGCAGGGCCGGCCACCGCGAGCTCCGAACGTCGGTTCATCCCCATGAGCCGATGATCAGGAGGAGTCGCGATGGCCGACCCCCACAACCTGAGCAGCGACGCGCTGGTTCGCAAGGTGCTCAGCGACGATCACGCCGACCTCATCCGTGAGGCGGTCGCGTTCCTGTGCCACCAGATCATGGAGGCCGAGGTATCGGCCCAGATCGGCGCCGGCCTCGGTGAGCGTGCCCCCGGAGAGCGGGCCACCCAGCGCAACGGCTACCGCGAGCGGCGCTGGGATACGCGCGCCGGCTCGCTCGAGCTGTTCATCCCGAAGATCCGATCCGGCAGCTACTTCCCGAGCTTCCTGGAGCCGCGCACCCGCGCCGAGCAGGCCCTGGTGTCGGTCGTGATGGAGAGCTACGTCAACGGGGTGTCGACCCGCAAGGTCGAGCGCGTGGTCGAGCAGCTCGGGATCGCGAGCATGAGCAAGTCCGCGGTCTCGCGCATGTGCGCCGCTCTGGATGCGCAGGTCACCGCGTTCCGGGAGCGACCCCTCGAGGGCCGCTATCCCTACCTGTGGCTCGATGCCAAGGTGGAGAAGGTCCGCGATCCCGATGGCCGGGTGCGCCGCAAGGCCCTGGTGGTCGCCTACGCGGTCCACGAGCAGGGCTACCGCGAGGTGATCGCGCTCGATGTCGGCGCCACCGAATCCGGGGCCTTCTGGCGCGAGTTCCTGAGGAGCCTTGTCGCCCGCGGCCTGCATGGCGTCGAGCTGGTCGTCTCCGATCAGCACGAGGGGCTGAAGGCCGCTATCGGCCAGATCCTCGGATGCCCGTGGCAAAGGTGCACCGTCCACTTCCTGCGCGAGATGTGCGGCCACGTTCACCGCGGCCAGCAGGGGATGATCGGCGCGGCTCTTCGCCAGGTCTTCCAGGCGACCTCGGGAGAGGAGGCACGGCGCCTGTGCCGCGAGGTGATCGTGCGCCTTGAGTCGGCCGCGCCCAAGGTCGCGGCTCTGCTCACCGAGGCCGAGGACGACCTATTGGCCTTCTACGCCATGCCGGCCGAGCACTGGTCGAAGCTGCGAAGCACGAACCCGTTGGAGCGGGTCAACCGCGAGATCGGCCGGCGCACCGACGTCGTGGGCATCCTGCCCAACGACGCCGCTCTGCTTCGCCTGGCCGCGAGCCTGCTGATCGAGCAGAACGATGAGTGGCTGGTCGGCCGGCGCTACCTGTCCGAGGGCTCGATGGCACTGGTGCTCGGCGACGGGCCCGAGCCCGAGGACATCACCACGCCCGGGCGGATCGCGGCTGGATCCTCGTGAGGGTCTCGGCCCGATCGGTCCGCCACGCCCACTACGGCGCCCTCGCCTACGGCTCGGTCGCCTCCGGGACGCGGCGGGGCATGACCTCAAGGAGCATCCCGATGTAGCGTCACCCCACCGACGGGTCGGAGCTACACCACGTCCTGGGACCTAACTGAAATCGGAAGGGCCCGTTATGTGCGGCATGGCAGTCACCGCCGGTGCGCAGGTTTGCCGGTTACGCGAGCGTGCGAACTGTGATTCCGCGCCACGTTATGGAGCGGCGTGCCGATCGACTTCGACAAAGAGGTGCCCCGACCCCTACGCGGCGGTGCTTTCGCTCGTCAGGGACTCTGATGCCAACAGCGGCAAGTTGGTCTCAGATGTCACCGGATCCCTTCTTAGCTTCGCGTAGTAGCAGCATGCCGATCCATCCGAACCAAAGGATTTGCGTGAGGCCGAACACAGACTGGAAGACGCTTAGCTGCGGAAGCACCGTGAGAATTCCCGCCATCGCGATGAAGTATCCGAGGAAGATGAGCGTCGTTGGGAGCCTGCCCGATCGGTGAGCAACAACGCTGGCTCCGAGAACCCAGAGTGCACCGACGAGTTCGGAGCCGCCACCCAGTCCGTCGCTGACAACACCGATCGTGTGCCATGACGTCGCGGCACTACTGGCCTCACTCGTTGCAAGGTCTGCGATCGCGTGAGCGCCGACAACGTAGACCAATCCGCTCGCAAGGACGAGGCCCGCCCAAATGAAGCCGAGCACTGCACTCCAGCTGGCCAGGACAGATTCGGTGCTGCCGAGATACTGTCGCAGCCCGAGCACGAGTAGCACCAGCGCGACGCCTGGTATTTGGTAGATGAAGATCGTGGTCGCGGTTAGGGCGTTCAGGTTGTCCGTGACGAAGGCGACCTTTCCGCTGAGCGTGTCCACGGCCGGTTCGCCAAGAACCGCGCCCCACATCACGAAGCCAATGATGTAGGAGGCGGCGAGTACGAGGGCTGCGATTCCACCTGCCCTTAACGTTGTTTGGTTCATTGTTCGTTGTCTCCTGCTGGGTTTGTGTTGAGTGTGCGAGTCATGCGACGGATTTCTGGCTCTTCGGGCATAGCCGTGGGTCGCTGAGCACCCCGAGCTAGCCCGGATCCCAGGTGCCACGCGCGATCCGAGGCCCCGTAGCCTCACCTCTTCTCAGGGACGCGAAGAAGGGGTCTACGGATGCGCGTGGCGACGCTATTCAAGCGCCTGC
The DNA here is from genome assembly GCA_963823515.1 of uncultured Thermoleophilia bacterium. Lineage (GTDB taxonomy): Bacteria > Actinomycetota > Thermoleophilia > Miltoncostaeales > Miltoncostaeaceae > Miltoncostaea. The sequence goes on from CAWGMB010000005.1 coordinate 101,654, forward strand.
TCGGGTTGGAGCGCGAACTCCGCGGGAACGGCGGTACGAGGGCCGGCGTGTTGTCGCTCGCTCACTCCCCACCGAAGTCGTCGTGGCCTGACCCCCTGAGATAGGTCCACCGCGGCGTGGCGGCATGCCCCGTCGGGGACCCTTGTACGAACCCCGTGGGACAACAGCCAGACAACGAGGGTGACCGGCCCCCGGCTGCCGCCTCACGGAAACGGACCCTGTCCAGGCGATCCTTATCTCGCCACGCCCGGCGGCCCCTCGTGAATCCGCTCCTCGACCAAGAGCCGCTTTTCCGATTGCGCGCTTCGACATGGCGGAGCCGTGCTCGCGGACGGGCAAGCTGGACGCCCCGTCGCTCCTTGAGACGATCGATTCAGCGGAGGCCGCACGGGCGAAACGGTGTACCCACCGGTGTACCCGCGCCAGCGACATTCGGCGCATTTCCCGCTCTTAACGACAAGCATATTTGCAGGGGATTCGCTTTGTGGCACACCCCCTGACGGAGCGGCGCAGGAGTCGAGCGGGAGGAGGACTGCCAGGGGCATACCGACTCGACCCGGAGGCACCGACGCCGAGACGCGCGCTCACTCGGCGGTTTCACCAGACAGAGGTGCACCCGGAAGTGCACCCGGACGGTCACGATCGACGCTGGAGGAGATCCATCTCCAGGGGTTTGTGCTCCAAGATCTGCTCACTCGCAGTGATGGGATCCGGGGTTCGAGTCCCGCGTCGGCCTCGCTGAGATCGTTGTGTTTAAGATCTCTTTCGAGGTATTCGCTCCCCCGCGAGCCTTACGGGAGTATATCCTTGGACCTGCTCAGGCGGGCGGACTAGGACCGCGACGCGACGACGGCTTACTGCGTCCTCTTTTTCAGTCGACCGCCTCACGGATACGGGACATCCTCGCCCATTCGTTGTCGGTGACATCGACATGCAGGACGAGTACCGTCCTGCCGTGCCTGAGGGACACACCATCCACCGGGCTGCCCGTGATCAGGCGAAGCATCTCGTCGGCCCGCTCGCGGTCAGCTCTCCGCAGGGGCGATTCGCCGAAGGAGCTGAGGCTCTCGACGGTGACGAGCTTCGCGCCATCCATGCCTACGGCAAGCACCTGGTCTACGAATGGCACGCAGGGCATCTCCTCCATGTGCACCTCGGCCTCTTCGGGAAGTTCGGCGCTCACCTGACGCAGGTCCCTGCGCCGCGACCCACCGTGCGAGTGAGGTTCGCGGCCGAAAGCGCCACGATCGACCTTTCCGGTCCCACAGTATGCGAGCTGCTCGACGAGCCGGGGCTTGTGCGTTTGCTTGACCGGCTCGGCCCCGACCCGCTGCGAGCCGACGCCGACCCGGAGAAGTTCCACGCGCGCTGCTCACGGAGCCGCGTGGCCATCGGGGCGCTCTTGCTCGACCAGTCTGCCATCGCCGGGGTCGGGAACGTCTACCGGGCCGAGGCGTTGTTCGTCTGCGGCATCGACCCAGCGAGAGAGGCACGCTCACTCAGTGAGGTCGAGCGTGTGCATCTTTGGAACACGATCACGACGATGCTGACCGCCGGGGTCAAGGCGGGGCGCATCGTCACCGTCGACCCGGTTGAGGTCGGGATGCCGCGAAGCCGGATCCCCCGGCGCCAGCGTACCTACGCGTACAAACGCGAGAACTGCCTGCGCTGCGGCAACGTCGTCAACCAGGGCACGCTAGCGGCCCGCACGATCCACTGGTGCGCCACATGCCAGCGCTAGGCCACACTGCCTGGCTGCTCGCCGAGCACCTCTCACACGACAACCCGGTGCTGGACAACGCCGGACGGGTACTACTCATCGAATCCGACGCGGCGATGAACGTCGGTCCTGTACACCGCCAAAAGATCCACCTCATACTCGTCGCCTTGCGGACGTTTGCCGACGAGCTGCGTGAGCGAGGGGTCGAGGTGGACCTGCGTCGCGCGACGACCTACCGGGAGGGGGTCGCTGCTCATCGCAGCGACCATGGCGATCCCGAAGTGCGGCTTCTTCGCCCCACCGGTCCGCGCGCCCGTGAACGCCTGCGCGCTGTCTCGGGTGTCTTCCTCGTCGAGGGGACACTGTTCCTCACCACTGACGCCGAGTTCGAGACATGGGCGGGGGACCGGGGGAACCTCGTGATGGAAGGCTTCTACCGGTGGCAGCGGCGACGCCTCGATGTCCTGATGGACGGCGACGAACCGGTCGAGGATCGCTGGAATTTCGACCCGGAGAATCGTGGCAAGCCAGGGAAGGATGTGCATCCGCCCGAGCCATGGACCCCGGTCGAAGGACCACATGACCGCGACGTGCGCGCCCGGCTTCACCAGCGCGACATCTCGTTCGGGGTGGATGGCCCGCGCCGATTCCCAGCCTCGGCGATCGAGGCGCGCGCCGCACTCGCCCACTTTATCGAGCACCGGCTACCGAGCTTCGGTACTTACCAGGATGCGATGCTGGGCGGCGAGCGGTTCATGTGGCACGCGGCCCTCGCGGCCGCGATGAACCTCGGGCTCCTCTCACCGCTCGAGATGGTGCGCGCCGCCGAAGTTGCATACCGGGCGGGTCACGCGCCGATCGCATCGGTGGAGGGCTTCGTCCGGCAAATCATCGGCTGGCGCGAGTACGTACGCGCCGTCTTCAACCGCTGGGAGTCGGACTGGCCCGGCATGAACGACCTTGACGCCGACCGGCCGTTGCCTGAGGTCTTCTGGGGTGGCCCCACCGAAATGCGCTGCATGGCCGATGCGATCGGCGGTCTCGTCCAGACCGGCTATGCCCATCACATCGAGCGGCTCATGCTATTCGGCAATCTCCAGATGCTCCTGGGCGTGCGCCCCGCCGAAGCACTTCACTGGTTCCACCACACGCACGTCGACGGGCACGCCTGGGTCATGGCCCCAAACGTCCTGGGCATGGCCCTTCACGCCGACGGTGGTCGGATGATGACCAAGCCCTACGCGGCTTCCGGCGCGTACGTCAAGCGCATGAGCGACCACTGCGGCGGCTGCCGGTACGACCCGTCGGTCCGGCACGGCCCCGACGCCTGCCCGTTCACCACCTTGTACTGGGACTTTCTCGCGCGGCACCGTGCGCGCTTCGCAACGAACGGCCGGATGGCGCTGTCGATTCGCAACCTCGACCGGATTCCACCACCCGAACTGTCTGCGATCCGCCGAGACGCGAGGCACCTTCGCAATCAGTTCTCCGCCTGACCAGCACCTGGGAGACGAAACATGCAGATCGACAGTTCACGAGTCCTCATTGCAGGAGCAACCGGCGGGTTCGGCGGTGAGCTTGCCCGCTCCTTTGCGCGTCGTGGGGCCCGGCTGGTCCTGTCGGGGCGCAACGAGGTCGCACTCGGCGCGCTGGCCGGTGAACTGGAGGCTCAATCGATCACCCGCGACCTCACCGAACCCGGCTCAGCCGACGCCCTGGTGACGGAAGCTGCCGATATTCTTGGCGGCCTCGACGTCGTGGTCAACAGCATCGGCGTCGTCGCGTTCGGTCCGGCGAGCGAACTCGATGATGCGACCCTCGACCAGTTGCTTGCGGTGAATATCGTCGCCCCGGTGCGACTCGCCCGGGCTGCACTCGGGCGAGTCGCACCGGGTGGGGCCATCGTGAACGTATCGGCCATCGTCGCCGACCATCCCACCGCGGGCATGGCCGCATACTCGGCCAGCAAAGCCGCGCTCACTGCGTTCGACCAGGCGATGGGGCGCGAAGCGCGACGGGCCGGCGTGCGTGTGCTTGACCTTCGACCACCGCACATGGAGACGGGGCTCGCAGGCCGTCCGATCGCCGGGACCCCACCGAAGCTCGTAATCGGAAAGGACCCTGCCCAGATGGCCGACCGTGTGGTCGAGGCGCTCGCCACCGACGCTGAGCCCAGCTGGGAGTAGCCGGTCAGTCGAACAAGGTGGGGTTCGGGTCGGGGCGCGTCAGGCGCGCCTCGACGCGTCGCCAGTACCGTGAGAAGCGGCGCAGGTCGGCGCCGGAGTGCAGCGACACGAGCGGCTCAGGTTCGAGCACCTCGATCGGGACATGGGCCTCGATCTGTCGAACGATCGATGCGAAGCGCGGCGCCACGGAGGCGACCGTGACGATTCGGTCGGCGCTCTGGGCGGTGGCGAAAGCGACCACCTCATCAGCGACATCGCCGCGGCGGATCGTGACCGGGAGTTCGAGGAGGCATTCGTAGATGAACTGGAGCCGACCCAGGCTCAGCTCGTAGTCGACAATCACTCGGTCGTCGAAAACGAAGATTGTCGGGGCGCCGGGATACGCGACGATGTTCGGCGCCAGGGGTGAGAGACAGTCCCCATGGACCCAGACCACGACGCTCACTCGACAACCCGCGGGAACAGTCGCCCGGCCAGTGCCTCGTAGGAGCCTTCGAAGTCGCATCGCCCGCGTACAGGGCAAACCTCGCAGTAGCGACCGCCGGTGTTGCGCTCCAGGTTCTGACGATTGAAGTAGTACGGCTTGCGACTGAACGTACTCGCCACCCACTGCCACGACAGGTTGTTCGACGCCGGGTCGCCGTCGAGAAGGTGCGACAGGAACCACCGAGCGCCCGCCTGCCAGCGCACCCTGCGCCAGTGGACGACGTAGCCCGCAACCCACATACGCGCGTGATTGTGAAGGTAGCCGTTGTCACGCAGCTCGCGTGCGAAGGCATCGATGCACGGGAGCCCGGTCACGCCGTTGGCGATATCATCGGGAAGGTCGCGGGCGTATTCGCGGGCGTGGAGGCCGGTCTTATAGGGCTCGCGGTCGTGCCAGATGCCCCGGCCGATCTGCCCGTAGACGCGTTGCCAGTAGTCGCGCCACGCAAGTTCTTGGATGAACTTGGTCGCCCCCCTTGGCGAGCGTGCCAATACGGCCCGCCGCACCTCGGAAAGCGACAGCACCCCGTGGCGGATGTACGGGGACAACCCAGACACGGCGCCGTCGAGACGGTTACGTGTTTTCGCGTAGCGCGACGGCTGGACCCGGTCGAGCTGTGCCAGGGCAGCATCGCGGCCCCCGCGAATGGGAGACGGGTCGCCTGGCGTGTCGGGAAACAGGGTGCGGAGGTAACCGGTCAGTTCGTCGCGGGACGAGAACTCTCGCCGCAAGTTACCCATCGACAGCCTGCCTGCTGCGCCGACACCGTTCGCTGCAATAGCAAACCTTCTCCCAATCGCGCGCCCACTTCTTCCGCCAGGTAAACAGCAGGCCGCACCCTGCGCAGAGCTTGGTGGGCAGGTTCTCCTTCCGGATGCGCTTCATGACGCCGATCCTAAGCGGTCGCCAGAAAAATGGGAGAGTCACCCTCCCTCGAGGGCGGCTCTATGCGATCCAGAGCGGAGCTGACGGCCCGCCCCCAGGGCCCCCACGTATCCGGTATGGAGTCTGGGATCTCAGGTGATCCAACGGAGAGGGGGGGATTCGAACCCCCGTCGGAGGAGAACCCCCGAAACGATTTTCGAGTCGCCGTGAATCCGCGTCATTTTGCCTGCAAATAGGCATCTGCGAGTGTCGCCGTGGGCGAGTGGATGGGCGAGTCCCACACGAACCTCCCGCAACCAGCGGCCATGGGCGCCGGCCCGCCGCCGGCCGACATCGCTCCGCGCGGACGATCCCCACCGCCACCGACTGGCCGCCCGCCGCCTCGTTCGAGAGGCTGGACGGCCTCTCGACGCGGTCCCAGAAACGACACGACCCGGGGTGCCAGCCCCGGGTCGGTCACTACGAAAGATCACTGCGCTGTGATCGAAGAGTATCCCCTGTTCCGGATGGCCTCCAGCCGCCCGGGACGCAACATCATCCAGGTGGCGCTCCACGTGAACGACGACGCCCGCGCCCTCGAGATCGAGGCCCTCGCCGGCGAGCGCTTCGCGGCGGTGGGGCAGACGGTTCTCGCCGCCCTGGCGGAGTCTGGGCTCAGCGGCCGCAGGGTGGCCAACGTCGTGAGCTGGTTCATCGTGGCCCAGCTTGCGCTGGGGCCATGGCGGAGCCGGGGTGAGGTCCGACCGGCAGAGCTGGCGCGGGCGATGGGGGTCTCGCGCTGGACCGAGTGGCGGACACGCCTCGACGCCGCGCGCGCCGGGCTTGTCCGGGACTGGACGCTTCCCGATCCCGAGGCGCGCGGCTACGGCCGCGGCGCCGTGCGCGTCCTGGACCTCGCCTTCGTCCGCACGCGCGAGGTCACCAAGCGCGTCGCCGCGAACAGGGAGGAGAAGGCGAGCCGCGCCGAGCGCCGCCGGCAGGCGCGCAGGCGGGCGAAGGAGAAGAGCCGGGCGGTGGCGCCGGTGACCCCCGCCGAGTCGGCGGCGATTCCGAGCGCGCCGGTGAGGCGCGAGGAGCTGACCTCGCCCGCCGCGGGACGGCTCTGGGAGGTGGTCCGCCGGCTCCAGCCCGCCTCGGAGCCGGACGGCCCGGCGCCCCCGCGCTCGCATCCACCGCCGGGGTAGCCGCGGCCCGAGCCGCCGTCGCCGAAGTCGAGTGGACCAAATCCTCCGGAGCCCGGCGGTTGATCGACGCCCACTCTTCGGGCTATCGCCGCTTGCGGGCGGCACCCGACCTCCATCCGGGCGCCGAACACGGCTCCGACCCATCCTCGCCCGGGTCACCCCGTCGGTGGCCGGCCTCGGCGATGCAACAGTCGCAGCACCGCCGCGTCCACGGGTGCGAGAACGAGCCCACGACCGACGAGATCGCTCTCAGGGTCGACGATCTCGCACGCTCCAGAGGCTCCTATGGAGCCAGAACAAAGAGCGCCGGCCGGTCTCGGCCGTTGGCCGACCGGCGCCAGAGATCAATCGCGGTAGGCCCGGCCCCGCGGCAGGACGCGAAGGATCGTCAGGACTCCCGCCGCGATGTCGGCGCGATAGAGCACTCGCCAGTCGCCGACGCGCAGTCGCCGACCCTCGCGGCCCACGAGGGCGATGGTCGCGGGGCCCTCTGGGTTGACGGACAAGCGCTCGATGGCAGCCACGACGCGCCGGCGGACCGGTGGGTCGAGCCGGCCGAGATCACGCTCGGCCGGTCCGGTCAGCAGAACCTCGAGCGCTTCGCTCAGAGATCGAGCTCCCGGCGCGCCTCCGACAGCGGGCGGACATCGCCGGCTGCGATCGCCGCGTCGGCCTCGTCCAAAGCCTGGAGCTCATCCTCGCTGAGCCGACCGTCGTCGGGTTGGGCGAGATCCGAGATCAAGGCGAAGGCCTCAGCGGTCGCGTCCTCTGGAAGCTCGTCAACCAGCTTGTGAAGGCGCTCGCGAGTGGTCATGTCGAAAGTGTACGACGCAGCGCGGTTCTCAAGAAACGCCTTCCCATTCCGGGCCGGATCCTCATGAGTAGCCCGGGCCCTGGCCACTGAGGTCCCCGGCATCCCCGAGAGGGCAGGGCGCGCGATAGAGGTCGCGGCCGCCTGGGGGTCGGCACACCAGGTGGTTCGTTGGCCGACCCTCCGCGGGACATCGGCAACTAGCCACTCACTCCTCGTCCGAGACCCGGGCACCGCCGCCCGCGTCAGCGGTCCACTCCGCAGGCAGCACATCCGGGCACACCGAGGCCGGCGGATCGTCCATCGCCTCCGGGCGCACCCGGGCGAAGAAGCGATCGCGGGCGGCGCGAAAGGCGTCCCAGTCGCCCCGGCGCGGATCCTCGATGCCGCTCACCACCCACCGCCTGCCGCCGGCATCGTCAGGTAGCGGGTCACCAGGTACTCCTCGATCCCCTCGGGGCCACCGGAGTGACCGAAGCCCGAGTGGCCGACGCCGCCGAAGGGGGCCGCCACACACGAGACCCGGCCGCGGTTGATGGCGACCATCCCGGCCTCGATCCCTGCGCCCAGGCGCATGGCGCGCTCGAGGTCGGAGGTGAACAGGTAGGCCGCAAGGCCCAGCGTCGTGGTCGTTGGCGAGCGCGAGCGCCTCGTCCTCGGAGTCGAAGGGGGCGATCGCCACGATCGGCCCGAAGATCTCCTCGCGCATCACACGCGCGTCGTGGGGCACGTCCGCCAGCACGACCGGCGCGAAGAAGTGGCCGTCGCCGGGAACAGGCCCGCCGGCCACGACCACACACGCGCCGCGGGCGACGGCGTCCTCGACGAGCGCGGTGAGCCGCTCGACCTGGCGCTCGGAGATCATCGGCCCGAGGCCGACGCCCGCGCGGGTGCCGCGCCCGATCCGCACGCCGGCCACCCGGGCCGCGAGGCGGCGGGTGAACTCCGCGTAGACCGAGCGCTCGACGTAGAAGCGGTTGGCCGCCGTGCAGGCCGCCCCGCCGTTTCGCATCTTGGCCGACAGCGCGCCCTCGACGGCGGCGTCCATGTCGGCGTCGGCGAAGACCAGGAACGGGGCGCAGCCACCGAGCTCGGCCGAGACCCGAAGGACCTGCTCGGCGCTCTTTGCGATCAGGTGGCGACCGACCGCCTCCGATCCGGTGAAGGTCAGCTTGCGGATGCGCCCGTCGGCGAGAAGCGGATCGGTGGCCGCGTCCTCGGAGCTCACGACGATGTTGAGGACACCGGCCGGAAGGCCGGCTTCGACGAAGATCGCCCCGAGACGAAGCGCCGAGAGCGGCGTGAGCGATGAGGGCCGAAGGACCACGGTGCAGCCGGCGGCGAGCGCGGGGCCGATGCCGCGGGCGGGAACCGCCAGGGGGAAGTTCCAGGGCGTGACGATCAGGCACGGCCCGACCGGGGTGCGCACGACAAGGTGGGTGTTCTCGCCGTCGGGGGAGCTCGATGTGCGCCCCGAGATCCGCACGGCCTCCTCGGCGAACCACTCCAGGTAGTCGGCGGCGAACTCCACCTCGGCCCGGGACTCGGCGAGGGGCTTTCCCATCTCGGCGGTGAGGAGCGCCGCCATCTCATCGCTCTCATCGCGCAGGGTGTCGGCCGCCCGGCGAAGGATCCGCGAGCGATCGCGCGGCGCGCTCTTTGCCCAGGAGCCCTGGGCGGCGACGGCCGCCTCGAGGGCCGCCATGCAGTCGGCCGGGGAGGCGTCGGCGACCTCGGCGAGGGTGAGCCCGGTGGCCGGGTCCTCGACGGCCAGCGTGCGGCCATCGGTCGCCGGGGTGAAGGAGCCGTCGATCAGGAGGCCGGTCGGCGAGATGTGGAGCGCCGCGCCCTCCGAGGAGTGGACTCGCGCGTCGGGCTCGCCAAAGAGCGAGGGGACATCGGCCTCGGTGAGGAACCGGCGGGATGAGCGGGGGGCGCTGTGGGCGATCGCGACGGACGACATCTCATGTCTCCTCGTCTTGTCCGGCTTACGGAAACGAGGCTAGAAACGCCCCATCACGCTCACGTCACAGAGGATCCTCCGATCGAGGGCTGGCCCGCCTCCCGCGGCCTTCAGCAGGCCGAGGACGGGGCAGACAGATTCGGGTGTGTGCCCCGTTGGCTCGGCTCTCTCCTGCGCGAGTCCGGGGCACGGGAACCCCGGCGTGCCGTAATCACAGGCTCAGAAAAGGGGGATTGCGGGCCAGGCAGGGCGGGCGGACAATCCCCCACGATGGGCTTCGACGGCGTGCTCCTCACGCGGCTCCTTCCGCCGCAGCTTCCCGCGGACTGCGTTACGCGTGGACGGCTCGTGTCGGCCGTTGTCGATGGGCTCGATGGGCGGCTTGTCACCGTTATCGCGGGCGCCGGCTACGGCAAGACGACACTCGTCACGCAGGCTCTTGCAGCGGCGGATGTGCCCTGGGTCTGGTGCTCGTGCGACGGTCGCATCGTCGGCACGCGGTCGTTGCTCGCCCACGTGGCAGCGGCCATCGAAAGGCGCTTCCCCGGGTTTGGAGCGGACCTGTCACTGCTCGGTGGTCCTGAGGACCAGATCCTCGAGCTGGCCAACGAGATCGTCGAGACGGTCCCCGATGACTTCGTCGTCGCCCTCGACGACGTGCACCTGCTGCCCGAGGATGCGCGTCCGGCGCTCGGCCTGCTCGTCGACCACCTTGGGCCGAACGTGCACTTCGTGCTCGCCGGCCGCGCGCCGCTTCCCTTCTCGCTCGGTTCGCTACGGCTCGGTGGCGTGCTGGAGATCGCTGAAGGCCGGCTCTCCTTCGACGCCGACGAGTCGCGACAGCTGCTCGCCGGTATGGGGGCGACCCTGCCTGACGAGCGCGTGCTGGAGCTCCATGAGCACACGGAGGGCTGGGTCGCCGGCCTCGTCCTGGCGGCGCAGTCCGGCGGTGCCGGTCCGGGGGAGGGTCGCGGCGATCATTTCGAGTACCTGGCCGAGGAAGTGGTCCTCAAGCAGCCCGAAGGGGTGCGCCGGTTCCTCGAGGACACGGCCGTCCTCGGGCGCTTCACGCCCGAGATGGCCGCAGCGCTCAGCGGGCATCCCGATCCCTCGACGATTCTCGCGGACCTCGTCGCCCGCCATCTCTTCACCGTGCGCCTCGAGGCCGAGGGCGACTGGTACCGCTATCACCACCTCCTGCGCGACTTCATGCGCACACGTCTCGAGCGAGCGGAGCCCGAACGCTGGGCCGCACTGCACCGTCGCGCGGCGGACTGGTGGCTCGCGGCGGGCGAGCCGACGCGTGCAGTGCCGCACCTGTTGGCCGCAGGAGATGACGCTCGGGGCGGTGGAGGCCCTCGCGCCAGTTGCCGAGCGCCTTGCGCTCGGGCCGCAGTCGGAGGCTCTTGCGGGATGGCTCGACGTGTTGCCGAAGGAGGTGTGGGAGGGACAGCCGGAGCTTCTGCTCGCCCACGCTTCTCTGCTGCTCACCCGCGCAGAGCACGAGGCGTCATTCGCTGAGCACGAGCGCGCCATCGCGAGACTCCTCGAGATCGGTGACCACGATCGCGCCGCAGCGGCGCTCTTTCGGCTGCAGGTCTCCATGCTCCTGGCTGGCACCAGACCCGGTCTCCGGGCCGAGATCGGCCGGAGGTGGCGCGACCGCATCGCTCCTGAGGCGGCCCTCCTTCCAGCGGCGCGACTCCTCTTGGCGAGCGCGTACGGCTACGACTGTCGTTTCGCCGAGGCCCGCGAGGAACTCGGCACCGCGCTCGCGCTGCCGTCGGTGGGGCAGATCCCCGGGCTCGTCGAGTTCGCTGAGGTGATCCGCGGCTTTTACATCGACTTCTGGCAGGACCGGCCGAAGGAGGCCGTCGACGCCGTTGGGCGGGCCGTCGCACGCATGCGCGCCGGCGGCGGGGAGGATCCGCTGTCGCTTCGGCCCTTCGCCACCATGCTGCACGCGTACCTCACCCTGGAGTTGGGTGACTACGAGCGAACCCTCGAAGCCGTCGAGACCTTTTTTGCCGAGTCGCGCAAGATCGGCGTCCACCGCAGCAGCGCCCGATCGGCGATGTGGGTCCGCGCCTCGTGCCAGGTCGGGCTCGGTCGTTGGGACGATCTCGAGCGGGACTTCGTCCCGGCCCCGGAGACCGCTGACCCCGCGGCCGGTACCTCCTACAGCTACCGCTATCGCGCGCCTGCCGCGCGCCTCGCGGCACACCTGCGCGACACGGATGAGGTCCGTTCCCAAGTCCTGCGCGGGCGCGCCGAGATGGACGATTACGGTCGCGTCTTCGACGACGCGACCTTCCTCTGCGACTACGCCCTGGCCGCCGCTGAGATCGACCCCGTGCTCGCGGCGGTGTGCGCCGATGAGGCCGTGCGGGCCGCCGGCCGAGTCGGCTCGTCCTGGCTGCGCGCCCGCTCGGCCCTTGTCGCCGCTCTGTGCGAGCGTGACCCGGACGGCCGTGACTCGCGCATCGCCGAGGCCCTCGACATCACCGAGCGGTGGGATTTGGCCGAGTTGTGGACGCATCGCGAGCGGCTCGTCTGTCCGCCCCTTCTTGCACGTGCCGTCGAAGTGGGCATCGGACCCGAGGGAACCGCTGAGCGCCTGCTGGTGCTCGGGGGCGGTGACGTGCTCCAGCAGGTGGCGACCAGCATTCCGCCTGACGCGAACGAGGTCCGCGCGCGCCTTGCCGAGCTGGCCGGCGAGATGTCGGATGTCAACATCTCCTTCGTCGACCAGTTCTTGCGCGATCGCGACCCCGGCGTCCGCGAGGCGGCCCGCAAGACATGGGCGCGGCTGAAGGCACGCCCGCGCGCGGTGCTGACGATCCGAGCGTTCGGCGACCTGCAGGTCGCTCGCGACGGTTTGCCCGTGCCGGCGTCCGCATTCGTGCGACAGAAGGCGCGCGCGTTGCTCGCCCGACTGATCGCCGCCTCCGGCCCAGTCCATCGCGAGGCGCTGTGCGATGAGCTGTGGGGCGACCTGCCCACGGATCGCGCGGCCGCTGCGCTGCGGAGCACCCTCCACGATCTGCGACGGGCGATCGAGCCGGAGCTCGAAGCCGGAAGCGAAGCGTCCTCTCTCGTCACAGAGGGCGAGAACATTCGACTGGCGGTGGCCAGCGAGGACCGAGTCGATGTGGTCGAATTCCTCCGCCTGGCCCGCCAGCCTGTCGGGGACGAACCGGCAGAGGACCGCTTGATTCGGCTGCGCGAGGCGGTCGTCCTCCGCCGCGGTCCGTTCCTTGCCGAGTGGCCCTATGAGGACTGGGCCAGCCGGCGGCGGGAAGAGCTGGAGGCGGCATTCGACGGCGCCCTCGAGGCGCTCGTGGACGCCGCGCTAGAGGTCGGCGCCGGAGCGGAGGCCGTTGCGGAGGCGCGCCGGCTCGTACAGCGCCAGCCCGAGCGAGAGAACTGGCATCGCCTTCTCATGCGAGCGTACGTCTGCGACGGAGACCGTGCCATGGCCCTTCGCCAGTTCCACGCGTGCCGCGCCGTGCTGCGACGTGAGCAGGGGATCGAGCCAGGCGGCGAGACGCGGGCGCTCTACACGGAGTTGCTTGCTGAGGGGGACGACCAGCTTGTGGGAACGACCGCGGGCGCTCTGTGATGCCTCTGTGACGCGCCGGGTTTAGAACGACTGCCACATCACGGCGCCGCACTGGCCCCGTTCTGAGGAGGTCACGATGGAGTTCACCAACGTTGTCGGAAGCCGCCGCAGCATCCGTTGGTTCAGGCCATGGAAGCCCGTCGAGGCCGAGAAGATCCAACGGATCCTCGAGTCGGCGCGCCTCACCGGCTGCCCGGGCAACCTGCAGCCCTGGCGGGCCGTCGTCGTCGAGCAGAGCCGTCTCTCGGACGAGGACCGCACGGCCCTCCTCGATGCCGCCAACCATCAGCGGGCGCACGAGCAGGCGCCGGTCTGGATCTACTGGTTCGCCGATCCGACGGCTGCCGCCGCGTCGGCCTTCACGTTCCAGGTCCGGCTTGGCCTCGAGGTGGGGGCTCTTGCCACCAGCGCCGGCTGGGATGCGGAGGCCGCGGCCTCCGCCATCGAGAGCGGTGTCGTCGCGCCCGAGGGCATGCCACCCCTCGATCAGATCGTGCACGACATGCCGCCCGAGATCGCCGCTGTCGTCGCGTCCCAGGAGACCGTCGGCGCGATCACCATCGCCACGCTGGCCGCCGTCGACGCGGGCCTCGGCACCTGTCTGCACATCCCGACATCGCCCGCGGGCGCTCCGGCGCTCTACCGGGTGCTCGGCGTTCCTGAGCACTTCCTGCCCGTCTGGCTCCAGCTCGTCGGCTACCCCGCCGAGAGCCCTGACGCTGGTGGCGCGCGCCCGCGGGAGGACTACGGCGCGCTCTTCTCCTCGGGGCGCTGGGGCGAGCCCATGCCACGCGACCCCGCTGTGGTGGAGCAGCTGCGAGCCGAGGGCCTCCTGCAGCCGGAAGCGCCGCTGCCCGGGCGGGCCGAGGAACTGCGCCACCTGGGCCGCATGTTCGGCTACCCCGAGGCCGGCTGAGATGGCCGCAGAGATCGCCCTGGCGGAAGACCTGCGAGAGGCGTGGAGTGCCCGGGACAGCGAGGCGTTCGCCGCCCTCTTCCTCCCGGAGGGGGTACGCCACGAGTGGGCGCTGCCGGGCGCGCGGCTCGTCGGCAGGGAGGAGATAGCCCGTCACGTGAGCGGCTACATGCAGGCGGTGCCCGATTGCACGCTCGTCATCCGAGACGCCTTCGGCGACGGCGACCGGGTGACCATCGAGTGGACGTTCGCCGGAACGCATACGGGGGATCTGCCCGGGCTGCCCGCCCGCGGCGAGCAGCTCGAGCTGCCGGGTGTGAGCGTGTGCCAGCTGCACGATGGCTTCGTTGCGCGGGAGAGCGTCTACTGGGACGCGGCGACGCTCCTGGTGGCGGCAGGGGTCATGGCCTGACGACGGGCGGCTGATCGTCGAAAGTCGTCAGCCGCCCGTCGCGCGCGAGCCTTCCCCGCCACGGCCGACCAGCCTCAGGGAAGGGGACCCCGCCCGGTTCCTGGAGGCGGCGACTTGGCTCGCCAGCGTGCCTCGCCAGCTCGGGCGCCTCCTTTGCGAGTCCGGGGCCGGGTACGAGGCTCATCGTGTGTCTACGGCGGCCGTCACCCTGTTGATCGTCGGCGCCGGGTGATTCGGTCGGCCGGCCCTCCCCGGGACGTCGGTACCTAGGGCACTCACTCCTCGTCCGAGACCCGGGCGCCGCCGCCCGCGTCAGCGGTCCACTCCGCAGGCAGCACATCCGGGCACACCGAGGCCGGCGGATCGTCCATCGCCTCCGGTCGCACCCGGGCGAAGAAGCGATCGCGGGCGGCGCGAAAGGCGTCCCAGTCGCCCCGGCGCGGATCCTCGATGCCGCTCACCAGGCACCGCCTGCCGCCGGCATCGTCAGGTAACGGGTCACCAGGTACTCCTCGATGCCCTCGGTGCCGCCGGAGTGACCGAAGCCCGAGTGGCCGACGCCACCGAAGGGGGCCGCCACGCACGAGACCCGGCCGCGGTTGATCGCGACCATCCCGGCCTCGATCCCTGCGCCCAGGCGCATGGCGCGCTCGAGATCCGTGGTGAACAGGTAGGCGGCAAGCCCAGCGTCGTGATCGTTGGCCAGGGCAAGAGCCTCGTCCTCGGTGTCGAAGGGGGCGATCGCCACGATCGGCCCGAAGATCTCCTCGCGCATCACCCGGGCCTCGTGGGGGACGTCCGCCAGCACGACCGGCGCGAAGAAGTGGCCGTCGCCGGGAACGGGCCCGCCGGCCACGACCACGCGCGCCCCGCGCTCCAGGGCGTCGTCGACGAGCGCGGTGAGCCGCTCGACCTGGCGCTCGGAGATCATCGGCCCGAGGCCGACGCCCGCGCGGGTGCCGCGCCCGATCCGCACGCCGGCGACCCGGGCCCCGAGGCGCCGGGTGAACTCCGCGTAGACCGAGCGCTCGACGTAGAAGCGGTTGGCCGCCGTGCAGGCCGCCCCGCCGTTTCGCATCTTGGCCGACAGGGCGCCCTCGACGGCCGCGTCCATGTCGGCGTCGGCGAAGACCAGAAACGGCGCGCAGCCACCGAGCTCGGCCGAGACCCGAAGGACCTGCTCGGCGCTCTTTGAGATCAGGTGGCGACCGACGGCCTCCGATCCGGTGAAGGTCAGCTTGCGGATGCGACCGTCGGCGAGAAGCGGATCGGTGGCCGTGTCCTCGGAGCTCACGACGATGTTGAGGACACCGGCCGGAAGGCCGGCCTCGATAAGGATCGCCCCGAGACGAAGGGCCGAGAGCGGCGTCAGCGATGAGGGCCGAAGGACGACGGTGCAGCCGGCGGCGAGCGCGGGGCCGATGCCGCGGGCGGGAACCGCCAGGGGGAAGTTCCAGGGCGTGACGATCAGGCACGGCCCGACCGGGGTGCGCACGACAAGGTGGGTGTTCTCGCCGTCGGGGGAGCTCGATGTGCGACCCGAGATCCGCACGGCCTCCTCGGCGAACCACTCCAGGTAGTCGGCGGCGAACTCCACCTCGGCCCGCGACTCGGCGAGCGGCTTTCCCATCTCGGCGGTCAGGAGCGCCGCCATCTCATCGCTCTCATCGCGCAGGGCGTCGGCCGCCCGGCGCAGGATCCGGGAGCGATCGCGCGGCGCGCTCTTTGCCCAGGAGCCCTGGGCGGCGACGGCCGCCTCGAGGGCCGCCATGCAGTCGGCCGGGGAGGCGTCGGCGACCTCGGCGAGGGTGAGCCCGGTGGCCGGGTCCTCGACGGCCAGCGTGCGGCCATCGGTCGCCGGGGTGAAGGAGCCGTCGATCAGGAGGCCGGTCGGCGAGATGTGGAGCGCCGCGCCCTCCGAGGAGTGGACTCGCGCGTCGGGCTCGCCAAAGAGCGAGGGGACATCGGCCTCGGTGAGAACTCGGTCGGCGGTGCGCAGCGGGGTGGTGGCGATGGAGGTGGAGGACATCTCGCTGTCTCCTTGCGGCTCTTGGGACCTTGCAGAAGCGAGGCTTAGAAGGGCGCCCTACGGGCCACTTTGAGGTCCTCTTACGGGGCCGCTCCAGCTCTCGACACCGACGCTAGGCCGGGGTCACCGAGGCTCGAATCGGGCGACCCCCCACGCCTCAAGGGTGCCGAGAGCCCGCCGCCGACCACCGCTACCCGCCGAGGCGACGTCGCGACCTCGTGGCGGTGCTCGTGAACCGCTCCGGCAAGGGGGCTGGAGGGAAACCCCCTATTCGCCGGGAGGGACCCCATCCGACCGAGTCGGCCCCTACCCGCGTCGAGGGGGCTGAGCTACACGCCGGCTCTGTCGGGGGGCGCCGTCGCCGCGAATCCCTCACCGGCAACGCGAGCCGCAAGCTCGGTGCGCGAGCGCACTCCGAGCTTGCGGTAGATCCGTCCCAGATGGGCCTCGACGGTCTTGGCTGACAGGAAGAGCCGAGCGCCCGCCTCACGGTTGGTCGCGCCGGAGGCGACCATGAGGGTTACCTGTAACTCCTGAGGGGTCAGTTCATCCGAGCGGGGACCCGAGCGCGGCGCCGCCGTCTCCCCGCTGACCTCGAGCTCCCGAGAGGCCGCGGTAGCCCAGTCGACCGCTCCGAGGCGCTCGAACGCCGCAAGCGCCTCGCGCAGGTGCACCCTCGCGTCGGCGCGGCGCCGGGCGCGGCGAAGTCTCTCGCCAAGCGCCAACTCGGTGCGGGCACGCTCGAACGGCATGTCCACGCCCTCGTGCTCCGCCAGTGCCTCGTCGAAGGCTTCGGCGAAGCCGTCGTCGGGGGCGAGGATCCCACGACACCGTGCGGCGATGGCGCGCGCCCCACGCCGTTGCGTGAGGCGCGCCGCGCCCCCGAACTGCTCGAGGAGCGCCTCGGCCTCGGCGCGCTGTCCGCTTCGGGCGTAGCTCTCGATGAGATCGCCTGCGGCAAGCACCACACCCGGCTCCCGGATGCCACCCCGGCGGAACGTGGACACCACGCGCACGAAGTGAGGGATTGCCTCGATTGGCCGGCCTTGGGCGAGCTCGAGCAGTCCCAGCCCGGGTTCGCCGTACGCCGAGGTCGGCGAGTTCTCGCCGCCCAGGCGCAGCCCGATGGCCGCGGCCTCGCGCGCCGTGGACCGGCAGTCCTCCGCGCGACCGAGGCAAGCCTCGATGCGCGCCTGGCAGGTGAGCGCGAGCCCGCGCGCGTGCGCCTGCTCGAACGCCGCTGCCAGCGATGCCGCCTCGGTCGTGTCCGCGAGCGCCGTCTGCCAGTGGCCGCGCCGGTAAGTGAGCTCGGCCCGGGTGGCGAGCGCCATCGGCAGCGCGCCGGGGGCCTGGCTGCGCCCCACGGACACCGCGTGCTCCAGCAGAAGGGCGGCGCTCTCGTACTCCTCCATCCAGGTCTGCACCCATGCGACCTGCTGGAGCAGCGCGAGGTTCTGGGCCGTGGGTGCGGACTGGCGCAGCCGCTCGCCCAGGGCGCGCAGTGGCTCGACGACCTCCGGCCCCCGGGCGTCCATCACCAGGGCGAAGTGGACGCTGAACTCGACGGCGTCGTCACCGAGGCCCTGCGCGCGGATCGTGGCCTGGGCCCGCTCGGCGAACTCCAGGCCCTGGGCGACGCTGCCGGAGCGCATCAACGCGGCGGCGGCCTCGCCCAGCATCCGGGCCGCCCGGGTGGGATCGAGCGTGGCGAGGCGGTCCGCCTCCACGGCGATCGAGCGCGCCGTGACTACGGGCGCTCTCCACACGTCCATCTGGAAGAGTAGTGCCAGGGCGTCGGCCCTCAGGAGAGGGTCGCGGGTCCGCTCGATGGCGAGCGCGATGGCATTGCGGGCGTGCTCCACATCGCCCGCAAGCCGGGCGGCGTCGCCGCTGAGCAGAAGGCGCTGCGCGGCATCCTCGGCGTCCTGGGTCAGCGTGACCGCCCTGTCGAAGGCGCGCAGGGCGCTGCTCGGCGCGCCGCGCGACATCGCGTCGCGGCCCGTGCGCTCCAACGCCTCGGCGGCCTCGGGATCGGTCCCGACGGCGGCAGCGGCGAGGTGCCACGCCCGCTCCGGGGAACCCTCCCCGAACGCGTGGGCGAGCACCCGGTGGGCGCGCCGCTGCTCCCGGTTTCCCCCGGCGCCGTAGACCGCGGATCGCGTGAGGGGGTGCTCGAACTCGATCGTCCCGCCGTGCACCCGGAGCACGCCCTCGTTCTCGGCCGCCTCGAGCGCCTCGAGCGCCAGGCCCTCCTCTGTCAGCGCCGCCTCGACGACGCCGCACTGCGAACGGGTGCCGGCTGTCGCCGCGACGAGCACTGCGGTGCGCTCTCTCGGGCGCATCCTCTCGAGCCGCCGCTCGACTCCGACGCGGATTCGCTCGGCGACCGGCAGGGGGAGCACGACACCCTCGATCGCCTCCTCGGCGCTGCCCATGTTGCGCGCTGCTTCCACGATCGCGAGAGGGTTGCCGCCCGTGCCGACGACCAGCGTCTCGACCTCCTCGTCTACGAGTTCCCTGCTTGCCGCGGCACGCGCCAGCGAGGCCGCATCGCCCGCCTCGAGTGGGCCGACCTCGAGGCACGTGATGCCCTCGAGTTGGCCGGTGACGTGACCCTCGGGGCGCGTCGAGAACAGAATGGCCACCCCGTCTCGCCAGAGCCGGCGCGCCGAGAAGAGAATCGCCTGCGCCGACGGCGGGTCGAGCCAGTGAAGGTCGTCCACGAGGACCAGGACCGCGCGGTCGGTGGCAGCGAGCCCGAGAATGGCGAGCGTCGCCGCGGCCACGCTGAACCGGTCGGTCGCCTCGGCGGGCGCCAGCGCAAGCGCACCCTGCAGCGCCTGCGCCTGGGGCCCGGGCAGGCGTTCGATGAGGTCCGCAAGGGGCCGCACCAGCTCGAGCAGCCCCGCGAACGCGATCTCGGCTTCACTCTCGATTCCACGGGCCCGCAGCACGAGGACTCCGGCATCGTCGCTGGTGGCAAGTGACTCCGCCGCGCGCATGAGGCTCGTCTTGCCGGTACCCGCCGGCCCGATCAGCGCCAGCGCCCCGCTGTCGCCGGCTATGGCCTGTCGCACGAGCTCCTGGATGGCCTGAAGCTCGGGTTGGCGTCCGAGCAGCAGCGACTGCCCGGCGTCGTTCATCCTGCGCCGCCAGGCGGCTCGAGCGAGAAGAACTCGCGCACGTGCTCGTGGGCGTCGCCGCCGGCCTGCAGCGCATCGTCGAGCTCTCCCAGTCGCGGGTCGGGGAGGACGAGGCGGAAGGGCGATGTCTCGTCGTCGACCGCGTCGTGGATCGCCGTCGCGACCTCCCGTGCCGTGAGGCCCACCTCCTCACGGATCGCTCGCAGGCCGCCCAGCAGACGATCACGTGCGGGCGCGTAGAGCGGATCGTCCGCGCCTGCCGATCCGCTGATCCTGGTCGAGCGCGCGAATTCGGTGCGCACGACTCCGGCCTCGAGTAGCACGACCCGGATACCGACCGGCGCGAGCTCGAGCGCGAGCGCCTCGGAGAGCGCGCCCAGCGAGAGCTTGCTCGCGCTGTACATCCCGAAGAAGGGGAGCGGGATGCGGCCGGCCAGCGTCGAGACGCTGACCACTACGCCGCGACCGGCGTGGCGCATCGCGGGAAGGGCGGCCTGCAGCACTGCTGCGGCGCCAAACAAGTTCGTCTCGAACTCCTCTCGGGCGATCGCCAGGTCAACGTCCTCAACCGCACCGAACAGCGCCCAGCCGGCGTTGTTGACCACGCACTCGAGCGCTCCGCCGGCGAGTTCCTCCGCCATCGCGACTCCGGTTCGAACGGCGTCGAGATCCGTGACGTCGAGGCCCACGAGATGCACGTCGCCATCCGCGAACGGCACGAGGGCGCCGGGGTCCCGCACGCCAGCGATGACGCGCCAGCCGGACGCGGCAAACACCTCGACGGTCGCCCGGCCGATGCCACGGTCAGCGCCGGTCACCAGGGCGGTCCGTCCCTGCGATGGGAGATCCGAACCGGATTCTTGGTCGCTCATACATCCATCTTTACTGCATCATCTGTCGCCACGATAGCCGGTGACCGCGGGACCTTGGCTCACGGGGGAGGGGGAGGGATTCGCGCGGGACGCGGTGGGCGAGTCCTGCATCGGCGACAGCGGTCCACGGTGGTTCTGAGCGGAACCAAGCGCTCCGACCGTCGGCCGTGAGATCCCTTTCAGAGAAAGGGATCTCATGGAGAAGAGCGGAGAGGGGGGGATTCGAACCCCCGTCGGACCGAAGGCCCGAAACGGTTTTCGAGTCGCCGTGAATCCGCGTCGTTCTGCCTGCAAATAGGCACCCGCGAGGTCGCCGTGGGCGAGTCGGATGGGCGAGTCCCACACGAACCTCCCGCACCCAGCGGCCATGGGCGCCGACCCGCCGCCGGCCGACATCGCTCCGCGCGGACGATCCCCACCGCCACCGACTGGCCGCCCGCCGCCTCGTTCGAGAGGCTGGACGGCCACTCGACGCGGTCCCAGAAACGACACGACCCGGGGTGGCTGCCCCGGGTCGGTCACTACGAAAGATCACTGCGCTGTGATCGAAGAGTATCCCCTGCTCCGGACGGCTTCCAGCCGCCCTGGCGCAACAACATCTGGAGGTCGCTCCACGTGAGCGACGCCGCCCGCGCCCTCGAGATCGAGGCCCTCGCCGGCGAGCGCTTCGCCGCGGTGGGGCAGACGGTTCTGGCCGCCCTGGCGGAGTCTGGGCTCAGCGGCCGCAGGGTGGCCAACGTCGTGAGCTGGTTCATCGTGGCCCAGCTCGCGCTCGGGCCCTGGCGCGACCGCGGCGAGGTGCGACCCGCCGAGCTGGCGCGGGCGATGGGGGTCTCGCGCTGGACCGAGTGGCGCACGCGCCTCGACGCCGCGCGCGCCGGCCTCGTCCGGGACTGGACGCTTCCCGATCCCGAGGCGCGCGGCTACGGCCGCGGCGCCGTGCGCGTTCTGGAGCTCGCCTTCGTCCGCACCCGCCAGGTCACCCAGCGCGTCGCCGCGAACAGGGAGGAGAAGGCGAGCCGCGCCGAGCGCCGCCGGGAGGCGCGCAGGCGGGCGAAGGAGGCGAGTCGGGCCGGTGACGCCGGCGACCGCCGCCGAGCCGCCGGCGACGCCGAGCGCGCCGGTGAGGCGCGAGGAGCTGACCTCGCCCGCCGCGGGGCGGCTCTGGGAGATGCTCCACCGGGTCCAGCCCGCTCCGGAGCCGGGCGTCCCGGCGCTCCCGCCCTCGCATCCACCGCCGGGGTAGTCGCGGCCCGAGCCGCCGTCCCCGAAGTCGAGTGGAGTGCCTCCCGGATCCGGGCGGGCAGGACGACGCACGCCACCGGGGAGTCGCCGCTCCGCCCGCGCCGCCGGGCTCCCATACGAGCGCTGCCGACCCCGTCGAGCCGGCTGCGGCGCGCTCCACTCGTCCGACCCGGCCTCCGGCGCTGCAACAGTCGCAGCCCCGCCGCGCCAACGGGTGCGCGAGCGAGCGCGCGCGACCGGGGAGATCGCCTTTGGGATCCAGCGATCTCGCACGCGCCAGAGGCTCCTACGGAGCCAGAGGAAAAGAGCGCCGGCCGGTCCGGCCGTTGGCCGACCGGCGCCGAGGATCAATCGCGGTAGGCCCGGCCCCGCGGCAGCACGCGAAGGATCGTCAGCACCCCGGAAGCGACATGGACGCGATCTTGAACCGAGCCGGACACAACGTGTTGGCAGCCAGTTTTCTCCACGGGTCATAGGCGCCACCGTAGACGCCTGCATGCGTATCGTGGGCTGACCGCATGCGGGGCAGCCTTGAGGATTCTGCGAAGATTCTTTCTAGCGCGCGCTCAGCTGCCGGACTCGGCGGATCTCCGAGAAGGAGAAGTCCTTCGCCCTGCGAAACCAGACTGAGCGAATCTCAGCGCCGCACCCACGCTCCGACAACCCCACCCCCCTTCGCGGGGTACCCACCCCCGACCCCGGGGGGTCCGGTCCCGCACCGTCTCCCGCTGGGGCGCTGGGGCCGCGATCTCCGGGGCGGCGAGACCTGTGCACCCGGCGTGCGTTGACCATCTGTTGACCTTTGGCAGGCCTCGGCTCTTTCGGCCGGTCCCGAGAAACACGAAAGCCCCGCCGTGACGGGGCTTTCGCGAATGGGCCCTGTAGGGCTCGAACCTACGACCTTGGGATTAAAAGGCCCATGGCGGTCCTGCCGTCTTGTGCCGTCCTGTACCGAGAAGCCCTTCCTTGTGCGGCTTCTGCGGCCTCGGCCTCGCGATCCGTGCCGTTTCGTAGCGTTCTGTCCGGCGCCGTTCGTTTGCACCGTGTTTGCACGGCCGGGCGGCGGGCAGTGCGGCCGTCTCTCGGTCTCACCGGCCTAGAGCCCCGAGCACGAACCTCACGCCATCGTGGTCGCTGAGGGGCCGACCGTCGGCGTCGTGGCGATCGAAGCCCTCCAGCTCGTGGACCGACAGCGAACTCGAGTGTGCGCACATGGTCGATCACCGGGCGATCGACCCCCGGCACGTCCCCTGCGCTCGCCACGATCAGATCGCCCAGCGCGTCCTCGAGCACGGTGGCGGCCCGGAGGGGCGCACGCGTGCGGGGGATCCGTTGGTTGAAGTCGCCGACCAGCAGCGTCGGCACCGCGTCGTCTCGCGCAGCGAGGAACGGGCCGAGATGCTCGAGGTAGGTCAGGTGGTCCTGCCAGGGTGCGCGATCCCGGCGACCGGTGTTCACATGCGCGTGGCTCCAGGGAATGCAGACCCCGATCAGGCGCAGCGGCCCGCTTGGCGTGCGGCAGGTCGCTGCCACGAAACGGCCCGGCGGCAGGCCGGGGGAGCCGATCGGGTCGATCTCCTCGAGTGGCCAACGGCTCCACAGGATCACCTTCCGCCGCCCACCCTTTGCGCCGTACCCGGAGTCGGGCTCGCATTCGGCGACGTGGCCGACTGTCGGCAGGATGCCGCGGTCGGCCTCCGTGGCGCAGAGGATGTCGGGAGAGAGATCCCAGAGACGAGCGGCGATGCGGGCCCGGCGCGAGCGAGGTGCCCACTCGAGGTTCCAGTTCACGACCCTGATGAGCCCGGATAGCCCTTCCCTCACGGTCTTATCACCTCCACCACGTAGGCATCGTGGTCGCTCAGGCGTGTGCCCTGCGCCTCGGCGACGACCCTCTGACAAGGCCCACTCTCCCAGCCCGCGGGGACGGCGATGTGATCGATGCTGAGCAGGCCGTCGATCCGGTGGGGCGCATCGGCCGTGGTGACGCTGAGGCCGAGAGCCGTCACGAGACGCTCAATCGCCCGCCTGCCCTCCATGCTGCCCGCCTCTTCGCGGCCGGTCATGGCGTGATTCCAATCGCCCCCCCAGACGACGGCGTGCTCGGCCGATGCCAGCGAGGGCCCGAGGCGATCGAGTGCGGCGATCGGGATGGCGGCCGTGTTCACGCCCTCATCAGGCCAGAAAGGGCGCGCGCCGCGCCAGGGGAGTACGCAGCTCCAGATCAGGAGGTCGCCGAGCCGCACCATTGCGGCGGCTGGGTGAGGCGATGGCAGCGCCGCGGGTGATCCCGTGCTCCAGACGGCCGCCCACGACCTGCCCGTGGCCGTCATCGGCTCGGACCTGGACAGGTCTCCACCAGGCAGCGAGAAGGCCGGCGGAACCTCGGTGACGAGCCACACGTCGCAATCGGCGTCCTCGAGGAAGCGCTGATGAGCGAGCGACCAGCGGCCGGCCAGGTTCCAGGTTCCGATGCGC
>CAWGMB010000006.1:0-464560 GCA_963823515.1 uncultured Thermoleophilia bacterium
TTCTGGCATCGCCCGCTCGGCGCCCCGTGGTTCTACAGTGGTTCTAGGTTCCGGCACGAGCGCGCTTGCCGACCGACCCGAGTAGGTCGGAGTCCCCCACCGCGCGGTTCAAGATGTCCGTCGGTTGTCCGTCGCGTCCGGGTGCCCCAAAGACCCGCGTAACTCGGCCGCCGCAGCCAGAAAGCGCGCCGCGGCCGGCGATGACGGACCGAGGTCGGCCAGCGCCTCCTCAATCACCGCGAGCACCGCCGCCGGCCAAACCGCTGCGCGAATCTCGGCCGCGCGGGGTGCCGGACCCCTGCTCGCGTCGAACGCCGCGACGTCGGTTGACCAGCAGGAAGCCCGCTGGTCGAAGGCCTCCGGCGACATGCTGGTGCTGTGCTCTCCGGAGTAGCTCGTCTGATGGTCCTGGGCGCCAAGGCCCGGACGTTCTTCCCATAGGGAGGAGGGGGACAGTTGGCGCCTGGTGCGGAGGGCGCGGGGTCGTCAGAACCACCCCCCCATGACCAGAGCGACGTACCCGCGAGCCCGGCGCCGATGAGTTTGCCGATCACCTCGGGTCGGCGGTCGGCGGTCGGCGAGCAGGGCGAGGTACTGCCTGCTCCTGAACCGGACCGTCAGGTTGGCCGAACCCGGACTGTCGAACGATTCGAACACGACCGCGCCGACGAGGAGCGGTAGCTTTGACGCGACCAGGACCAGGGCGAAGTCCTGGTCGGTGCCGGCACCGGCCGTGCTGGTGATCGAGGGCACCTGTCGCGGCGTGGCGGGCCAGCGCACCGGGCTATAGTCGAGGCGGGTGGTGGCCCACGCTGCCCGGCGGGGGTGCACGAGGACGGCGGTCGGCGGCGTGCCCGCGTTGACCGCGACCTCGGCGACGAGCTGGCCGAGGGCCACCAGAAACTCGGCCACGGTCGGCGATGCGTCGGTGTAGGTGTCGGCCTGTCTGCCGGTCACGACCGTAGGGCCGGTGGTCTGACCGTCGGCGCCCGTGCCGGTGAGCACCTGCTCATCGAGCTTCGCGCGGTGCGCCGAGCCGAGATCGCCGGGCGAGGGCGAGATCGATGCCGGGGCAACTCCACCCCGATGCGTGGTTGTGGGCGAGTTCGGGGGCAGCCTGCCGGCCGAGTGGTGCTGTTGTGTACCGAATATATGGCCCGCACACTCTGCGGGTCGATGGCATGATCCTCTTCGACGCCGGCTGAGCTCTGCGATCGGGCGGCCAGTTTGCCGCAATCCGAGGCCGAGGCTCGGCCTGGCGGCCGAAGCACGGACTCCCGAAGAAGACCTGGTCGTTCAACCCTGGTCGCAGCGACGCGGACGTGGGAGGAAGAAGGTAGAGACATCCGACTTCCCGGGTGGTGGCGTGGCGAACGAGGTGGTTGCGGTGGCGCGAAGAACCAAGGTGATCGGGTTCGGAGTCGGGCTGGTGTTGGCAGGGCTGATGCTCGTCTTGAACGGTGTCGGGGCGTTGTCCCAGACTGGTAATGATGGCCGGTACAACTTGAGCGATCCGTTGACGATCGACGTGTCGTCCAGTGCAGTGACCACCGATGACGTCGAGCTGCTGCGTGGCCATTACAAGTGCTACAGCGAGGGCGCACCCATACATCGGTTCCTCTCGCACGATGACGTCCGGGTGCGGGGTGTCGCGACGGGGTCCGACGCGCTCTTCATGGGCATCGCTCCCGCCGATGCGGTTGCGGGGTACCTCGACGGCGTCACCCACGATGAGATCACCGACTGGAGCTGCGCTAGCGACGACATCACCGATGTGGTGTACACCAGGAACGAGGGCGCCACCGATCCTGCCGCTCCGGGGACCAAGGGTTTCTGGGTGGCGTCGGTGAGTGGCAGCGGTGAACAGACCCTCGACTGGACGATCGAGAGTGGGGAGTGGGCTGTGGTGATCATGAACGCAGACGGCTCGCCCGGGGTCTCGGCTGATGTCCGGTTTGGGGTTCTGGCGCCGTCTGGCCTTGGCGCGCTCGGCTGGGCCTCGTTGGCCGTTGGACTCGTGGCGCTGATCGGCGGCGGCCGGCTGGTTGTGTCCCTGCCATCTCGTTCGGATGAGACTCCCCGCTGGACGTTGTGGGGTCGATCGGTTCTGCCTACTACTGTTGAAGGACGCGTCGCAGTGCTTTGCGCGGTGTTGTTCCCGGTCCCGTTCCTTGGCGTGGCGATGTTCGGTGCCCTCATCTTCTTGGTCCTGGGCGTACGCAAGGGTGATCGGGGCCTGTTGTTGGTGCTGCCCTTGCTCGTGTCGATCATCGCTTCGATGCTCATCGCCATCGGTGTTTGGGGGATTCTTGTTGGGTAGATGCCTACCGGGTAGCAGCGATGAGCTGGGTGCAACTGGTTGGCGCCGGCAGGGCCCATGCCGCGAGCAGGTATTGGTAGGTGGGCATGGTGAACCCGGGGTGGGCGAGGCCGAGCCGTTCGGCGGCGACCTTGATCGGCGCACCAACCGCGGCCAGCAGTGAAGTGTGGGTGTGGCGCAGGTCGTGGAACCGGATCCAGGCAGATCAGAGTTCGCGATGGTTGCCGGTGGAGAGTTGCCCGTGAACAAGGCGTTGACCTCGGCCGCTGACAGGACCTTGGGCAGGGTCTCGGGGGAGCGAACCAGTGGGACCCCCTGGCGGGGCCGGGATCGTTCCCGGCGGGTCACCAGACCGTTCGGGACCGGGTTCCGAGCGATCGATGTCTGACCCCTGGCCAACACATAGGCGTAGAACGTCGATAACCGCCGCCGGATCGCCCTCGGCGACGACCCCGAGCTCCCATCGATGCGGACCACTTTCGACCCCGACCGCTGCTGGGACGGGATGAAAGCCATCACATCCGCCGACGTCACCCGAACCGGGTTCTCGTCGACCGTCTCGAAGAACACCGTCAGATCGAACGCCTGGGCCAACACCGTGTTCGGCCGAGCCCGCGACCGGGCGAACTCCAGATACTCATAGGGGACGGGGCCATTGTCACGCAGCGACCCAAGGCAGGTCCGCGAGCGTCTTCTCCGCGAGTGCGTCCTCGAGCTGGACCTCCTCGACGATCTGGCCGCTATCGTCGAGGATGAGGAGGGCGCCATCGCGGCGGCGAGTGAGCACGCGCTCGAGCGGCAGGTCACGGGCCTCGGCGAGCAGGACGGCCGGATTCGTGCTCACGCGGCCCGCCGATGCTCTACGGCCCGCTCGGCGCCCTCACGCACGAACCGGGCTACCTCGGCGCCGGGGATGCGCTGGTGGCCGCTGGGAAGCCGCCACGCGCGAAGCTGACCGCTCGCGATGAGCCTGCGGACCGTGCTGACGTGGACGCCCAGGACCCTCGCGGCAGCGCCGACCGAGAGAGCCCGGGGTTTCCTGATCTCTCACCGACCATAATCTCACTTATCTGCACTATCAGACATAGGCGCATTCGAGTCGTCGTCTACGATCCGGTGTGACGAGCTTCATCACCCCGTCGGTCGAGCGGTCGGGTGCGGTGCTGGCGGGCTCCCTGGCTGTCCGCCAGTACCCCCGATTCGTTTTTCAGTGTTACGTGACAGCCGACAGCCCCGGCATCATGTAAACACGCGGCCCCGATCTGTTAACCGGAGGGTTGCAAGTTCGAGTCTTGCCCGAGGAGTTCCGAGTAAGCCCCTGCTGGCAGCGCGGGGGTTTCGTCGTTGAGGGCGGGGCATCGTCGGGGCGCTGTGCCCATGGCCGCGTGCGGCTCACCGGGAAGTACTGTCGCTCGACACATTCCAGAACCCGCTCAGGCTAGGCGCTGCTGGCGTGATTCTGGAGCATGTATCCGACGCCATGCACGGTTTCGATCTCCGGTGGATCAGGCAGGGCGTTCAGCTTGCGACGCAGACGGCCCACGTACGCGTCCAGCGTGTTGTCCTGAACCATTGCCCCCCGCGGCCACCCCCCGCGGATCAGATCGAGGCGACGAACAACCTCGCCCGGTCGCTCGGCCAGCGCGGCGAGAACCCGGTACTCGGTAGGGCTGAGGCGAACGTTCGTGTCGGCGCTCACCGCGGCGTGGGTGGCTGCGTCGAGATGGAACCCGATCTGGTCGGGCTCGCCTCCGCCTGTGCGGCGGGCAAGCTCACGAAGCGCCCGGATGCGGGCAACCAGCTCGGTGGGCGCGAACGGCTTCACCACATAGTCGTCTCCGCCGGCATCGAAGCCTGCCAGCCGGTCGACGAGGTGGCCCTTGCCCGTGAGGAAGAGGATCGGCGCGGTCAGTCCGAACGTCCTGAGGGACCTGCAGACATCTCGGCCATCGACGTCGGGGAGTCCGATGTTCAGGACGACCACGTCCGGCGGGCCCGAGCCCAGCAGGGACAGGAACTCGACCCCGCTGGTCGCGGTTCGCCACCGAAAGCCCTCCGAGGCGAGGGCTTCGCAGATAGCGACGCGGTCTTCGTGGTCGTCCTCGAGGATGTACACCATCGGCCCGGACACCGCCGCAGTATCGCGCCCAGAGCGCCCAGGTAGCCACTGCGCGCGGTTGCCCGCTCGACTGTCACATGTTGTTCAGGAACCACGGGGGAGGATCGCGGAGCCAGCGTCGCGTTGGCCCAAGAGCCAGAAAAGGGGGGAGCATGGGGCTCATCTCATGGATCGTGATCGGGCTCGTCGTCGGTCTGGTCGGAAAGGCCAGTCTCGGTCGCCGCTCCGGCAATCTCGCAGTCATCGCCGGCCTCGCGGGCGCGATCGTTGGGGGCATCGTCGCCGCCGCCTTCGGGGCCGGCGTCGCCGACTTCAGCCTGGCGGGCGCCGTAACTGCGCTGGTCTTCGCGATCGCCGCTTTGGTGCCCGTCAGGGCACTCAATCGCTAGGACAGGAGAGCAGATGGCAGACGCAACGACATCTCAAACACAGGAGGCTCAGGTGGCCAAGGCAACCTCAGCAACAGGCAGGGGCACCACCATCATCGGTGAGACCGTCGTCTCCAAGGTCGCCGACGCAGCCGCACGCGAGATCCAGGGCGTCATCGACCTGGTCGGCGGTGTCGGCGGGACTCTGCGGCGCCTGACGCCGGGCCTCAGCGAGCGCGGATCGGGAGCGGACGTCGAAGTCGGTCGGCGCGAGACCATCATCGAACTCAACATCGTCGCCGCCTTCGGGATCAGCATCCCCCAGATGGCGGAGGCCGTGCGGGCGAACGTGATCGAGCAGATCGAGTACGCCACCGGCCTGGAGGTCAAGGAGGTCAACATCGAGATCTCCGACGTCGCGTTCCCGTCCGAGAGTCGCGTCGAGTAACGAGCATGGGAAGTCCTGCCCTCCAGCTGGTGGTGATAGCGCGAACCGCCGCACAGGCGGTCGAGGGCTTCACCGATGCGGCCGGACTCGATCCGTCGAGCCGTCGCGTCACCGTCGGCCGTGGCGACGCCGTCAGAGGAGTGGAGGTGACCCAGAATGAGAGGGGTGGTTTCGATCTGGGGGTCGATGTCGTCGGCTTCGCCGGCACCGACCTTCGAGCCGTTGGCGCCCGCCTTCGCCGGAGGATCCTCGACGAGTCCGATGACGGCGCTGCACTCGGCGCCGTCGAGGTCGCCTTCTCGGATCTGATCGATCCCCAGCCTGAAGTCGGGGCGTAGTGGGACTCGTTCGCCCCGTCGCCAACCGGCTCCTCGCGATCGCTCTTCTCGCCGGCATGCTGGTCATCGCCGCCGCCGCCGCGGTCGAGGCCGGCTCGCTCCTGCTCGGCACGGGGTCGCAGCTCGAGCCGCAGATGGAGTACACCGAGTGGGCGTCAACCCTCGAGACCGCGTCTCTGTCGCATTGGGAGGCTCTTGCGCTCGCGGGGGGGGCGCTCGCCGCCGGCCTCGCGCTCCTCCTCTTCGAGCTCTGGCCAAGCGGACGTGGCCGTCGAGAGGGGATCGACGATCTCCCGCATGGTCGCGTCTCGCTTCGCCTCGCAGGGCTCGAGCCTCACCTCGAGGATCGACTGCGAACAGTGGACTGGATCAGGCGGTCGCGGGTGCGCGCCCGGGTCCGCGGGGGTGTGGCACGCGTCAAGGCTCGCGCCCTCAGCTCGCGGCAGACCTCCGAGCAGGACCTCGAAGCGGTCAGAGAGATCCTGCGCGCGAGCCTCGAGCAGGTCGGAGTCAACCCCGGCCCCATCGAGCTGGCGATTCGTCAGGACCGCAAGACCTCGAGGGTGCAGTGAACCTCTTCAACCGCATCCTGCTGGGGATCATCGCGATCGCTCTCGCCGGTGTGGGTGCGCTCGGCCTGACAGAGCTCCTCGGGCCCATGGACACGAACACCGTCGCGAGCGCACGTGATCGGATCCTCGACGTGGACTGGGCGGACCCATTCGCGCGCGCCGTGGTTCTCGGCGGATCGATCTGCCTGGTCGTCGTGGCCCTGGCGCTCCTCATTCGAGAGGTCACTCCGCGGCCGCACGATGAGCGGTTCGTCGTCGTCGGGGCGTCGGAGAGGGGTCGAACACGACTGAGCGCCCCCGCCCTGACGCGAGTCATCGAGGTCAGTGCCGAGGGCGTCGAGGGGGCGCAGCGGGTCACCGTCTCCCGTCTCGACCTGTCTGCCGATCGCGTCGGGCTGGAGGTGCAGGTGCTCGTCCCAGCAGGATTCTCGGTCAAGGCGGTTGGAGCGAACGTGTACCGACGAGTTCTCCAGGATGTCGAGGACATCTTCCCGGAGGTGCCTCGAACCGTGGAGGTCATCATCGAACTCGCCCATGGCCGGCGATCTCGAAAGAAGACAAGGAGGGTGATCTAGTGCTTGACCGATCGAAGCTCGTGGGCATGGCTGTGGGTCTTTGGCTCGGCTTCGTCTGGGTGGTCTGGGGCTTCGGAGACGCCCTGCTCGTCGCCCTCGGAGGGGTAGTGGGCTATCTGATCGTGCTCGCGGCGACGGGCGAGCTGCGCGCGTGGGTGAAGGCAGTCGGGGACGCGCGGAAATAGCGGGCGGGAACCCCGCGGGCGTCGTTCTCCGCCATGTCGCACGGCAGGTTGCGCGGGTGTCGTGCGCGCCGCCACAGCCTGGCGCGCCGCGGGCGCAGGAAGCGCAGGGCCCCGTCGAACCGACACGCGTCGTGGCCCGTCCGCCCACGGACACCGGATCCCCAATCCCGTGGATCCACTTCCCGCGCTTCCTCCCGGCCTCCGGGTCCGGCGGGAGGAAGCCAGAGCACCGGATGCGGAAAGGGGGCTCCGACCCCATCCCCAGGCCAGGCTCCCCGATGGGTCGGAGGCCCGTCAGCGAACAAGGCGCGTGGCGGATGGTCGGTCGCTCCGTGGGAACCACGTGCACATCGGCCAGGGAAGTGAGGTCGGACGACTCGCACGGCGTGACTCCGAAGGCGCCCCACGCGGGCGGCTCTCAACCTCTCCCTATCCCCCGACACCCCTCCCGGATTCGCTCTGGAGCCAGCGGTCACTGCCGACGGATCACACCCACAACCGCCGGTGGCACTCCGGCGGACCGTATGGTCGACATGGACCTCCCGCTGATCGATGGCGACGCCGGAGACGCCGTGCGTCGTGACCCCACCGTGACCCCACACGCACGATTCTGTGTCGCTTTGGGCAACCTCACAGCAGGTCACAACCTCCTTCGATCGCTGCCGACATCCCAGTCTGCGTAAGGGATTTCAGCCATCGCCCGGCAACCCGCGCACCCTCGGATTTCGCCGAGGGTGAGCTGTCAATCGGAGGGCTGCAAGTTCGCGTCTTGCCCGAGGAGTCACCGAAAGACCCCGCTATCGGCGGGTTTACTCTCTCCGGCCGGCACCGGCCACCGCCGATCTTTGCCGGACTTTTGCCCGGGCCGAGCCAAAGGCGGCCCACGATGCCCGGGCCAACGCCCCAGACGCCGCAGCCGGCGCTGACGAGCCGCCGCTCGCCGCGCTCCTGCTGCCCGCTCGAGATCCCGCCATCTCGCCACGTGCTGTCAGCGGATCTCCTCGCGGCACTACTAGCGGATCACCACCTCCCCGCGCTCGGTCTGGATGCCCACGGCGTGCATGCCGGGGGTCTTGTCGGGCCCGTGGCGTACCGGTAGCCCATCGTTGCCCAGCCAGGCGTCAAGACGCTCCGGGGCGTCGCCCGCCTCCACAACGGTGAACGCCCCCGGCTCGCAGTCATGGCCGGCTTCGCAGTAGCGCCCCCGCGACAGTCGCACGCGGGCCGCAGGGTCGATCTCGAAGGAGATGAAGAAGGGAAGGGGGTAGCGCGGCATCCCGGCGGTCCGGGACGTGCTCTGGGAGCCGTCGGCCATGTCCATCATCCCCACCTGGACCGGCGGACCGCGCCGGCGGGCCGTCTCGTCGATGTCATCCACCCCGGGCGCCCACCACAGCACCCGGTCGCGGCCAGCGAGAGCCTCCGACAGCCAGGCCCCGTCGCCGAGCGTCGGAGCTATGTGGGGTCTCCGGCCAGCTCCGCACCTCAAGCATTGTTCAGCCATTTGAGACGACGGCGGTAGGCAGACCACCATGCTCTGTTAGCGAAGGCTCTTGCGGTCGCGCCCAGTGAGGACGCGACCCCGGTGGAGTTGACAAGATAGCGGCGTTCCCACTCGTTGTTGACAGTGTCAGCCTGGACCTGGAGCAGAGTTGAGCCGGTGTCGATCTGCCCATTTACACGTACATCCAGAAGCTTCCCAATCGACCCGATGGCCCCTGGTAGGTCACAGAGATAATCCTCATAATGGAGGACCAAAGGCCGAGCATCGCAACGCTCGAAGAAGTCCGACCAGCCAGCTTCAGCCCGCCGAATCCGCCATCGCGCGATGGAAATACCGGGGAAGTCGTAGGTATATGCGCCTTGGTAGGCGCGTTGAGACCCGATGTTCCAACCATCCGACTGCAGGGCCTTAGCCCAGGAAACAGCCTGCCTTACGTGGTCTCGCCGGCGCAGCCAGACAAACTGCGTCGTAGCGGCAATCTGCTTCTCGATGTCGATTCGCCGCAGGCCGCGATGCGGTCCATCGCGCAACCCCTTGTCGATCACTCGATCGAAGTGCTCCCACATGACTTTGAATCCCCTCACACCGTTGGGAGAGGCGCTTTCGGCGAAGGCCGCGTCGAAGAGTTCGTGCACGCCGGTCCGGGTCCAATCAACCCCGCGGAAATCAGTCCGGAAGTAGCGCAGGATGTACTCGAAGCGCCGCGATTCGTATGGGCACATGCCAAGGACGCCGGTCCGGGCGATGAGGTCACACAAGTATGTACTGCCCGACCTGGGAACGGTACAAATCAGATAGCGCTTGCCTACATCACTCATGGCTGTGCTCCCCCGTCCACGCTGCCGCGGCGAAGCCTAGACCGTATGGAGCGCGGGGTGGCGTTGGAAGTGACCCGCTTCCGATGACACCAAGTGGCTGAGTCGGAATGGCCTACTGTAGGTGCTGCTCTTCGTAGTCGCCGGGCCGCCGTGCCCCGGACCATTGCCGCGGGGCCTCATCGACCACCTCCAAACCCCGCCAGGAAGGCCGACTCAGTACCACAATCGCGAGACCTCTCTTGGGGTCGGGTAAGCCTTCCGGTTAGCAGCCTGCCACCCGCCTTCCGGGCCGCGCTCGGCGGCCTCGATCCAGGCCTCGATCGTCTCGCGCCGGAAGCGGCGATAGCGCCCGACGGTGACGTGCGGGATTCGGCCGGCACGGGCCTCGGCGTACCCCCAGCTCCGGGGCACCTGGAGCAGGCTCGCCACATCGTCGGCCGTGAACAGGCCCGCGCGCGCAGGGTCTGCGGCAGTAGAGGGGCCGTTCATCCTACGGCCGCCTCACCGGCTTCGGGCAATCCGCGCATCCCGCACGACTTCCCCTCACGCGGGGTCCGGGTGGAGACCGATGATCGGCGCCGGGCCTCCGAGGAGGCTCTGGGCACTCGATCGGCAATGGATCGGAGGATGCGATGGATGCTGTACTCGTGTGGAGATGGGACACGGTCGAGCTCGGTCGCAACAAGCTCGCCAAGGAGTTGGCACACGACACGGAGGCCTTCTGGGCGGACCACGCTGCGGCCGGTCGCAGTTCGCGAACCGAGTGGCTCGCGAACCCGGACTTCTCCGCTCCGCAGATGTACATGGTGCGGGGCGACTTCCAGACCCTGGCGGGCATCACGATGACGCCCGAGTACCACGCGGCTGGCCGTGCGGAGCGCGGCGATCCTCACCGACCCGCAGCAGTCTTGGTACTTCCCCGGCGACTCGGTCGACACCCTGTGGGCCACCTGGTGGGACGTCGTGGAGGAGATCGAGGGAGCCTGAGGGAGGGCTCGAAGCGGACGGCGGCGCGGCGCGGTTGTGACGGGCCGCCGTCTGTCGCCGACGGGATGACCTCGCTCGAGGAAGGGTGCCGCACGTCGCGCTGAACCCTCCTCGGGAACACAGGCCTAGACGGATCGACTCCCGCCGCCCGGGCATCCACCCGCCGGTCGTCCACCCGAGAAATCCGTCGTCCCCCCGGACACGGGGAGACCGTCCCCCTCCTGTGCACAGGGGTGAGGCGCCAAGGTGCAGCCGGGGCACAGATGAACGTCTCCTTGGCGCGCACCCCGACGAGCCAAGCCCGTACGCGAAGGGTCTGCGGCGCGGGACCGCGTTGACCCCGGCTGAGCGTGTCGCGGACCACATCCGCGCCCCCCCGCAATCCGGGGCCATGCGCCAGGGAGCCCTTAGTGAGAGACCAGGAGGTCACGACGGCCACCCCTCGGCGACGTTGACGACCACCCGCCCGACCCGATCGCGATCGCGATCGACCTGGCGTTCGAGGGCGGCACCCAAGTCGGCGATCCGGTGGCGCGAGTCGATGGGCACGTCGAGCCCATCGGCGAGCCAGCCGCCGATCAGCTCGAGATCCTCCCGCTTGGACGCGACCTGGATGAAGCGGCAGTGCTTGGAGGTGAACAGTGCCCGCGCCAGGCCGGTGGCCAGGGGCAGACCGGGCAGCGTGGTGATGTACGTGCCGCCGGCCCGCAGGACCTTGGCGCACCGGCCGAACGAGTACGCGGCCGGGGTATCGAACACCACGTCGTAGGCCGATTCGGCATCGAGCGGGTCGGACTTCTTGCGGTCGATGACCGCGTCGGCGCCGAGTGCCTCGACCCGTTCGACGTCCCGCGTGCTGCAGACGCCGGTGACGTGACCGCCGAGGCGCTTGCCGATCCCGACCGCAACCGAGCCGATGCCGCCACCCGCGCCGATGATCAGGGCGCTGCCGCCCTCGCTGAGCCTCCCGAGGTCTCGCAGCGACTGCAGGCTCGTCATCGCGATGGTGGCCGCCGCCGCGGCCACGTGGAACGGGACATCGTCGGGCTTGATCGCCAGGGCCTCGCGCGGCAGCGTGACGTACTCGGCGAAAGCGCCCTGCTTCTGAGACATGGAGTACGCCAGATGGCCCCAGACGGCGGCGCCCTCGTCGAGGTCGGCCACTCGGTCACCGACGGCATCAACGGTACCCGCGACGTCCCATCCGAGCACCAGTGGCGACGTCCTGGCGTGCAGGAATCGCCCCACCAGGTCGCCGCCGATGACCTTCTCCTCGCCCGCGTTCACCGCCGACGCGATCACCTTGACCCGGACCTCGGCGGCGCCCGGCGTCGGCTTCGGCATCTCGATCATCTCGACGCCGTCGGCGGTCGCCCCCATCGCTCGCATCGTCTCGGCGACGCGTCGATCCAGGGGCGTGTGCGCGTCACCCCGGCCGGGTCACTCGCAGGCGCTGCCTCACCCATTTCTCGGCTCCCACGGCGACGTAGACGCAGAGGCCGACTCCGATGATTCGGACCCACGCCTGCAGGTCGAGCGGGGCGGTGCGGAACAGGGTCTGCATGAACGGGGCGTAGGTCATCAGGACCTGAAGGCCCACCATCGTCAGCACGCCGCCGGTGACCCAGCGGTTGCTGAAGACGCCGACCCGGAACATCGAGCGATCGAGCGATCGGCAGTTGAACAGGTAGAAGAGCTCGCCCACGACGAACACGTTGACCGCCGCGGTGCGGGCCTCGGCCAGCGAGGCGCCGCCGGCCTGCTCCCAGTGGAAGAGCAGGAACGAGCCCGCCATCAGAAGGCCCGACACGAGCAGGATCCGCCCGATGAGCTCGCCGGTCAGGATCGGGCGCGCCGGGTCGCGGGGCGGGCGCTCCATGAGGCCCGGCTCCTTCGGCTCGAAGGCCAGCATCAGCCCCAGGGCGACGGCGGTGGTCATGTTGATCCAGAGGATCTGGACGGGAAGGATGGGCAGGGTGGTGCCGGCGACGATCGCCGCCAGGATCAGCAGCCCCTCGCCCATGTTCGTCGGCAGGGTCCAGACGATGAACTTGGTCAGGTTGTCGAAGACGCGACGCCCCTCCTCGACGGCCGCCGCGATCGAGGCGAAGTCGTCGTCGGTGAGGACGACGTCGGCGGCCTCCTTGGCGACCTCGGTGCCGGCGACGCCCATCGCCACGCCGATGTCGGCCTGCGTGAGGGCCGGGGCGTCGTTGACCCCGTCGCCGGTCATCGCCACGACGTGCCCGCGCGCCTGCAGGGCCTCGACCAGGCGCAGCTTCTGCTCGGGGGCGACCCGGGCGAAGACGCTCGCCCGCTCGATCGCATCCGCGAGCTCCCCCTCGGGCAGAGCGGCGAGGTCGGCCCCGCTCAGCACCTCGAGCCCCCCGTCGCGCACTTCCCCCCCGAGCCGGAGGCGCCCGGCGATCGCCCGGGCGGTCGCCACGTGGTCGCCGGTGATCATCTTGACCGCGATCCCCGCCTCGTGGCAGCGCGCGACCGCCTCCATCGCCTCGGGTCGGGGTGGGTCGAGCATCGCCGCGAGGCCGACCAGGGTGAGTCCGCCCTCCTCCACGAGACCTCGCTCCAGCGTCACGGCGCCCGGCGGCGCCGAGGCGCGCGCGATCGCGAGCACCCGCAGACCCTCGCCCGCCAGCCTCTCGGCCTCGGCGAGAACGGCGGCCCGGTCGAGCGCGACCTCCTCGCCAGTGGACGCGAGCGCGCGGCGGCACCGGGGCAGCACCTGCTCGGGGGCGCCCTTGAGGTAGACCACCGGCGGCGCACCAGATGAGCCCGAGTTGAGCGTCGCCATGTACCGATGCTCGGATTCGAACGGGATCGCATCGAGGCGCGGACGCTCCCGGGCGAGCGCCACCGGCTCGAGGCCACCCTTGCGGGCGGCGACCAGCAGAGCCGCCTCGGTGGGATCGCCGACGACCTCGTGGCGCCCCCCGCGCTCGCGCAGGCGGGCGTCGTTGCAGAGTGCGCCCGCCGCGAGGCACTCGCGCAGGGCGGGCCAACGCCTGGCGTTGACGGCGTCCTCGCCGCGCCGGATCGCCCCGAGCGGCGCGTACCCGGCGCCCTCCACCGAGAAGGCCTCGCCGCCCGCGAAGATCGCCTGGACGGTCATCTGGTTCTCGGTCAGGGTCCCGGTCTTGTCGCTGCAGATCACCGTCGTGCTCCCGAGCGTCTCGACCGCGGGCAGCTTGCGGACGATCGCGCGGCGGCGGGCCATGCGACTCACCCCGATGGCGAGCGTGATCGTCACGGCCGCGGGGAGGCCCTCGGGGATCGCCCCGACGGCGAGCGCCACCGCGGCCACGAACATGTCGGAGGCGGGCTCCCCGCGCGCGACGCCGATCGTGAAGGTGAACGCCGCCAGGGCGACGATCACCATGCTGATCCTCTTGCTGAAGTGGTCGATCCGCCGGGTGAGGGGGGTCTCGACGCCGCCGGACTCGCCGACCAGGCGGTGGATGCGGCCCAGCTCGGTGTCGCCGGCCGTACTCATGACCACGCCGGCGCCGCGGCCGCCGCTCACCAGCGTGCCGGCGTATGCCAGGTTCTCCCGGTCGGCCACGACCGTCTCCCGCGGCAGGATCCGGTCCGACTTCGCCGCCGGCTCCGACTCGCCGGTGAGGGTGGACTCGTCCGCGCGGAGCTCTCGCACCGAGACCAGGCGGAGATCGGCGGGCACCTTGTCACCCGACTCGAGCAGCACCAGGTCGCCCGGCACGAGCTCCTGCGAGTCGATCGCCAGCTTCCGGCCGCCCCGGATCACCGTCGCGCGGGTGCGCGCCATCCCCACGAGCGCCTCCAGGGCGCGTTCGGCGCGCGACTCCTGGACGAAGCCGATCGCGGCGTTGATGAGGACGACCCCGAAGATGACGCTCGCGTTGACCGCCTTGCCGAGTAGGGCCGTCACGACACCGGCCGCCACGAGGACGTGGATGAGGGGGTGATTGAACTGGAGGGCCAGGCGCACGAGGGGGCCCTGGCGGCGCACGTGCGGCAGCACGTTGGGCCCGAAGCGCTCCCTTCGGGCCGCTGCCTCGGCGTCGTCGAGCCCGTACTCGGGATCGGACTCGAGCAGCAGGACGGCCTCGTGGATCGCCACGTGGTGGAGCTCCTGCGCGGTGGGCGGATGCCGGCGGGTGATCGCGGGGTCGCTCACCCGCGACACCGGCTCGACCGCGGCGCGCGACCGGCCTCGGGGCGGCTCAGTCGCGCACCACCAGCACCGAGGACGCCGCGCGGTGCGCGACGCGCTCACTCACGCTGCCGAGCGCGCGCAGGCCGGTGGCGCCGCGCGCGCCGACGACCAGCAGATCGGCCCGTGAGGCCGCGTCGACGAGGGCCTCGACGGGACGATGCCGGTCAACCCTCACCGGGAAGGGCGCCGCACGCTGCACCAGTTCGTCCTCGTCGATGCCCACGTCGAGCGTCGCGGCGACCACGGTGAGGTCGCGTGCGGGGTCCTCGCAGAGCCGGGCGGCGACCGAGAGCGCGTGCAGGCTGGGATCGGAGCCGTCGAAGCCGGCCACGACCCTCGAGGGGAACGCGCCGGGGTCGAACGGAGCGCGGGCGACGAGCACGGATGCCGGGGCGTCGTGGAGCAGCATCGTGGCGACGCCACCGAGCGCCGCCCCGACGAGGCGCCGGCCTCCATGGGCTCCGACGGCGATCAGCGCCGCCCCCTCGCGCGTCGCCGCCTCCCGGAGCTCCTCGTACGCCCTACCGGTGGCGACGCGCGTCTCGACGCCGGCGACGCCGCCGACCTGCCGCTGCGCCCAGGCGAGGGAGTCGCGTGCCATCGCGCCCACGGCGTCGTTCAGCTCGCCGAGATCCCGCTGGGGCGTCTCGAGGACGTCCCAGGCGATCACCTCGGACCCCCAGCGCCCGGAGATCGCGTCGAGGAAGTGGGTGGCCGCGACCAGCACCAGGCGTCCGCCGGGACCAACGATCCGGGCCGCCTGTCGCGCGGCCTCGAACCCCTCCCGGGTCCCATCGATCCCGCATACGACGATCTGGAACGGGTGGTCTGTCATCTCGCGCCCCTCTCGGCGATCACCTACGCATCGATCATAGGCCGTCACCCGGTCACAGACAGGCCCGCTCCGTCCGGCTCCCGGGGCGAGATCCGCCCTGCCGAGGCCGTTTCCTGAGGACCGTGATGCGAGGGCACCGAGGGTGCGTCACGGCCCGCCTCCCGCCGGCGGCGGCATCGGGGGGTCTCGCCCATCCCGACCAGGGGTTCCTGCCTGCGCTCGGCCGGAGAGGTCGAAGCGCGCCGATGCACCCGCGCTCTGCGCTGGTCTACCGGACTTCACGCTGCGTCGTGCCTCAGCCCGGTGGCGCGACGGCCCTTCGGGTGCGGACCGTCCGGGGCGCCCGCCTCCCGATCCGTCCAAGAGCGCGCGCACGCCGCTCAGCACCCGACCCAGCTCTGGGAAAACGCAAGCAAGACGCACTTCTCTGGTGGTTTTTCGTAGCTTCTCGCGCAGGACTCCCGGAAGGTCGGGTTGTGCGGCCGTCCCACGCGCGCTTTGGTCGTCAGAATGACCCTCGGCGCGACGATCACCCTGCTGCTGGGTATCTCGGCGATCGTGGCCGTGGGACTGGGCGCGGTGCTGGTGCGCCATCGCCACGAGCCGGGCGGCACCGCCCTCGTCGCGATGTGCGGCTTCGTCGCCATGTGGGCCTGCGCGAACGCCCTCCAGATCAACACCACCGACTACGACCTCAAGCGGGGCACCGTCAGCGTGGCCTTCGCGTGCATCTGCGGCACCGTCTACTGCTTCTGGCGGGCGATCATGGCACGCGTCACATGGCCGTGGCGGGTCTCCCAACCGGTGTCGAGCCTCCTCGCGGCGCCGGCGTTGGTGACGGTCGTCCTGGTGAGCGCCACCCAGGCCCCCGGCCCGTTCTTCCGCACCCTGGACGTCCCCGACGGAACCGGCCCCGTCGTCGGCGAGCCGGGGCCGTGGTTCGTGATGCACATGCTCTGGGCCTACGGCCTCACGATCTGGGCGCTCGCGGGCTTCGCCTGGCTCGCGCTCCAGGCGCCCGGACGCCACCGGCGGCTGTCGCTGCTGATGATCGTCGCGGTCGCCGCTCCCCTTCTCGCGAACGCGGTGCTGGCCACAGGGGCCGCGCCGCTCGACGGCCACGACCCGACGCCGGTCGCGGCGATCCTCGCCACGCTGGGGCTCGCCTGGGGGGTACGGCGCCTGCGCCTCCTCGACGTCGAGGGCGGCCTCCTGCCGATCGCCCGCGACATGGTGGTGGAGTCGATGAGCGAGGGCGTCGTGGTCGTCGACCGAACCGGCCGGATCGTCGATATCAACCCCGCGGCGGAGGATCTCCTCGGGGTCGCGGCGCGCACGGTCGTCGCAGATCCGGTGGCCCGGATCGTGCCGAGCTGGCCCGAGGATCCGGACGCCGAGCCGACCTGGGAGTTCTCGTCGCCCGGCGGGTCCGCGACGCGCACGGTGGAGGCCCGCGCCGGGGCGCTGGAGGGCCGGGGCCGGCGGGGCGGGACCCTCGTGCTGCTGCGCGACGTGACCCAGCAGGCCACCGCCCGCGCCGAGCTCGAGCTCAGCGTCGCGGAGCACCTTCACGCGTCGCAGCAC
This sequence comes from uncultured Thermoleophilia bacterium, assembly GCA_963823515.1. Classification (GTDB taxonomy): domain Bacteria; phylum Actinomycetota; class Thermoleophilia; order Miltoncostaeales; family Miltoncostaeaceae; genus Miltoncostaea. The sequence goes on from CAWGMB010000006.1 coordinate 16,867, forward strand.
GATCCGCTCACCGGGCTCCCCAACCGCGCGATGCTCTTCGCCCGCGTGCGCGACGCGCTCGACGGCGGCGGCGAGTGCACGCTGCTGATCCTCGACCTCGATGGCTTCAAGGGCCTCAACGACACCTTCGGCCACCGCGCCGGCGATGGTGTGCTGCGCGAGCTGGCCGTCCGCCTGGAACACGCGGCCGACGACGCGCTCGTCGCGCGTCTGGCCGGCGACGAGTTCGCCCTCGTGCTGCCCGGACCGGACCGCGCGGCGGCGGAGGCGGCGGCCGGGCGCCTGTTGAGCGCGCTGCGCGTGCCCTTCACCGTCGGGGAGACCGCGGTGGCGCTCGGCGCCAGCATCGGTATGGCCTTCGGCCCCGCGCACGGGTCGGACGCCGACGACCTGGTGCACGCCGCCGACGTCGCGATGTACCACGCCAAGCGCACGGCCGGCCGCTGGGCCGTGTACCACGCCGACCTGGACGCCCGCCGGCCCGAGCGGCTGATCCTGCGCCACGAGCTGCGACGGGCGCTCGACGAGCACGAGCTCACCCTCCACTACCAGCCTCAGGCCGGGGTCGACGGACAGGTGCTCGCGGTGGAGGCGCTGGTGCGCTGGAAGCACCCCGAGCGCGGCCTGCTGATGCCCGACGCCTTCCTGCCGGTCACCGAGGACACCGAGCTGATCTGCCGACTCACCGACGAGGTCCTCGACCTGGCGCTCGGCGATCTCGCCCGCTGGAGGAGGGTGATTCCCGCGCTGCGCCTCGCGGTGAACGTCAGCTCGCTGGACCTGCGCGACCCGGCCCTCCACGATCGCGTCACGGAGGCGCTCGCGCGACACGAGGCTCCGGCGGGTGCGCTCACCCTCGAGATCACCGAGAACGCGTTGATGGTCGCCCGCGACGGCGTGACCCAGCTGGAGCGGCTGCGCACGGGCGGCGTGCGCGTGTCGCTCGACGACTTCGGCACCGGCGTCGGACCGCTCACCACGCTGCGGGAGCTGCCCGTGGACGAGCTGAAGATCGACCGCTCCTTCGTGGCAGGCATGGACCACCGTGCCGGCGACGCCGCGCTGGTCGGGGGACTGATCCGGATGGGACACGAGCTAGGGCTGTCCGTCGTCGCGGAGGGCGTCGAGACCCTCGCCGGCGTCACCGCCCTGCGAGGGCTCGGGTGCGATCTGCTCCAGGGCTTCCTCGTGGGCCGGCCCGGCCCGTGGGGGGCCCTCGCCGACGCGCACGTCAACCTGGGGAGTCCCGACGAGGGGCGCTCGGCCGAGGAGCGGCTGAGGGTCGCATGAGCCGCCGGCGGCGGTCGCTTCCCGAGGAATTCCCCGCAAATCGGCGCCCCGTCGTGTGCGACACTCCGCGCATGCGCATCGCACCCGGCCGGCACGAGTGATCGGGAGCATCGATGTCGCCCGGAGCCTGCCCGTGTTCGCCGAGGCGCCACCGGGGGTGCTCGAGGCGATCGCCCCGCGCCTGCGGGAGGTCGCCTTCTCGGCGGGCGACGTGATCCGCCGCGAGGGCGACGCCTGCGACCGGGTCGCGTTCGTCACGGAGGGGGAGATCCAGGTGGCCAAGGGCGGCCCCGAGGGCCGGGGCATCGAGGTCTACCGGGTCGTGCCCGTGGAGCCGTGCGTGCTGGAGCTCTCGGCGGCCATGGGCCGCAGCGGATACCCGGCCCGGGCGGTGGCCACCGTCGGCGGGCGTGCGGTGACCGTCCCCGCCGACGTCCTGCTCGGGCTCCTCGCGACCGATCCCGCCGTGCAGCGTTTCGTCTTCGGGTTCATGTCGGCGCGCCTGGCGAGCGTGATGCAGCTCGTCGAGGAGGTCACCTTCCGGAGGATGGACGAGCGGCTGGAGGCCTTCCTGCGGCGCGAGGCGCGCGGCGAGCCACCGGTCGTGCGTATGACCCACGACGCCATCGCCGAGCGGCTCGGCACCGCCCGCGAGGTGGTCTCGCGCCTGCTCGAGCAGATGCTCCGGCGCGACGAGGTGGAGCTGCGCCGCGGCGAGGTGCGGCTCACCGCCATCGCGACAGGCGGGCGTGACCCCGGTCACTGAACTCGGTGGAACGCCTGCATAGCGTGGGTGGCGTCAACCGTCGAAGGAGGCAGATCATGGGTTTCGCCCGATTCATGTCCGGTCCGGTGGGCCGCGGCGCACGGATCGTCGCCGGCCTTGCGCTGATCGCGATCGGCGCGTCCATCGGGGGCGCCGGGTGGATCCTCGCCGTGGTCGGGCTCGCCCCCCTCGGTGCGGGCGTGTTCAACGTATGCCTGATCGCCCCGCTCCTCGGCGCGCCGTTCTCGGGCGCCAAGAGCCGCACGAGCTGAAGGTCGTCTCCCCCGCGAGCCGCCCCCGGTCGGCTCGCGGCCGGATCATCCCGTGCCGGAGAGGACCGACAGCACGTTGCCCGAGGGGTCGGTGAACCAGGCGATGTCGGGTCCGGCCCCGCGGTGGATGCCCTTTTCGTCCGGCTCCGCCGGGAAGCCGTCGTAGCGCTCGAAGCGCACGCCCTTCGCCGCCAGTGAGTCCACGGCGGCCTCGACGTCGTCGACGGGGAAGTTGAGGACCGTGAAGCCCGCCGGCTCGTGGGCGTCGCCCTTGGGGTAGACGAGGACCGTGCCGCCGCCGCCCAGCCTGAGCCAGAGGAGGCCGTCGGCATCGACGACCTCCATGCCCAGCGTGTCCTCGTAGAAGGCGCGGGCCGCCTGCAGGTCGCTCACCGAGAAGCCCGAGAACGCCGCGGTCGTCGCGAACATGGTGCGCTCCTTCGTCGGGGTCGCGTTCGTTGTAGCCCATGTGGCTCCGGGCGGCACGCGGACTCTTCGCACTAGTGTGCGCGAATGCCCTCCGGCCCCGCGATCCCCCCTACTGAGGAGCTCGTGGACGGGCCCGTCACGGCCGGATGAGGGCGGGTCTCTGCGACGCATGCGCGCACCAGCGGCGGGTGCCGGCGGCCCGATCGACCTACTCGCTCTGCCGTCTGGCGGCCCATGACCCCCGCTTCCCGCGCTACCCCCCGCTCCCGGTGATCCGCTGCGCCGGCTTCGCGCCGGCCCCGCCGCCCGAGCGGGGGGCCGGCGCGCCGGAGGTCGCGTCTTCGTGATCCTCGGCGGCGTCGAGGCCGGCGGCACCAAGTTCGTCTGCCTGGTGGGCGACGACGGGGGCCGCGTGCTCGCCGAGCACCGGATCCCCACGCGCGCCCCGCAGGAGACCCTGGCGGAGGCGGTGGACGTGCTCCGCCGGGCGAGCGCCGGCGCGGGTCCGCTCGAGGCGATCGGGATCGGCGCGTTCGGCCCCCTCGACCTGCGGCCGGGACCCGGCTACGGGCGTCTGCTCGCGACGCCGAAGGTCGGCTGGTCGGGGGTGGACCTCGTCGGGCCGCTGCGCACCGCGTTCGGCGTCCCGGTGGCCATCGACACGGACGTGACCGCGGCCGCGCTGGCCGAGGGCCGCTGGGGCGCCGCCGCGGGGCTGTCGACGTTCGCGTACATCACGGTGGGCACCGGGATCGGGGTGGGCGTGGTCGCCGGCGGCCTCCCGCTCCACGGCCTGGTGCACCCCGAGGCGGGCCACGTGAGCGTGCCGCGGGTGGCGGGTGACGACTTCCCCGGCGTCTGCCCCTTCCACGACGACTGCCTCGAGGGCATGGCCAGCGGCCCCGCGATCGCGGCCCGCTGGGGAGCGCCGGCCGAGGAGCTGGAGGGGGTCCGTCTCGGGCAGGCCGTCGATCTCGAGGCGGCCTACCTCGCCTCGGGCATCCGCACGCTGGTCTACGCGCTCGCCCCGGAGCGGATCGTCATCGGCGGCGGGGTCGTGGGCCTGACCGGCCTGCTGCCGCGCGTGCGCGCGCACCTGGCGCGCGAGCTCGGCGGATACCCCGGCCTCGGCGAGCACGCCGCCGAGGCCTTCGTGCAGGCGGCGGGCCTCGGCCGGATGGCCGGTCCGCGCGGCGCCCTCTTCTTGGCGGAGTCGGCCCTGACGTAGGGACATCCCGCCCCGCGCGGCTGGTGACCGGCGTGGAGCCGTGCGAACCTGACGGCGTGATCTCGCGGCATCACGCGCTCGCCCTGCGCCGCCTCCTGATGTTCGTGGCCGCCCTCGGCGCGACCCTCGGCGCCCACGCGCTGGCCTCCGACGGGCTGCGGATCGCGCCGGCCGCGCTCCCCGTGTGGGGGACCCTCGCGGCGCTCACCGTGCTCGCGGGGCCCAGGCGCGCCCCCCGATGGCGGCCGCGCTCGGTGCTCGGCATCCTGGTGCGCCTGGTGGCACTGCAGGTCGTGCTCCACTGCGCGATGACCGCCGCGCCCTGGGCGTTCGGGCTCGGAGTGCACCACCGCCCGGCGCTCGTGGCGCCGCTGGCGCTCGTCGCACACGTCGCCGCCGCGATCGTCCTCACGGCGCTGCTGGCGCGCGCCGAGCGCCTGCTCAGCATCGCCCAGGGCGTGGCGCGCGCCATCCGCGCCGTCCTCTCGCGCCCACGGGTGCGGGCCCGCCACCGCGCAACGGCGCGGATCGATGCGCACAGGGTGCCCCGCGCCCCCGGTCTCACGAGCCTGCGGGCACGCGGACCCCCGGCGGCGGCGCTCTAGACCCGCCCCCGGGCCCGGCGCGGAGCGCCGGCCCGATCCGCGATACCCAGGAGGTTCACATGCGTGCACGCCGCGCAGTCGTCGCCCTGCTCGCCCTCGGAATCACCGCCGGCGGCGCCGTCCCCGCCCTCGCCCACACCGAGCTCGTGTCGAGCGGCCCCAAGAAGGGGGCCGTGGTGAAGCACCTGCCCAAGACGATCGTCCTCAACTTCAGCGAGGCGGTCCACCGCGTCGGCAGCGGCAGGGTGCTGCTGAGAGGAAGGAACCACGCCCGCTGGACGCGGCTCAACCGCAAGAACGCCAGCCAGGTCCGCATCCGGACGAAGGCCGACGCCGTCGGCCTCTACACGGTGACGGTGAAGCTGACCTCCGCCGACGGGCACAAGGAGAGGATCCGCTTCCGCTTCCGCGTGAAGCGGTAGCGGAAGCGGCGCCGCCGCGCTCAGGCCGCCGCCAGCCAGCGGGAGGCCTGGGCGCGGCGGCGCTCGAGCTGGGCGATCGTCGCCTCGCCGATCCGCTGCACGCCGATGCGACGGTTGAGCTCGGCGTTGACCTGCGAGTGCGAGAGCCCGGTGATGCGCGAGATGTGGCGGACCAGGGCGGCGTTCGAGTCGCGTAGCCGGCGACGGCGCTCGCGGGGGCGCAGCATCGCGTCCTCGCCGGACCCCGCCGGCGGAGGGGGAAGCTCCAGCGGCGGCGCCGGGGCGAGCTCCATGAACAGGTCCTCCTCGACGGCTTCCGCGGCGTCCGGGTGGGTGGCCGCGAATCCCTCCGGGGGGTGCTCGGACGCCGACCCGACCGCGACGGCGGAGATGGCGGCGAAGAGCGAGAGCTGGTCCTCGGCCTCCACGCGGTCGATCTCTGGGGGCTCGAGCTCGCCGGGCTCGGCCTCGGTGCCGTCGTCACGGCGCAGGCTGTGCCGCCGCTGCTCCGCGATCGCGAAGGCATGGGCCCGCAGGCGCGGATCGTCGGGGATGAACATGTGGCTCGGCTGGGGCCCGAGGCCGCGGGTCCAGCGCACGAGGCGGCCGACGGCCTGGCGGAAGAACAGCTCGGTGGTGGTGGTCGTGGCGAAGACGCCGACCCGCAGGCGCGGGATGTCGACGCCCTCCGAGAGCATCCGCACGGCCACGATCCACGGCTTCGCACCGCGGGCGAAGTCGGCGATCCGGTCGGAGGCCCCCGCGTCCTCTGAGACGACGAGCACCGGGTCGACGCCCACCCGTCGGCGCAGGAGCGCCGCGATGCCGCGCGCGTGGTCCTGGTCGATCGCGATCACCATGCCGCCCGCGTCCGGGTGGGTGCGGCGCACGTCCGCGAGGCGCTCGTGGGCGCGGGTCAGCACGTCGGGCAGCCACTCCCCCTCCACCGAGAGGGCCGTGCGCAGGCGCTGGGCGGCCGCCACAGGGTCGAGCGCGTCCTGGAACGAGGCCGAGGCGTGGGTGCCGTCGGCGGCGATCCACTCCATCTGCCCGTCCGTGCGCGGGAAGCGCACCGGGCGCACGACGCCGCCGTCCGACAGCGCGTCGTCGTAGCCGTACTCGACGTCCGCCCGGGCGAGGCCGTCGTCGTCGTAGCGGACGAAGGGGATCGCGCGGGTGTCGGAGCGGAAGGGCGTGCCGGAGAGGCTGAGCCGCACGGCGGAGCCCCCGAAGGCCGCGCGCACCGAGTCGCCCCAGGCGCGCTCCTCGCCCGAGTGGTGGGCCTCGTCGAGCACCACGAAGGCGTCACGGGCCAGCGGCCCGAGGGCTGCCGCGCTGGAGGCGACCTGCTGATAGGTCGTGACCATGCCGTGGACGTCGGCGGGCAGGCGGCCGTCGGAGGCCGACCAGGACGGCTCGAGGTGGAGGTCGAGGGCCTCGGCCGCGTCGGCCCACTGCGTCTTCAGGTGCTGGGTCGGCGCGACGACCAGCAGGCGGCGGCTGGGGTGCTCGCCGAGGTGCTGGCGGGCGGCCGCGAGGGCGAAGGTGGTCTTGCCGGCGCCCGGGGTCGCGACCGCGAGGAAATCGGCCCCCGACCGGGCCTGGAAGGATTCGAGCGCGGCGCGCTGCCAGCGGCGGAGTCTGATCGATCGGGCCATCCGAGTCGGCCACTGTAGCCGGGTCGCCGGACGGGCGTTTGTGACGCGCCTCAGAACCTCGCGGAGGGTCTTTCGCGACGACGGGGGGCTCCTGTAGCTTCGTCTGCTCGGCAGACCGGACAACTCTACGCACGGCACTCTCGGAGGCCCCTTGACGCCACTCATCCGCTGGGTCCTGGCCCACAAGCGCACCGTCGTGGTCGCATGGATCGTCGTCGCGATCGCCGCGTTCGCCTCGGTGCAGCAGGCGGCCGACGCCCTGTCGGCCGAGTTCCAGCTTCCCGGGCGCGAGAGCAGCAAGGCCGCGAACCTCATCGAGGAGCGTTACGGCAACGGAGGCAACCGGGTCTCCGGGCCGCTCTCCCCCGTCGTGGAGCTCCCGGAGGGGACCACGGTCGACAGCCCCGGGATCCGCGAGGAGCTCTCGGCAGCATTCGGGGCCATCTACCGGGCGGTGCCCGGGGCGCGCACCGCCGACTTCGCGTCCACCGGCGACCGCCTGTTCGTCTCCGAGGACGGCCGCACGACCTTCGGGGTGATGTGGTATCCGCCCTCCCCGGTCGCCTTCGAGCCCGCGAAGGTGGCGATCACCGCGGCCGAGGAGGCCGCGGCGGGGCAGAGCGTCGGCGGAGCCACGATCCGGATCACCGGCATCGACGCCCTCGCCACGGCCACCGACGAGTCGTCGGGACCGAGCGTCCTCGCCGAGACCCTCGTCGGAGGGCTCGGCGCGCTGATCGTCCTGCTGTTCGTCTTCGGATCGACGATGGCGTTCGTGCCACTGCTCATGGCGGCGATCGCGATCCCGACGACCTTCCTCCTGCTCTGGCCGCTGGCCGAGTTCACCGAGGTCTCGATCGTCGTCCAGTTCCTCATCTCGCTGATCGGCCTCGGCGTGGCCATCGACTACTCGCTCCTGATCGTGATGCGCTGGCGCGAGGAGATGGCCGCCGGGCGGGAGAAGAACGCCGCGGTCGCCGAGGCGATGGAGCACGCCGGCCGCGCCGTGGTGTTCAGCGGCATCGCCGTGGCGATCGGGCTGATCGCGCTGGTCGTGCTGCCCGTTCCGTTCCTGCGCAGCATCGGATACGGGGGGCTCCTGATCCCGCTGGTCAGCGTTGTGGTCGCGCTGACCCTGTTGCCCGTCATCCTCGCGACCGTCGGCCCCCGGCTCGACCGCATGGGGATCGGCCGCCGCACGTCGAACGCCGGTCAAGGCTGGGTGCCCTGGGGTCGCTTCGTCGTCCGGTACCGCTGGATCACGGGCGGCATCGCCCTGGTGATCCTCGCGACGCTGTTCATCCCGGTCTTCGGCTTCTCGACCGGGGCGCCGCGCGCCGACGCGTTGTCATCCGGCGGCAGGGCCCGCACCGCACTCGATCAACTCACGAACTCGGGCATCGGGGCGGGAGTCCTCTCCCCGTACGACATCGTCGTGATCGACGGCGATCCGGACGCCACCGCCACGAGGATCGCCGCCGTCGACGGGGTCCGGGGCGCCGTGGCGCCCGCAAACGAGGAGTGGCGCCGCGGCGACACCGCGGTGGTCAACGCCTTCCCGGTCGAGGAGGACGACGCGGGCAACGTGAGTGCCGTCCGCAGCGCCGCTGAGGACCTGCCGGGGAGGGTCCTCGTGGGCGGCGCGGCCCCGGGGGCCGCGGACTTCAACAACGCCGTCTACGGCAACTTCATCTGGGTGGTCCTGCTCATCCTCGTGATCTCGTACGTCGTGCTCGCGCGGGTGTTCCGCTCGCTGCTGCTGCCACTGAAGGCGCTGCTTTTCAACATCGTGTCCATCGGGGCCGTCTGGGGCTTCATGGTGTTCTTCTGGCAGAACGGGAACGGCTCGGGCGCCATCTTCGGGATCGAGCCGACCGGGACGCTCACCTTCTGGATCCCACTGATGGTGTTCGCGTTCCTCTACGGCCTCTCGATGGACTACGAGGTCTTCATCCTCAGCCGGATGCGCGAGGAGTACGACCGCGACGGGTCGACGGACCGGGCCGTCGTGGCCGGGCTCGCCCGCACGGGGCGCCTGGTGACCGCCGGCTCCCTGATCCTCTTCCTGGCGTTCGTCGCGCTCGGCGCCTCGCCGGGCACGGACATCAAGGTGTTTGCGAGCGCCCTGGCTCTGGGAATCGTCCTCGACGCCACGGTCGTACGGAGCCTCCTGCTGCCCGCGTTCGTCTCGGTGATGGGGCGCTGGAACTGGTGGATGCCGGTGTGGGCCGCGCGGATCCTGCGCGTGGAGCCGTGCTTCCCCCCTCCCGAGGAGCGCGGCGGCGTACCGCTCGACCTCGAGCCGGTCGGCTCACCGCGGGCGGTCGGCCCGCCGAAGACCGCGATCGAGACGGAGTGACCCGTCGCCGTGCCACCTCACCGGACTCAGCCCGGTGAGGTGGCGGGCACCTCCTGCGGCGCCGGCGGCGCGACGAGATGGCGAGCGCGAACCGGAAGCCCACCCAGCGGCCGAGGACCCCACCGAAGGGACCGGCCGGCAGCATCACGAAGGCGCCGGGCAGCAGGTAGAGCGCGGAGACGGTCACCGACGCCCCGAAGCCGTAGTCCGGCGAGGCGGCCTCCGCGGCATCTGCGAGAAGAGCGGCAGCACGGTGAAGACCGCGTACATCGTGAAGCCGCAGAAGAGGGCCGCCAGGTTGGTGAAGAGCACCGGCCGCCGCGAGAGCATCCGCATGTCCACCATCGGCTGCTCGGTGCGGCTCTCGACGAAGCCCCACACGAGGAGGATCGCCAGGCCGGCGCCGATCGTGGCGGTGAGCCGAGGGGAGTCCCATCCCCAGGAGCGCCCCTCCGTGAGCCCGACCAGGATCACGATCAGCCCGGCCGACAGCAGGAGGGCGCCGGGGATGTCGAGCTTCGCCGGGCTCCGGTGCGGCGAGGGCGGGATGAACGCGCGCACGAGCCCCATGCCCGCTGCGCGCCCTTGGCGCCGCGACCCTCTCGCCGTCAGGCCTGGAGCGCCCTCACCGCGGTGGGCGCCCCGTGGTCGTTGACGGCGACCATCGTGAAGGTGCCGGCGGTGCAGAGCTCGCGCTCCTTGGTGGCCGGGTCCTCGCGGTGGGCCTCGACGCGGACCTTCATGCTGGTGCGACCGACCGACTGCACCACCGAGACGAGCTCCACGAGCTCGCCCTGGTGGATCGCCACGCGGAAGGTGAGTCCGTCGACCGCCGCGGTGACCACGGCGGCCGAGCCGGCGCGCCGCACGCCCGCCACGGCGGCGGCGGAGTCCATCCACGCCATCAGCGTGCCGCCGTAGAGGGTGCCGAGGTGGTTCGTGTCGCCGGGGAACACGAACTGGCACATCCGGGTCTCGATCGCCTCGGGCTCCGTCATCCGTCGGCCTGGGTCTCGGCGAGGATCTGCAGTATCCGGGGGGCGTGCGTCTCCATCAGCCAGGGCCCCACGCCGCGCACGCGCGCCAGGGCGTCGTCGTCGCCGGGCGCCGCGTGGGCGATGCCCGCGAGCGTCCGGTTGGACGCGACCCTGAAGGCCGGCCAGCCGAGCTCCTTGGCCACCTCGCCGCGCCACGCCCGCAGCGCCTCGTACAGCACCCGCTCGCCCACGCTGAGCGCCTCGGCCGGCTCGCTCTGCGCCCCGCCGCGGGCCGACTCCACCACCGGGCCGGCCATCACGGCGGCGAGATCCTCCGGGACCGCGCACGCGTTGCAGCAGCGCTCCTCCGGAGCCGGATCGGCATCGTCGTCGAAGTGCGTCAGGAAGGCGCGGCGGCGGCAGTCGCCGGAGCGCACGTAGGCCACCGCCTGATCGAGACTGCGATAGCGGCGGCGCAGCTCGGCCGAGACCTGGCCGGCGAGGTCCTCGCGCTGGTCGGGCGACAGACGCGACACCGCCAGGCGCCCGCGCCGGCCGCCGCCGGGCGCGCCCTCCACCTGCAGCGCGCCGATGCGCTCGGCCATGGCCAGCCGGAAGCCCGTCTCGTCGTCCACCTCACGCCGGTCGAGCTGGAAGTCGCCGTTCTCGTCAGCGCGCGACGCGAGACGACCGAGCAACTGCTCGACCTCGCCCGTGTCGATGCGCGCGTTGGTGATGCGGCGCCGGATCGCCACCTCGTCGGCCGGGCCGGCGACGATCACGTGGCGCGAGGGCTCGCCGTCACGCCCGGCGCGCCCGGCCTCCTGGTAGAGCTGCTCCAGGGAGTCGGGAAGCGCGGTGTGCACCACAAGGCGCACGTCGGGCACGTTGACGCCCATGCCGAAGGCGTTGGTGGCGGCCACCACCTGGGCGCGACCGCTGGAGAAGGCGTCCTGCGCGTCGGCGCGGTCGGAGCGCCCGGCGTGGTAGACGACCGAGGTGTATCCGGCCGCGGCCACCGCCCCCGCCGTCTCCTCGGCCGCCCGGCGAGTGCCGCAGTAGACGATCGTCTTGCCGCCGTCGGCGCCCTTCACCGCGGCCAGCAGAGCCTGACGCTTGCGCGCGACCGAGCCCTTGCCCTCCACCCACACCGCGTCGAAGGTCAGGTTGGGACGGTCGAAGCCCCCGGTGATCTCGAGCGGGGCCGAGAGCCCGAGCCGGCGCACGATGTCGGCGCGAACGCGCTCGGTGGCCGTCGCCGTCAGGGCCATGGTCGCCCGCGGGCGCAGCTCCTGCCGGAACTGGCCGACGCGGCGGTAGTCCGGGCGGAACTCGTGGCCCCATTCCGACACGCAGTGGGCCTCGTCGACCACCAGGAGGCCGACGCGCGCCTCGGCCATCGCCCTGCGGAACACCGACGAGTGGAAGCGCTCGGGCGCGACGTAGAGCAGCGACAGCTCGCCCCGGCGGGCGCGTGTCAGGGCGAGGCGCTGCTCGTCGTCGGAGAGGCCCGAGTGGAGCGCCGCCGCCGGGATGCCGGCGCGTTCCAGGCCTGCGAGCTGGTCGGTCATCAGCGCGATCAGCGGCGACACGACGACGGTCAGGCCGTCGAGGACGGCCGCGGGCGCCTGGTAGCAGAGCGACTTGCCCGAGCCGGTCGCCATGACCACCAGGGCGTCGCGCCCGCACAGGCCCGCGGCGATGGCGCGGTCCTGACCGGGGCGCAGGCGCCGCACGCCGAGGCGCGCGAGGGCCCCGGCCAGCCGCTCGCCCGCCGGGGCGGCGCCGCCTGCGCCGCCGGCGCCCGGGCGGCGCGCGACCAACCCGGTCACGAGGGCCCCGAGCAGCGCCCGGTCTGACGGCGCCATGTCCGGCCAGGCGTCGCGGAGCGTGGCCAGGTGGGCCTCGACGGCCGCGTGGCCGCCCGGCGACTCGACGCCCGTCCGCTCCGACGCCTCGACCCAGCGCACGAGCTCCGACAGAACGCCGAGCGGGAATCTCCTCCCCGGCGATCGCGACGTCGGAGGAGGGGGTCAGGGGCAGGGCCGAGCTCACCCCTCCAGAGTGCCAGCCGAACCGGACGTTCCGCGCACCGCGGGCGTGGCGTCGCTCAGGATGCGGGTGGGGCGCGCCGGCGGCGTCCGCCCGTGCACGGTCTCAGCGACCCGCTGCCGGGCATCCCGATCGACCAGGTACGCGTCTGAGAGGTTCTGCCCGGTACGGCGGGGGGTGAAGTTGGGAGAACCCGCCGGGCTGCGCCGCCGGCCCGGATCCCGCCTTCCGGGCACCCACTCGGACGGCCAGTGGGACAGCCGGTCCGACGGGGAGCAGCCAGGAGGACGGGGCCGCTCATAGGCTCGGAAACCCCGCGGCCAGGAGGCCTCCCACCGTGCAGATTCTCGGCATAGATCTCGGATTCGGATTCACCAAGGCGACCGACGGACAGCGCTCGCTCGTGGTCAAGTCGGTCATCGGCGAGGCGGTCGACGACCGCCTCGGAGGTCCGATGTCGGACGCCCGCCCGGGCGGCGACCACCTGCACCTCGAGCTGGACGACCGCGGCGTCTTCGCCGGCGACCTGGCCGAGCGCCAGAGCAGCCTGCGCTCGTTCACGCTCGACCAGGACCGCTTCATCGCCGAGTCGGCGAAGGTGCTCGCGCTGGCCGTCGCCGCCGACCTGCAGGAGCCCGGGCAGCCGATCGGCGTCGTCACCGGCCTCCCGATCGCGAGCTATCGCGCGAAGGCCGACGAGCTCACTCGACTGCTGCGCGACCGGCACGTCCTGACCACGATCGCCCCCGACGGGCGCCGCACGCGCCAGACGCTCGACATCACCGAGGTCAAGGTCATCCCACAGCCGTTCGGCTCGGTGTACGACATGGTCCTCGACGAGGCCGGCGGCGTCGGCGATGGCCGGACGCTCCAGCAGAAGGTCGGGATCGTGGACGTCGGCTTCCAGACGTCCGACCTCACGGTGTCCGATCGCGGCGTCTTCCTCGAGCGCGCGAGCCAGAGCACCGACACCGGCATCGGCCGGGCCTTCGCGACGATCGCCCGCAAGATCCAGGAGAAGAGCGGCGTCAACGTCGAGGTCTACCGCCTCTACGACGCCATGGCCGAGGGCCGGATATCGATTCGCGGCGAGAGCTTCGACCTGAGCAAGCTGATCGAGCACGTGATGAACCAGCTGGCCGCCGACATCGCCGCCGACGCGAACCGCCTCTGGGCCGACGAATGGGACATGGACGCCATCGCCATTACGGGCGGCGGCGGCGTGGTGCTGGCCCCCTACCTCTCGCCCCTGCTCGACGGCCGCGTGCTCCCGGTGGACGGCGCCCGCGACGCGCGCCTCAACAACGTGCGCGGCTTCCACAAGCTCGGCGTCCAGACGTGGGGCTCCATCCCGGCTGAGCCCGAGCTCCACGAGGAACCGGTCCTGGTCGGCTCCAACGGCGACGAGCGGCACCCGGCCTCGCCCTACTGAGCGTGTGCCCCGCCCCCCCGCGCCGCCACCCTGGCCGGCGGCGCGGGGGCCTGCCGGAGATCAGCCGGTGAAGCCGTAGCGTGCCGCGCGGGCCATGACCTCGTCCGCATAGTCGGCGCGCACGTCGGAGCAGGCGCCGTAGTAGGCGCACGCCGCACGGCGGTACCCGGCGGCATCCCCCCCGACGGGCGGGGCGCCCTTGCCGAGGCGCAGGCCCCGCGCAGCCGTGGCGATCGCGTCGGCCGGCGTGCGCGGGTCGATGCGGCCGTCGCCGTCGCCGTCGACGCCCCAGGCGCCCACGAAGTCGCCACAACGGCCTCCGACGCCGAGCTGCATCGGGCCCACGCAGCCGTCGGGATTGACGACGGCCGCCCAGGGGTTGCGGCCGTGGTCCGATTCCTGCGCGCCGATCGCCGCCAGGAAGCGCCAGTCGATGTCCATCGCGCGGCCGAAGCGCTGATAGAGGGCGAGGTAGCGCAGCGGGATCTCTCCAACGGCGGCCGCGGCGCCGGCGTTCGCGCCGGCGGGCGCTCCGGGTCCGGGCCCGGAGCCGCCACCCGCCAGCACGGCGAGGGCCGTCGCGCAGGCCACGAGCACGGCCGCCACGCCGATGCCGATCCGGCGGCGGCGGACCGAGGGGCGCGGAGCGGGGGCGCGGCTGCGGATCGGCGGCGCCGGCGCGAGTGGGGCCGGCGGCGGGGCGGTGGGGCGCGGGCGCGCGAGGAACGACGGGATCTCGAGCTCGACGGCGGCCGGGGCCGCCGAGGCCGGGGGCCGTGCGGGGGCGACGGGGGCGACGGCCGTCACCGACGGCCGGGGCAGCGGGCGCGCGGGCCGGGGCCAGTGGGTGCGGCGCGGTGCTGCCGGCGGGCGGGCCGCGGGACGCGCGGCAGGGGATCCGATCCGCTCGACATCCGGGAGCGGACCCGCCCGCCAGGGCGCCCGCGGCGCGTGTCGCGGCGCACGGGCGGGCGGGCCGATGAGCTCGATCTCGGGGAGGCTGGTGGAGAGGGAGGCCACGGGGGAACGCTATGAGGCGGCCGGCCCCGGCGTCTGCTCCCCGGAGGTCGAGTCGCGCGGCGTCGACCCGACCCGCCCAACGGGGTAGCGTCCCCGCGATGGACGACGAGAGGGACGCGACACGCCGCACGCTGCTCGCCAACGAGCGGACCTTCCTCGCCTGGTGGCGCGGCGGGCTGACGGCGCTCGCGGTCAGCCTCGGGACGGGCGCACTCCTGCCCCAGCTGTCACCCTCCTCACGCTGGCCCTTCGCGACGCTCGGCGTCGGCTTCGGCATCCTCGCCATCGTCTTCATCGCCTACGGCTCCCACCGCCACCGAGCGGTGGAGGCGGCCCTGGAGCGTGGGGAGTTCGCCCCGCTGGACCGCCGGATCGTGCTCACGCTCGGCGCGTTCGGCATCATCCTGGGCTTCTTCACCATGCTGGCGATCCTGATCGCGTTCTGAGACACCCGCTCTCCAAGGAGCGGGGGGGCCGAGCGCGAACCACACACGGGTGAGACTCGTTTCCGGAGAGGAGTTCGGCCGCTACCGCGTCGAGGCGGAGATCGGACGCGGCGGTCAGGCGGTCGTCTACCGCGCGACGCAGCTCGACCTGGCCCGGCCCGTCGCCCTGAAGGTCTTCGAGGAGGGGTACCTCACGCGCGGCGGCGCCCTCGAGCGCTTCCGCCGCGAGGCGATCGCCGCCGGCCGGCTGGAGCATCCGCGCATCGTGCCGGTCTACGACGCCGGCGAGATCGAGGGGCGCACGTACATGGCGATGCGCCTCATCCCTGGCGACAGCCTCGCCGAGCGGATCGCCCGCACCGGCGCCCTGCCCGACGACGAGGCCCTCGCGGTGCTCTCGGACATCGCGGCCGCGCTCGACTTCGCGCACGCCCGCGGCACGATCCACCGCGACGTCAAGACCGCCAACATCCTGCTCGACCCCGAAGGCGCGTCGTACCTCAGCGACTTCGGCCTGGTGCGCCTCGACGACATGCCCGGGCTCACCCGCCGGGGCGACTGGCTCGGCACGGCCGAGTACGTCTCGCCGGAGCAGGTCGAGGGGGAGCAGGCCACGGCCGCCTCCGACCGGTACTCGCTGGCGGTCGTCGCCTTCGAGGCGCTGACCGGCCGGGCGCCCTTCGTGCGCCGCGAGCCGAGCGCGGTGCTCCTGGCGCAGGTGCGCGACCCGGTGCCGGACGCCTCCGCCCTCGCGCCGGGCCTACCGGTCGCCGTGGACGCGGTCCTCGCGCGCGGTCTCTCGAAGGACCCGGCCGCGCGACCCGGCAGCGCCCACGACCTGGTCGAGGAGCTGCGCCACGCGCTCGGCAGTCCCGACCTGCGCCCCGCGATGAACGGCGTGCCGCTGCCCCTGGCTGCCGTCGCGGCCACACGGACGCCCGACCCCTGGGACGCGGCCCTCGATCGCTTCTCCGAGGGATCCGAGCCGGCAGAGCCCGAGCGGCCCACGCAGGCCTTCGGCGACGCCGCCCGCCGCCGCGCCCTCTCGATGAAGCGCGACGTTGTGATCTGGGGGTCGGTCGCCGCCGCCGTGCTGCTGCTGGCCATCGGCGTCGGCGGCTACGTCATCGGCTCCTCCAGCGCCGACATCTCGGGCGCCGAGGCCAAGGGGTTCGAGGCGGGCAAGCGCGAGGGCCAGACCACCGGCTTCGCGGCCGGCCAGAAGAAGGGCATCCGCATCGGCAACGCCGCCGGCGACAAGGCCGGCTTCGCCCGCGGGCGTGCCAAGGGCCTGGCGGCGGGCAAGAAGGCGGGCCTGGAGCAGGGAACGCGCGAGGGGTACACGTCGGGGGCCTCGGCGGGGCGCAGCGCCGCGCTCGGCGGGCTGTCGTCGAGCGGCTGGTACATCGTGCGGCTCGGCAAGGACGACGTGGGTCCGGTCGTCTCCGACGCCACCGGGATCTCGACCGACGGCTCGCAGTGCTACGCCGTCCTCGGCAGCAGGGTCCTGAGCGCCCCCTGCTGAGCCTGCTCTGAGCGTCCTGATCGCGAACGCCGTCGCCACGCTGGCGATGGTGGGGTTGATCTGGTTCGTCCAGGTCGTCCACTACCCGCTGCTCTCGCACCTCGACCCCGCCGGCATAGCCGAGCATCAACGCCTCACCGGCTACGTGGTGGCGGCCCCGATGGCAGTGGAGGCCATCACCGCGGCACTGCTGCTGGTGGACCGGCCCGGCGGCGTCCCGGCGGCCGCCGCGTGGATCGGGGCGGCGCTCGTGGCGGTCGTCTGGACCTCGACGGCCCTCCTGCAGGTGCCCGCGCACCGGGCGCTCGCGGGCGGGTCCGGCGACGTGCGCCGGCTGGTGGCGGGCAACTGGGTGCGCACCGTCGCCTGGAGCGGCCGGGGGGCCGTGGTCGCCTGGATGCTCGCCGCCGTTACCTAGCGTCCCGATTCAGGAGTTCACCGGGAACGCCCGGCTGCACACCGACCACCGGATAGGGCGCTAACGGCGCAGCCCGCGGTCGCGCAGGTAGCGCGTGATCGCCCGTGAGACGGCGACCGAGATGAGGTCCACGCGCCGCAGGAAGACGTCGTCCACACCGGGGGCGCCGGCCTCCAGCAGCACCCGCGCCGCGGCCCTGGTCCGGTAGAAGCCGTAGTAGCGCACCATGCGGGGGTTGCCGTCGCGGGGCTCGATGCCGCCGTCGGCGCCCCTGGCCCCGTTGGCCCGCGTGTGGACGGCGCCGAACGCCGCCCCGAGGCGGCGGGCGAGTTGCAGGGAGCGCCGCTCGACGGTGCGCGACACCCTGGTCGCCTTCCGGTGGCGTGCGCTGTCGGGGTACGGCCTGGGCCTGCCCGTGCCGTACCCCTCGCCGTGGTACCAGTTCTCCCCCACCCCGGTGATCGCCCGGCCGATGCCGGCGCGGCCCCCCGCGGCGTCGTGGTGGAGGCTGATGAAGACCGCTCCCCGGGCCGCGAGCGGCGTCACCCGTCCGGGGGTCAGCCGAGCGTCCACGCCCGCAGCCCGCAGGCGCACGACCACGCGCCTCGCAAGGCGGCTGGTGAAGCGCACCTCGCTGCCGAAGGGTCCCGAGCCGGCCCCGGTCTGGGCCGTGTACCCCGGCTCGCGCGGGCCCGCGTGGCCGGCCTGCACCCACACGATCGGCGCGGCCGCCGGAGGCGTGGCGTGGAGCGCCGCGCTCACGCCCCGCCCGAGGGGCTCGCGGCGGCGAGACCGCGCAGGGCCTCGACGGCGCTCGCGCAGAACTCGTCGACCTCGTTCTCGGCCGCCTCGGGCGTGGGCGCCTCGCCGATCCGGCGGATGAGCTCGCTGGCGACGATCACGCCGTCGGCGATCTCACCGATCGCGGCGACGTGCGCGGGGGTGCGGATGCCGAAGCCCACCGCGAGCGGGGCGTCGATGTGGGCCCGGGCGCGCGCGAGGAACCCGCGCAGCTCGTCGTCCACCCGCACCTCGCCGCCGGTGACGCCGGTGACGGCGACGCAGTAGACGAAGCCGTCGGCGCTCCGGCCGATGGCGTCGAGGCGCCGGTCGCCCGTGGTCGGGGCCGCGAGGGGTATGACCGAGACCCCCGCCCGGCGGGCCTGGTCGCGCACCTCGCCGCCCTCGTCGATCGGCAGGTCCGGCAGGATCACCCCGGCCACACCGGCCTTGGCGGCGCGCTCCATGAACGCCCGTGCGCCGGCCGACAGGACGATGTTGACGTAGGTCATCAGCACCACCGGCGGACCCCCGCGCAGGGTCTGGGCGAGGGCGATCACATCCTCGGGATGGGTGCCGTTCTCGAGCGCTCGCTGGCCGGCGGCCTGGATCGTCGGCCCGTCGGCGAGCGGGTCGGAGAAGGGGATGCCGAGTTCGATCAGATCGGCGTGACGCGCCGCGACGGCCAGATGGGCGGCGCTCTCGTCGAGGGTCGGATAGCCGCCCATCACGTAGGGCATGAACAGTGGCCGACCGGCCCCCTCGAAGGCGGCCCGGATCCGCGCGCCGCCCTCAGTCATCGAGGCCCAGCGCGGTGCCGACGGCGTCCACGTCCTTGTCGCCGCGGCCGGACAGGCACACCAGCACCGGTCCGCTGCGGCTGAGCTCGGGGCCCTCGCGGGCGATCAGGGCGAGCGCGTGCGAGCTCTCGAGCGCCGGAATGATGCCCTCGGCGCGCGAGCACGCCTGGAAGGCCGCGAGCGCCTCGGCGTCGGTCGCGCTGACGTAGCGCACGCGCCCGCTGTCGCGCAGGAAGCTGTGCTCGGGGCCCACACCCGGGTAGTCGAGGCCGGCCGATATCGAGTGCGGCTCGGTGACCTGCCCGTCGGGGGTCTGGAGGAGGTACGAGTACATCCCGTGCAGCACGCCGGGCTGCCCGTGACCGAGGGACGCACCGTGGCGGCCGCTCTCGATGCCCTCCCCGCCGGCCTCCACGCCGACGAGCGCCACCTCGGCGTCGGCGAGGAAGGCGCGGAAGGTGCCGATCGCGTTGGAGCCGCCGCCGATGCAGGCCACCACGGTGCCGGGCAGGCGCCCCTCCTCGGCGAGAATCTGCTCGCGCGCCTCGTCGCCGATGACCGACTGCAACTCGGCCACGATCTCGGGGTACGGGGCGGGGCCGGCCGCGGTGCCGATCACGTAGTGCGTGTCGCGCACGTTGGTCACCCAGTCGCGGATCGCCTCGTTGAGCGCGTCCTTCAGGGTCCCGATGCCCGAATCGACCGGGCGCACCTCGGCGCCGAGCATCCGCATCCGGATCACGTTGAGGCGCTGGCGGGCCATGTCGACCCGGCCCATGTAGACGCAGCAGTCGAGCCCGAGGAGTGCCGACGCCGTGGCGGTGGCCACCCCGTGCTGGCCGGCGCCGGTCTCGGCGATGATCCGCTTCTTGCCCATCTTGGAGGCGAGCAGGACCTGACCGAGGGCGTTGTTGATCTTGTGCGCGCCGGTGTGGCAGAGATCCTCGCGCTTGAGATAGATCCGCTCCACCCCGTAGGCGGCTTCGAGGCCCTTGGCACGATAGAGCGGGGTCGGGCGGCCGACATATCGGTCGAGGAGGCCGTCGAGCTCGGCCCGGAAGGCCGGATCCTCACGGTGGCGCAGGTAGGCCTCCGTCAGCTCGTCGAGCGCCCCGATGACGGTCTCGGGGACGTAGCGCCCGCCGAACTCGCCGTAGCGGGCCGCGAGCTCCCCGTCGGTGGCGGCGCGATCGCTCACGCCGCCGCCCGCGCCGCGCCGGCCACCGCCTCGGCGAAGGCGGCCACGCGCGCCGGGTCCTTGCGCCCGGGCGCCGACTCGACCCCGCTCGAGACGTCCACGAGCACCGGTGACAGGCGTCCGAGGGCCTCCGCCACGTTGTCGGGCCGCAGGCCGCCCGCGAGGGCGAACGGCCGCCCGAGCGCGTCGTCCTCGAGGAGCGACCAGTCGAACGCCGTGCCCGTGCCGCCGTGCATCCCTGCCACGGCCGCGTCGAGCAGCACGAGGTCGGCCGCGCTGGCGCGCGCGCGCTCGAGGGCGGCGGGCCCCTCCATCGGGATCCCCTGGATGACCGGCAGGCCGCTCACGTCCCGCACCTCCCCGGGGTCTGCATCTCCGTGGACCTGGATGTGGGTGAGCCCCACCCGGGCAGCCGTGTCGGCCATCTCGCGCGCGGACGCGCCGACGAAGACGCCCACCCGCGCCAGCGACGGCGGTACCGCGGCCACCACCGCCGCCGCGGTGGCGGCGTCGACGCGCCGGGGGCTGTTCGCGGCGAACACCACGCCTATGCCCCAGATGCCCGCGCCGGCGCAGGCCGCCGCGTCCCCGGGCGTCGTCAGACCGCACACCTTGATCGCCACCGGGCCGGGGCCGGGCATGGAGGTCACCTCAGGCGACATCGACCGACACCTCCGGGGCGGGCCCGTCCCAGCGGGGCAGGAAGACGCGCACGGTCGCACCCTCCCCGGGGGCGCTGGTGACGTCGAACGAGCCACCGAGGATCTGGGCCCGGTCGCGCATCCCGTAGAGGCCGAAGCGCGCCAGCGGCATGCCCGGGCGGCGGCGCTGCACCGCGACCGGGTCGAAGCCCAGGCCGTCGTCGGTCACCTCGAGCGTCACTCCGCTCTCGTCCTCGGTGCCGCGCACCGTCACGCGGGTCGCGCGGCCGTGGCGCTGGGCGTTGGTGAGGGTCTCCTGGAGGATGCGGTACAGGGTGATCCTCTGGGTGATCGAGACGCCGTTCACCGGGAACTCGCCGATCCACTCGCTGATCGTCTCGCAGTCGGCGCGCACCTCGAACGCGGTCACCGCATCCTGGAGGATGTCGCTCAGGCGCCGATCCTCGAACTGGGCGGGTCGCAGGTGGCCGATCAGCTCGCGCATCTCGTGGAGCGCGCCGCCCACGGTCTCGTAGATGCGGGCGAGCGCCGGGCGCAGCGTGTCGGGGGTCGGCAGCGCGCCGTCCTCGGCGTCGGCCAGGTCCGCCTCGAGCAGTTGCACCTCCAGCAGCGCGACCGAGAGCTGCTGGGTGGGCCCGTCGTGGATGTCGAGGCCCATGCGCCCGAGCATCCGCTCGTCGGTGGCGAGGATCTGGGCCATCGCCCGCTCCAGGTTGTCGCGGATCCGCAGCCCGTCGAGGAGCCGGCCGACGCGCAGCGCCCCGGCGCGCACCGCGTGCAGGCGCAGATCCTCGCCGAGCGCCGGCGACGCGCCGGCGACGATCAGCAGGCCCCGCGAGAGGGGGGCGACGGGGATGGCGATCCCCTCGGGCGCGCCGAGGGCCGCGAGCGCCGCCGAGAGCGGGTCGTCCGCCGCCCCGAGGGCGCGCTCCGCGCCGATCTCCCCCGCGGCGGCGAGGGCCGCGACCAGCGCAGGCCGCTCGTCTTCGGAGACGCCGGACACGGCCACCAGCCGCCCCTCGGCCTCGCGCGGATCGTGCGTCCAGACAGCCGCGAGATCGGCGCGGGCGGCGGCCCGGACGACATCCGCGAGGTCCCTCGCGGCCGCGTCGCCCCGAGTCGGATCCGCCTCGCAGGCGGCCACGGCGACCAGGGCCGCGACCGCGTCGGTCAGCGAAGGATCGGCGTCGGACGGCATCTGGATCATCGTACCGATCCCTCGAAAGGGGGCTCGCCCGACGAAGAACAATCGCCTATACCTCCTGTTGCCCCGAACTACCAAGGCGTCTAGGCGACCCGGGACAATCCGGGGCGTAGGGTTTTGCTCACGAAGCCGCCGTGCTTCGCGTGTCCACCGGTGATGAGGGAGGGTTCGGCCCGTTGGTTCGTGTGCTCTTGGCCGATGACAACGCCCGCTTCCGGGGAGTGCTCCGCCGCCTCCTGGAGCGCGATCCGGACATCGTCGTGGTGGCCGAGGCCGGCGACGGCGTCGAAGCGCTCGATCTCGCGGAGTCCTACCACCCCGACGTCGTGCTCATGGACGTCTCGATGCCGGGCCTCGACGGGTTGGAGGCGACGTACGCCCTGAAGAACCAGCACCCGGACGTCACGGTGCTGATGCTCTCGGTGGGCGACAAGGAGCAGGAGATCGCCGCCGGCCTCGCCGGCGGAGCGACCGAGTACCTGGTCAAGGGCGGCCCCGCGCGCGAGATCGTGGACGCGATCAAGCGCTACGGCCCGGTCCCCGGTACCGCCTGAACCTCCGCGGGGTGGCGTCGAGGGTCTCATCGGCGTGCGAAGCCGGTTGGTGAAGGCCTGGAATCCCGTTAGTGTGCGGCGGACCGCTTCTCAAGGACGGCATCGGCGCCGCCGATAGTCCTTTCGTGGCGACCACAAACGTGCCCAACCCCGTCTCCCCCGCCAAGACCCCCCTCCGCGTCGCGATCGCGGACGACCACCGGCTGATGCTGGACGGCATCAAGCGGGCGCTCGAGACCGCGCCCGACATCAAGGTCGTGGGCGAGGCGATGAGCGGCGAGGAGATGCTGACCCTGGTCCCCCGGGTGCGCCCGGACGTGGTGATCCTGGATCTGCGGATGCCCAAGGGCGACGGCCTCACGACGCTGGCCGCGCTGCGCAAGGACTACCCGGACCTGAAGATCATCATCCTCTCGATGTTCGAGGACTCCGAGCACATCGACCAGGCGCTCCACCAGGGCGCCTCGGGCTACGTGGTCAAGTCGATCAATCCGCTCGACCTCCCCTCCACCATCCGTCAGGTGGTCGAGGGCACGGTCTACCACCCGCGCGGGCGCAGCGGCGAGGGCGGCTCCGCCCCCAGCGGCTCCGGCAGCGGGCACCCGGGCGGCCTCACCGATCGGGAGCTCTCCATCCTGCGCCTGGTCGCGGAGGGCCTCTCCAACCTCGACATCGCCAGCAAGCTCTACGTGACCGAGCAGACGGTGAAGTTCCACCTCTCGAACATCTACCGCAAGCTCGGGGTGGGAAACCGCACCGAGGCGACCCGCTTCGCCTACCGCAACGGGATGATCGAGTAGCAGCAGGTCCGCCCCGGCGCGTACGCCGGCCTGGGTAAGCGGCACCCCGTGTGCCAGACTCCCGGGGATGGCCCCGATCACCCTGCCCACCACACCCCTCACCGCCCGGGCGGACGATGGCGAACCTTCCGAAGATCCGCCGAGGCCAGGGGCGCGGGCCGGGACCCGCGAACGCATCCGACGCTGAGCGCGCGCGGCCGGACATCCAGCGCCTCGAGGCGTCGGGTCTCACCTGGCTGAACATCGAGGCCCCGACCGAGATCGAGACGGCCTGGCTGGCCGAGCACTACGAGTTCCACCCCCTCGATCTCGAGGACGTGATCTCGCGCCGGCGCCAGCGGGCGAAGATCGACGAGTACGCCGACTACCTGTTCATCGTCCTGCACTTCCCGCGCTTCGACAAGCGCACGGGCCGTCTGCAGGCGACCGAGCTGAACATCTTCGTGGCGGAGGACCTCGTCATCACGCTGCCCAACGAGCCGCTCAAGCCGCTCAGCGCCCTCTGGTCGCGATGCGAGCGAAGCGAATCGTCGCGCGAGCAGTACATGAGCAAGGGCCCGGGCTACCTGCTCTACGAGATCGTCGACACCATGTACGACTACTGCTTCCCGATCCTGGACAAGATCGGTTTCAAGCTCGACTCGATCGAGGACGCCCTCTTCGAGGGCGAGAGCGACGACCTGGTGCGCGACATCTCGAACATCAAGCAGGAGATCATCAACTACCGCAAGATCGTGAAGCCCCAGCGGCCCACCCTGCGGCTGCTCGAGCGCAGCAACCAGCGCTACGCCCCGCAGGACCTGGAGATCTACTTCGACGACATCGTCGACAAGAGCGAGCGGATCTGGGACCTGCTGGAGAACTACAAGGAGGTCGCGGAGGCGCTCGAGGCCACCAACGAGTCGGTGATCACGCACAAGCTCAACGACATCATCCGGCTGCTCACGATCCTGTCGGCCGTGATGCTGCCGATGACGCTGATCACCGGCGTCTACGGGATGAACACCGACACGCTGCCCTTCGCCCACGCGGGCGCCTTCTCGTTCCTGTTCCCGCTGGTGCTGATGCTCGGCGTGGCCGCCGGGCTCCTGGCCTGGTTCCGGCACAAGCGGTGGCTGTAGGCGCCCCCGGGCCCCCGGACCGGGGCCCCGACATCATGTGGTCGCCGTGGCGCATGTCCTACGTCTCGGCCGAGAAGGAGACCGGCCCGGACGGGCCCGTCTGCGTCTTCTGCGATCTGCCCTCGCGGCGTGACGATGCCCGCAGCTACATCCTGTACCGTGGCGCGCGCGCGTTCGTGATCATGAACCTCTACCCGTACAACAACGGGCACCTGATGGTGGTCCCCTACGCCCACGTGGACGCCCTCGGCGCGCTGGACGAGCCCACCCTCACGGAGATGATGACCCTCGCGCAGCGATCCCAGGCCGTCGTCGGAGAGGCCATGCGGCCCCAGGGCTTCAACCTCGGGATCAACCAGGGGCGCGCGGCCGGCGCCGGCATCGCCGAGCACATCCACATGCACGTGCTCCCGCGGTGGGCGGGCGACACCAACTTCATGCCGAGCCTCGGCAACGTGCGCGTGATGCCGCAGCACCTCGACGAGACCTACCAACTCCTCCTGCCGGGGTTCGCCGAATGACCATCGACCCGAGCGTCTTCAAAGCCTACGACGTGCGCGGGGTCTACCCCGGCGAGATCGACGAGGAGGGGGCGGAGCGCGTCGGCGCCGCCTTCATCGCGGTGACCGGCGCGAAGCGCGTGGCCGTCGGCCACGACGTGCGGCTCTCCTCGCCGAGCATGACCGAGGCCTTCACCAGGGGCGTGATCGCCGCGGGCGCCGACGTCGTCGAGCTCGGGCTGTGCGCCACCGAGATGCTCTACTTCGCGGTCGCCGACGGGGGCTTCGACGCGGGCGCGTGCATCACCGCCAGCCACAACCCGCCCCAGTACACCGGCGCCAAGATGGTCACGGCGGGCGCCGTGCCGCTCTCGGGCGACGCGGGCATCGGAGAGGTGGGGCGGATCGCCATGGCCGGGCCGCCACGGGCGGCGACACCGGGGACCCGCAGCGTGGAGGAGGGCCTGCTCGAGCGCTTCGTCGCCAAGTGCATGAGCTTCGTCGATCCGGATGCGATCCGCGGCCTGCGCGTGGTGTTCGACGCGGCCAACGGGATGTCCGGCGTCTACCTGCCGCCCGTGATCGAGCAGCTCGACATCGACGCGGTGCCCTTCTTCCTCGACCCCGACGGGCGCTTCCCCAACCACGAGCCCAACCCGCTGCTGCCCGAGAACCGCGAGTTCATCATGGCCGCGGTGCGCAAGGAGAAGGCCGACCTCGGCATCGCATTCGACGGCGACGCCGACCGCTGCTTCTTCATCGACGACACCGGGGAGTTCGTCGCCGGCGACTTCCTCACCGCCCTGCTCGCGCGCCACCTGCTGGCGCGCACCGGCCCGGCGCCCGTCGTCTACGACCTGCGCGCGTCCTGGGCCGTCCGCGACACCGTCGAGGCCGCCGGCGGCACGGCCGACATGTACCGGGTCGGGCACGCCTTCATCAAGAAGCGCATGCGGGAGATCGACGCGATCTTCGCGGGCGAGGTCAGCGGCCACTACTACTTCAAGGACTTCTCCTTCGCCGACACCGGGCTGATCCCGGCACTGCTGGTGATGGAGATGGTGGCCACCACGGGCCGCCCGCTGTCGGAGCTGATCGCCGAGTTCCGCTCCAGGTATCACATCTCGGGCGAGATCAACTCCACCGTCGCCGACGCCCCGGCAGCGATCCAGCGCATCCGCGAGCGCTTCGCCGACGGCCGCCAGGCCGAGATCGACGGGCTGTCGGTCGAGTACGACGACTGGCACTTCAACGTGCGCTCGTCGAACACCGAGCCCCTGCTGCGCCTCAACCTGGAGTCGCTCGTCTCGGAGGCCGACATGGAGCGCCGCCGCGACGAGGTGCTCGAGGTGATCCTCTCCGGGTGACGGGCTCCGCGGTGGTCGTCGAGGCCGAGGATGTCGAGGTCCGCTACCACGGAGGGCCCGAGCCGGCGGTGAGGGGCGTCTCGCTCGCCCTGGCGGCGGGCGAGGGATTGCTGGTGTCCGGATCCGCCGGATCCGGCAAGACCAGCCTGCTGCGCGGGCTGCTCGGCATGGTCGAGCACCGCGGGCGGGCCTCGGTGCTCGGAGCGCCGGTCGGCGCTCCGGCCGCGCGCGGCCGCGTGGGCTACGGGCCCCAGGGCGAGAGCTTCGCGGCGCGCCTGCGGGTGCGCGAGGTCGTGGGCGCCCTGGCGGCGCTGCGGCCCGGGCCGGCCGGCCCGGCGGCGCGCCTGACCGGCGACGCCCTGGAGCGCGCCGGCCTCTCCTACGTGGGCGACTGGCGCACCAGCCGCCTCGACGCCGAGGGCTTCCGCCGGCTCAGCCTCGCGATGGGCATCGTCGGCGATCCAGCGCTCGTCGTGCTCGACGACCCCTGGGTGCTCTCGGAGACCATGCGCGAGATCGCCGCGGCGCGCGCGCGCGGCGCGGCCGTGCTGGTGGCCTCGCAGCGCCCGGCCGGGCTCGCGCCCGCCCTCGGGCGGCGGATCGTCCTGATGGACGGGGTCGCGCGATGAACAGGATCGCCGCGCTCGTCGCGCTCCAGCTGCGCCGGATCGCGCGGCGCCCGTGGATCCAGGTCGCGGTCGCGGCGGGGCTTGCCCTCGCCGTCGTCGCCGTCGCGGTCGCCGCGACCCACGACGGTGGGGTCCGTGAGGACACCCTGCGCCGCGGCGCCGCCGCCCTCCTCCTGCTCGGCGGCCTGGTGCTGGCCCTCGGCCTCGGCAGCGGCGCGCTCAACCTCGACGCCCAGACCGGCCACTTCGGCGCTCTCACCGGGTCCGGCGCGTCGCGCCCCGAGCTGGTGTCCGGAGCCGTGGGTGCGCGGCTGGTGGTGCTGCTCGCGGCCGGCGCCGCCTGGGCGCTCGTGCTGCAGGCCGGCAGCCTGGTGCTCGGGCTCGGCCTCGACGGACCGCTGGCGGTTCACTCGCTCGCCGTCGGCGAGGGCCTCGTGCTGGCCATGCTCGCCGCCTCGGCGGCGAGCTCGATCGTCGGCCCGCTGGCCTCGGGGGTCTTCGGCGCCTCGCTCTACGTGTTCGCCCAGGCCGCGGTGAACCTGAAGGCCGCCGCCGACCAGGGGCTGATCGGCACGGCCGACGCCGGCGCGCGCATCCTCTACTACGTGGTCCCGCGCACGATCACGTCGCCCATGATCGCGGACCTCCAGCTGCGCGACGCGGCGGGTGCCGCGGCGCCGCGCGTCGAGGTCAACGGCAACACCGTCCTGGTGCCCGCCGCGGGCTGGGACACGGTGGCCTGGACGCTCGCCTGGTGCGTCCTGCTCGGCCTGCTCTGCGCCGCCGGCATGCGGCGGCGCCCCCTCACTTAGAAGGTCTTTCAGGATCAACCGCGTCCAGCTGCCGCGAGAATCCCGCGAGACAAGGACGCAGGGAGGGTGCGATGCCTGGCGGCATCGCCCCGACCGAGGACGCCGCATCGCGACGGGATGCAGCCCGGAACCGACCCGATGGGTTAGGCGGCGACCTCGTCGCGGGTGACGGGCTCGTAGAGCGTGCCGCGCTCGGCGGGCGTCTTGCCGCCGTTGCGGATCAGGTTCTGCATCCGCTCCTGCGAGAGCCCGAGCGGCGTCTGGACCGTCGTGGCGTGGGCGATGCGCTCCTCGGTGAGGGTGCCCGACAGGTCGTCGAGCCCATAGGACAGCGCCTCGGAGGTGATGTCCTCGCCGAGCATGACCCAGTGCCCCTTGATGTGGGGGAAGTTGTCGAGGAAGAGGCGCGCGACGGCGATGGTGCGCAGCTTCTCCTCACGGGTCGGGCCCGGCAGGTACGCGAAGTCGGTGTTGCCCGGCAGGAACGGGAGCGGGATGAAGGCCTGGAAGCCGCCCGTGTCGTCCTGGAGCGCGCGCAGCCGGCTCATGTGGTCGACCTGCTCCTCGGGCGTCTCGAAGTGTCCGAACAGGAGGGTCGCGTTGGTGCGCATCCCCTGGCCGTGGGCCTCGCGGTGCACCTCGAGCCAGGTCTCGGCCGGGACCTTGCGGTCGGCGATGATCTTGCGCACGCGCGGGCTGAAGACCTCCGCGCCGCCCCCGGGCATCGTGTCGTGGCCGGCCGCGCGCAGGCGGCGCAGCGCCTCGGCGTTGTCGACCTTCGAGATACGCGCGATGAAATCGACCTCCACCGCGGTGAGGGCCGTGAGGGAGACGTGCGGCAGCTGGGCCTTCAGCTCGGAGAAGAGCTCCTCGTAGTACGGGAGGTCGTACTCCTTGGTCATGCCCCCGACGATGTGGAGCTCGGTGATGCCGAGCTCCGACAGCTGGCTCGCCCGGTCGACCAGCTGGTCGACGCTGTAGGCGTAGGCGCGCTCGTCCTTCTCGGTCCACACGGCGAACGCGCAGAACCCACACCCCACGACGCAGATGTTGGTCGGGTTGAGGTGCGCGTTGACGTTGTAGGTGATCGCGTCGTCGTAGCGGCGGCGCACGACCGAGTCGGCCGCGGCTCCGAGCTCCTCGAGGGGCGCGTCCCGGTAGAGGGCGATCGCCTCCTCGGGTGTGATGCGCTCACCGTCGGCGGCGCGCGAGAGGATTGCGTCGATCATCTGCGGGTCAGATTACCAGGGGCGCCCGACGCCGACACCGGACACCCGTCCCCGGCGGTCCGCGCTAATCTGAGCGCGTGCCGGAGCATGCCCTCAAGGAGTGGGCGGTGACCATCGCCGCCCTCGCGGCGGGCGACCAGGTTCTGATCGTCCGCAAGGGCGGCATCGGCGAGAAGAAGTTCGAGCTGCCCCACTCGCGGTTCCACCTCTTCCCCACCTACGCCCACCAGCGCCCCGAGCTCGTGAAGCCCGCCGCCCGCGAGCGCTTCGCCGATCCGCTGGCCCGGCGCGAGGACCCCGAGCACCTGCCGCTCGCCGTCTACGCCGAACTGCACGCGGCGCACCCGATCGCCGACCCCGGGGCACTCGCGGCCATCGACCACCTCCACGTGCTCACGCCCGAATACGCGGCCGAGCGACTTAAGTGGCGCCGCATCCACCCCCTGTGGGCCGCGGTGCTGCGCGTCTGGACGCTCCCGGCCCCGCCGGTGCTCGACGTCGGGCCCGAGCACGGCGGCTGCGTGAGCTGGCTCGACCTGCCCGGATCGATCGGCCCCCCCGCCGAGCGCGTCGCCGCCCTGTCGGATGAGGACTTCGCGGCCGCCGCGGCGGCGGTCGAGGCGGCGCTCGCGTCGGCCGGGGTCACCGCGTGACGCGGGCCCACGTGCTCATCTGCCGCGGCCCCGACTGCACCTCCCGGGGATCACACGACGTGTACACCGCCTTCGCCGGTGAGGTGCATGCGCAGGGGCTGTCCGGGGCCGTGGTGCAGACCCAGTGCGGCTGCGTCGGCCCGCTGTGCGGACGGGGCCCGGTGGTGTGCAGCTACCCGTCGGGCGTCTGGTACGCCGCCGTCGCACCCGCCGACGTGGCGGGCATCGTGAGCGAGGACCTCGGCCGCGGGGCGGCCGTGGAGCATCTTGTTGCAGCCCGACTGGAGGGAGGCGAATGAGCCACACCCAAGCGTTCGACGACCTGCTCGCCGAGCAGGCGTCCGATTGGTCGTTCTTCGAGGTCTACGTGACCCTCGACGACGCAGGCGACCTGGCCGAGGCCCGCGTCTCCCTCGCCCGGGCCAATGCCCGCCCCGTGAAGGGCTCCGGCGACCACGACTTCGAGATCACGGTCGCGAATACGCAGGGCCACGGCGCGCGCGCCGGCGTCGTGCGCTCCGCGCTCAAGATCCTCGACGACCGCCGGATCACCGGACGCACCTGGGGCGGCGGCGCGCGCAGCGTCACGCGCCCCGCACCGCCCCACCGCTACGGGCCATGATCCGCGACGGGGACGACCTCCAGCTCCTCGCGGAGCTCGGCGGCGTGCTGGACCAGACCGTGGGGGCCGCGGGGCTGACCTCCGGGTCGTACCTGGTGCTGCGCGAGCTGGTCGCCCAACCCGCGCCGCGCCCGATCACGACGCTCGCCGGCGACATGGGAGCCGACCCCGATGAGGTCGCCACGCTCTGCGGGCGGCTGGTCTCGGCCGGGCTTGCGGCCACCGGCGGCGCCGGTGTCGCGGTGACCGAGGAGGGCCTCACCTTCGCGGCCGCCCTCGAGCAGGACGCCAACGAGGCGATGCGCGCCTATGTGGTCGAGCGCCCCCACACGGCGACGGTCTACGGGCTGGTCGCCTCGATGCAGAGCGGCCGCTTCACGGTGGAGGACCTGCTCGCCTTCCTCTCGGAGGGCCCGACCCCGGACGACGGATGAGCCTCGCCTTCGCCATACCCCTACTGGTGGTGGTCGGCCTTTTCGCCCTCATCATCACGCTGATCGTGGTGCGCAACCGGCGCGAGCCGTGACCCCGCGGGCCTCGCCCGCCTCGGGGGTCGAGAAGGGCGAGCGCCCCGGTTGATCCGGGGACCGGCTCGTGGAAGTGTCGGAGGACATTCCCACGAGCGCGATCCCGGCACTGCGCCGGGGGGATCCGCCCACACATCCCGGCCATCCGGACCGTCGCGCGCTCGTCGTGCACGGGGATCGCCCGAACCATGAGCGGCGCGCCCTCGACAGCCCTCCGATCCCGGGGGACAACAGGAGGAGAGCCATGCGCGGAATCGTGTTCAACGCACCCAAGGACGTCTCGGTCGAGACCGTCCCGGACCCGACGATCCTGGAGCCCGGCGATGCCGTCGTCAGGGTGACCAAGGCGGGCATCTGCGGCTCGGACATGCACATCTACAACCACGGTGACGCCTTCGGCTTCAGCCCGGGCTGCCGGCTCGGCCACGAGTTCGTGGGCGTCGTCGAGGCGGTGGGCGGTGACGTCGCCAACGTGCGCGTCGGGCAGAAGGTCGCCGCGCCGTTCTGGATCTCGTGCGGCGAGTGCTACTTCTGCCGCCGGGGACTCCAGACGTCCTGCACGCGCGGCGGCTGCTACGGCTTCCAGGCGTTCTGGACCGGCGGCGGGGACGTTCAGGGGGGCCAGTCGCAGTACGTGCGGGTGCCGATGGCCGACGGGACGCTCGAGCTCGTGCCCGAGTCGCTCGCCGACGACGCGAACGACGCCCGGGTCCTGCCGATGACCGACGTCTTCACCACCGCCTATCACGCGGTCACCGGGGCCGACATCTCCGAGGGCGACACCGTCCTCGTGATCGGCGACGGCGCGGTCGGCCTGCTTGCCTGCCACGCGGCGCGGCTGTTCAACCCGGCCGCGATCGTGCTCGCCGGTCACCACGACGACCGCCTCGAGGTGGGCCGGCGTCTCGGCGCGACCCACACGGTCAACACATCGGCGAACGGTGGCCTGGAGGAGGCGGTCGGCGGGCTGACGGACGGGCACGGTCCCCACGCGGTGGTGGACGCCATCTCGAGCACGGCGTCGATGAAGCTGGCGACCGAGACGGTCCAGGCCGGCGGAACGGTCAGCTGGGTGGGCATGGAGGTCTTCCTCGGCGCCCCCGAGCTGGCCTGGGATCAGTGCTTCATGCGCAACCTCACGATCCGGGGAGGGGTCGCCCCCGTCAAGCGCTACCTCCCGCAGTTGTGGCCCCTCCTCGAGAGCGGCGCGATCGACCCCTCGCCGGTCCTGACCCACGACCTCGGCATGGAGGACGCCGCGACGGGCTACACGAGGATGGCCACACGCCAGGAGGGCACGGTGAAGGTGGCGCTGTCGCCGAACGGCTGAGCAGCCGTCTCGCGGGCGGCCCGGCGGCGCATGCTCACGCCGCCGGGCGCCGCACCCACGCCGACGTCGCGCGGTCGGACGATCGCGGCGCGCAGCCGCGGCTCAGAAGCGCATCGCGCTCTCGCCGAGGGCCGACCAGACGTCGAGCTTGGTGCGCACGCGCTTGATCACCTCGTCGGTGAAGTCGTCGGTGCCGCAGTCGCCGCCGAGGTCGGCCGTGCGGATGCCGTCGCTGATCGACTCGAGCGCGCCCTCGTAGATCGCACGCGAGACGACCGGTGCGTGTGCGCCGCCCATGTAGGGCAGCACCGAGGCGGCGGCGAGGATCATCGCGAGCGGGTTGGCGACGTTCTTGCCCTGGAGGGTCGGGGCGGTGCCGTGCGGGGCCTCGGCCATCACCGCCGAGGCGTGGAACTCCTCGTCGAAGGCGAGGAGCTGCGACTCGGCGCCGGCGATCGAGCCGAAGAGCTGGAGCACCATGTCCGAGAGGCAGTCACCGTCGCGGTTCAGCGCCGGCACCACGAGGGCGTCGCCGGTGTGGCTGATGAGGGCCGCGTAGAGCGCATCGATCAGGAGCGGCCTGTAACGGACGTCCGGATGGCGCGCGGCGGCGGCGTCGAGCTCCTCCTTGAGCATCCCCTCGTAGACCGGCGAGACGGTCCACTTGGGACCGCCGAAGACGGTCGCGTGCATCCGGCGCGCCTGCTGGAACGAGAACTCGGCCACCGCGCGGCAGATGCGGCGGGAGATCCGCTCGGTGCGCCAGGCGATCTCGTCGTCGCCGTCCATCTCGCGGTACTCGCGGGCGTTGTAGGCGTCATCGACCGCCATCCGCACGATCGAGATCGGCGCGTGGATGCCGCCCAGGGGGCGGACGCCCGACAGCCGGCGCCCGGTGCGGATGATGACCTTGCCCCCGATGGCCTCGCGCAGCAGGGCGTTGGGGCTGCCGACGTCGCCCGCGTCCTCGGGCGTGACGGTGGCGGCCTTGAGCCCGAAGCCGTGGCGCTTGGTGGCCTCGGCGGCGTCGAAGACGACCTGGTTGCGCGTCTGGCGGCGGTTCTCGAGGGAGAGGTCGTAGCGCTCGATGAGGAGAGGCAGGCCGGTCACCCCGGGGTCGATCACCCGCAGGGCCTCCTCGAGGAGCTCCTGCCCGGTCTGATCGCCCTCCATCACGACGAGCGTCCTGGGATCCGATGACTCGCTCACGCCGTCTCCTCCATCGCGTACACGCGTATGCGGGGCTCCTTGCCGAGGCGGGAGCCGAGCAACACCAATGCCTCGGCAGTCGAGGGGCGCCGGGTGAACTCCTCGGCATCCTCCCGGCTGTCCCACTCGGCCAGGCAGCCGTACTCGCCGGCGGCCTCCTCGACGAACAGCACGTGGCGCCGGCACCCGGCGGCGGCGGCGGCGAGCCGGCGCGCGATCGCGCGGGCCTCGTCGAGGGTGCCGGGGCCGAGCCGGAAGGACACCTCGGTGCCGAAGCCGGTCACGCGCCGCGCAGCGGCGTGAGATGGGAGGCCACCATCTGGTCCGCGCCGTCCTCACACCCGGGCATCGCGCCCGCCAGACGGTCGGCGAGCCGCTCCGCGGCGCCGGCCCGAGCGGCGCACTCCTCCACCTCGCGCAGTGCGGCGATCACCTCGGACGTGAGCGTCTCCTGCACTTCCACGAGGGGCTCGGACGCGCGGACGAACAGCGAGTAGGCGGTGGCGAGGCGCTCGTGCAGCGCGACGCCGTCGTCGAGGGCCGGCAGGGAGGCGAGCGCGCGCAGCGGCTCGTCGCGCCAGGCGGCGAGCTCGAGGGCGCGGGTGGCCACCGTCTCGAGGGTCTGCGACACGGCGGTCAGTTCTCCGCCGATGGCGAGGAACCTGCCCACGGCCCGCGTCAGCTCGTGCAGCGCCGCGGCGTTGACCAGCGTCTCCACGGTCTCCCACAGCAGGCTCGCCGATGCGGCCTCACGCGCCCGGCGCTCGTCCACCTCGGCCGTCAGATCGGCAGCGAGGCAGAGGAACGCGGGGCCCTCGAAGGCCACCAGGTAACTCCGGCGGCCGGCGGCGGCCTCGACGGCCCGAACCCCCAGGGGCGGGCGCCCGCCGAGGCCGGCCGCGGCGTCGCGGGCCGAGGAGAGACCTCCGACCAACTCCCGCAGGGGGTCGTCTGTGGGCGCGCCGCTCATCACGGTCACTGTTGCAGACCGGCGCCGCGGCGTGCCGAGCGCCGCCACGTACACTCGATGTCGTGACCCGCACGACCGAGCTCCCACCGCCGCCGCCCGCGCGGCTGCCCGACGCGGCGAGCATCGGGCGCGCGCTCGAGCGCGCGCTCGAGCGCCGCGCGCCGCGCGAGATCGCCGGACCCGGACGCCGGGCGGCCGTGCTGGTAATGCTCTACGACCATGCCGGGGAGCCGCATCTGCTGCTCACCAAGCGCAGCGACGCGCTCCCGTCGCACCCCGGCCAGATCGCGCTCCCAGGGGGCGTGATCGACGCCGATGACCCCTCCGCGCGCGACGCGGCCCTGCGCGAGACCGAGGAGGAGGTCGGCATCCCCCGCTCCGCCCTGCGCGTGGTGGGGGAGCTCGACGACGTCCCCACGATGGCCTCGGCGTTCATCATCCGTCCGTTCGTCGCTGTGCTCGCCGGCGCGATGGCCGCGGTGCCGAGCGATGCAGAGGTGGCCCGGCTGATCGACGTCCGGATGGCCGAGCTGCTCCACGCCGACGTGGCGCTGCCCGCGGATCCCGCCCCGCTCGCCCTGCGCTATCCCGTGGCCGGCGAGGACGTCTGGGGGGCGACCGCCCGCATCCTGCGCACCTTCTGCGCGGTGACCCGGTACGCGCTCAACGGGGATCCGGCATGAGGTCGCGGATGCGGGGCGCCGCGAGATGCGGCGGATCCGGGCTCAGCCCGGGTGGGGGCCCGACAGCGACGCCCCCGGGGGCAGATCGAGGGCGCTGACCCGGCCGCTCTCGCCCTCGCGCCCGAGGCGGTCGAGCTGCTCGAGGTGACGGGCGAGCTCTGGTTGGCGCGGGTGGTCGGGCGGGAGCGCCGCCGCGTACTGGGCGACCCGGTCGCGCACCTGGAAGGCGAAGTGGGGGGTCGCGGCCCCCACGAGCTGGGCGAGGACGTCCTCCGACGGGACGTCGTGCACGTGCTGGTAGACCGACATGGCCCGCAGGGTACCAGCGCCGGCCGACACCGGGCTACGATGCCCCATGGCCGGCGTCCGCCGCGCGTTGCTGGGCCTCTGGCTGGAGATCCGGGTCATCCCCGTGCTCCTGTGGTCCTACACCGCGATCACGCTCGGAACCGCGCTCGCGTGGCGTGACGGGGGCTCGGTGTCGGTGCCCGGCTACCTGGCGGCGCTCACCGTGGGCCTCCTGCTGCAGGGCCTCGTGGCGCACTCGGTCAACGAGATCGCCGACTGGCGCTCGGGGACCGACCGCGACCCGTCTCCCCGGGTGATCAGCGGCGGGAGCAAGGTGATCGCATCCGGGCTCCTCGGGCCGCGGGCGCTCGTCCTGATCGGCTCGGCGGCGACCGTCGCGGCGGCGGTCGTCGGGCTGATCGCGGCGATGACGTGGGGCTGGGTCCTCGTCGCCTACGGCCTGGCGGGCCTCGCCGGGGCGGTCTTCTACACGCTGCCGCCCGTGCGGGCGGCGTATCGCCCCTTCACCGGGGAGGCCGTCGCGTTCACCTGCGTCTGGGGCTGCACGACGGGGGCCTACGTCCTCCAGCGGGGCGGACTCTCGGGGGGCGCGGCGCTCGCGGGGATCACCTACGCCGCCTCGTGCGTGGCGATGCTGATGATGCACCACTACCTCGACCGGATCCCCGACAGCCGGGCCTTCCCGCCGAAGACGACGACCATCGTGCTGCTGGCCGGCGCCGGGCGCCGCTACGCCGTGCTGTGGGCGTCCATCGCGGTCGCGGGCGCGCTCGCGCTGAGCGCGCTGGTCGACTCGCGCTTCCTGATCGCGGCGGCGGGCTTCGCCCTCGCGCTGGCGCTGCACTGCGGCGTGGCCCCCGACGACCCGGCGTCGGTCACCCGCGCCGAGCTCGGCGTGATCATCCTCGGAATGGCCGCGGGCCTGGGCACCTCGGCGGCCCTCGCGCCCGGCCTCGCCTGGGCGCTCCTGCCCGCCGTCGTGCTGCTCCCGCTCGAGCTCGCGCTCTCGGGCGCGGCCCACCGCGACCTGATGGCCGCGCGCGCGCGACCGGTCCCCGCGGTGGAGCGGCGCTCGTGAGGCCGGGCGCCGCCACGGGCGTCCGCGCCGCGTCCCCGCTCCGAGCGACATCGGCGGGCCCCGCCGGGCGGCCCCGCGGGACGGCCTGGGCTATCATCGGACGCCCCGAACGACGGGTTCCCCCGAGACGATCATGGCCATGAGAGACGACGACAAGTTGGTCCGCCAGCTCTCCCTGGTCGCGTTCCTGATGTCGCAGCAGCGACCGGTGACGGCGGACGAGATCCACGAGGCCGTCGAGGGCTACGGCGGCATGACCGAGCAGGCATTCCTGCGCCGGTTCTACGCCGACCGCGCGGAGATCGAGGCCATGGGCCTGCGCCTGGCCGTGGAGCGCCCCGGAGACGACCCGTTCCAGGGCGACCTCTACGCCCTGCCGCCCGAGAACTACTACCTGCCGGAGCTCGACTTCGATCAGGCCGAGCTCTCGGCGCTGCAGACCTGCCTCTACCTGCTCGAGGGCCAGTTCGCCTACGCCGAGCCGCTGCGGCTCGCGCTGCAGCACCTCACGCTGGGCCGGCCGAGCCCGCTCGACGACCATGCCGCGCGCACCGTCTCGGTCAACCTGCTCGGCGGCGACTACTCGCCCGAGGTCGCAGCCCACCTCACCAAGATCGAGTCGGCGATCAGCCGCCGCAAGACGATCCGCTTCACCTACTACTCGATCGGTCGCGACGAGCGCTCCGAGCGCGAGATCGACCCGTACAGCCTGCTCTACTCGGCGGGCAACTGGTACATGGTCGGCTTCTCCCACGAGCGCGACGCCACGCGGATCTTCCGGCTGTCGCGGATCGAGGGGCGGATCACGTTCAAGACCCGCGCCGAGCACGACTTCCCCGCGCCGCAGGACTTCGATCTCTCGCGCTACCGGGACCGGGCCCCCTGGCAGCTGGAGGGCGCGGAGCACACGGCGGCGATCGCCCTCACGCCGACGATCGCCTGGTGGGTCGAGCAGATGTTCGGCGGCTACGGCACGACGGCGATCGGCGCCGACGGCTCCGGCGTGTACACCACCTCCTTCAACAACCGGCGCGAGCTGGTGTCGTGGATCCTCGGCCTCGGCGCCGAGGCCGAGGTGATCGAGCCCTCCGAGCTGCGCGAGGCGGTGGTCGACGCCCTCGAGCTGGTCGGGGAGCGCCACCAGGTCGGCGGCGGCGCGCCCACCCCTCCCACCACGACCCCGGCGGTCCCGGCTCCCGCGAGCGCCGACGCGGCGGCGCTCCCGCCCCCGCGGGCGCCTCGGGCCCCCCGGTGAGCCAGGGCTCGGCCGAGCGGGTCGTCCCGGCCGAGCGGTTCGCCCGGCTCCTGGCCCTGATGACGCGCCTGCTCGCCGCCTGCGGCGAGTCCGCCGAGGCGCACATCCCGATCGCCGACCTGCGCGCCTCACTCAACCTCGACCGCAAGGTGCTCGAGGACGACATCGGCCTGCTCAACCTCATCAACTTCGGCGGCGGCTGCTACGCGCTCTACGCCCAAGTCGAGGGCGACACGGTCGCGGTGCAGAAGGAGACCTACGGCGACCGCTTCGCCCGGCCGGCCCGGCTCTCGCCCCTCGAGGCGAAGGCGCTGCTGTGGGCGCTCGACTTCATCGGCGACCGGCTGCCCACCGAGGCGGGCGGCTCGCTCAGCTCCGTCCGTGCCAAGGTCGAGGAGGCGATGGGCAGCGAGGGCCTGCCGACCGTGGAGCTCGGCCGCGCGCAGAACGCCAACGCGGGCGTCGCCGCCGCGGTCAGCCACGCGATCCGCGAGGACCGCCTGCTCGAGATCGACTACTGGACCGAGTCGCGTGGCGCCATCACCAAGCGCGTGATCGAGCCGCACCTGCTCGTCAACACCCAGGACGCCTGGTACGTCGTGGCCTTCTGCCGGCGCGCCGACGACCAGCGGACCTTCCGCCTCGACCGGATCCGCAGCGCCGTCCTCCAGGAGGAGCACTTCGAGCGCCGGCCCGAGATCGCCGTGTCGGGGCCCTACCTGCCGTGGGGGGCGCACCCCCAGCCGGGCGAGACCGTGGCCCAGAGCGCCTCCGTCTGGTGCAACCCCGCCCTGGCGCGCTGGATGCTCGAAAAGCACCACTCCCGCGAGCGCTTCGCCGACGGCTCGGTGCTGGTGGAGATCCCCTACGCGAGCGAGGACTGGCTCGTCAAGGAGCTCCTCAAGTACCAGGGCGACGCCGTGCTCTTCGAGCCGGTGGCCCTGCGCCGCACCGTCGCCGACCTGGCCGAGGAGGTTCTCGGCCGGTACGGCGTGGACCATCCCAGCGACGGCCAGAGGCGCCGGGCTCCGACCCGCTAGCCCTCGCCACCCGGACTGACGCACCGGACGGTCCGTCAGTCCCGCGCCGCTCCGCTCGCGCGGAGCGGCGCGGCCCAGAAGCGCCGGCCCTCTCCGCGCACCGCGAGGCCCTCGACCTCCAGCAGCGCCAGCGCCGCCGCGATCGCGGCGGCGTCCTCCTCCAGCTCCTCGGCCAGCCGGTCGGCCTCCATCGGCTCACGGCAGAGCTGGTCGTGCACGCGCCGGGCCAGGCCGTCGAGGTGCGGCGGCGGCGTGGGCGGCGGCTCGACCCAACGCGCGTCCGACAGCTCGGCCACGACGTCCTCGACCGACTCGAGCAGCGCCGCGCCGGCGCGCAGGAGCCCGTTGCACCCCTCCGATTCCCGCGATCCGGGCCAGCCGGGAACGGCGAGCACCGGCCTCCCCGACTCCAGGGCGAAGTCCGCGGTGATGAGCGCGCCCGAGCGGCGTCCCGCCTCGATCACGGCGACGGCGTCCGCCAGGCCGGCCACGATCCGGTTGCGCGCCGGGAAGCGCCAGGGCGCGGGCGCGGTGCCCGGCCAGTACTCCGACATGACCGCGCCCCGCTCGCGGATGCGCCGCGCCAGATCACGGTTGCGCCGGGGATACGCGACGTCGACCCCGCAACCGAGGACGGCCACCGTGACGCCGGCCGCGTCGAGCGCCCCCTCGTGCGCCGCGGCGTCGATGCCGTGGGCGAGGCCGCTCACCACCACGGCGCCGCGCTCGGCGAGCGCCGCACCCAGCCCGCGCGCGAAGGCCGCCCCCTGCGGCGTCGCGCGGCGGCTGCCCACCACCGCGACCACCGGGGCCTCGTCGAGCGCGGCGAGCGCATCGCGGAGCGCGCCCCGCGCGAAGAGACCGAACGGCGGGTCGTGCAGCGGCCGCAGCATCCGCGGATAGCCCGCGTCGTCCATCCCAACGTGCACGATCCCCGCCGCCGCCAGCCAGGCGTCGTCTGCGGCCGGATCGATGCGCGCACGCGTGCGATGGGCCGCGTCCAGATCGGCGCCCGCACAGCGCAGCAGGCGACCGAGCTCGGTCCGGTCGGCACGCCAGAGGCGCTCCGGGCCGCCCGCCGCCCGCGCCGCGCGCTGGAGGTCGCGGCCGAGCGCCTGCGACATCCGGGCGAGCCCGAGCGCCCAGCCGGACGCCGCGCTCACCGCGAACCGCCCGGTCCGACCGGCACGCGGTAACCGAGCGCCTCCGCGAGGTGGTCGGAGCGGACGTCGTCCGCACCGTCGAGGTCGGCGATCGTGCGCGCGACGCGCAACAGGCGGTCGTGGGCGCGGGCCGACAGGGCCAGCCGGTCGACCGCCCGCCCGAGGAGCGTCCGCGCCGCCGGATCGAGCACGGCCGACCGGCGGGCCTGGGCCGGCCCGAGCTCGGCGTTCGGCCGTGACTGACCCCGCTCGGACGCCCGCGCCCGGGCCGTCGCGACCCGCGCGCGCACATCCGCGCTCGGCTCGGCGCTCGAGCCGCCCATGAGCTCCTCGCGATCGAGGCGTGGCACCTCCACGTGGAGGTCGATCCGGTCGGCCACGGGGCCCGAGAGCCGCGCGCGATACGCCTCCGCGCGCCCCGGTGGGCAGAGGCAACGCCGCACGGGGTCGCCGTCGAAACCGCAGGGGCACGGGTTGCCCGCGCAGACGAGCAGGGGCCGCGCGGGGAAGCGCGCGCTCATCATCGACCGCGTCACGTCGATGCGACCCTCCTCCAGCGGCTGGCGCAGCGCGTCGAGCGCAGACGGAGCGAAGGCGCAGACCTCGTCGAGGAACAGGACCCCGTTGTGCGCGAGGCTCACCTCCCCCGGCCGCGGCACACGTCCTCCGCCGACCAGGCCGGCCGCGGACACCGTGTGGTGGGGCGCGCGGAACGGGCGGCGGACCACCAGCGGGCACCCCGGGTCGAGCAGCCCGGCCACCGAGTGGATCCGCGTGAGAGCGATGGCCTCCTCCAGCAGGAGAGGCGGGAGGATCCCCGGCAGGCGCCGGGCGAGCATCGTCTTGCCGCTTCCCGGCGGGCCGATCATCAGCATCGAGTGTCCGCCCGCCGCGGCCACCTCGAGGGCGCGGCGGGCCGACCCCTGGCCGCGCACCTCGGCCATGTCCGGCGCCGGAGCGGACTGGGCCCCGGCGAGGAGGGCGCCCGCGTCGACCATCACCGGGCGGTGCTCCGCGCGGCCCTCCAGCACGTCCACCACGTGACGCAGCGTGGGCGCGCCGAGGACCTCGACGCCGGGCACGAGCGCGGCCTCGGCGGCGTTCGCCGACGGTACGACGATCCGGGACCACCCCTCCCGCGCCGCGTGCTCGGCCATGGCGATCGCCCCCGGGACCGGGCGCAGGGCGCCATCGAGGGCGAGTTCGCCGACGGCGCCGAGGCCGGCCAGCACGGCCGGCGCGAGCTGGCCCGACGCGGCCAGGATCGCGAGCGCGAGCGGGAGGTCGTACTGCGGCCCGGCCTTGCGCAGGTCGGCCGGGGCGAGGTTGGCGACGATCCTGCGCGCCGGGACGGTGAAGGCCTGATTCGCCAGCCCCGAGCGCACGCGCTCGCGCGCCTCCTGCACCGCGACGTCCGCCAGGCCGACCACCGAGAACGAGGGCAGGCCCGCGCGGAGGTCCACCTCGACCTGGACGGTCGAGGTCTCGAGGCCGAGGACGGCGGGGCTGAGGAGTTGTGCGACCACTCCCCCACGCTTGCACCCCGGCCGCGCGCGACTCGACGCGCGGGCGTGCCGCGAGGCGCACGGCTTCGTGACATCCCAGCGCCTAACCTATGGGCAGACCAAGGGAGGAACCGTGCAATTCGACCATGTCGCCCAGCAGGTCCCCGACATCGCCGAGGCGATCGAGTGGCAGCGGAGCACCGTCCCGGGCACGAGGGTCCTGCACCAGGACCCGACCTGGGGTCTCGTCGAGTCCGGTGGCGTGAAGATCGCCTTCGTCCTGCCCGGGCAGCACCCGCCCCACCTCGCCTTCCGGGTGGGCGCCGACGAGCTCGAGCGACTCGCCGCCGCGAACGGGGCGACCATCGCCACCCACCGGGACGCCACGCGCAGCATCTACCTCGTCGGGCCCGGGTCGCTCCAGACCGAGATCATCCACTACCCCGACGCCCAGGCCGCCTCGTGAGGACCTACGCCGCGATCGCGGACCTCCCGCTCGTCGTCGAGGGCTACGCGCTCGAGGTGCTGGCGCTCCAGCTCGCCCCGGAGTTCCACCGGCTGACCACCGTGATCCGCCTGCGCGGCGGCGGCCACGAGGGCGTCGGCGAGGACGTCTGCTACGAGCCGGCCGAGCACGAGACCCAGGCGGCGGCCGGCCCGGTCCTGCCGCTGGCCGGCTCCTTCACCCTCGACGGCTTCTCGCGCCACCTCGACGGGCTCGACCTCTTCCACGCGGGCGCCGCCGTGCGCGACGCCTCGCTCGACTACCGGCGCTGGGCCTTCGAGAGCGCCGCCCTCGACCTCGCGCTGCGCCAGGCGGGCAGGTCGCTCGCCGAGGTCCTCCAGGCCCGGCTCGCGCCCGTGCGGTTCGTCGTCTCCACCCGGCTGGACGACCCGGCGGGCGTCGCCCCGCCCAGCGCCGACCGCGTCCTGGGCTGGCTGCGCAGGGACCCGGATCTCCGGTTCAAGCTCGACCCCACCGACGACTGGTCGCACGAGATGATCCGCGAGCTGGCGGGGCT
Source organism: uncultured Thermoleophilia bacterium (assembly GCA_963823515.1). GTDB lineage: Bacteria > Actinomycetota > Thermoleophilia > Miltoncostaeales > Miltoncostaeaceae > Miltoncostaea. The sequence continues at coordinate 58,788 of CAWGMB010000006.1, forward strand.
CGACGCGGTGGACGTCGTGGACATGAAGGGCCAGTACGACGAGGTTCCGTTCGGCGTGCCGCTCGACCCGCACACCTACCAGGAGGTCATCGCCTCCTTCCCCCACGCGCTGATCGAGGATCCGAAGCTCACGCCCGAGCTCCGGCCGACGCTGGAGGGCCACGAGGACCGCGTCACCTGGGACGCCCCGATCCACTCGGTGGAGGACATCGTCGGCCGCGACTGGCCGCCGAAGGTCGTGAACATGAAGCCGTCGCGCTTCGGGCCGATCAGCCGTCTGCTCGCGGCGTACGACCACCTGCGCGCGAGCGGGATCGCGGCCTACAGCGGCGGGCAGACCGAGCTCGGCCCGGGTCGCGGCCAGGTGCAGTACCTCGCCTCGCTGTTCCATCCCGACGCGCCGAACGACATCGCCCCGAGCGGCTACAACGAGCCCGAGCCCCCGGACGTCCTGCCGTCGAGCCCCCTGCCGGTCTCGGCGACGCCGACGGGCTTCCGCTGGGAGATGTGACGCCGGCCGGCGCGGAGCCGGCGCCGAGCTGACGCCGGTGGGCGTGGATGCGCGCGCCGACAGGGGCGCATCCTCGGTCCATGAGCGAAGGCAGCGAGCGCGGACGGCGCGGTGAGCGCGCGGCACGACGTCACCTCACCCGCCGGGGATGGACGATCCTCGCCGAGCGATGGCGGGGCGCCGGGGGCGAGCTCGACCTGGTGGCCGCCCGCGGCATGACCGTGATCGCGTGCGAGGTGAAGACCCGCGCGGACCCGCGCGCCCTGGCCGACCCGCTCACCGTGACCCAGCGCGAGCGCATCGCCCGGGCGGCCGAGGCCTTCCTCGCGCTGCATCCGGACCTGGCGGGGCGCGAGGTGCGACTCGATCTGATCACGGTCCGGCCCGGTCGCGTCGGCGCGCGCGTGCGGCACGTGCCCGGCGCCGTCTCCCTGCCGTGAGCGGCCGCGCGAGCGCCGTCGCTCAGGCGTCCGGGTAGGCCATCGACTGGAAGGAGCGGCGATGGAGCGGGGTGAGCCCCTCCGCCTGGAGGGCGTTGCGGTGGTCGAGCGTGGCGTAGCCGACGTGAGAGGCGAAGCCGAAGCCCGGATACGCCTCGGCCACGGGCCCCGCCATGAGGCGGTCACGGACCGTCTTCGCGATGACCGAGGCGGCGGCGATGGAGGCGCTCAGATGGTCGCCTCCGATCACCCGGCGGTGCTCCGGGGCCGGATCGCCGAGCCGGAAGCCGTCCACCAGGCAGACGTCCGGGCAGGGCCGCAGCGCCGCCAGGGCGCGAGCGAGCAGGCGCAGGTTGGTCCTGTGCAGGCCGTCGCGGTCGATCGTCGCCGGCGACGCGCAGAGCACCACCACCTGCTCGGCGTGGCGCATGACGGCGTCGGCCACGCGCGCCCGCACGTCCGGTCGCAGGCGCTTGGAGTCGTCCAGGTCGCCCAGCGCCCGGCGGCCCGCGCCGGTCAGCGACCCCAGGTCGAGGCAGACCGCCGAGACGACCAGCGGACCGGCCAGGCAGCCGCGCCCGGCCTCGTCGGCGCCGGCGATGCGGGGCGCGCCGAGCGCCCGGTCATGGGCGAACAGCCGCGCGGCCGGCCGGTGGGCTCCCGGTCGCCGCCGACCACCCACGCCGCAGCCCCTCGGGCTAGCCGCGCTGCTTCTCGCGGATCCGGGCCTTCTTGCCGATCTTGCCGCGCAGGTAGTACAGCTTGGCGCGGCTGACGTCGCCCTCCATGATCCGCTCGATCTTCTCGATCTTGGGCGAGTGGACGGGGAAGGTGCGCTCGACCCCGACGCCGAAGCTCTGCTTGCGGACGGTGAAGGTCTCGCGACTGGTGGAGCCCTGACGCTTGATGCAGGTGCCCTCGAAGACCTGAACGCGCTGCCGGGTGCCCTCGACGACGCGGAAGTGGACCTTCACGGTGTCGCCGGCCTGGAAGACCGGGATGTCGTCGCGAATCTGCTCGCGCTCAAGGCTCTCGATGACGCTCACGGCGCGTGCTCCTGGCTCGGCGTGCCCGGGTCGGGTCCCGGCAAAACGACCGGGAGCATAGCAAGGGATCGGCGGGGGTCGAAGCGCCCGGTCGGCCGGGCCTACGGCGCGCGGGGAGGCAGGATCCTCTCGGCGCGCCATCGGGCGATCGCCCCGTGATCGCCCGACACCAGGACGGGCGGGACCTCGTGACCGAGGAAGACGGCGGGTCGCGTGTAGTGGGGGTGCTCGAGGCCCCCGCCGAGCGCCTCCGAGAACGACTCGGCCGCAAGGCTCTCCGCGTTGCCGAGGGCTCCGGACAGCTTGCGCGCCACGGCGTCGACCACGGCCATCGCCGCCACCTCGCCCCCCGCGAGGACGAACGGGCCGAGGCAGATCGCGTCGTTGGCCAGCACGTCGTGGACCCGCTCGTCGAAACCCTCGTAGCGCCCGCACAGGAGGGCGATCTCCGGCTCGCCCGCGAGCTCCGAGGCGACGGCGTCGGTGAAGGGGCGCCCCCGGGGGGTCAGCACGATCACGCGCCGGCCCTCGCGCACCTCGGCGGCGGGCTCCCCGTAGACGGCCTCCAGGGACGCCGCCATGACGTCGGCCCGGATCACCATGCCGGGCCCTCCCCCGTAGGGCGCGTCGTCCACCTGGCCATGGGGGAGCGGCGTGGTGTCGCGGGGGGAGAAGCAGCGCAGCTCGAGCCCTGCCGCGAGCGCCGCGTTCGTGAGGTGGCGCGGCCGGCGCATCCAGTCGAACCACTCCGGGAAGAGGGTGAAGACGTCGATCCTCACGGAGGCGGCGGTCCGAAGAGGTCGGGGCGCAGCGCGATGCGCCGGCCCGGGACGTCGAGGTCGATGACCGCGTCGGCCGTGAAGGGCACGAGCACCGTCCCGTCGGCGCCGGAGACCTCGAGGACGTCGTTGGCCGGTGCGGAGATGACCTGGGTCACGGGACCGAGCGGCCGCCCGCCCATCAGCACCTCGCAGCCCACCAGGTCACGGACGAAGAACGTGTCCGGGTCGTCGAGACCGGCGACCCGGTCGGCGGGCACGAGGATCTCGGCACCCGCGAGGGCGGAAGCCTCGTCGCGCGACGAGACGCCCTCGAACGCCAGGATCGGCCGGTCGACCATCCCCGACCGGGCCGTCACCGTGAGTCGTCGCGCGTCGCCCTCGCGCGGGCGCACCTCGACCACCTCGCCGACGGCGAGGGTCGGCAGGGTCGGGCCGGACCCCTTCGAGTGCACCGCCCCCCCGACGCCGTGAGGGCGCCCGATCCGCCCGATCACGACCGTCGGCGAGCTCACGCCTGCGATCGTCTAGTCGACGATCTCGAGGGTGGCGCGCTCGCCACGGGCCGACGACGCCGCGCGCAGGATCACCCTCAGCGCGCGCGCCACGCGACCGCCGCGGCCGATGACCTGACCGAGGTCGGTCTCGGCGACGTAGAGGGAGATGACGCGGGTCTCGCCGTCGCTCTCCTCCTTCACCTCGACCTGGTCGGGGTTGTCGACGAGACCGCGGGCGAGGGCGCCGACCATCGCCGACAGCGGGCCGGGATCGACCGGGCTCATGCGGCGGCCGGCACTAGGCGGCCTGGGCCTTCGCGGCCTGATCCTTGGTGGCGATCTTGATCAGCTTCTTGACGGCGGAGGTCGGCTGGGCGCCGTTGGCGATCCAGTCGTTGGCCTTCTCGACGTCGATCTCGACGATGGAGGGGTGCGTCTGCGGGTTGTAGCGGCCGATCGTCTCGATGTTGCGGCCGTCGCGCGGCGAGCGGACGTCGGCGACGACGACGCGGTAGATCGCGTTCTTCTTGCCGCCCACTCGGGCGAGCCTGATCTTGACCATGCGGTGCTCCTCGTTCTCGTTGTCAGGTGCCGAAGAGAGCGGGCAGGCCACCACGGCCCATCTGCTTCATCAGCTTGCGCATCTGCTTGAACTGCGACAGGAGTTGGTTGACCTCTTGGACACTGGTGCCGCTGCCCGCCGCGATGCGGCGGCGGCGGCTGCCGTTGATGATCTCGGGGTGGCGCCGCTCCTGGAGCGTCATGCTCCGGATGATCGCCTCGACGCGGTTGATCTGGCCGTCGTCGACCTTCAGGTCCTGGCCCTTGGTCGCGTTGCGGAATCCGGGGATCATGCCCAGCACCTGCGACATGGGCCCCATCTTGCGCACCTGCTGCATCTGATCGAGGAAGTCCTCGAGGGTCATCGACCCTCCGCGGATCTTCTGCTCGAGCGCCTTCGCATCGACCGGGTCGACCGTCTCCTGGGCCTTCTCGATCAGGCTGAGCACGTCGCCCATCCCGAGGATCCGCGAGGCCATGCGGTCAGGGTGGAAGGGCTCGAGCGCCTCGAGCTTCTCGCCGGTGCCGATGAACAGGATCGGCTTGCCGGTGACCGCCCGCACCGACAGCGCGGCGCCGCCGCGCGCGTCGCCGTCGAGCTTGGTGAGGGCGACGCCGTCGAAGTCGACCGCGTCCGCGAAGGCCTTCGCGACCTCGACGGCCGTCTGGCCGGTCATGGCGTCGATGACGAGCACGACGCTGGTCGGCTGCACTGCGCCCTTGATCGCGACGAGCTCGTCCATCATCTCGGCGTCGATCGTGAGGCGGCCGGCCGTGTCGACGATCACCAGGTCGCGGCCGAGCTTGCGGGCGGCCTCGATGCCGTTGCGCGCGATGGCGACGGCATCCTTGCCCTCCTCGCGGTGAACCGGCACCTCGAGCTGGGCGCCGAGGACGGCCAGCTGCTCGGCGGCGGCCGGGCGGTGCACGTCGCAGGCGACCAGCATGGGCGCGCGCCCCTGCTGGCGGAAGTGGCGCGCCAGCTTGGCGCAGCAGGTCGTCTTGCCGGAACCCTGCAGGCCGGCCATGAGGACGATCGTCGGCGGCTTGGACGCGAGCGGCAGCGCCACGTTGGCCTCGCCCATGAGCGTCGTGAGCTCCTCGCTCACGATCTTCACGACCTGCTGGTCGGGCGACAGCGAGTCCATCACCTCCGCGCCCTTGGCGCGCGCGGCGATGGCCGTGGTCAGCTGCTTCACGACCGGCAGGCTGACGTCGGCCTCGAGGAGCGAGAGGCGGATGGCGCGCATCGCGACGTCGATGTCGGCGTCGGTCAGCTTCCCCCGGCCTCTCAGGCCGGAGAAGATCCCCTGCAGCTTGTCGGTGAGCGCATCGAACATCGGCGACCGCTCATCCTAGAGCAGCGGGTCAGTCCTCGGGAGAGAAGATCGCGCGGGCGAAGGATTGCGCGTCGAACGGCTGCAGGTCCTCGAGCTTCTCGCCCGAGCCCACGAGCTTCACCGGGATGCCGAGCTCGCGCCGGATCGCGACCGCGATGCCGCCCCGGGCCGTGCCGTCGACCTTGGTCAGGACCACGCCCGTCAGGCCGACCGCCTCGTTGAAGAGACGGGCCTGGCTGAGGCCGTTCTGGCCGGTCGTCGCGTCGAGGACGAGGAGCACCTCGTGAGGGGCGCTGTCGTCGATCTTCCCGACCACGGCCGCCACCTTGCGCAGCTCCTCCATCAGGTTGTGCTGGGTCTGGAGGCGCCCGGCGGTGTCGATGAGGGCGACGTCGGCGCCGCGCGCGGTGGCCGAGGCGACGGCGTCGTAGGCGACCGCCCCGGGGTCGGCCCCGGGCGCCTGGCGCACGAGCTGGGCGCCGGAGCGCTCGGCCCAGACCGCCAGCTGGTCGATCGCCGCCGCGCGGAAGGTGTCGGCGGCGCCGATCACCACGCTCTGGCCGAGCTCGGAGAGCCGGTGGGCGAACTTGCCGACGGTGGTGGTCTTGCCGCTGCCGTTGACGCCGACGATCAGGATCACCGTCGGGCGGCCGTCGAGCGCGATGCGCGCGGGCTCTGGAGCCATCTGCGCCGCCATCTCCCGCGTCAGCGCCACGGCCACGTCCGCCCCCGAGGTGATGCGCCCCTGGGCGGCCTCCTCGCGCAGCTCGTCCACCAGCGCCATGGTGGCGTCCATGCCGCAGTCGGCGGCGATCAGCGCCTCCTCCAGGTCGTCCCAGGTGTCGGAGGTGACGAGCTTCCCGGCGTAGATGCCGGCGAGCTGGGGCGAGATCGTCTGGCGGGGACGGGTGAGGTTCTCGCGCAGCCGGGCCATCAACCCGCGGCGACGTGGCTCGCCCTCCTCGCTGGCCGGCGGGGCGAGCCCCAGGAGCTCGGCCCAGGCCTCGCGATCCGCGTCCGGCGGCGCCTCGCTCACGCGGAGCGGCCGCCCGGGATGGCGTGGAGCGCGCGGCGCACGTAGGGCCTGGCCGGCCCCTCGACGTCGCGCTTCAGCCGGCGCGCGATGATCTGAGAGACGCCCTCGGCCCCCATCGTGACGCCGAAGATCGTGTCGGCGATCTCGACCGTCGGCTGCTGGTGGGTGATGAGCAGGAACTGGGTCTGCTCGGACAGGCGCCGGACGACGGAGAGGAAGCGCCGCAGATTGACGTCGTCGAGGGCCGCCTCGACCTCGTCGAGCAGGTAGAAGGGCGCCGGGCGCGCCATCGCGAGCGCGAGGCAGAAGCCGAGGGCCACGAGCGAGCGCTCGCCGCCGGACATCAGCGCGAGGGAGCGCGGGCGCTTGCCGGCCGGGACGACCTCGACCTCGATACCCGCCTCGCCGTCCTCGGCGACGACGGCCCGCAGGCGCCCCTCGCCGCCCGGGAAGAGCATCCCGCACACCTCGGTGAAGCGCTCGCGGAACGCCTCGAAGAGCGAATCGAAGCCCTCGGCGACGGCGGCGTCGAGCTCGGCGAGGTGGCCGCGCAGGGCCTCGGCGGTCGATTCGAGGTCATCGATCTGCGCGATCATCTCGGTCTCGCGGGCACTCAGCTCCTCGCGCTCGGTCGCGGCCAGCGGGTTCACCGCGCCGATGCCCTCGCGCCGGCGCTCCAGCTCGGCGAGCCGCGTCACGGCCTCCTCGGGGTCGGGCAGCACCTCGTCGTCGGCGGGCGGCGGCCCGGCCTCGGCCGACCGCTCCCCGGCGACCGCCGCCTCGACCTCGGCCGCATGGGCGGCTCCGGCGCTCGCGGCGACGACCCTCTCCCCCTCCTCGACGGCGCGGTCGCCGGCGGCCACGCCGGCGTCGAGGTCGCGTGCGCGCGCATCGGCCTCGGCCTGCAACCCGCGCGCCCCCTCGGCTGCGGGCGCCAGGGCCCGAGCCGCGGCCTCGAGCGCCCGGGCGGCCCTCCGCGCGGGCTCGATGTCGTGCGTCCCGTCCGGCTCCTGCGCGCGAGCCCGGGTCGCGGTGACGCGCGCGGTGGCCTCAGCCTCCTCGGCCCTCGCCGCAGCGAGGGCGGCGCGCGCGTCGGCGGCGGCGCCCGCACGGGTGCGCAGCTCGGCGCCCGCGGCCTCGGCCGCGACGCGTGCGGCGACGGCGGCCTCCGAGGCCGCGACGGCCGCGGCGCGCACCTGCGCGACGCGGGGCTCGGAGGCCTCGTGCGCCACGACGAGGGCGGCGAGCTCGGCGTCGTGCCGCTCGGCCTCCTCGGCGGCCTGCGCGGCCCGCGCCGCGCGCCCGCCGGCCTTCGCCCGCAGGCTCGCCACCGACTCCGAGGCGCGCGCGGCGGACCGGTCGGCGGCGCGACGCCGGCGGCGCACCGCGGCGAGCGCCGCGGCGGCGGCCTCGGCCTCATGGGCGGCCAGCGCGGCCGCGGCGGCCGCCGCGGCTTCGGCCTCCCGGGCGCGGCCGTGGAGAGCCCGGCGCGCCCACGTGCCCGCGGCGCGGAACACCAGGCCGTCGGCCGGGCGCAGGGCGATGCCCTCACGGGTCACCATCACACCGGGCGCCCCGGCCGGCACGGCCTCGAGGTCGTCCACGAGCCAGGCGTCGGCGAGGAGTCGTTCGAGGTGGGGGCGCGCCTCGTCCGCGCAGGAGATGACGAGGTCCAGAACCCTCCGGCCACCGGGGACCGCACCCGCACTGGCGCGGGCGGGAGCGGGTACGACGGCGCAGTCGGCGCCCTCCTCGAGGGCGGCCCGGCCCTCGGCCAGCGACCCCGCCGGGACCGCCTCGGCCAGCACCCCGAGGGCCGCCGCGACGGCATGCTCGGCGCCCTCCTCGACCGTCAGCCCCTCGCCGAGGCCGCGCGCGCGCTCACCGCGCCCGTCGGCCGGCGCGAGGGCCCTCGCCGCGACCCGCGCCTCGCGCAGCCGCACGTCGGCCACGCCGCGCGCGGCCGCGGCGTCGGCCTCGGCCGCCTCGGCCACCCGCTCGTGCTCGGCCCAGCGCACCGTGCGCCCCGACGCGACCTCGTCGCGGCGCTCCGCCCGCAGGAGCGCACCGGCCTCCAGCGCGTCGGCCTCGAAGCCCGCGAGCCGCTCCCGGGCGCCGGCGAGCGCCGTGCGCGCGTCCCCCACGCGGCGCGCGGCGGCCGCCGTCTCGCGCTCGGCCGCCAGGAGAGCAGCCGCCTCGGCGGCCGCAGCGTCCTGCAGCCGGCGGTGCTCCGCCCGGGCCGCCGTGTCGGCTGCGTCGGCGGCGCTCGCGGCGGCGTCGGCCGTCTCGGCGCCCTGGCGCGCCAGGGCCGTCGCGGCGGTCGTGGCGACGGCCGCCTCGGTCAGCGACTCCAGGAGGTCGGCCGCGGCGCGGCGGCGGCGGGCGTTCTCGGCGGCCTCGGCCTCGGCGGCGCGGACGCGCTCGGCGGCCAGCTCGGCGCGGCCGGCGCTGCGGTCGGCCGCGGTGCGCAGAGCGGAGGCAAGGTCTTGCGCGGCGGCGGCGGCGCCGCCGGCCTCGGCGCGGGCCTGGGCGGCGAGCGATCGTTCGGCGCGCGCCTTCTCCAGGGCGCGGGCGTCGACCGCCGCCAGCGCGCGCAGCCGCTCGGCCTCGGCCAGGGCGAGCGCGTGGGCGGCCGCGGCGGCGCGCGCACGGGCGGCCCCGACGGCGCGCCGGGCCGTCGCGATCTCAGCGTCGAGCGACTCGGCGCGCTCGGCCGCGCGGGCCTGGCGGTCGAGCGCGCGGGCGCGCGAGCGAACCTCGCCCGCGATGTCGCGGGCGCGCTCCAGCCGATCGGCGACACGGGCCAGCTTCTGCTCGGCCCGGCGGCGGCGGCGCTTGGCCACGGCCACGCCGGCCGCGGCATCGACCATCGCCCGGCGCTCGACGGGCGTGCTGGTGCACAGGGCCTCGACCTGCCCCTGGCGAATCACCGCGAGCGCGTCCGGGCCCAGGCCGCGCGAGGAGAGGGCCTCCTGCACGTCGAGCAGGCGGCACCCGTCGGAGTTGAGGCGGTAGTCGGCGTCGCCGGCGCGCGTGAGCCGCCGGCTGGCCTCGATCTCGGCCGGGCCGTTACCGTCGTCGTGCCCCCCGAGGACGAGGCTCACCTCGGCGAAGGGGGCGCCCGCACGCCGTTCGCCGCCCGAGTAGAGGACGTCGGCCATGCCCCCGGCGCGAAGCCGGCCCGCGCGCTGCTCGCCGAGCGCCCACACGACGGCCTCGGCGAGGTTGCTCTTGCCGGAGCCGTTGGGACCGACGACGACGTTGACACCCGGGCCGAGCTGGAGGCTGATGGTGTCGGCGAACGACTTGAAGCCGCGCACGCTGAGCCGGGTCAGCATCAGGCGTCCTCGTCGAGCCGGGCGAGAGCCTGGGCGGCGGCCGCCTGCTCGGAGGCCTGCTTCGAGGTGCCCGAGCCCTCTCCCATGACCTGTCCGCCGACGTGCACGCGGCTGGTGAAAACGGGTCTCTGGGGCGGCCCCTGCGTGTCGGAGAGCTCATAGGAGACGCCCAGGCGACGGCGGGCCGCGCTCTCCTGCAGCGCTGTCTTTGGGTCGCGCGACCCGGGCGCGGCCGAGTCGAGCGCGGGCGCGAACGCCTCCAGCACGGCGGTGCGGGTGACGTCGATGCCGAGGTCGAGCCAGCCCGCACCGATCGCGGCCTCGGCCAGCGCGGCCCGCAGGCTGGGGCGCTCGGCGAGCTCGGCCGCGGCACCGCGGCGCGCCGCGGGCGCGGCCTCGACGAAGGCGTCGGGCAGGCCCGCGGCGGTCGCCGCCGCGGCGCACGATTCGCGCCCGACCACGGCCTGCCGCATCCACGAAAGATCCCCCTCGTCAACGGCCGGGTGGCGTCGCATGAGCTCCTCGCTCACCATCACTTCGAGCACGCTGTCGCCGAGGAATTCGAGGCGCTCATAGGACGCCTCACGGCGAGGTGCCCACGAGCTGTGGGTGAAGATCTGACGGCGCCTGCGGCTCCCGAGGCCCATGACGATGCGGGCGAGTCCGGAGTCATCGCCGTCCGCTGCGCTCAGGCGGTGTTCGCCAGAACGTAGTCGACCGCCTGGCCGACCGTCGCGATCTTCTCCGCCTCCTCGTCCGGGATCTTGATCTTGAACCGGTCCTCCATCTCCATGATGAGCTCGACCAGGTCCAGCGAGTCCGCGTTCAGGTCCTCCTGGAAGGACGACTCCGCGGTGACCTCGGCAGGATCGACCCCGAGCTGCTCCACCAGGATGGCGCGGACCTCATCGACAGCTTTCTCTCGGTCCAACACGTCCCCCTCTTGTTTCTCCATGCCATTGGCCGCTCGGGCCTGGCTGGGCAACTTACACACGGTCTCGGACAACCGCCGCCGCGCGACGACGCCGGTGATCCTACGCGGCCGGAGAGCCTTCGGCGCCCTCCAGGGCGAGCGCGGCGCCGAAATGCTCGACCAGGCGCCCGCGCGTGCCCCGCGCGGCCACCCTCACGGCGTTCGCGATGCCGCGCCCGGTGGAGTTGCCGTGGCCGATGACGGCCAGCCCGCGCACGCCCAGCAGAACCGCGCCACCGTAGGTCTCAGGGTCGATCCGGTCGCGCATCCGCCGCAGCGGCGGACGCACGAGCAGGCCGCCGACGCGGCCGAGGACGGTCGAGCGCACGGCGTCGCGGACCTCGCCCATCAGGAAGACCGCGACCCCCTCCATGGTCTTGAGGACGACGTTTCCCGTGAAGCCGTCCGTCACGACCACGTCGACGGCGCCGGCGGAGATGTCGCGGCCCTCGACGTTGCCGACGAAGCCCGGCGTGCCCCGCAGGAGGGAGTGCGCGGCGAGCACGAGCTCGCTGCCCTTGACCTCCTCCTCGCCGATCGACAGGAGGCCGACGCGCGGCTCGGCGATACCGAGCACGTCGCGCGAGAAGAGGCGGCCCATCAGCGCGAACTGCGGGTAGTGCTCGGGGCGGGCCTCGGCGCTCGCGCCGGCGTCCAGCAGGAGCACGGGGCCGCCGCCGGTGCTCGGCAGCACGACCGCGATCGCGGGCCGGATGACGCCCGGCACGCGGCGCATGTAGAGCGTCGCGGCCGCGAGCATCGCACCGGTGTTGCCCGCCGAGACGGCGGCGCCGGCGCGGCCTTCCCCCACCAGCCGGCACGCCAGCGACACCGAGGAGTCGGGCTTCGCGCGCACCGCGCGCGCGCCCTCCTCTCCCGACGAGATCGCCTCGGCGGCGTGCACGACCTGGATGCCGGGGACGCCCGTGGCGCCCTGGCGCCCGAGCTCGTCGCGCAGGACCGCCTCGTCGCCCACCAGGAGGACGGCGATCCCGTCACCCGCGGCATCGACGGCCCCTTGCACCGGAGCGGCGGGGGCGTTGTCGCCACCCATGCCGTCCAGCGCGACCGTGGGCTGAGCCGGTACTACCCCTCGATCTCGAGGACCGGGCGGCCCCGGTAGTAGCCACACACCCCGCACACGTGGTGGGGCCGCACGGGGCTCGCGCACCGCGGGCAGCGCCCGAGGCGGGTCGCCTCGATGGCGTGGGTCGCGCGACGCGTGTCGCGGCGCTGCTTGGAGGTCTTTCGCTTCGGGACGGCCACGTACTCACCACCGGTCGGAGGACTCGCGGAAGGGTAGCGGGCCGCGAGGTCGAGAGAAAGGGTCGGCCCGGAGTCGCACCCGGGCGGTCCGGAAGGCTACTCCTGGCCCAGGCGCTCGGACAAGCCGCGCAGGGCGTCCCAGCGGGAATCGGTCTGCACCTGCTCGCAGTCGCAGGACCCGGCGTTCAGATCGGCGCCGCAGGCCGGGCACAGGCCGGCGCAGTCCTCGCGGCAGAGGATCACGGCCGGCAGGGCCTCCGCGATCGCGTCGCGGGCCCACAGGCCGAGGTCGAGAGCGTTCTCGCTCACGTACGCCGAGTCGAAGTCCTCGTCGAAGGGGTCGTCGGCCGTGCGGCCGTCGGCGGCGAACTCGGAGGAGTCGACCGACACCGCGACGCGCGCCGGCCCGACGCACCTCCAGCACGGGCCCGTCAACTCGGCGTGCATCCTCAGCCGGAAGTGGAGCCCCGCCAGCGAGCGGCTGATGCCGAGATCGGCCTCGGGCTCGGCGGGGTCGGTGACGTAGTCCTGCCCACCGAGCCGCAGAGCGACGGGCGGGACCCGGAGATGAAGCCGGGTCCCCGCTCCCGAGGAGAGATCGAGGGAGCGGAGATCGACCCTGGCGACCCGCTCGTCCATCGCGCCTACTGAGAGGACTCTGGCGAGAACGGCTCACCTTCGGGCGGCTCGTCCGTCGGGCCCTGGAGCCGCTCGCGCCCGCGCTGCACCGCCTGGAGGAACTTGCCGAGGTTCACCTCGAGCGTCCCCAGCACCTCGTCGGCGTAGTCCTCGGCGCCGAGGCGGACCTCGCGCTCGCGGCCGCGGGCCTCCTCGAGGATCTCGGCCGCCTCACGCTCGGCGCGCTTGACGACCTCCTGCTCGGAGGCCTCCTGCGCCGCCTTGTCACGGGCGTCGAACACGAGGCGCTCGGCCTCGCGCTTGGCCTCGGCGAGCATCTCCTGGCGCTCCTTGACGATCCAGCGCGCCTGCTTGACCTCTTCGGGGATCGTCGAGCGCATCTGGTCCAGGAGGTCGTAGATCGCCTCCCGGTCGATGCGCACCTGGTCGGTCAGGGGCACCGCCCGGGCGTTGTGGATCAGGTCGTCCAGCTTGTCGATCAGTTCCAGTACGTCCAACGAACCCTCCTCAGGGGACCGAGCCGACACCACGTAGGCGTCGCGCTCGCAGAGCCTCCGCGACGAAGGCGGGAACCCAGTCATCGACCGAGCCCCCCCAGGCCGCCACCTCCCGCACACCACTCGAGCTCACGAAGCTGTACTGCGGCGATGCCGGCAGATAGACGGTTTCGATCTCCGCCGCCAGATGCCTGTTGAGCTGCGCCATCTGGAACTCGTAGTCGAAATCCGAGATCGCGCGCAGACCTTTTACCATGACTGAGGCGCCCAGGCTGCGGGCGTGCTCCGTGATCAGGGTGTCGAAACCCTCGACGCGGACGTTGGGCAGATGCACGACGCTCGCCTCCACGAAGGCGATCCGCTCGGACGCGTCGAACATCGGCATCTTCTTGAACGAGCCCGTCGTGACCGAGACCACGACCTCGTCGAAGAGCCCCGAGGCGCGCTCGATGACGTCGATGTGCCCGAAGGTCACCGGGTCGTAGGTGCCCGGGCAGACCGCGATCCGGTGCTTGTGGGCGTCGCTCACGGGCGCGCCACCCGCATCACGCTGAGCGCCGTGTCGCCGTAGGTCCGATCAGTTCGCGAGACGATCTCCAATCCGCTCGGCTCCGGTGGAGGACGCGCGGCGGAGTGCTCGATCACCACGATCCCGGGGGCCGCCACGAGAGGCTCGAGCAGTGCCCCCAGTTGGGCCACAACCCGATCGGTGAGGGTATACGGCGGGTCCAGGAGGCACAACCCGAACTCTCGGCCGGCCGCGCGCTCGGCGGAGAGGGCCGCGCGCCAGTCGCGGGCGACGACGCGCGCGCGGCCCTCCAGCCCGAGCGCGGCGATGTTGGCCCGGATGCATGCGATCGCCGGCCGCGCCCGCTCCACCAGCGTGGCGGTGGCGGCCCCGCGCGAGAGGGCTTCCAGCCCGAGCGCCCCCGATCCCGCGAAGAGGTCGAGCACGTCCAGGCCCTCCACGGGGCCGATGATCGAGAACATCGCCTCCCGCACCCGGTCGGCCGTCGGCCGGGTGGCATCGCCCGCCGGCGCCGCGATGCGCCGCCCGCGATGGGTGCCGGCGATGATCCTCACGCGTCGAGGAGGCGCGGCAGGGTGTCGAACCGGCGCAGCACGGCGGCCCGCAGCAGCGCGTGCTCGGGGCGCTCCAGCAGCGGATCCGTCGCCAGGGTCCGCTTGGCGACGTGCCGGGCCTCGGCCAGCTCGCGCCGGTCGCGGGCGAGGCGGGCGAAGCGCAGGTCGGTGGGCCCCGCCTGGCGCAGCCCCAGGATGCTCCCCTCCCCCCGGATCTCAAGGTCCAGCTCGGCGAGGCGGAAGCCGTCCGAGTTCTGGGTCAGGGCCTCGAGCCGGCGCGCCCCGTCCTCGGTCTGGGGCTCGCCGAAGAGGATGCAGCGGCCGGGGTGCTCGCCCCGGCCCACGCGTCCGCGCAGCTGGTGGAGCTGCGCGAGCCCGAAGCGGTCAGCGTCCTCGATCAGGATCGTCGTGGCGTTGGCGACGTCGATGCCCACCTCGACCACGGTGGTCGCCACCAGGAGGTCGGTGCGGCCCTCGGCGAAGTCGAGCATCGCCGCGCGCTTCTCGTCGGTCGGCTGCGCGCCGTGCACCAGGCCGACGGAGAACGCGGCGAAGGGCCCCTCGCGCAGGCGCCCGGCTTCGGTCGTCGCCGCGCGCGCCTCGGCTGCGCCCCCCTCCTCGACCAGGGGGCAGATGACGTAGGCCTGGCGGCCGGCGCGCAGCTCGCCCCGCACCATCTCGTAGGCCTCCTCGCGGTCCGACTCGCGGATCCACGTCGTCTCGACCGGCGATCGTCCCGGGGGGCGAGTGCGGATGGTCGAGACGGTCAGGTCCCCGTAGGCCGTGAGCGCGAGCGTGCGCGGTATGGGCGTGGCCGTCATGTAGAGCAGGTGGGCGGCGCCCTCGCCCCCCGTCGCGCGCTCCGCGAGCGCCTGGCGCTGCTCCACCCCGAAGCGGTGCTGCTCGTCCACCACGACGAGCCCGAGGCGGTCGAAGTCGACGCCCTCCGACAGGAGGGCCTGAGTGCCCACGACGACGGGGGCCGTGCCCGTGCGGATGGCCATCCGGCGCCGATCCGCCTCGGCCTTCGGGATGCGCCCGGTGAGCAGGACGGGCGCGAGGCCGGCCGGGGAGAGGAGCACGTCGAGAGTCCGCAGGTGCTGCTCGGCGAGCGTCTCGGTGGGTACCAGCACCGCGGCCTGGGCGCCCGCCTCGACCGCCTGGCAGATGGCGAGGACCGCCACCAGCGTCTTGCCGGAGCCGACCTCGCCCTGCAGCAGGCGCCGCATGGGGCGCGACGCCTCCATGTCGCGGCCGATCTCGCGCACGGCGTGCCGCTGGGGCGTGGTGAGGACGAACGGCAGGGCGGCGAGCAGCGGCGCCGAGTGCTCGCCGGTCGCCCGCAGCCGCGGCGCCGAGCGCTCGGCCGCCTGCGAGCGCCGCACGGCCTCCAGCCCCAGCTGGAGGACGAGGAGCTCCTCGATCACCATCCGGCGGCGGCCGAGGCGCGCCTCGCGGCGCGTGCGCGGGAAGTGGACCGCGACCAGCGCGTCCGCCGCGCCCGGGAGCTCCAGGCGCGAGCGGATCCAGGCGGGCAGCCGCTCCGGGGCCGCGCGGGCCAGGGGGCGCGCCAGATCGACCAGCTCGCGGATGCGGCGCGGCGGCATCTGCTCGGTGGCCCGGTAGACCGGCACCAGGCCACGGGTGTGGAGCCCCTCCGAGCCGGTGCCGCCGAGGATCTCGTGGCTGCGCACGGCGATCTCCCGGCGGCCGTCCGCACCGACGCGCCCGCGGAGCATCAGCTCGGTGCCGGGCCCGAGCACGCGCGCGAGGTGCTCCTGGTTGAACCAGGTGGCCGACATCCGCCCGCTCGCGTCGTGCACCCTCGCGATCACCAGGCGCAGGCCGCGGCGCCGGGTGGGCCGCACCGACACGTCGTCCACGCTCACGCGGACGGTCACCTCCTCGCCGGCCCGCAGGCTGGAGACCGGCCGCACGTCCTGGTCGAAGGCCTCGTAGCGGACCGGCAGGTACTCCAGGAGGTCGCCGACGGTGGCGATGCCCAGGCCGGCCGCGCGCTTGACGAGGGCCGGGCCGACACCGTCGAGCCCGCCGATGGGGGTGGTCCACCAGCCCGGGCCGGGCGCCCGGGGGGGCGGCTCGGAGGGCCACGGGGAGCCGCGCCGCGCGCCCAGCGGAGGCGTCGTCGGCGGCCATACGCCGGTGGCGGTTGCGCTGGGCCCCATGAAACGAGCATAATCCGGGGCCGCTCGGACGCCTCGTGCGTTCATACGACGGACAAACGCAAGCGAGGACGATCGATGGCCAAGGTCTGCAGCGTCTGCAACAAGGCGCCCAAGTTCGGCAACAACCGGAGCCACTCGATGCGCGCGACCCCGCGGCGCTTCAACGTCAACGTGCAGAAGGTCCGCGTCATGAAGGGCGCGACCCCCGTGCGCGTCTACGTGTGCACGCGCTGCCTGAAGGCCGGCAAGGTGATGAAGGCCGCCTAGCCGGCCCGGCCGCTCCCCTACCGGGAGTCGGCCAGCAGGTTCACCATCACGATCGCGGCGTCCGCGGCGTCGATGCCGGCGTTGCCCTTGTCCCCGCCCGAGCGGGCGACGGCCTGCTCCATCGTCTCGCAGGTGAGCACGCCGAACGTGCACGGCAGCCCGCTCTCGAGGCCGACCGTCATGAGCCCTGTCGCGGCGGCGTTGCAGATGTGGTCGAAGTGGGCCGTCTCGCCGCGGATCACCACGCCGAGCGCGATGATCGCCGCGAACCGGCGCCGGTGGGTCATCGCCCGCGCGGCGAGCGGAAGCTCGTACGCGCCGGGCACCCAGTGGTCCTCGAGATGTCCTGCGCCGAGGCCCGCCTCGATGAGGCGGGCGTTCGCGCCCTCCAGGAGCCGCTCGCTGATGTCGCGGTGGAATCCGGCGACCACCGCGGCGATCCGGATGCCCGGGTGCTCGAGCTTCGGGGCGGGCGGGTACGGCCCGGTGCGGGCCATCAGCGCTCGCCCTCGCCGTCCTGGGGCGGGGGCGCGGCGCCCTCCTCGAATCGCAGGTCCTGGTGGTGCAGCACGTGCCCCATCTTGTCGCGCTTGGTGCGCAGGTACTCCACGTTGTCGTCGACCGGGTCCATCTCGATCGCCACGCGGTCGATCACCGACAGACCGTAGCCACCGAGGCCGACGATCTTCTTCGGGTTGTTGGTGAGCAGCCGAATGGTGGTCAGGCCGAGGTCGACCAGGATCTGGGCGCCGATGCCGTAGTCGCGCAGGTCCGGGGGGAAGCCCAGGGCGACGTTCGCCTCCACGGTGTCCATGCCCCGGTCCTGCAGCTCGTAGGCGCGCAGCTTGTTGAGCAGCCCGATTCCGCGGCCCTCCTGGGCGATGTAGAGCAGGACGCCGGTCCCCTCCTCCGCGATCGTCCGCATCGCGGCCTTGAGCTGGTCGCCGCAGTCGCAGCGCTGGGAGCCGAAGACATCGCCGGTGAGGCACTCGGAGTGGACGCGAACCAGGACGTCCTGCGCTCCGCTCACCTCGCCCTTGACGAGCGCGAGGTGGTGCTTGCCGTCGAGGATCGACCGGTAGCCGATCGCGGTCCACTCGCCGAACTCGGTGGGCAGGCGCGCCGCCGTGCCGCGCTCGATGAGCCGCTCGGTGTGCCGGCGGTGCTCGATCAGCTGGGCGATGGTGATCATCTTGAGGCCGTGCTCCGCGGCGTAGGGCACGAGGTCGGGCACGCGGGCCATCGTGCCGTCCGGGTTGCTGATCTCGCAGATGACCCCCGCGGGGATCAGTCCGGCCAGCCGCGCCAGATCGACCGCCGCCTCGGTGTGCCCCGCGCGGCGCAGCACGCCGCCCGACTGCGCCCGCAGCGGGAACACGTGCCCCGGCTTGACCAGCTCCTCCGGGCCCGTGTCGGGGTCGATCGCGACCATGACCGTGCGCGACCGGTCCGGGGCCGAGATGCCGGTCGTGATGCCGTGGCGGGCCTCGATCGGCTCGGTGAAGGCGGTGGCGTTGCGGGCCTCGTTGCGCTTGACGACCGGCTTCAGGCCCAGCTGGTCGCAGCGGGCCTCGGTGAGGGCCAGGCAGATCAGACCGCGCCCGTGGGTGGCCATGAAGTTGATGGCCTCGGGGGTCGCGTACTGGGCCGCCATGACGAGGTCGCCCTCGTTCTCACGGTCCTCCGAGTCGAGGATCACGACCATGCGCCCGGCGCGGATCTCCTCGATGGCCTCGGCGATCGTCGCGAACTGGACTGCTGTGCTGGTCATTGCCCACTCCCTCTCGGCGGAACGTACGGCGCCGCCAGTGCTTCCACGTATTTTGCCACCACGTCGACCTCGAGGTTGACGGCGCGCCCGAGCGCCTGGGGTCCCAGCGTCGTCACGGACATCGTGTGGGGGATGAGGGCGACCGTGAAGGCGTCTTCGAGGCGGCCGGCGACCGTGAGGCTGACGCCGTCCACGGCGATGCTCCCCTTCTCGACGACGTAGCGCAGCAACTCCGGCGGAGCGGAGATCTCGAGCACGGTGCTGCCGCCCTCGGGGGTCGCCGAGCGCACGGTGCCGATGCCGTCCACGTGCCCCTGGACGAGGTGGCCGTCGAGCCGGTCGCCCATGCGCATGGGGCGCTCCAGGTTGACCCGGTCGCCCGCCGCCAGACCTCCGAGCGCGGTTCGGCGCAGGGTCTCGGCCACCGCGTCCACGGCGAACCCGCCGGCCGTGATCTCCACGGCCGTGAGGCAGGTGCCGTTGACCGCGACCGAATCGCCGATCGCGAGGCCGTCGAGCACGAGGACGGCCGACACCGCCAGTCGCGCCCCCTGTTCGGCCGCGCGGATCTCGGCGATCCGGCCGCCCTCTTCGATGAGCCCCGTGAACACGGCTCAGACCGTACCCGGAAGGGGGCGCAACCGCCCGCGCACGAGGACGTCCTCCCCCACCCGCTCCACGCTCAGATCGCGCAGCCGCGGCGACAGTGCCAGCGTCGCCGCGCCCTCGCCCCCGAGCGCCGACGGCGCGCCCGCGCCGCCGATCAGCATCGGCGCGAGGAACCACGCGATCCGGTCGACCGCCCCGGCGCCGACGAGCGCCCCGGCGAGGACTGCGCCACCCTCCACGAAGACCGACTGGATGCCGAGGTCGGCCAACACGCGGAGGCCCCCGCCGATCCGCTCCGCCGGGCCGCCCGGCAGTGGGACGACGTCCACGCCCGCGGCGACGAGGGCGTCGACCCGGTCGGCGGGCGCCTCCTCGCAGGTGAGGACGATCACCGGGTGCTCGCCATGCGCGCCGCCGACGAGGGCCGAGGTCGGCGGCAGGCGGGCCAGGGAGTCGAAGACGACGCGCGCGGGCTGGCGCACCGGGCCCTCGACGCCGCGGGCGGTGAGCGAGGGGTCGTCGGCGAGGGCAGTCCCGATCCCCACGGCCACCGCGTCGGAGTCGGCCCGCCAGCGGTGGACCAGGGCGCGCGAGGCGGGCCCCGAGATCCACCGGCTCTCGCCCGTGGCGGTGGCGATCCGGCCGTCCAGGCTGGTGGCGAGCTTCAGGGTGACCTCGGGCAGCCCGGTCGTCGCCCAGGTGACGAACGCGGAGTTCACCTCGGCGCAGAGGCCGCCCTCCTGCGCCGGGGCCACCGCCACCTCGACGCCCGCCGCCGCGAGCACCTCGCGGCCCTGGGCCCGCTCGCGCTCCAGCGGATCGAGCACCCCGATCACGACCCGCCGGACGCCCGCGGCGATCAGCGCGTCCGAGCACGGTGGGGTGCGCCCGTGGTGCGAGCACGGCTCGAGGGTGCAGACAACGGTGGAGCCGCGTGCGGCGTCGCCCGCCCGGGCGAGCGCCATCGCCTCGGCATGAGGCAGGCCCGGGCCCTCATGCCATCCCTCGGCGATCGTCTCGCCGCCACGGAGGATCACCGCGCCCACGAGCGGGTTGGGGCTCACGCGGCCCCTGCCCCGCAGCGCCAACTCGCGGGCGCGCGCCAGCGCGGCGAGCTCGATCGCCGAGGCGGGCGGGGCCGGCGCGCTCATCCGCCGGCCGCCAGCCCCGCGAGCTCGCGGAACGCGGCGACCGGATCGGCGGCGCCGAAGATCGACGAGGCCGACACGAACATCGTCGCCCCGGCCTCCCGCGCACCCGGCAGCGTGGCGCGCCCGATGCCGCCGTCCACCTCGATCACGACCTCGTCGGGCAGGAGCGCTCGGATGCGGGCGATGCGGTCCGGACTCGTGGTGATGAAGGACTGACCGGCGAATCCCGGGTTGACCGCGAGCACGTTCACGTAGTCGAGCTCCCCGGCCAGCTCGGCGACATGCTCGACCGGCGTGCCGGGGTTGAGTGCGAGCCCCGCACAGCAGCCCGCCTCGCGGATCGCGCCCAGCAGGCGGTGCGGATGGGGATCGGCCTCGACGTGGACCGTGATCGCGTCGGCCATCGGCGCGAAGAGCGGGATCATGTCGGCCGGGCGCGAGACCATCAGGTGCACGTCGACGAGCCCCCCGGCGGCATGGAAGCGGCTCGCCACGGCGCGGGTGAAGTCGGGGCCGATCGTCAGGTTGGGGACGAAGTGGCCGTCCATCACGTCCACGTGGGCCACGCGCGCTCCGGCGCCGATCAGCGCGTCGAGCTGCGCGCCGAGGGCGAGCATGTCGGCCGACATCACCGAGGGGAGGACCACGCCCTCCCGCGGGAGGGCGGTCACGAGGCGCTCGCCGGAGCCCGCAGCCGGGCGATGAAGAAGCCGTCGGTGCCGTGGCGATGGGGCAGCGTCAGGAGCGCACCCGGCAGGCGCGGGTGCGCCAGCTCCGGATACGCGGCGGCGACGTCCTCCACGACCGCCCCGGACGCCCGGACGACGTCCTCGTTCTCCGGCGCGATCAGGGTGCAGGTGGAGTAGACGACCCGCCCGCCCGGGCGCACGAGCCCCAGGGCGCGGGCCAGCAACCCCTTCTGGAGCCGCGTGAGGGGCTCCAGCGACTCCTCCCTGCGGCGCCAGCGCGCGTCGGGGCGCGAGGAGAGGACGCCGAGACCCGTGCAGGGCGGATCGACCAGGACGGCGTCGAATCCGCCGGCGAGCGGGACGGTGAGGCCGTCGCCCTCCACCACCTCCATCACGGCGCCCATGCGGTGCGCCAGCCGGCGCAGCGACTCGGCGCGCGCGGGCCGGAGCTCGACCGCGGTGATGCGGGCGCCGCCGCGCGTCAGCGCGGCGAGGTGCGTGGCCTTGGCCCCGGGGGCGGCGCAGAGGTCGAGGATCCGCTCGCCGGGGCGGGGATCGACCACGTGCGACACCAGCTGCGACGCGCGGCTCTGCCCCATCACCAGCCCGCGGGCCCAGGAGCGCGACTCCTCCAGCGCGAACGGGCCGGGCAGGACGTAGGCCTCCGGCATGCGCGAGTCGGTTCTCCACCCCTCCGGCAGCTCGGCCTCGAGGCCGGCGCGCGGGCCGCGCAACGGATTCCAGCGCACGGCCGACTCGGCCGGCTCGGCCGCGGCCCTCATCACCTCGACCGCGTCCTCGGCGCCGAGCGACGCCACGAGGCGGTCGGCGATCCAATCGGGCATCGAGTGCTGGAGCGCGGCCGTCGCGACCCCTCCGCTCTCGAGCTCGGCCAGGCGTGCGGGGGAGTCGGCCGCGATGCGCCGCATGACCGCGTTCACCACCCCGGCCCGCGCCGACGAGCGGGTCTTCGTGCCGCGCAGCGAGCGCGCCTGGCGCACGGCCTGATCGACCGCGGCGTGGGCCGGGATACCGTCGGAGAAGGCGATCTCATAGGTGCCCAGGCGGAGGATGTCGCGCACCGCGGGCTCGAGGGCGGCCGGGCGGTCGAGCGCGCCGTCGATCAGCCAGTCGAGCGTGCGCCGGCGCTGCACGGCCCCGTAGGCCAGGCGCGTCGCCTGGGCGCGAGCCCGCGGGTCGAGATCGGCGCGGCGCACCTCGGCCGCGAGCGCACGGTCGGCGTAGGCGCCCTCCTCCACGCGACGCAGCACGCGCAGCGCCACGCTGCGCTCGCGCGCGATCCCCTCGACAGCCACGGTGGCCTCGGTCATTCGGCACCCCCCCACTCGAGCGAACCCCTCCAACCGCGCAGAAAGGAGGCGGCGTCCATTCGTCCACGCCCGGGGGGCTGCAGCTCGACGAGTTCGAGCGATCCCTCCCCGGTCCCCGCGACGAGCCGGCCGTCGATGACCGACAGGCCCTCGCCGGCGTCCCCGGGCAGCGCCCGGGTCGCCCAGACCTTGAACGGCTCGCCGTCGATGCGGGCCGCCGCCCCGATGTGGGGCGAGAGGGCGCGCACACGCCGCGCGAGCTCGGCCGCGGGCCGCGTCAGGTCGAGCACGCGGTCATCGGCGGTGATCTTGGGGGCCAGCGAGACGCCCTCGTCCGGCTGAGGGGTCGGGGCGAGCCCGCCAGCCTCGAGGGCGTCGAGCGCCCCGACGAGGAGTGGCCCGCCCATCTGCGAGAGCCGCTCGACCAGCGCCCCCGCGTCCTCCTGCGGGGCGATCGGCGTCGACGCCGACGCGATCATCGGACCGGTGTCGAGGCCGGCCTCCATGAACATGATCGTCACGCCGGTCTCCTCCACTCCGTCCATGATCGCCCGCTCCACCGGAGCCGCGCCGCGATAGGCGGGTAGCAGCGAGAAGTGCACGTTGACGCACGGCCAGCGGGAGAGCACCCCCTCGCGGAGGATCTGGCCGAAGGCCACCACCACGAGCGCCCCGACGCCGTGGGCGGCGATCGCCTCGATGACCTCGGGGTCGTTGATCGTCGCCGGCCGCAGCACGGGGATGCCGAGCTCCTCGGCCGTCGCGCCGACCGGGGTCGGGCTGGGGCGCCGGGATCGCCCGCGCGCCTTGTCGGGCTGGGTGACGACCACCGGCACCTCGTGCCGCGAGCCGACGAGCGCCCGCAGCGGGGGTACCGCCGCGGCGGGGCTGCCCGCGAAGGCGACGCGCACTGGGCTCAGCCGCCGTCGCGCAGCGCCCGGAGGGCCTCCCGGCGCTGCTCGGGCGCCGTGCGATCGAGGATCAGGATCCCGTCGAGGTGGTCCAGCTCGTGCTGGATAACCCGCGCGGCGAAGCCCTCCGGGGAGAACTCGAAGGCCTCGCCATCGACGTCCTGGGCATTCACGCGGATCGCGACCGCCCGGGGCACCTCGACGCTGATCTCGCCGATGGACAGGCACCCCTCGTAGTCGTACTCCTGCTCCTCGGAGCGCCACGTGATCTGCGGGTTGCACAGCGCGAGGGGCGGGGCGTCCTCGCCGGTCAGCACCACGGCGAGGCGTCGCAGCGAGCCCACCTGGGGCGCCGCGAGGCCCACCCCGCGGGCCTCGTTCATGATCGCCGTCATCCGCTGGACCTCGTCCTTCAGGACCTCGTCGAACGTGGTGATCGCGAGGGCCGGGGCGCGCAGGACAGGGTCGCCGATCTGCCGGATCTCGGCCAGCGCGGCGAGGCGCCTGCGCTCGAGAACGGGATCGTCGAGAGCGCGCGAGGACATGTCCTGACTCTAGCAGCGCCCCGCGGGGCCCCCAGGCTCAGGAAAGCGGGATCAGGGCGTCGCCCGACGAACGGACGAGGCGCGCGGCGTAGTCGACCGGGGCCTCCTGGCGCCCCTGCGCGACCAGTGCGCGGGAGCCCCCGCGCTCGCTCATCACCATCAGCACCCAGCGCGGGCTCTGGCCCGTGATGTCGGAGAGGTCGAGGCGCTGCGCGACGACGCCGACCGGGCGCCCGCCCGACGTGAGCGGGATGGTCACGAAACCCTCGCCGCGCAACTCGGCGAGCGTGGTCCGCAACGCGGCCCAGCGGCCCCGGATGGCGGCGACGCGCACGCCGTCGCCCACGTCGGCGGCCAGAGCGCCGGGGATGAGGGCGTCGCCGGGCAGATCGCCGACGGCGACCGGCGACCCGGACAGCTCGCCCCCGTCGCCGGTCGGGATCGTCAGCGGAGCCGGGGCGGGCGGCGCGGGCGAGGCCGCGGGCGGCGCGGCCGGCGCGTCGGAGAGGGCGGCCGTGAGCGCGAAGGCGCCGCCGCCCACGCTCGCCAGCGCGGTCAGCGCACCCAGCAGGGGCGCCGCGACCCTCCGGCGGCGGGGCAGACGAGGGGCCTGGACCCGGGTCATCACCCGGGTCGCGTCGTCGCGCAGGCCGAGGGCGCGCTCCAGTGAGGCGATCAACGCGCGACAGCTCGCGGGACGCTCGCGCGGGTCCTTGGCGAGGGCGGGGCCCATCACGTCGTCGATCCCGCGCGGCAGGCGGTCGAGGACCCGGGAGGGGCGCGGCGGCGTGCGGTGGGCGTGCGCGTACAGCACACCGCCGAGGCCCTCGGCCTCGAACAGGCGCCGGCCGGTCAGCACCTCGAAGGCGACGACCGCCAGCGCGTACCGGTCGGAGGCGGCGGTCGCCCGGGCCCCGCCGATCACCTCCGGCGCCATGTAGCCGGCCGTGCCGATCAACTGGCCCTCGCCGGTGAGGATGGTGGCGTCGATGCGGCGCGCGATGCCGAAGTCGGCCAGCCACGGGCCGGCCGGGTCGAGGAGGATGTTGCCCGGCGTCACGTCGCGGTGCAGCAGGCCCGCGGCATGGGCGGTGTCGAGCGCATCCGCGACCCCGCCGAGGATCGCCAGGGCGCGTCCGGGGCGCATCGGTCCGGTCGCGATCCGCGCGGCGAGGCTCCCCTCGCCGGCCAGGCGCATCACCAGGTAGCCGCGCCCGTCCTCCTCCCCCGAGTCGAGGATCGGGACGATGTGCGGGTGCTCGAGCGCCGTGAGCGCGTCGCGCTCACGGCGGAAGCGGACACGGAAGGCCGGGTCGGACCAGACCTGGCGGTGGAAGACCTTGACGGCCGCGGGCGCGCCGGACTCGGCGTGGCGGGCGCGGTGTACCGCCGCCTGCCCGCCTCCGCCGATGCGCTCGTCGAGCACCCAGTGCCCGACGAGCCTGCCCTCCGCGACCGCGCTCACGCGGTCAGCGTCGCGCCGGCAGGAGGGAGCGCGCGGTGGACTGGGCCCAGGCCCGGGCCGCCAGGTAGTCGGACGCGTCGTTCACGGCCAGCTTCTGCCAGCCCGCGCCGCCGTCGCTGAAACCCGGACCGGCGGTGTCGCTGGCGATGTTGAGCGACAGGCCGCCGCCCGAGAGCGCGATCTCCGCCTGGGCGTCGCCGGTGCGCGGGAAGGCCACGCGCGCCGCGCCGGCCTCGTTCTGGATCAGCGGCGCCGGCGCCAGCTCGTTGAGGTCGAAGAACATGCCCGCGAGGCTGGCGCGAAGGCCCTGCTCGACCATGGGCATCAGGCCCTCGAGGCGGTAGAGCTCGGCGACCCGCGGCGTGAGGAAGTACTCGGCCTCCCGCAGCAGGAGCAGGTCGTTCGGGTTCTGGACCCGGCCGCGCTCGGGTCGCTCCTGGACCCAGTCGCGCACGCGTAGCCAGCTGCGGTGGCGGATGTTGCGACCGTTCGCGGAGGCGCCCTCCACCGACTGCGGCGGCTTGCGGTCGGCGGTGATGGCGACGACGATCACCTTGTCTTTGGCGGCCTCGGTCAGCGTGTCGTAGGTGGCCGCCAGACGGGCCTCCTCGTCGGCGTCGAACGCCAGCGTCGCCTGCACGGCGAGCGTCCAGCCCGCGCCGCGCACGACGATGTCCCCGAGGAGCCCCTCGGCGAGCGGCCGCTGCTCGCGCACGAGGAGGGCGTCCGCGTCCGGGAGGCTCTCGCCGGAGAGCTCCTCGACCAGGGCGGTCCTCGTCTCCGGCCCGCCCAGGGCGAGGAGGGTGGAGAGGACGTGGACCCACTGCTCACGCGGGTCGCTTGACGCCTCGAAAAGGCGGGGAACCGGCATCGACGAGGACTCCTTGACGGGGGGCGGCCATCGGAGAGCGTAGCGAAACCTGCCGGTCGTCCCCTGCATGGGGGGCAATCGACGCTCCGCGTCGCCTCCCCGCGCGCGGGAGGGCCCACGGCCGCGGACGATGCGAGACGGCTTCCGCGCCCGTGGCATCCGCCGCCCCCGATCGCTCCTCGGCCCGACCTCCGGCTTCCCGGCGCCGGACCCACGGCGTCTCACGCATCCTGGGGATCGACGTCAACGGCGACGCGCACGCCGGCGCGGCGCAGGTCCGGATCGAGGCGTTCGAGGCACGCGCGAAGGGGGGTCGTCATCACCGAGGCCCTCGGCGCGCCGAACAGGAGTGCTCGCCGCGTGCGGCCGCGCAGGCGATGCAGCGGCGACGGGCCGAGCACGCCCACCTCGGGGGCGCGCGAGCGCATCGCGTCAGCCAGCCCCGCGGCCGCGCGGGCGACCGGCTCGGGGCACTCCCCGTCGAGCACCACCCGGACCAGGTGGCCGAACGGCGGGAGCGCGTGGGCGCGGCGGCGCTCCAGCTCGCCGGTGAGGAACTCCTCCACGGCGTGGCGCGCGCCGAGCTGCACCGCCCGGGCCGCGGGCTCGTAGGCCTGGACGATCACGCGCGCCGGCTCGCCGCGGCGACCGGCCCGGCCGGCCAGCTGGACGATGAGCGAGAAGGCGCGCTCCTCCGAGCGGAAGCCGGCGTGCTGCAGCGGGGCGTCGGCGTCCACCGCGCCCGCCACCGTGACGTCGGGCAGGTCGTGGCCCTTGGCGACCATCTGCGTGCCCAGGAGGATGGCCGGCCCCGGCGCGGAGAACTCGGCGAGCAGCCGCGCGACGGCCCCGCGCCCCGCCGCGCTCGATCCGTCCATGCGCACGATGCGCGCCGCCGGCACGAGACGCGCCAGCGCCGCCTCAACCCCCTGGGATCCGGCCCCCTGGCGGACGACGTCCGTGCTGGCGCACTTCGGGCAGACGCCCGGCACGGGCTCCTCGTGGCCGCAATGGTGGCAGGCCAGCCGCCGCGGGCCGGTGTGCTGCACGAGGGCGACGTCGCAGTCGGGGCAGCGGGCGATCCACCCGCACTCCCGGCAGAGCGCCATCAACGAGAAGCCGCGGCGGCTGGCGAGGACGACGGCCTTCTCGCCGCGCATGGCCGCCGCGTGGAGGGCCGCCGCCAGCGGGCGCGAGACCGGCCCCGCGCCCTGGGTGCGCATATCGACGATCTCCACCGCGGGAAGGCGCGATCCGTCCGCGCGGGCCGGCAGGGAGCGCCGGCGCAGGGCCTTCCACGCCTCCGGGCGCGGGGTCGCGCTGCCGTAGACGGCCGCCGCTCCGGCCGCGCGGGCACGCTTGGCCGCGACCTGGCGGGCGTCGTAACGCGGCGATGAGTCCTGTTTGTAGGAGGGGTCGTGCTCCTCGTCCACCACGACCAACCCGAGCCGCACGACGGGCGCGAAGACCGCGCTGCGCGCGCCGAGCACCACGTCGGCGGCCCCCTCGCGCACGCGGCGATGCTCCGCCGCCCTCTGCGCCGGGGTGAGGGCGGAGTGCCAGATGGCCACGCCCTCGCCCAGGCGGGCGCGCAGGCGCCCGAGCAGCTGCGGCGTGAGCGCGATCTCCGGCACCAGCACGAGGCTCCCCATCCCCCGGGCCCGCGCGGCCTCGATCGCCCGCAGGTAGACCTCGGTCTTCCCCGACCCCGTCACGCCGTGCAGGAGCAGGGAGCCCCCGCCCGCATCCATCATGCCCTCGAGGTCGGCGGCTGCCGCGGCCTGCTCCGCCGTCAGCTCGGGCGGCCGATCGGGAGTCGGCGCCGCGCCCGCCGTGGACGCGAGGGAGTCGTCCCTCCACTCCTCGGGTGCGACGCTCAGTATCCCCGCGCCCTCCATCGCCCGCAGGGTGGGGAGGGTGGTGCCCGCACGGCGGCAGAGCTCCGCCGCCGTCAAACGGCCCCCCGCCGCCGCGAGCGACTCGGCCACGGCCCGCCGCCGGGGGGGCAGGTCCGGTGCCGGCGGCCCGGCGAGGCGGGCGGTCAGCTGCCGCCGCGGGCGCCCCGGAGGCGGCGCGAGGATCCACTCCCCCGCGGCGTCGCGGCGCAGCGCCCCGCCCCCGCCGGGCGGCAGCACCAGGCGCAGGCAGGCCGCCACGGGGGCCATGTAGTAGCGCGCCATCCACGCGGCGAGGTCGAGCAGCTCGGCGGGCACCGGCGGGCCCTCCACGACTCCGGCGAGGGGCACGAGACGCCCCCGGTGGCTCGCCTCGTCGCGACCCACCACCACGCCGAGGACCCTCCGCGGCCCCAGCGGACAGACCACCATCGCGCCCGGACGGACGGTGCCCTCCAGTCCGGAGGGCACCGCGTAGTCCAGGATGCGGTCGAGGCTGCGCGCCTCGACGAGGGGGAACACCTGGGCCGTCGCCACCCTCTCGGGCGGCAGCAGCGCGAGGGGCTGCTGCGCGTCCGCCGTGGCGCGGCCCGCCGTCGCCTAGGCCGAGGCGGCGAGCGTGCCGCCGGCCTCCTGGGCGACGGCCGTGCTCTCCCACGTGAAGTCCGGGTCGGGACGACCGAAGTGGCCGTACGCCGCGGTCTTCTGGTAGATCGGCCGGCGGAGGTTCAGGTTCTCGACGATCGCGCCCGGGCGCAGGTCGAAGTTCTCGCTGATCCACGCCTCGATCGACTCGACCGGACGCGTCTCCGTCCCGTAGGTCTCGAGGCTCACCGACACCGGGCGCGCGACGCCGATGGCGTAGGCGACCTGCACCTCGGCGCGCTTGGCGAAGCCGGCCGCCACCACGTTCTTGGCGACCCAGCGCGCCGCGTAGGCGGCCGAGCGGTCGACCTTCGACGGATCCTTGCCGCTGAACGCGCCGCCGCCGTGCCGGGCCATGCCGCCGTAGGTGTTGACGATGATCTTGCGGCCCGTCAGGCCGCAGTCGCCGAGCGGGCCCCCCACGACGAAGATGCCCGTCGGGTTGATGAAGAAGTTGATGTCCTCCCGCCAGAGCGAGAAGCTCTCGAGCACCGGCTTCACGACCTTGCCGATGACGTCCGCCTTCAGCTCGTCGTAGCCGATCTCGGGCGCGTGCTGCGTGGAGACGACCACCGAGACGACCTCGGTCGGCACGCCGTTGACGTAGCGCACGGTGACCTGCGACTTGCCGTCCGGCCGCAGGTAGCCGAGGGGGCCGCGCCGGGCCTCTGAGAGACGTTCGCAGACGCGGTGCGCCAGCGTGATCGGCAGCGGCATGAGCTCGGGCGTCTCGTCGGTGGCGTACCCGAACATCAGGCCCTGGTCGCCGGCGCCCTGGAGGTCGAACTCATCGCCTCCGCCGCCGGTGCGCTTCTCGTACGCCGTGTTGACCCCCTGGGCGATGTCGGGGCTCTGCTCGTCGAGCGCCACCGAGATGCCGCAGGTCTCCGCGTCGAAACCGTACTTGGCGCGCGTGTAGCCGATCTTCCGGACCGTCGAGCGGACGATCGACGGGATGTCGACGTAGGTCGTCGTGGAGATCTCGCCCGCCACCATCACCTGGCCGGTCGTTATCAGCGTCTCACAGGCGACCCGCCCGAGCGGGTCGTCGGTCAGGACTGCGTCGAGGACACCGTCCGAGATCTGGTCGGCGATCTTGTCGGGGTGTCCCTCGGTCACGGACTCCGAGGTGAAGAGGTGCTGTCCCATACGGTTGAGGCTCCTTGATCGAGGCGGCGGCGAGCATAACAAGGGGGGCCACCGGGGTCCGGAAACGCCTCGGGGGGCCCGCGCCCGGCGCGGACCCCCCGATCGGACTACCTCGTCCGGCTCAGCCGGCGATCTTCAGGAAGACCTCGAAGGTCGGCGTCTCGCCGCCCGTCGTCCAGCCCGCGATGCTCTTGAGCGGGCGCAGGTTCGCGACGCTCTCGGCCGGCAGGTCCTTCAGCGCGCCGAGCTTGTCGGCAGCCGCGACGGCCTGGGAGATGTTCACCCAGAGGACCGACGTGACCGCGTCCGGCATGCCGCTCGTCGCGGCCGTGAACGCGGCCGAGCTGGAGAGCGGGGACACGGGACGCTGGACGGCGGTGACCGCCGGGACGCTCGTGCCGAGGATGGCCAGGTCCCCGTCCACGCCGTAGACGACGCCCGCCTTGGGCGAGAGCGGCAGCTGCCACCCGGTGACTCCGGCGGCCAGCGGCGCCTTCTTCCAGGCCGGGAGCTTCGTCTGCGGGCTGAAGGTCTGCAGCAGGCCCGGCACGCCGACGCGCAGCGCGTCGAGCGTGGCGGTCGCCTTCGCCCCGTCGGCCACCTTCAGCAGGAGGGCGGCGCCCGGATTCGGGCTGCCCGACGTGGCGACGATCGCGTGCTCGCCGGAGGTGAGCGCGGCGAGGTCGGCGACCGAGACACCGAGGAGAGCGGGCAGCTGGCCGGTCAGCGCGTCGATCTGCGCCGTGGTGTCGCTGCTCTGAGCGGACCTGGCCTGGTCGAGGATCGTCGTGATGCTGCCGGCGAGGTCGTTGAAGCCGAGGTACGCGATCGCGTCGGCGGGGACCTTCGCCGCCAGGGTCGGGGAGAACTCGGCGACGCCGGCGTCCGGGGCGCCGACGATCACGCCCTTCACCCGGGCACCGTCCGGCTCGGCGGCGACGGACGCCGCCACGACGGCATTCTGGTACTCGGCGAGGCCGAGCTGGCCGAGCTGCGGCTGGGACTGGCCCGCCGACTGCACGAGCGCGCCGACGTCGAAGTAGGCCTGGCCGAAGACGTCGGGCGGCAGCTTGGCCAGCGCGCCGGTGAAGCGGCTGGTGCCGGCGAGGGTCTTGTCGCCACCCGCGGCGTGCGCATCGAGCGCCTTGAAGAGCTGGGGCTTGGTGTCGGAGACCACCAGCGCGCCGTCCGAGACGGCCGCGACGGTGTCGGAGTCGGAGTCGGTGAAGATGTCGGCCCCGGCGTGGGTGCCGTCCTTCTTCGCGCCGCCCTTGAGCAGCAGCGCCTGGACCTCCGCGTCCTTGCCGTCGGCCAGCTCGACGACGCCGACGTACTCGAGGTCGTCGGCGGCCTTGGCCGCGGCGCCCGGGGTGGGCGTGGTGAGAGAGCCCTGCAGGGGCGCCGTGTCGGGAAGCGCGAGGGCGGCGACCGCGGCGTGCGCGCCGAGCAGCGGCTTGATCTGGGTCTCGAAGTCCACGTCGTCGGACTTCAGGGCCTCATCGATCATGGTCCGCAGCTTGGGATAGGCCGGGAAGAGCTTGGCCAGCGCGTCGACCTGGGTCCACTGGGGACCGCCGAAGTCGGTCGAGGCCTCGAGGTAGAGGGGGCTGCCCGCGGGTACCCACGAGGCGACCTCGCCCGCGGCGGCGCCCGAATCGGACGCGTTGCCACCGCCGCCGCACCCGGACACGGCGAGGGCGGCGCCTGCCACCGCGGCCGTGACGAGGACGACCGATCGGCGTCTACGCAGGCTCTCGATCATCTGCACGGCCATCCGGGGAAACCTCCGGGCTCGGGACTGAGGCGCTCTCTCGAATCGACAGTAGCAACGGCCTTCGTGACGCCTGGGGGCCGGTGGTAAAGGTCTGGTTCAGCAAGGCGCACGCCGTCTGTTCCTTCCTCGGCGGGCGGCCGCCCGGTCATGAGCCGGGACCGCGTCAGTCGCGCGTCTTGACCTCGATGATCAGCGGGACGCCGTCCAGGTCGAACCGCTGCCGCAGCCGGTTCTCGAGCCAGAAGCCGTAGTCGCGCGTCATCAGGGAGCGGTCGTTGACCTCCAGCCGGAAGGTCGGGGGGCGCTCGCCCGTCTGCACCAGGTAGCGCAGCGAGAGCTGGCGCGGGCCACGGCGCGGGCCGGGACGCTCCGCGGCCAGCTCGCGCAGCGCCGTGTTGAGCTCGCGCGTGGAGATCCGGGCCCCGAATCGCTCCTCGAGGCGCAGGGCGGCCGGCAGGATCCGGTGCAGCCCCTCCCCGGTCACCGCGGAGCACACCTCGATCGGGGGCCGCTGGCGCGACTTCGAGCGGAGGCGGCCACGGATGTGCTCGAGGTCCGGCTGGGCGAGGTCCCACTTGTTGATCACCAGCAGGGTCGCGCAGTGCGCCCGGGCGGAGCGGTCGACCGCCGACAGGTCCGACTCCGTGAGCCCCTCCGTCGCGTCGCACACGACGATCGCCACGTCGCTGCGCTCGGCCGACTGCAGCGCGCGGATCTGGCTGTAGTGCTCCACGCCGTCGCGCATCTGGCCGCGTCGGCGAAGGCCCGCCGTGTCGATGAGGACGACCGCTTGATCGTTCACCCTGATCAGGGTGTCGATCGGGTCGCGCGTGGTGCCTGGGGCGTCGTGCACCACCACCCGGTCCTCGCCGAGGATCGCGTTGAGGATGGAGCTCTTGCCGACGTTCGGCCGCCCCATGATGCAGATCGCCGGGACGCGCTCCCGGTCCCGGTCCACCGCGGGCGCGTCGGGCAGGCGCTCGACCAGTGCGTCGAGGAAGTCGCCGATCCCGCGCCCATGCTGGGCGGACACCGGGAAGACCTCGCCCAGGCCCATCTCGGCCAGGTTGTAGGCCTCGGCCTCACGCCCGGCGCTGTCGACCTTGTTGGCCACCAGCATCAGCGGGGTGCCGACCCGGCGCAGGCGGTCGGCCACCTCGAGGTCGCCGGGGGTGGGAGCCGTCTGGACGTCGACCACGAACACGATCAGGTCGGCCTCCTCGATGCCCCGGACGGCCTGGGCCGCGATCTGCCGGCCGACCGCGCTCGGATCGGCGTCGTCGATGCCGCCCGTGTCGATCAGCTGGAAGGCCCGGCCGTTCCACTCGGCGCCGGACTGGCGCCGGTCGCGGGTGACCCCGGCGACAGCGTCGACGACGGCGTCGCGGCGGCCGGCGAGACGGTTGAAAAGCGTCGACTTGCCGACGTTCGGGAAGCCCACGATGGCGACGATCGGCTGGTCGGTGGCCAGCGTGCTGCCGGCCGACTCCTTGCGCGGCTTCCACCGCGCGCGCTCCACCCCGCGCTCACCCATCGATGTGCCCCGGAGGATCGGTGTGCGGGCCGCCGGCGACCGGGATGAGGCGCGCGATCGCGGCCATCATGCGGTCAACCGCATCCCGCGAGCGCTGGCTGCGCGGGCCGGAGGGGATGTCGGAGAGATCGATCGGCGGGCCGAAGGCGACCTTCACCCTGCGCAGGGGCCGGTGGCTGCCCCAGATGGCGGCGGGCACGACGACGAGGCCCGGCTCGAGTCCGAGCGACCCCGCCCCGGGCATTCCCGGGCGCAGCCGCCCGTCCGTGAAGCGGGTGCCCTCGGGGTACATCAGCAGCACGTCGCCGCGCGCCAGGATGTCGCGCGCAAGCCGCAGCGCGCGCCGGTCGGCGCCGCCGCGCTCCACGGGGAAGGCCCCCATCCGGTGGACCGCCCGTCGCACGAGGGGGATCCGGAACAGCTCGGCCTTGGCCATGTAGTGACTCTTTCGCGGCAGCACGGCCACGCCGAGGATGGGCGGGTCGATCTGCGAGATGTGGTTGCTGACGATGAGTACGGCGCCCGTGGAGGGGATGTTCTCCTGGCCGACCACCCTCAGGCGCAGCAGCCAGCGGACGGGCGGGAGCAGGAGGATATGGCCGGCGATCCACCAGCGACGGGTGACGACGGGAGCCTGGTCGAGGTCGATCATCCGGGCGACGCCCGCGCGCGCTCGCGGACGTCCTCCACGAGGCTCACGATGAGCTCGGCGACCGCGTCGGCGTCGAGCTCGGAGGAGTCGATCACCACCGCGCCCTGGGCGATTCGCAGCGGGCTCGCCGAGCGCGTGCTGTCGGCGTGGTCACGGCGGCGGACGTCCTCGAGCACCGTCGCCTCGTTCATGTCGACCCCCCGGGCGTGGAGATCGGCGCGACGGCGGCGGGCCCGCTCGTGGAGCGACGCTGTCAGGAAGACCTTGAGGTCGGCGTCCGGGCAGACGACCGTCCCGACGTCGCGCCCGTCGGAGACCCACGAGCCCT
The DNA here is from genome assembly GCA_963823515.1 of uncultured Thermoleophilia bacterium. Classification (GTDB taxonomy): domain Bacteria; phylum Actinomycetota; class Thermoleophilia; order Miltoncostaeales; family Miltoncostaeaceae; genus Miltoncostaea. Next base: position 92,567 of record CAWGMB010000006.1, read on the forward strand.
GCGACAGGAGGGCGCGCTGCGCCGAGACCACCTCGGCCCGCACCGGGGGGTGGGCCGAGACCTCGGAGACCTGGGCGGCGACCTCGGGCCTGCGGATCGCGGCCGTCACGTCCTGGCCCCTCACGCGGACGCGGTCCCCGTCGTCCGTCGACTCGATCTCGATCGGGTTCTCCCGCGCGAGGGCGACCAGCGCCGCCTCGTCGCCCGGCGGCACCTCGGCCTCGAGCGCGAGCCAGGTGAGCGCGCGGTACATCGCCCCGGTGTCGAGGTAGGCGACGCCGAGGCGCCGCGCGACGGCGCGGGCCACGGTGCTCTTGCCGGCGCCGGCCGGCCCGTCGATGGCGACGATCACGCGGGGACGCCTCCGAGCCCGGCCAGGTCGCGTGCGAAGCCCGGGTACGACACCGCGACGGCACCGAAGTCGCCGACCGAGACGCCCTCGTCGCTGACCAGGCCGGCCACCGCGCCCAGCATCGCCAGGCGATGGTCGCCCACCGAATCCATCGCGCCGCCGCGGATGCTCCCCGAGCCGGTCACCGCGAAGCCGTCCTCGCGCTCGTCGGCGTCGACCCCGAGCGCGCGCAGGGCGCGCACCACCGAGGCGATCCGATCGCTCTCCTTCACGCGCAGCTCGGCCGCGCCGCGCACGACGGTGGTGCCCGACGCCAGGGCGCCCAGCAGCCCGACCAGGGGCAGCTCGTCGATCATCGAGGGCACCTCGTGCGGCTCGACCTCGGTGGCGCGCAGCCCCTCGGTGCGGGACACCGAGAGGTCGCCGCACGGCTCGCCGGCGACGGGCGCGCACTGCTCCTCGCCGATCTCGACCCCCATGCGCCGCATCACGCCGATCAGGCCCGTGCGGCCCGGGTTGAGGTTGACCCCCTCCAGGCGCACCTCGGGGTCACCGAGGAGCGCCCCCGCGACCAGGTGTGCCGCGGCCGAGGAGAAGTCCCCGGGCACGTCCATGTCGGGTAGCGAGATGCCCTCCACGGGGCCCGCGACGCCGACCGCCCCGCCCTCGCGCAGCAGCGTCACGCCCGACGCCTCGAGCATCCGCTCGGTGTGATCGCGCGAGGGGACCGGCTCGTGCACCCAGGTCGTGCCCTGGGCGAACAGCCCCGCCAGCAGCAGGCAGCTCTTCACCTGCGCGCTCGCCACCTCGAGCCGGTGCTCGACCCCCCGCAGGGGCGCGCCCCCGTTCACCACGAGCGGCGGCGTGCCCCCGGGGGCGGTGAAGATCTGCGCGCCCATGGCGCGCAGCGGCCGGGCGATGCGGGTCATGGGGCGCCCACGCAGCGACGCGTCGCCGTCGAGCACCACGTGGTCGATGTGCTGCCCGACGAGCAGGCCGCAGAAGAGCCGGATCAGCGTGCCCGCGTTCGCACAGTCGAGCGCCGGCGGCGGGCGCAGCCCCCGCAGGCCGCGCCCGGTGACGGCGAGCGCGTCCCCGAGATGGCCCGAGACCGCCACGCCGCAGTCCTCCACGGCCTGCAGCGTCGCCCCGGTGTCGGCCGAGTCGAGCGGGCGTCCCACCCGGACGGTGCGGTCCGAGACGGCCGAGAGCATGATCGCGCGGTGGGTCAGCGACTTGTCCGGCGGCACCTGGAGGGTGCCGCGGAGCAGGGATACCGGTGCTACGCGGACGGCCGCCATCCGGCCAAGACTAACGACACCTCACGAGCGCAGCGGCCCGGGCCCTCACGCGGGAGTGTGCGGTGAGATCGATCGGGCGACGCGCAGCGCGGTCTCCTCGCCCATCGAGGCGCCGCGGACCTGGAGGCCGAAGGCGCGCTCGGGGGTCTCCCAGACGAGCGTGACCAGCCCCCGGCCGCGCAGCACGGCGGGAACCCCTCCCACCTCGACGACGCGGGCGTCGCGTCCCCCGGTGTCCGGGCTGGCGAGCGGTGCCGGGCACTGGCGCAGCAGCACGCGCTCCCCGTCGGCGCCGGTCCACGCGATCACCAGGGCCGGGGGTGCGGACGGGTAGGAGACATCGGGCTCCACGCGGGGCCTCCCGCGGGTGAGGCCGGGCGGGACCCAGTCGGGGAGCCAGGGCGCGTAGCCGACCTCGAAGGCGGCGTCCGCAAGCCCCGGGGCCCAGCGGCCGTCGCCGATGCCCGCGCCCATGCCGTGCGTGGCCCCCATGCGGCCGCTGACCGACGCACCGTCGAAGCGCAGCTCCGAGATCCCGGCGCGCGCGAGCCGGCCGATCGGTTCGCCGGACGCGTCGAGCGCGTCCACCGCGATGACCGGGGCCTCGGGCAGGCGCATGAGCACCAGTCCTCCGCCCCCCACCGCCACCGGCGCGGCGGCGTCCTCGCTGGCCAGCAGCGGACGGACCGCGGCCGCCTCCGGCGCGGCGCGGGCGACGAGCACCCGGTCGTCGGGCAGCGGGGGCATCTCCAGGGTGACGACCGCCGCGACCACCGGGCGCCAGCGGCTGGGCCGGCCCGGCGGGCAGGCCACGCGGGCGACGACGTCGCCGTCCGCGCCGACCCACGCCACGCGGGCGCGGGGCGGATCGCCGGCCACCGAGGCCGCCACCGCCGGCCCCTCGCCATCGGGCGCCACCAGATGCGGGACCGGGTGCCCCAGCGCGGCCTCCGCGATGGCGCGGAGGGCTTCGAGCGGGTCGTCCACCGGCCAATCACACCACACGCCGGTCCGTCCGGGGCGCCCGTCATCCTGTCGCGCATGACCAACCACACATGCCACGACTGCGGCCGCCCCCTTCCCGAGGGATCCGAGACCTGGCTCTCGCCGGAGACCGGCCTCCCGGACGAGGCCGCGGGCGAGCCCTACTGCCGGGACTGCGCGTCGCCGATCGGGATCGCCGCCTGACCCCTCCCCCCGTCACCGAGCCCTTCGAGGTCGTCCGGGGAGAAGTGACGCTGCGCGGCGAGGCGACGGGCGAGGGCGAGCCCGTAGTGCTCCTGCACGGCCTCACGGCCACCCGGCGCTACGTGGTGCACGGCTCGCGCGCGATCGAGCGCGCAGGCCGGCGCGTGGTCATGTACGACGCCCGGGGGCACGGCAGTCTCGTCGCCCGCCGACCCCGGCGCCTACGACTACGGCGAGCTGGCGGCCGACGCGCTCGCCGTCCTCGATCACCTCGGCATCGAGCGGGCCTCCCTGGTGGGGCAGTCGATGGGCTCGGCCACGGCGATCGCCGTGGCGCTCGGCCATCCCGAGCGGGTCCGTTCGCTCGTCATCGTCACCCCCGCCCACCTCGGCCGGCCCAGCATGAACCTCGACCACTGGGACTCCCTCGCCGACGGTCTCGAGACCGGGGGGCCGGAGGGCTTCCTCGCGGCCCTCGGGCCGATGCACGTGGGAGAGCGATGGCGCGAGGCCGTGCGCACCGTGATCCTGCAGCGCCTGGGCCGGCACGCGCATCCCGGCGCCGTGGCCGACGCCCTGCGCGGCATACCGCGCTCGGCGGCCTTCGACGGACTCGGGGCGCTCGAGCGGATCGCGGTCCCCACGATCGTGGTCGGCAGCCGTGACGACGTCAACCCGGACCATCCGCTGGCGTTGGCCGAGGAGTACGTGCGCCGCATCCCCGGAGCCCGACTCACGATCGAGCAGCCGGGGGAGTCACCGCTCGCATGGCGCGGCGGGGCCCTCTCGAAGGAGATCCTCCCCCTGCTCTAGATCTGATCGTCGGGGAAGGGATCGCCGTCCTCGGGGGAGGGGTCGTCCACCGATTCGTCGGCGGGATCGGCCTCCACGTCGGCGGGCAGGTGGACCACGATCCGCTTGGCGGTGATGGTGAGCACCGCGGCCCCGCGGCGGCCGGCCCGACGCCTGACGAGCGCCGCGGCCTCGACGTCGACGTCGTCGAGGCTCTCGTCGAGGTCGGCGAAGAGCGTGTCGGCGTCGATCCGCTCCCGCACCCCGTCCGCGTCCTCGGTCACGATGCGCGTGGCCGGGACGATGCCGAGATCGATCTCGTCGCGCGCGCGCAGCAGCCGGCGCGCCGCGCGCGACCCACCGTGAACGTCCGGGTCGACGACCGTCAGGTGGGAGGCGTCGGCGTCCCAGTCACCGGCGAGCCCGTCGACCATCACGCGGGCGGGGGGCGGGGCGGGGGCGGAGCGCTGCGCATGGGGGCGCGGGGCGGCGGAGGCCGTGAGGACGAGGCCGAGGGTCGCGAGCGTGGTGGTCACCGCGACGAGGGTTCGCTGGCGCAATTCGGGTTCCGGGGTCCGACGACAGGGTCCCACAGGTCATCGGCAGATCCCTCGGGAAGGAGCACTCCCCGAGGGGCGCGGATCAGCGCAGCCCGGACGCGCGCGCGCGGTACCCCCGCTCGGCCAGCAGGCGCACGGCCTCCCGCGCGGCCTCGGGACCCCCGACCACGAGCAGCAGCTCGCCGTCGGCGTCGGGAGGGCCGGGACGCAGGCTGAGGTCCTCGATGTTGATGTGCGCGTGACCGAGGGCGGTCGCGATCTCCGAGATCGCCCCCGGGTGGTTGGGCACCGCCACGAGCACCCGGACGGGGGTCGTCGGGTCGGGCTCGCCCGCCCGCCTCAACCGCTCCCGGGCCTCGGCGGCGTCGCCGACGAACCCCAGCAGCCAGTCGCGGTCGCGGCGCTCGAGGGCCGAGGCCACGTCGGCCAGGCGCGCCGAGAAGTCGCGAAGGGCGTCGAGCACAGACGCGGAGTTGGCGAGGAGGATGTCCGCCCACAGGGGCGGGTTGGAGCCGGCGACCCGGGTGAGGTCGGTGAACGACGGGCCCGCAGAGCGCAGGGCCTCCCGCCCGCCGGGGGCGGTGTCGGCGGCCTGGTTCACGAGGGCCCCGGCCAGCACGTGCGGCAGGTGCGAGACGAGCGCCATGAGGTGATCGTGCACCCCGGCGTCGATCGCGACCGGCCGCGCGCCGACCGCCGCGACGAGGGCGTGCAGGCGGCCGAACAGGTCCGAGCGCGCCTCGGCGCCGGGGGTGAGGAACCAGGTCGTGCCGCGGAAGAGCCCGTCCCGGGCGAAGGCGACCCCGGTCCGCTCCCCGCCGCACACCGGGTGACCGCCGATGAACCGCGCGCGCTCGACGCGGGTGAGGCCCTCGAGCAGCCCCGACTTGGTGGAGCCGAGGTCGGTGACGACGCAGTCCTCGGGAGCCGCGGCGAGGGCGCGCCGGGCGAGCGTCGCGAGCTCGGGCACCGGTGCCGCGACCACGACGGCGCGCGCGCCGTCGGCGCCCTCCTCCAGGGAGCCGCAGGCGACGTCGATGGCGCCCATCGCGAGCGCCGTCCGCAACGCCTCCGGGTCGGGGTCCACCCCCCGCACCTCGACGCCGTCGAGGGAGCGGAGGGCGAGACCCAGCGAACCGCCCATCAGCCCGACGCCGACGATGGCGACCGGGCCCATGGTCAGGTCATCAGGCGACGGCCACGGGGGCGTCGGCGCCCTCGGCCATGATCTTCCCCATCAGGTCGATGCACCGCTTCACGTCGGCGACCCACGCGCCGAACGTCTCGGCGTGCAGGGCCTGGGGGCCGTCGCACAGGGCGTGCTCCGGAGACGGGTGGACCTCGACGATCAGCCCGTCGGCGCCGGCGACCACGGCCGCGCGCGCCATCGGGAGGATCAGGTCGCGCTTGCCGGCGGCGTGCGACGGATCGACGATCACGGGCAGGCTCGACTGGGCCTTGGCCACCGGCACCGCCGAGATGTCGAGCGTCGAGCGGGTCGCGGTCTCGAAGGTGCGGATGCCGCGCTCGCACAGGACGATGTCCTGGTTGCCCTCGCGGGCGATGTACTCGGCCGACAGCAGCCACTCCTCGATCGTGCTCGCCATGCCGCGCTTGAGCAGGATGGGGGTCGAGGTGCGGCCCACCTCCCGCAGCAGGTCGTAATTCTGCATGTTGCGGGCGCCGAGCTGGATCATGTCGGCGACCTCGAGGACGTCGTCGAGCTGGCGCGGGTCCATCAGCTCCGTGACGATCGGCAGGCCGGTCTCCTCACGGGCCTCCGCGAGGATCTGGAGGCCCTCCTTGCCGAGCCCGGAGAAGGCGTACGGCGAGGTGCGCGGCTTGAAGGCGCCACCGCGGAGCATCGTCGCGCCGGCGGCCTTGCACGCGCGGGCCGAGGCAAGGGTCTGCTCGCGCGACTCGACGGCGCACGGGCCGGCGATCAGTCCGAAGGAGCCGCCGCCGATGGCGCGGCCGGCCACGCGGACCACGGCGTCGCGGCCGCGGAAGTCGCTGGAGACGAGCTTGTAGGGCTTCAGGATCGGGACGACCTTCTCGACCCCCGGCTCGCCCTCGAGCTGGAGCGAGGCCACGATCTCGCGATCGTCTCCGATGGCGCCGATGACGGTGACGAACTCGCCGCGCGACGGGTGCGCGCGGGCCCCCGCCTGCTCGATCCGCTCGACGACGTGGCGGACCTGCTCGTCGGTCGCGCCCTCCTGCATCACGATCATCATTTCGCTGTCCGTCCTGGTTGGGTCTCGCGGGGTGCCGTGCGGGCGAGCTGTGCGCGCGCGGAGAGGAATGCCGAGTTCTCGTCCGGGGTTCCGATGGAGACCCTCAAGCGCCCCGGACAGCCCAGCGCTGCGCCGTCTCGGACGATGATGCCGAGGCGCAGCAGCTGCTCGTGGACACCGGATGATCCGGCCGCCGGATCGGAATCCGGCGACACCAGGATAAAGTTGGCCTGGCTGGGGGTAAAGCCCCACGTCGTCCCGGCAAGCTCCGCCTCCACCCGCGAGCGCTCCGCCATGACCTGGCGAACCCGGCGCTCGAGGGCGTGCGGGTGCCGCAGGCTCTCCAGCGCGGCGGCCTGCGCGAGGGCGTTGGTGTTGAAGGGCTGGCGGATGGCGTCGATGGCCTCGATCCATCCCGCGCCGCCCACGCCGTACCCGACGCGCAACCCGCAGAGGCCGTGCGCCTTGCTGAAGGTGCGGGTGACCAGGAGGTTGGGACGGGTCCGCGCCAGCGACATGATGCGGCCGGCGTCGGGGCGATCGACGAAGTCGTAGTAGGCCTCGTCGACCAGGATCGCCAGGTCCTCCGGCAGCGAGTCGACGAACCGCTCGATGTCGTCGGCCGAGCGGTAGACGCCGGTCGGGTTGTTGGGGTTGCAGACGATGACCAGGCGCGTGCGCTCGTCCACCGCGGCGGCCATCGACTCGAGGTCGTGCCCGTCGTCGCCGGCGAGCGGCACGGCGATCGCCTCGGCGCCGGCGGCCGTGGCCAGGTGCGGATAGAGGGCGAAGGAGGGGTCGGCGTGGACGACCGTCGTGCCCGGATCGAGCAGCGCCTGGCCCGCCAGCAGGATGAGGTCGCAGGAGCCGTTGCCGATCACGACCTCGTCCGGACCCACGCCATGACGCTCGGCGAGCGCGCGCCGCAACGCCCGGGCGGGGCCGTCCGGGTAGCGGTTGAGGTCCCGCATCCCCGCGGTCACGACCTCCACCACCTCGGGCATCGGCGGGAAGGGACTCTCGTTGGACGCCAGCTTCACGGCGCTCTCGATGCCGTACCGCGCCAGCACCTCGGCGGTCGTCAGGCCCGGCTCGTAGCGCGGGATGGCCGCCAGGCGCGGCGAGGTCCGGATGCTCACGCGTCCAGTGTAGACGCCTTCGCCCGGCCGCCGGGTGCCCTTCCCCCGCTGCGCGGGCAGCGCTATTGTCGTCACGACGTCAATTAGGCGACGCTTTCGCGTCAGGGGAACATGAAATGACCTCAGCCCGAGAGCTCGACCCCGTCATCGTGGTGGGAAGCGGCATCGCCGGAAGCCTCCTGGCCCTCGAGGCCGCGGAGACCGGCCCGGTCGTGATGATCACCAAGGATGAGCTGGGCGAGGGCAGCACGCGCCGGGCGCAGGGCGGGATCGCCGCCGCCGTGGACGTCCGCGACTCGATCGACGCGCACATCGCCGACACGCTCGCCGCCGGCGCGGGGCTCTGCGACATCGACGCCGTGACGCGGATCTGCGAGGAGGGCCCCGGTCAGGTGGCCGCGCTCCTCGCCCGGGGCGTCGGCTTCGATCGGCGCGACGGGCACCTGCGCCTCGCCCGCGAGGGGGCGCACTCGGCGGCGCGGGTCGTGCACGCCGGAGGCGACGCGACGGGCGCCCACATCGTGGAGGCACTCGGCGCCGCGCTCCACCGTGACCCCCGTATCGCGCTCGCCGTCGGCGAGCGCGCCCTCGAGGTGATCGTGCATGGCGGGCGGGTGGTCGGCCTGCGCAGCCAGGACGCCCAGGGGCGCGAGCGCGTCCGGGCCGCCCGGGCCGTCGCCCTCGCCGCCGGCGGCATGGGCCAGCTCTACACGCGCACCACCAACCCCCTCGGCGCCACCGCCGACGGCCCGGCGCTCGCCGCGCGGGCCGGAGCGGCGCTGGCCGACCTCGAGCTGGTGCAGTTCCACCCCACCGCCCTCTCGCTCGGCGAGGGCCCGCTGGCCCTCGTGAGCGAGGCCGTGCGCGGGGAGGGCGCGATCCTGCGCGACGCCGCGGGGCGCCGCTTCATGCCCGACGAGCACCCGATGGCCGAGCTCGGCCCGCGCGACGTCGTCGCACGGGCCATCGCCCGCCACGCCGCCGCCCTCGGCGCCGACGTCACCCTCGACCTGCGCCACCTCGACGCCGAGGCGGTTCGCGGCCGCTTCCCGACGGTCGCGGCCCTCTGCGCCGAGCACGGCCTCGACCTCGCCAACGACCCGATCCCCGTGACCCCGGCGGCGCACTACGCGATCGGCGGCGCCCTGACCGACATGGCAGGGCGCACGACACTGCCGGGCCTGTTCGCCGTGGGCGAGTGCGCGGCGACCGGAGCCCACGGCGCCAACCGCCTCGCCTCCAACGGCCTCCTCGAGGCGGCGGTGCTCGCGGCCGGCGCCGCCGAGGCGCTGCGTGGCGACCTCGACGACTGGCCCGACGGACCCGTGGCCCATGCCGTCCCGGTGCCGGAGATCACCCGGGCCGGGGCCGGGGCGCGCCGCGCGCTGCAGTCGGCCATGTGGCAGGGGGTCGGCGTCGAGCGCGACGCCCCCGGCCTGGCTCGGGCGGCCCGCGACCTGGCGCAGGTGCCCGACGGCACCGGTCACGCCACCGACAACCTCCTGCTCGTCGCCCGGCTCGCCGCCGCGGCCGGAAAGCTGCGCACCGAGAGCCGCGGAGCGCACTTCCGCAGCGACCACCCGGGAGCCGACCCCCGGCAGGCGCGACGCATCGCCTGGGTCGGCGACGAGCCGTTCATCCTCCCCCACGCCCCCGCCCGTCACCGGGCCCTCGCCATGGAGGCCGCATGACCACCGCCGCATCCGCCCCGGCCTGCCTTCTGCCGGCCACCGAGACCGCGGCCGGTCAGGAGGAACTCTGGGAGCGCGCCTGGGCCGCCCGCCGCACCCTCGGCTCCCGCGCCGTCATCCTCGGTCACCACTATCAGCGCGACGAGGTGATCGCCTTCGCCGACGTGACGGGCGACTCGTTCCTGCTGGCCCGGCGCGGCGCGGCCGCCACCGAGGCCGAGCTGGTGGTGTTCCTCGGCGTCTACTTCATGGCCGAGGCCGCCGACGTCCTGCGCGCGCCCCACCAGACGGTGGTCCTGCCCGACCTCGGTGCGGGCTGCCACCTGGCCGAGTGCGCCGACATCTTCACCGTGCGCGACGCGTGGAAGCAGATGACCGCGGCCCTGCCGGGCAAGAAGGTCATCCCGCTCACCTACATGAACTCGGGCGCCGACCTGAAGGCGTTCGTCGGAGAGCACGGCGGGGCCGTCTGCACCTCGGGCAACGCCGAGAAGGCCTTCCGCTGGGCGCTGTCGGAGGGCGACGCGGTCTTCTTCTTCCCCGACGAGCACCTCGGCCGCAACACGGCCTGTCGCCTGGGCATGTCCCCCGACGACCCGCTCGTATGGAACCCCCGCAAGGCGGATCTCGGGGGCATCGCCGAGCCCGACCTCGCCGGGGCGCGGGTGATCCTCTGGAAGGGCTTCTGCAACGTCCACACGGCGTTCACCGTGCGACAGATCGAGGAGGCCCGCGCGGCCGACCCCGGAGTGCGCGTGATCGTGCACCCGGAGTGCCCGCGGCCGGTGGTCGAGGCGGCCGACGAGGACGGGAGCACCGAGTACATCATCCGGCGCTGCGAGGAGCTGCCGGCCGGATCGAGCGCGGTCATCGGGACCGACTGGAACCTGGTGAACCGGCTGCGGCTGCGCCACCCGGACAAGGCGATCTCGTGCCTCAACGAGAACATCTGCCCCTGCGTCACGATGAACCGGATCGACCTGCCGAAGCTCACCTGGTGCCTCGAGTCGCTGGCCGCCGGGGAGATCGTCAACGTGGTCTCGGTCGATGACGAGATGCGGCGGCTCGGCCGGCTCGCGCTCGACCGGATGCTCGCGCTCACGTGACCCCCGGGCAGGTCGTCGCCCAGGCGCTCGCCGAGGACCTCGGCGAGCGCGGCGACATCACGTCGGCGCTTCTCATCCCGGCCGGGCGACGCACCACGGCACGGGTCGTGTCGCGGAGGGTGGGCGTGCTGGCGGGCCGCGCCGCCGGCGAGGAGGTGCTGCGGCAGACCGGCCTCGCCGGCGACTGGCGCGCGCAAGACGGTGACGCGCTCGCTCCGGGGAGCGTGGTCGTGGAGATCGAGGGCCCGGCCCGGGCGGTGCTGACGGCGGAGCGGACGCTGTTGAACCTGCTCTGCCACCTGTCGGGGATCGCGACCCTGACGGCGGCCTACGTGGACGCCTGCGGCGATGCCGTCCAGGTGCTCGACACGCGCAAGACGACGCCGGGGCTGCGGGCGCTGGAGAAGGCGGCGGTGGCGGCGGGCGGGGGAGTCAACCACCGGTTGGGCCTCTACGACCGGGTCCTGGTGAAGGACAACCACCTGGCGCTCGCCGGCGCCGGGCTGGTCGAGGCGGTCGGCCGCGCGCGGCGGCAGATGCCGGACGTGCTCGTGGAGGTCGAGGCCGACGACCTGGACGGGGTGCGTCTCGGCCTCGAGGCCGGCGCCGACTGGATCCTGCTCGACAACATGACACCCCACGGGATGCGGGAGGCCGTCGCCCTCGCCGGGGGGCGGGCGAGGCTCGAGGCCTCGGGCGGGATGACGCTGGAGGGCGCGCGGGCCGCCGCGCAGACCGGAGTCGACGCGGTCTCGGTCGGCGCGCTGACCCACTCCGCCCCGTCCCTCGACCTCGGGCTCGACATCGAGGCCCTCCCGGCTCCCGGCGAGGGCGGCTGAGGTGCTTCGGGACATCCCTGCGCACCGTCGCCGACTCCCCGGGCCACGGCGCTCCGCCTACCGGCGCACCGGGGCGGGGCGGGGCCTCGCGGCGACGCCGGCCACGACCCGATGCACGAAGGCCAGCTTGGAGCGGACCGCCTCCGTGATGACGAACGGGTAGAGATCCGGCTGGCCCATGCTGCGGTTGAGCGCGTTGATCGCGACCGAGAGCGGAAGCCAGACGTCGAGCATCCGATGGATGTCGGTGACGCCGTCCGCCAGCACCGCGTCGGCGCGAAGGTCGCCGAGGGAGACGCCGTGGGCGCCGGCCGTCTCGAGCGTGTCGTGGATGTGGAGGTAGTGGGCGAAGCACTCGGCCCAGTCCTCCCAGGGGTGCATCGTGGCGTAGGCCGAGACGAAGTCGTCGCGCCAGTCCTCGGGCGGTCCCTCCTCGTAGTGCCGGTGCAGAGCCTCGGCGTAGTCGACGCGTTCGTCGCCGAAGAGCTCCCGCCAGGCGTCGAGCAGCGCGGGCACCCCGGCGATCACGGCGGGCCAGTAGAAGTGGCCCACCTCGTGACGGAGGTGGCCCAGGAGCGTCCGATACGGTTCGCCCAAGCGCTCACGCAGCCGCTCGCGTCGCGCGTCGTCCGCCTCCCCGACATCGATGGTGATCACCCCATCGGCGTGCCCGACGACGACCGAGCCGTCCGACGAGTGAAGCAGGTCGAAGACCGGCGCCTCGCCGGCCTCGCAGGGCAGGCCGAGCCCGAGGAGCTGCAGGACCAGGTGACGCTTCGCGCGCTCGGCCCGGGTCCAGGCGGAGCGCACCTCGTCGTCGAGGGCCTCGGGCCCCCGCCGGGTCATGGCGCAGGCGAGGCACCGCACGTCCCCGGCCCCGGCGATCCAGTTGCAGCTCAGGTGCGCCCGGTTGACGCACCCCGGCGCCGTGTCGAGGTCGCGGAAGGCGGGCTCCGACGGATCGAGGGCGAGCTCCGTCCCACAGGTCAGGCAGTGCCGGTTGAGGACGAAGACCTCGGCCGAGCAGGTGGGGCAGCGGAATCGCTTCACCCGAACCCGATCGGCAGCCGTGGAGCGGTAATGAGCCGAGCCGAGCCCGACGCAACCCGCCCCCTTTCGTGGCATGGGCGGGGGAGCGCCCCGGTAGGCACGCGAAACCGCACCCGCTACTGGGCTTCCTCGGCGAGATCCGGCCGGAGAGCTCGCGCCTCGCGCAGGTAGACGTGGTGTATCGGCCGCTCACGGGGGGCCGTGCAGTGCAGGAGCAGCCGGATACACATCCCCAGCGAGCCCGGCACGGGGATCTCGCGGGTGCAGAGGAGGGGGACGGTAGTGAGGCCGGCCGTCCGCGCCGCCACCGCGGGGAACTCGGCGGTCAGATCCGGCGTGGCGGTGAAGATGATCGAGATCAGGTCGCCGGTCTCGAGAGCGTTCCTGGAGAGGACCTCCTCCAGCAGCTCGGTGGTGCTCTCGAGGATCGCTTCGGCGGTGTCCTCCGCCACCGAGGTCGCCCCCCGCACCGCCCTGACGACCGGCTGGCTCAGCGGTCCAGCCCCACCATGGTGCCGAGCTTGCGCCACTCGGCACGGGTGAGCGGGCGCCATCGCCCCAGGGCGAGCTTCTGGACCCCGATGCCCGCGTACCGTGAGCGGTGGAGCTTCAGGACGCGGTGATCGACGGCGTCGCCCATCCGGCGGACCTGCCGGTTGCGCCCCTCGGTCAGCTCCATCTCCAGCCACGTCCCCCCGGCGGCGAGCCGGTCCATCGCCTCCACCCGGGCGGGCGCGGTGACGCCGTCCTCGAGCGTCACCCCGTGGCGCAGCTTTCGGATGGTGTTCGCCGACACCTGACCGCGCATCAGGACCTCATAGGTCTTCGGCGCCTTTGAGGAGGGGTGCATCAGCCGCGCGGCGAGCTCGCCGTCGTTGGTCACGATCAGCGCGCCCGTCGTGTCGATGTCGAGGCGCCCGACCGGGTAGAGGCGCACGTCGTCCGGCAGCTCGTCGAGCACCGTCGGCCGGCCCTGCGGATCCTGCGCGGTCGAGACCACCCCCGCCGCCTTGTGCAGCAGGTACGCCCGCATCGGCTCCGCGCCACGCACGGGGCGCCCGTTGACGGTCAGGGCATCGCCCGGGTCGACCAGCTGCCCGACGGTCGCGGTGGCGCCGTTCACCGTGACGCGCCCGTCGGAGACGAGCGCCTCCGCCGCGCGGCGGCTCGCCACCCCGGCCAGGGCCAGCGCCCGGTGGACCCTCATGCGCTCAGCCGTCATCGGCCGGCCCCTCGCCCTCGGGCAGATGCCCGGCCTCCATCAGGTGCCGCCGCACGCGCTCGGCCTCGGGCCCGGTGAGCTCGAAGCCCTCCAGCGGCGGCAGGTCGCCCGCCGAGCGCAGGCCGAAGCGCTCCTGGAAGAGCCGCGTCGTGCGGTAGCGCATCGCGCCGCCGTCGGGCGGGCGCCCCGCCTCCTCGAGCAGGCCCCGGTCCAGCAGCGAGACGACCGTCGAATCGACCGAGACGCCGCGCAGGCGGCTGATCTGCGGCCGGCTGATCGGCTCGAGGTAGGCCACGACCGCCAGTGTCTCCAGCGCCGCGGGCGAGACGCGGTCCTCCGAGGGGCGATCCCGCAGGCGATCGACGATCGGCGCGAGGTCCGCGCGGGTGCGCAGCGCGTATCCGCCGGCGATCTCGGCCACCTCCAGCCCCCCTTCCGGGCCGTGCCGCTCGGCCAGCTCGGCCACCGCCCGCTGCACCGCCCCCGGCGACTCGTCGGTCACCTCGCAGAGGGTCACCACCGGCAGCGGCTCGGGCGAGAGGAACAGGAGCGCCTCGATCTGGCGGGCGAGCTCGCTCATCGCCCGGAGCCGGTGATCGCGATGTCGCCGAAGGGCTCGGGCTGCGCGAGGGTGACCTCGCCGCGGCGCGCCAGCTCGAGCGCAGCCATCAGCGCGATCGCCTCCTCCAGCGGCTCGAGCCCCGCCGTGAGCGCGTCGAAGCTCACCGAGCGCGCCCGCGCGAGTGCGCTCTGAAGGCGCGCGAGGGCGGCCGGCATGCTCACGCGACGGCTCGTGAGATGGGACAGCGACGGAGCCGGGGGCGCCGCGATCAGCGGCAGCATCGCCTCGCGCAGACGGGCGGCGTCCTCGACCGGCGGATCCGGGGGCGGCGCCCCCGCGATGGCCACGCGGCGGTAGCGCGGACCCGCGCAGTCGCGGGCGCGCTCACCGAGCCAGGCGGCGGCGCGCTGGAAGGGCGCGTAGGCGACCAGCCGGGCCGCGAGGCGCTCCCGGGCCTCCAGGGTGTCCGGGTCGGGCTCCTCCTCCCCCGGCTCACCGAGGAGCCGCCGCGCCTTCAACTCGGCCATCGCGGCCAGCAGGACGATCAGCTCGCCCGCGGTGTCGGTGTCCCAGCGCTCCCGCGCGCGCTCGCCGAGCGCCGCGGTGACGACCTCCAGGAGCGGGACCTCCAGGAGCTCGACCTCGTCGCGGAGCACCAGGGTCAACAGCAGGTCGAAGGGACCCTCGAAGAGGTCCAGCTCGATCGGCTGCTGGAGTGCGTCTGGCGGGGACATCGCGATGGACGGAGCATAGCCGCGGGGTCCGGCGGCACTCCGAGCCGGGGGGTGGCCCGCCCGGCCGCGCGGGCGTATCGTGACGAGGTCCGGATGGCTCCCTCGCCCCGCGAGGTCTCCCGTGGCATCAGCGTCCCGCACGATCTCCGAGCGCCTCTCCGAAGCCGCGAGGCGGGACTTCGTCGGGCGTGAGCGCGAACTCGGGGTCCTGTGCGCCCCCGGGTCCCGGCAGACTCACCTCGTGATCTTCGTGCACGGCCCGGGCGGTATCGGGAAGTCGCGTCTCCTGCGAGCGGCGCTCGACCTCATGCAGGAGGAAGCGCAGACGATCCTGATCGACTGCCGTGAGGTCGAACCGACGCCCGAAGGGTTCGTCCAGGCGATCGCGGCCGCCCTCGACGCGGACGAGGCGCATCCGGATGCCGAGGCCATCGTCCCGCTGATCCACGCCGGCGAGCGGCGCGTGGTACTCGCGCTCGACACCTACGAGCGCTTCGGGCTGATGGACACGTGGCTCCGCCAGGCGTTCCTCCCCCGCCTACCCGACTCGACGATGACGATCATCGCCGGCCGCGACGGGCCCGGGCCCGCCTGGATCACCTCACCCGGATGGGCCGGAGTGGTCGGCGACCTGCGGCTGGCTCCGCTCGATCAGGCCGATTCCATCGCGATGCTCCGCGCGCGGGGCCTCACCGAGCTCCAGGCGGCGAGGGCCAACCGGTTCGCGCGTGGCTACCCCCTCGCCGTCGAGCTCGCCGCCGAGGCGCTGCACGCGGAACCCACCCTCGAGATCGAGATCGGGCCGCCTCCGGCGGTGATCGGACAGTTGCTGGACGCGCTCCTCGCCGACCTCCCCGCGTCGACCCTCGAGACCCTGGAGGCGGCGTCAACGTCCCGGCGGGTCACGGAGCCGATCCTGCGGTCGCTCCTCGCCCGCCCGTCGGTGCGCAAGGAGTTCGACTCCCTGCGCCGGCTCCCGTTCGTCGAGCGCACCCCCGACGGACTCGTCATCCACGACGTGGTGCGCGAGGTCGTCTCGCGCGATCTGGAGCAGCGGGACCCCGAGGCCCACGCGCGCTACCGACGGCGAGCCTGGTCCTACTTCGAGGCGCGCAGCCGCTCCCCGGTGCGCGAGAAGCTGTGGGAGATCACCGCCGACCTGATCTACCTCATCCAGAACCCCGTGCTGCGGTCGGCGTGCTTCCCGGTGGGTGCGGGCGAGGAGAGCGTCGAGCCGGCGGTCGCCGCCGACGGACCGGCCATCCGTGCGATCGCCGACGCACACGACGCCGGCGGGGGGGCCGACCTGCTCAGTCTCTGGTGGGAGTGCCATCCTACGACGTTCGCGGTTGCACGCGGCGCCGACGGCGCCGTCACGGCCCTCCTGCAGCTCACCCAATTCGACCGTATCGACCCGGTCGTGCTCGAGCGCGATCCTGTCGCGCGGGCATGGCGCGACCATCTCGGCCGGGTGCCGCCCCGTACCGGTGACCGGGTGCTCGCGATGCGCCGCTGGCTCGGGCGGAACACCGGCGAGATGCTCTCCCCGGCCGTCGGGGCCTGTTGGTTGGACGTCAAGCGCGTCTACATGGAGCTGCGTCCGCGCCTCTCACGCCTGTACTCAGTCATGGCCGACCCCATCGCGCTCGCCCCGATCTTCGACCCCCTCGGGTTCGCGGCGATCGGCGATCCGGTGGACGTCGGCGGCACGCTCCATCAACCGGTCTGGCTCGACTTCGGCGAGGGCAGCGTCAACGGCTGGCTGAGGCGGCTGGTGAACGCGGAGATCCGCGCGCAGGAGGCCGCCCTCTCCCCGCGCGAGACCGACGACACCGGACTCTCGCCGCGCGAGACCGAGGTGCTCGGTCTCATCGCCGCCGGCCTCTCGAACCGGACCATCGGAGAGCGGCTCTTCATCAGCGAGAAGACCGTCGGCCGGCACGTGTCGAACCTCTTCTGCAAGCTGGGCGTGCACAACCGCGCCCAGGCGACCCGGATCGCCACCGAGCGGGGGGTTGCGCGCGAGTCATGACCCGGGCCCGAATGGTGCGTTCGCCCGATGCCGCGCCGCAGGGCCGGCCGTAGCGTCGGAGGCGATCGGACGGACCCCCCGTCCGCATCCAGGGAGGACACGACATGTCACGCGCCGACGTCGAAGCCGACATCCGCAACACCCTCGGCCTGGTCCCGGGCTACTGGTCGGGAGTGCCCGACACGCTCATCGAGAGCGAGTGGACCAGCTTCAAGGCGATCGAGCTCGCCGAGACCGCAGTGCCCAACAAGTACAAGGAGCTGATCGGGGTCGCGGTCTCCGGCGCCACCCGTTGCCGCTACTGCGCCTACTTCCACGCCGAGGCTGCGCGCCTCTTCGGAGCCACGGAGGAGGAGATCGCCGAGGCGGCGCTCATGGCCAAGCACACCATGGGCTGGAGCACCTACCTCAACGCGATGTCGATCGACCACGACGAGTTCGTCGCCGAGTTCGACCAGATCGCCGCGTACTTCCGCTCGCAGGCGACCACCTCGCCCGCCTAGAGATGCGGACGCGCCACACACGCGCGAACGTCGTAACGCTCACGGGAACCTCGCAGGAGATCGCGGCACTCGTCTCGGGGGCGCGGATGGCGCTCAGCCTCACGGCCGAAGATCCCACGGCCCCGCCGGAGGCCCTGCGGCTCGCCAGCCTGCTGCGGCGGGTCCTCGCCGACCACGACGCCGGACTCGCCCGCGGCCGTGCGGCGGCGAAGGCCGCCGCAACTCAGACCTAGACGGACCATGCGGGGAGGTCGCCATTGGGCCCACGTAACATGGGCCCAATGGCGACCACCCCCCGCCCCGTCTCGTTGACCGGCATCAAGCCCACGGGCGTGCCGCACCTCGGAAACTACGTCGGCGCGATCCGCCCGGCGATCGCGCTCACCGCCGACTACGACGCCTTCTACTTCATCGCCGACTACCACGCGCTCACGACGATCCGCGACCCGGCGCTCCTCGACGACTACACCCACTCGGTCACCGCGAGCTGGCTCGCCTGCGGGCTCGACCCCGAGGCGGTGACCCTCTACCGGCAGTCGGACGTGCCCGAGACCTTCGAGCTCTTGTGGATCCTGTCGTGCATGACGTCCAAGGGCCTGATGAACAGGGCGCACGCCTACAAGGCGGCGCGGGAGCGCAATCGGGACGCCGGGGTCGAGGACCTCGACTCGGGGGTCAGCATGGGGCTCTTCAACTACCCGGTGCTGATGGCCGCCGACATCCTCATCATGGGCGCCGACGTCGTGCCGGTGGGGCGCGACCAGGTGCAGCACGTCGAGTACGCCCGCGACATCGCCGAGCGGTACAACCTCGCCTACGGCGGCCGCTACGCGCTGCCGCTGCCCGGTCACGCCACCGCAGAGGACCGCGACGAGAGCACCATGCCGGGCCTCGACGGCCGCAAGATGAGCAAGTCGTACGACAACACGATCCCCCTGTTCGCCGGTCGCGATGAGCTGCGCAAGCTCGTGCGCCGCGTGAAGACCGACAGCACCCCGGTGGAGGAGCCGAAGGATCCGGACTCCTCCTCCCTCTTCGCGCTCTACGGGCAGTTCGCCGGCCCCGCCGAGCGCGAGGCGCTGCGCGACCGGATGCTGGCGGGCGGCATGGGGTGGGGCGAGATGAAGGACGTCGTCTTCGAGCAGCTCGACGCGGTCCTCAGCGGCCCGCGCGAGCGCTACGAGGCACTGATGGCCGACCGCGCCGGGGTCGACGCGATCCTCCTCGCAGGGGCCGAGCGGGCGCGGAGCCGCGCCCGGGAGGTGCTCGGATCGGTGAGGCGCGCGATCGGCATCGGGTAGGACCCGCGCCGGGTCCTCGCCGGCGGCGAGGCCCTAGAGTTCGGTGAGTGGGAACCCCGGACCAGGCTCCTCCCTCCACGCCACCGCAGCCTCCCGGGTTCGCTGGCGCCTGCTGTCGCCCATCGGGGCGGTGGTCTTCAGCCTGATCGTGCTGGTCATCCTGGGGGGAGCGCTGTTCGCGACCGACCTCAGCGACGAGGCCGTCGTCGCCATCGTCACCTTCCTGACCAGCCTCCTGCTGCTGGTCTTCGCCGTGCTCCTCTGGCGCCGGCTGCCCGCGCACGAGCGCCGCGGCGCGGTGCGCCCCGGATGGCCGCCGCTCCCCTCGATCGGCGTAGGCGTGGCCCTGGGCGTGGGCCTCGTGATCGGCGCCGGCCTGATCGTGATCGCGGGAGCGGCGCTCGACCCGGCCGTCGAGCGGCGCATCAACGAGGTGGAGGACATCGGAACGCGGCCGTGGCAGCTGGTGCTGACCATCACGGCCCTCGTCGTACTCGCCCCCCTCGGCGAGGAACTCCTGTTCCGCGGCCTGATCCTGCGCGCGCTGGTTCGCAAGCTGAGGTTCTGGCCGTCGGCGGCCATCAGCGCGGTGCTCTTCACGGCCGCGCACGCCGACGCGTACATCCTCTGGCCGCGCACCATCTCCCTGGTCGGCACCGGGATCCTGCTCGCGTGGATCTACCGGGAGCGGGGATACTGGGCGTCCGTGAGCGCCCACGCGACGGTCAACACGATCGCGGCGATCGCACTGGTCGCCTCCTCATGACCGACACCGACGACTTCCGCGCCATCGACATCTTCGCCGGGCTCGATGAGGCCGCCCTCTCGCGCGCGGTCGACGGGCTGGAGACGGTCACCCTGGAACCGGGCGAGGAGTTCTCCATCATCGACAGCGGTGCGGTGTGCTGCGTGGTCGGCGGCGGGCGCCTGGCGCTGGGCGTGATCGCCGACGAGGACCGGGAGCGCACGATCGGGATGCTCGAGCAGGGGGACCTCCTGGTGCGCCCACTCGACGGCTGGGCGGCGGTCGGCCCCCACGTACGCTGCTTCGCCATCGAGGAGTCGCTGGTCCACCTCGTCGACATGGCTCGATTGGAGGCGTGGATGGGCGATCCGGCCCTGGCCGCGAACCTGGTGCGCGTCCTCAGCTCGCAGATCGCCGAGCGGGAGCTTGCGGTCGCCATCGCATTGGAGCCCCGGGTCGAGCGCCGCCTGCTGCTCAAGCTGCGCCAGCTCGCCGAGCGCTGGGGGCGCGTGACGCCCGACGGGATACGGCTCGACCTCCGGCTGACCCACCAGGAGCTCGCCAACATGGTGGGCGCGGTACGTGAGTCGGTGACGCTGGCCCTCGGGCGTCTCGCCGAGGCGGGCGAGATCGAGGTGCGCAACCGCACGCTCATGATCAAGACGCCACCGCCCGCCGAGGAGCCCGCGGACGGGGGCTGAGGCCGAGCGGGGCCCTACGGCCCGTCGCCGCCGGGCCGCTCGCCGGACGGGGGCGGGGCCGTCGCGGCGGCGGCCTCGGAGAGCGCGCGCGCCATCGGGGCGCGCACGCCCACCGCGTGCCGGGCGGCGTGGTTGACGGGATCGAGCTCGATCGCCGACGCCTGCTCGCGGGGCGGCGGCCGATGGGCGGGCCAGGGCGCGACCGGGCCGGCGGCGGGACGCTCCCGGAGCGCCTGCGGCTCGAGGTAGAGCGACCGCCGCCCGAGCGGAGCGCCCACGCGCGGCTCGCGGAGGAGCCGGCGACGGAGGGCGACCTCCGCCCGCCGCACGCTCTGCGCCGCGAGCAGCGCGCTCACCCCGGCGCCGGCGAGCACCCCGGCCGCGATCGCCGGAGCGGTCGCCACCCGGTCGGCGACGAGCGGAGCGCCCGCGATCGCGAGGACGGAGACCGGGGCCACGTGCACCGCCAACGCACGGGCAGCCGTGAGGCCGAGCCCCTCGGGCGACCAGCGCGCACCCGCGGGCAGCGCGAGGCGGATCGCGGTCCGCACGGTCCGCGCCCCCCAGAACACCCACAGGAGGGCGCCGGAGGCCGCGAACCCGGCGGCCGCCGCGCGCAGGTCGGCCGGCTCACCCTCCCCGAGGATCCACGCCGCGCGGACCGCGCCGAGCGCCATCGCCGCGATGCCGACGGTGCGCAGCTCGAGGACGGCGGGGACGAGTCGGGCCATCCCCCCTCATCGACGGCCCCTGGCCGCGGCGGCATACCGCACCGTGCGGGTGGCGGCCGCTGCGAGGGCCTCTCAGAATGACGAGGCCGACCCCCGAGGACCTTCTAGCGGCGACGGGCGAGGGACACCGCGAACCAGCCGCGCGCGTCCTCGTGCCACTCGGCAGGCTCGAGCCCGGCTGCGGCGTACATGTCCTCGACGGCCTCCCGGGTGAACTTGCAGGAGATCTCGGTGCGCATCTCCTCCCCCGCAGCGAAGGCGACGTCCATGTCGAGCGCGCCGACGTGGACCACCTGGTCCACCATCGAGCGCAGGCGCATCTCGATCCAGGGCGGCCCGGGGTCGTAGACCGCCACGTGCGCGAAGTAATCGAGGTCGAAGTCGGCATCGAGCTCGCGGTTCAGCACCCGCAGGAGGTTGAGGTTGAACTCGGCGGTGACGCCCTCGGCGTCGTCGTAGGCGGGCTGGATGCGCCCCGGGTCGCCGGCGAGGTCGGTCCCCACGAGGAGCAGGTCGCCCGGGCCCATCAGATCGGCCACGGACGCGAGGAACGGCGTACGGGCCTCGGGCTCGAGGTTGCCGATCGTCCCGCCGAGGAACGCCACCAGCCGCCGCGCGGCGCCCCCGGGCTCGGGCACACCGGGCAGATGGCGGTCGAAGTCGCCGGCCACGCCGTGCACGTCGAGACCCGGATAGGCCTCCGCCAGCCGTCCGGCGGCCGCGAGGATCGCCTCGGGGCAGACGTCGAAGGGCACGTAGCGGTGCAGGCTCCGGGCGTCGCGCATGGCGTCGAGGAGCGCCTGCGTCTTACGAGAGGCCCCCGAGCCCAGCTCGACCAGGTCGTTGACGCCGTGGCGCGCCACGAGGCCCGGCGCGATGCGCCTGAGGATCGAGAGCTCCGCGCGGCTCTGGTAGTACTCGGGCAGCCGGGTGATGCGCTCGAACAGATCGGAGCCGCGCTCGTCGTAGAAGTGCTTGGGCGGGAGCGACTTGGGAGTCGCCCCCAGGCCCGCGCGTGCGTCGTCCGCGAGGCCCTGCTCACCGGGCCCGAGCGGGTGGACGTCGAGCCGGTACGGCAGCGGCGCCGTCAGTCGTGTCGTCATGCGAGGTCCTTTGCGAGGCGCAGGCCGCTGAAGATCTGGCGGCGTTCGGGGAGATCCCAGTTCCGGAAGGTGGTGCGGGCGGCGATCGGCTGGGTCGCCCATGAGCCGCCGCGCAGCACGCGGTAGTCGGCCCCGAAGAACACCTCCGCGTACTCGCGGTACGGGTGGGCGCGGAAGCCCCGATAGCCGTCGAACGCTTCGGAGGTCCACTCCCAGACGTCGCCGAGCATGTGGCGGCAGCCGCCCGGGGCCGGCGGGTACGCGCCGACGGCCGACGTGCGGAACCCGAGCTGGTCGAGATTGGCCGTGGCGACATCCGCGCTCGCCCCCTGGGCGGCCCGCTCCCACTCGGCCTCGGTCGGCAGCCGGGCCCCGGCCCAGCGCGCGTGCGCGTCGGCCTCGTGGGCGCTCACGTGGCACAGAACGCAGTCCGGGTCGACCGGCGTCACCCCGTCGAACTCGCGCACCAGCCAGCCGCCCTCGCCATCGCGCTCCCAGTAGAGGGGCGCCTCGGCCCGCTCGCGTCCCCGCCAGCTCCAGCCCTCCCGGGTCCAGAGCTCGCGCCGGGCGTAGCCGTCGTCCTCCATGAAGGCGAGGTGCTCACCCACGGTCACCGGATCGCGGGCGATCAGGGAGCCCTCCAGGTGGCGTTCGTGGCGGGGCCGCTCGCAGTCGTAGGCGAAGCCGTCATCGCCGGCGCCCATCAGGAAGGGCCCGTCCGGCACCTCGACCCAGTACGGGGAGCGCCTACCGGCAGCGGCCGGCTGCGGCAGCCGGTGGCGTGCGGGCGGGACGTACGCCCCCGCCGGGAGCATCTGAAAGGCCTGGAGGACCGTCTCGGTGTGCTGCGCCTCGTGCTGGGCGACCATGTCGAAGGCGAAGCCCTGCCGGGTCAGGGGATCGTCGCGCGTCTCGACGTCGGAGGCGGCGAGCGCCTCCAGGGAGCGCTCGCGCACCGCCTCCAGGTACCGGTGGGTCCTGCGCTCGTCGAGCATCGCGGCGCGGCCGCGCTCCCGCCGCGGGGTCTCGGAGGCGTCGTAGACGTCCTCGAGCTCCGGGTGCAGTGACGGGTGGCCGCCGATGCGCCGGGCGAGCCAGAGCTCCTCGTACGCGGCGATGTGGCCGAGGTCCCACAGCGGCGGACTGAGCAGGATGTCCGGCTGGCCGACCAGATGCTCATGGCCGAGGGGCGCGAACAGCGACAGGGTGCGCGCGCGCGTCGCCTCCAAGCGCTCCGCGAGCACCGTTCCGAGATCATCCACGCATCGAGGATTCCCGATTACGCCTCTGTAACCATGTGAGGCACCTCACATGGTGGGGTACATCACAGATTCACGAAGAGATCCCGTCCAGGGTGATCCGATCCGACCTCTCCCGCGTATCGATGACTGACGGATATGCCGGGCTCCGCCGGTCTTGAGCGCTAGAATCGCCGTCGAATGGCTGAATCTCCGAGGACCAGACCCCCGATCAGAGGGGAACGCGTCCTCCGTCGCCGTCGGCGGCTGGCGCTGGCCGGCGTGCTCAGCGTGCTGGCGCTCGTGGGCACAGGGTTCGCGATCGCCGCGAGCGGTGCCGACGGTGCGGCCCCCGCCGAGGTCCGCCTCGACGGCGCGGACATCAGCGGTTTCGACGAGGCCGAGATCCGGGCCGCGGCGCGCGCGCGGGCGGAGGAGATCAAGGACGTGCCCGTGGTGATCACGCGCAGCGACGACCCCGCGTTCCGGATCGAGGTGACCGGCGCCGACCTGGGCGCGCGACCGCGCATCAACAGGCTGGTGGCGGAGGCCCTCGAGCCGCGGAGCGTCGGTGGGCGGCTGTTCTCGGCGCTGGGGCTGGCGCCGACCCGGGAACTGCGGCTGGAGTTCACGCTCGACGCCCGCAAGGTGTCCGCCGTGGTCGGCCGCGTGCGCGCGGAGGGCGACATCCCCGCGCGCGCGGCGACCCTCGACCTCGGGTCCGAGGACCTGGCCGTCGTCCCCGGGACCCCCGGCTTCGGCATCGACCAGGCCGACCTGCGGGAACGGATCGCCCAGCTACCCGAGCGGATCGCCCTCACCCCCGGGCCGCTGGCCCCGCCGGTGAGCGACGTGGCGGCCCGGGCGGCCCGGACCCGGGCCCTCGCCCTGATCGCGCGCCCGATCTCCGTGACGCTTCAGGGGCGGGGCGTCCCGATCGAGCCGGAGGTGCTGCGCGAGGCCCTGCGCGTCGCCCCGAAGCCCCCCGACCTCGCCGTCACCCTCGACCCCGACACGCTCTACCGCGACATCGCCTCGGCCTTCGGCACCCGCGAGCAGCCGGCGCGGGAAGCGACCTTCCGGGTCTCCGGCTCCTCGGTGAAGCTGGTGCCGTCGCGGATCGGCCGGAGCCTGGACATGCCGGCGATCGTGAAGGCGATCCTCGACACGCCCGGCGCCACGTCGGTGCGGGCCCGGTTCACCGTGACGCGCCCCGAGCGGACGACGGCACAGGCGCGTGCCCTGAAGATCACCCAGTTGGTCGCGGAGTACACGACGTCCTACAGCTGC
Source organism: uncultured Thermoleophilia bacterium (assembly GCA_963823515.1). Classification (GTDB taxonomy): domain Bacteria; phylum Actinomycetota; class Thermoleophilia; order Miltoncostaeales; family Miltoncostaeaceae; genus Miltoncostaea. Next base: position 116,984 of record CAWGMB010000006.1, read on the forward strand.
TGCGAGCCGAGGGTCACGAACATCCAGCGCGCGGCCGAGATCCTCGACGGCATCATCATCCCCGCGGGCGGGCGGTTCTCGCTCAACGAGGCGCTCGGCCCGCGGACCCTGGAGGGCGGCTTCGTCGCGGCCCCCCAGATCGCGGCGGGCCGGCTGGAGGACGCGATCGGGGGCGGCGTCTCGCAGGTCTCGACGACGGTGTACAACGCGGCGTTCTTCGCGGGGCTGCAGATCGTCACCCACACGCCGCACCAGTTCTGGATCTCGCGCTACCCCAAGGGCCGTGAGGCGACGCTCTCCTGGGGCGGGCCGGAGATGGTCTTCGTGAACGACTGGCCGGCGGCGGTCCTCGTCTCGGTCGGCGCCGGCTCGAACGGCGTCACCGTACGGTTCTTCTCCTCGAAGCTGGGGCGGCGGGTGGAGACCCAGACCGGCGAGCCCAGCGACCCGGTCGAGCCGAAGACGATCGAGACCCTGGACACCTCCCTCGACCCGGGCGAGCGCGTCGTGGAACAGGAGGCGGGCGGGGCCGGGTTCACCATCTCGTACACGCGCAAGGTCTACGAGGCCGACACCCTGCGCCGCGACGAGCGCTACACCTGGAGGTACGACGCCGTGGACGCCTTCGTGAAGGTGGGCCCCCCGGAGCGGACCGGCACGAACACCGCGCCCGATCGCCCGGACGCCCCCGGCACGACCACGCGCACCGCCCCCGCGACGCCTCCCCCGGCGGGAGCCCCGACCACGACCTCATCCCGGCCGGCGGCCCCTCCGCCCTGAGCGCCGTGGAGGGGCCGGCGGGAGTGGAGGTGGATCGGCTCGCGGGGCCGGTCGGATCGGACCGACGGTCGATGGCCGATCGGACGACCCTGGGCACGGACGCCTCAGGCCCCGAAGAACTCCTCGAACGCCGCCAGCGCCTGCCTCGGCGCCTCCTCCGGGAGGAAGTGGCCGCACGGCAGGGCGTGGCCGCTCACGTCGTGGGCCTTCGAGCGCCAGCTGTCGAGGACGTCGTAGAGGCGGTGCATGGTCCCGTGCTCACCCCAGAGCACCAGCAGGGGGCACGCGATGCGGGCGTCGGCGTCGGCGGCGTCGTGGTCCAGGTCGATGGTGGCGGCGGCGCGGTAGTCCTCGCACGAGCCGTGGATCGAGGCCGGGTCGCGGAAGTGGCGTACGTACTCGCGGATCGCCTCCTCGGCCAGCGGCTCCGCGCGTCCGGACCACCGGCGCAGGGTCTCGCGCAGGAACCACTCCGGGTCGCGGCCGATCATCGTCTCGGGAAGGCCTCCCGGCTGGATGAGGAAGAACCAGTGGTAGTAGGCGGTCGCGAAGGCCTGGTCGGTTCCCTCGAAGAGCGTCCGGGTGGGGACGATGTCGAGCACCGCCAGCCGCTCGACGGCGTCCGGGTGGTCGAGCGCCATCCGGTGCGCCACACGACCACCGCGGTCATGCCCCGCGACCGCGAAGCGCGGATACCCCAGGGCGGCCATCGCCGCGACGAGGTCGGCCGCCATCGCCCGCTTGGAGTACTCGGCGTGCCCCGGCCCGCCGGGCGGCTTGGCGCTCTCGCCGTACCCGCGCAGATCGGCGGCGACCACCGTGAAGCGCTCGGCCAGCGCGGGCGCCATCCGATGCCAGCACGCCCGCGTCTGCGGGTAGCCGTGCAGCAGCAGCAGGGGCGGGCCGGAGCCGCCGGTGGAGAGGGCGACCTGCGAGTCGCCGATCCCGACGCGGCGGTGCGTGAGTCCGTCGAGCACGCCCGGATCCTGCCAGCCGGAGGGAGTCGATATCGCCCATCGGCCACCACACCCCTACGATCGGTGCGATGACGCACTCCTCGACACAGCTCGCCACCGCCCCTTCGCTCGTCGGCCGGGCTGATGCGCTGGCCGAGATCCTCGCGCTCGCCGCGAACCGCTCGGGCGTCGTGGTCATCGCCGGGGAGCCCGGAGCCGGCGCCTCGCGCGTCGCCCGCGAGGCCGCCGGGCGCCTGGCCATGGACGGTGCGCTCGCCGTCTCGGCGGAGGAGCCCGGACCCGGGATGGCGCGCCTGGAGTCCGCGCTCCGCGACTCGGGCCACACCGCCGACCCCGCGGGCCTGGCCAGGATCCGCCCGGTCGTGGTGCTGCTGGGCGACCGCCCCGACGAGCCGCAGCTGGCCGGCGAGCTCGCCCGGCGCCTGAGCGGCTCGCGCGCGCTGGTCCTCCTCACCGCGCGGGATCCGTCGGCCGAGGCGCCGAGCATCATCCTCGAGCGCCTCGGCGATGAGGATTCCACCCTGCTGGCCGGTCTCACCACCCCGGGCCTCGAGCCCGGCGCCGCCGAGGCGATCGGGCGGCTGGGGGACGGCCTGCCGGGGAGGATCGTCCCGCTCGCGCTCGCCGCTCGCAGCTGGCGCGGCGGCGAGGCGCCGCTACCGGTGCCCGCCGACATGGCGGCCGAGGTCCACCGGCTGCTCGCGCCGCTCGAGGCCTGGCCTCGCGACCTCGTCGGCTGGGCGGCGGTCGTCTCGGAGCCGGTCACGACGCAGGGCCTCGCGCGCGTCTGCCGTCAGAGCGAGGCGCGCATCGAGCAGGGCCTCGAGTCCCTCGTGCGCGCTCGCGTGCTGGAGGAGATCCCGGCGCCGCCGGTGACGCGATGGGTCTTCCGCGACAGCATCGCGCGGGCCGTGGTCCGCGAGGAGCTCGGCGGCGTCGAGCGGCGGCGACGCCACGCGGCCGCACTGGTGGCCGGGCGCGCGGGCGGCCAGGACCCCGCCCAGATGCTGGCCCACGCCCTCGGGTCGTCCGATCCGAGGGCGGTCGTCGCGTACGGAACCCGCGCCGCGCACGACGCCCGCTCGGACGGCGAGGCCGAGACGGCGTTCGCCCACGCCTCGCGGGCCCTCGCGTGGTGGAGCGAGGAGATGGGTGAGTCGCCGCGCCTCGCCGCCCTGCACGAGAAGGGGATGGCGCTGCTCGACCTGTCGGCGTGGACCGAGGCGGCCGAGACGCTCGAGGCCGCCGCCCACGGGCGACGGGAGCTGGGCGAGCGCGACCCGGCGCTGGCGAGCATCTCGGCCGCGTCGAGCGCGCGGTGGAGCCTCGGCCAGCACGACGCCGCCCTGCGCATGCTGCAGGACCACCTCGCCCGCAGCCGCGACCCCGGCCGGCCCTCGTCGGCCGAGCGGGGCGAGGCGCTCACCCAGGCCGCGGGGATGGCCGTCATGACCTCCCGCTTCAGCGACGCCATGGGGCTCGCGGGCGAGGCGCGCGAGGAGGCCAGCGCCGCGGGGGCGGAGGAGATCTCCACGCGCGCGCTCATCTTCATGGGCATGGCCGAGAGCGGCCGCGGCGGCCCGGGCGGCCTCCTGCACCTCTCGCGGGCGCGTCGCGAGGGCGAGCGGGCGAGCGGATCCGGCCAGCGCAACGAGACCCTCGCGATGATCCACGAGAGCCACGTCCTCCTGGCGCTCGGCCGGCCCGACGACGCCGCCGCCTGCGCCCGCCAGGGGGCGGCGCGCGCGCGCGAGCTGGGCCTGATCGATCACGAGCTGGTGCTCGCCGGGAACCTCGGAGAAGCGCTGACGGCGGCGGGCGACCTGGCGGAGGGCCGAGTGGAGCTGGAGCGGGCGGCCGAGGGCTGGATCGACCTGGGCCGCGGCACGCCCTCCCCCGCCGACCCCGGCGTCGCCTGGCTGCTCCTGGCCGAGGGCCGCATCGACGACGCGCTGCGCCATTACCGCGCGCTCGCGGGGATGGCGGGTGACGGCGCGCAGCTGTTCGAGCAGATCGCGCCGGTCGCCGCCGGGCACGCGCTCGCCGCGTTCGCGGCGGGCGACGAGGCGGCGGCGGAGCGGGTGCTGCTCGTGGCGCTCGAGGCCTGGAGGGGGACCGATGACCGGCTCACGTCGATACCGCTCCTGGCCATCGGAGCGGAGGTGCTGTCGGGGCCGGATGCGGGCGCCTGCGTGAGCGCCCTGGCCGATTCCGCGTCCGCCGGAGTGCCACTGGCGGCCGCGGCGCACGCCTACGCGGAGGGCTGCCGCGCGCGCCGGAGGGGGGACGAGGGCGCGGCCGGCCGCCTGCGCGAGGCCTCGGTCGCGTTCGAGGGGATCGGCCTGCGCTGGTGGGCGACGCGCGCGCTCTTCGTGGCCGGTCTCGCGGACGGCCGCTCCGACCAGGCCGCCGAGGACCTGCTCACCGCCCGGCAGGCCTTCCGGGCCATGGGCGCCGATGGCTGGAGGCGCCGCGCCGAGGCGCGCCTGCGCGCGATCGGCCGCCGCATCCCCACCCGAGCGCCCCGCCCGACCACGCCGACGGCGGGTCTCTCCGCGCGCGAGCTGGAGGTACTGGCTCACCTCGCTCTCGGCCTGCGCAACCGCGACATCGGCGAGCGCCTGTTCATCAGCGAGCGCACGGTGGCGCGCCACCTCGTGCAGATCAACGCCAAGCTCGGCGTGTCCACGCGCACCGCCGCCGTCCGCGCCGGCATGGAGCGTGGGTTACTTTCCGGTGTAGAGACGGATTTTACCTACTGAGGTAGTCCGGGCGACCTCATTGGTCGTTTCGCTTAGTTTCAGGGCGTCGTGGCGTGGCGCACTGATGGTCAATTCTGACCATGATTGCCAGCCATGCTGCGAATAGCGTGCCCCCCAGTCGGACGTGCCAGGCGGAGGGGATCGGTGCAGACATCGACATCGGGGGCACGCCTCATGAGCGGCTCGGACGTCCCGCTGACCGCGGGTGAGCGGGCGGCCCTACGCAGCTTCCGGCGTGCCGCCCTGACCTCACGCGGCTACCGCGCGCACCTCGAGCGACTCGGGGTGGATCACCGGGCCGTCTCGCGGCTGTCCCAGGTCCCCTTCACCGACAAGCGCTCGGTGTTCGGCGACCACATCGACTTCTGGGTGGACGGCGGGAGCATCTCCGACGCCGCAGAGCTGCTGACCTCGAGCGGCTCCACCGGCCATTTCTCGGTGGGAGTCACCTCGCGCTCGGAGCGCCGGGCGCAGGAGCGGACCTTCGACCTCACCCTCCGCCAGCTGGGCGGAGGCGAGGACACGTCGACCCTCCTGCTCAACTGCCTGCCCATGGGGATCTCGATCCCGACGCGCCTGGCGACCGTCGCCACCCCCTCCGTGCACCTCGAGATGGCGGTCGAGCTGCTCGCCCGGGCGGGCGCGAGCTTCGATCGCGTGATCATCGCGGCCGAGCCGCTGTTCCTGAAGGAGCTCGGCGAGACGGCGCTCCGTCAGCGGGGCGCCGATTTCGCCTCGCAGGTGGTCGCGTGCTTCGTCGGCGGCGAGTGGGTCGCCGAGAGCTGGCGGCGCTACGTGTCGGAGCTGTTCGGGTTCCCGTCGGAGCCCTCGGAGCGGCTCGGCCTGATGGTCTCGATGGGGGCGGCCGAGGTCGGGCTGCACGTGCTGCACGAGACGCCGGCGCTGCGCGCCGCGCGACGGGTGCTCGACAGCCCCTTGGCGCGCCGCTCGCTGTTCGGGCGCGACCCCGGGTACTCGCCGACGCTCCTGACATGGGACCCGAACCGCCTCTTCGTGGAGCAGCGCGCGCACGACGACGGCGCGAGCACCCTGGTCATGACCGCCCTGACCCGGCGGTTGCTGCCGCTGGTCCGCTACGACCTCGACGACGAGGCGGAGCTGATCGACCCCGAGGTCGCCAACGCCGAGCTGGCGCGCCAGGGCAGCGAGGTCCGCCTCGAGCGGCCCGCCGTCGCCCTCTGGGGCCGGCGCGGGGCGGCGGTCACCGGCGACGGCTGGTCCCTGCGGCCCGAGCTCGTGAAGGAGGGCCTGTTCGCCACCGCCGCCCACGCCGGCGCGCTGACCGGGCGGTTCAGGATCGCGAACGAGGACGGGCGCCCGGTGCTGCACGTGCAGCTGCGCGACGCCGTCCGCCCCGGCCCCGGCATCGAGGCGGCGCTACGCCACATGACGACCGTGGCCGGCGGCGTGCCGAGCGACGTCGTGGTGCACGACTACCGCGACTACCCGTTCCACGAGGCAGGCGATTTCCAGCACAAGCCGGCGTACGTCGAAGGACACCGGTCGTGACGACGTGGGCGCCTCGCCGCGTCGGGGCGGAGACGGCCACCGCGGAGATCGACGTCGTGGTCTCCGACCGTGCCGAGGACATGGACGATGCGCTGTCGGTGATCCACGACGGCTTCGTCGAGGCCGGCTACATGGAGCCGCAACCCTCCGGGCGGCGGATGCACCCCGCCTACCTCAACCCCGGGACCATATTCCTCGTCGCGCGGATCGAGGGCGAGCCCGTGGGGGCCTCGGCCTTCATCGCCGACGGACCGTTCGGGCTCCCGTCCGACCGGGCCTTCGCGGAGGAGAACGGCCTGCTGCGGGCGCAATCGGACCACGTGCTGCACGAGGCCGGCTCGCTGGTCGTGCTGAGCGCCCACCGCCGCGGTACGCGGCGGATCGTGATGCGCCTCTTCGCCGGGCTGACCCGGATGGCGATTCAGGATTTCCCCGCGGCCCCCGTGCCGCTGGTCGTCGCCCCCGAGAACGAGCGCTTCTACGGCTCGCTCCTCGGCGCGCCGAAGATCGGCACGGAGCGCTCGCTGTTCGGCGCGCCGGCGATCCTCCTGCGCACGAGCGGAACCGCGGTCGCCGCGCACTGCTCGCAGCGCGCCACCCCGAGCCAGCGGCTGATGGACGCCCTGCTGACCGAGGCGTCCCCGAGCTGGCTGACCGATCGCCGCGCGCACCTTCCACCGCCCGCCGGCTGGCTGGAGGAGCTCCTCGACGAGCAGGGAGCGACCCGGACCCTCGCCGCGCAGATCGCATTGCTTTCCGAGAGATGTCCGGAGGTCCTCGCCCAGGTCCTGCGCCGAGCCCGGACGTCGATGGTCGCGTAAGGCCGCGGCACGGCCCCGTCCTCTTTGCTCAGGGCCCTTCCGCCCGGTGCCGATAGCCCCTCTGTGATCGCGATCAACGTCCCACGCGTCACCCTCCCGAGGCTCGATGACCGCACGGTCGTCGCCACCCTCGTGGCCGCGGCATCGGCAATCGTGGCCGTCGGCGTCCTGAATACGACCGGGCAGATCAGTGTCGGCGTGGCGGCGGCGATCGGCGTGATGCTGGTGAGCACGCTCGCGGCGCTCGGCCTGTTCGCCACCCGCGAAGCGGCCGCCCGCACCAGCGGCGTCGAGGCCAGCGTCTGGCGGCTCTTCGCCCGCGGCCTCGCGAGCTGGACGCTCGGCTTCGTCCCCTACATCGCCTTCCTCGCCACCGGCGGGGACGTCCGCAGTCCGGCGGCGTGGTCGCAGATCGGCTTCCTTCTGGCCTACCCCTTCTGGTACCGGGCGCTCTGGCTGATGCGCCAACCCGCCCTGCACGAGTCGCGACTCCAGCGGCTCGAGGGCTGGGTGATCGAGCTCTCGGTGCTCGCGATGCTGTTCATCATCGTCATCGCGCTCCTCTGGGAGCCGTCGATCCCGGCGATGCAGAACATCGCCCTCCAGGTGCCGGTCGCGCTGGACATGCTCCTCCTCGCCGCCCTCTTCAACGCGGTGCGACGATCGGCGGTCACCCGTCAGACGGCCTTCGTCTGGTTCGCCTATGCATTCATCGCTCTGGCCGCGACCGACGGCCTGGTGACCTACCTGGTCACCCGCAACGCCTCCGCGCTCGTGGTGGGCACGTCGATGGTCGGCTTCATGCTGGCGATGTCGCTCCTGGCGCTCGCCGCCCGCCGGCCGATCCGCGTCACCGAGGCCCAGGCCGTCCTCGGCCCTTCCAAGACCCTCCTCGCCGCGCTCGCGCTCGCGCTGAGCGGCCCGGCGGGCGCGCTCGCGCCGGCCGGCTTGCGCCCGGTGATCTGGGTCCTCGTGGCCGTCCTCTTCTGGCGCCTGATCGCCCTCCTGCGGATGCACGGCCAAAGCGACACCGACCCGCTGTCCGGCTTCCTCGAGCAGCGCGCCTTCACCCGCCACGTCGCCGGTGTCGCGCAGGCCGCCTCCTCGAGCCGCCCTGCCCTGCTGATCACGGTCGACCTCGACGGCTTCGGCAAGTGGAACGCGCAGCACGGATACGGCGCCGGGGACCGCCTGCTGTCCGACCTCGCGGCACGCCTGGAGGGCTCAAGCCTGACCGGCGGCGTGTGGAGCCGCCTCTCCGGCGACCGCTTCGCGTGGATCGGCATCGGACACGCCGCCGAGAGCGGCCGCCAGATGGCGCAGATCGTCCAGGAGATCGCCGCGGGCAACACCGGAGACCTCGGCGCCCGGGCCGCCTTCGTGGTGCTCCCCGACGACGCCGAGAACGCCATCAACGCGATGGCCGCCGCCGAGGAGAGCCTCGCCGCGGCGCAGGCCGGCCAGCGCACCGTCGTCGCGTTCGACCGCGGGCGCCTGGACGGCGTGGAGTACGCCGAGGGCTACACCGCGTCGCTCGCCCAGCGCCGCGAGGCGATCAACGACCTCCTGGCCGCCCCGGCGACCATCACCACCGTCTTCCAGCCGATCGTCTCGCTCGTGGACGGTCGCACCCTGGGCTTCGAGTCGCTCTCGCGCTTCCGCGCCGAGCCGCAGCGCCCGCCGGACCGCTGGATCGCCGAGGCGCACGCGGTCGGCCTGGGACTGGAGATCGAGGTGGAGTGCGTGCGCCGGGCCTGCCGCCTACGCGACACCATCCCGGGCGACGCATACCTGTCGGTCAACATGAGCCCCGGCGCGATCCTCTCCCCCGAGATGGAGGAGGCCCTCGGCCCCGACAGCCTCGAGGGCCTGGTCATCGAGATCACCGAGCACGACGCCGTGAGCGACTACGCCCGGCTCGCCGCCCGGCTCGCCGACTATCGCGGTCGCGGCGCGAAGGTCGCCATCGACGACGCGGGCGCGGGACACGCATCGATGCGCCACGTCACCCAGCTCTCGCCCGACTACATCAAGATCGACCGCTCCCTGATCCACGACATCCACCTCGACTACGCCAAGCGCGCGCTGGTGCGCTCGATGGTGACCCTCGAGAAGGACCTCGGCGCCGCCGTCGTGGCCGAGGGGATCGAGAGCACGGACGAGCTGCGGACGCTGCGCGAGCTCGGAGTCCCGCTCGGCCAGGGCTACCTTCTGGCGCGCCCTCACCGCGAGCCCGTGCCGGCCCCCTGGAGCAGCTCCCTGCTGGACCTGGCGGACGCGCCGACCCGGGGCGCCTGAGCGCCGGACCCGGCGGTTCCCGAAGGGTCGGATCTGCCCCGCGGCGCAAGTCGGCCATGTGCGGGCCGATGACGAGGGTGAGTCCCCTGCCCCCATCGATAGGACCGCAGTGATCTCCTTCATCACACGCCCCCTGCGTCTCGTCGCCCTGATCGCACTGGTCGGCGTCGGGGTGGGCGGCTATCTCATCTGGTCGGGCGTCCATTCGAGCACGACCGCGGACCAGGACGGCGCGCTCGCCGACTACCGTGCGCTCGGCGTCACCGACACCACCCCGATGCCCGGCGCGCCCGCGCCCGGCGTCTACCGCTACCGCGCAACCGGCAAGGAAAGCGCCGGCAGCGGCGTCATCTCCGCCGAGCGGCCGCTCCCGGCACAGGCCGTCTACATCATCTCCCCCATCGCCGGCGGCTACCACGAGGACCTGCGCCTCTCCGAGGAGCACGTCGAAGAGGGCCGTTACGCGGTGAGCGACTCCGCGGTGACGGCGCAGTGGCGCCGCACCAAGGTCACCTTCCTCGGCGTCGGCACGGACGACCGCACCGACGTGAAGCCCCCGTCGGTCGACCACCCGACGACCTTCACGGTCGGCAAGACCTGGGGCGGCCGCTACACGCTCGGCAGCCTCGGCGTCAGCTACCGCGGCACCGTGGTCTCGAAGGGCACCGAGACGCTCGACGGGAAGACCATCCCCGTCTACGTCCTGCGTACCGAGAGCACCTTCACGGGCGCCACCCCCGGCACCCGGACCGACCTGATCCGCTGGTCGCCGGAGCACTCCCTGCCGGTCACGTGGAAGATCGTGCAGAAGACCGGTGGCGACGCCGAGTTCGCCATCACGGCCAACCTCCGGCTGGAGAGCGCGGTCCCCGCCCGCTGATCGCCCGCCGCCCCCGGTCCGCCGCGCGGACCGGGGGCGGCGGCTGGCTACTCGGGGCGGGCCTGGCGCACCACGGGGTTGCGCGCCGCGGCGGCCTCGTCGAGGCGCCGGACCGGGGTGCTGTAGGGGGCGTTCTGTGCGATGGCCGGGTCCGCGGCCGCCTCGCGCAGGATCTCCCCGATCGCGTCGGCGAACTCCTCCAGGGTCTCCCGGGTCTCGGTCTCGGTGGGCTCCACGAGAAGGGCCTCCTCGACCAGCAGGGGGAAGTACACCGTGGGCGGGTGGTAGCCGAAGTCGAGCAGCCGCTTGGCGAGGTCGGCCGTGCGGATGCCGAGGTCGCGCTTCATCGGCGCGCCCGAGAGGACGAACTCGTGCATGCAGCGCTCGCCGAACGCGAGCGGCAGATACGGGGCGATCTCCGGCCGGCGCAGCAACGCGAGCAAGTAGTTCGCGTTCAGCACCGCGATCTCCGACGCCTCTCGCAGGCCGGCCGCTCCGAGCGAGCAGATGTAGGCGTACGAGCGCACGAAGACGCCGTAGTTGCCCTGGAAGCCGCGCAGGCGCCCGATCGACTTGGGCCGGTCCTCCTCCAGGTCGAAACGCGCCGGCCCGCCGTCCTCGCCCTCGGCCCGGACGATGCGGGGCACCATGAGGTACGGCTCGATCCGGTCGGAGACCGCGATCGGCCCGGCGCCCGGGCCGCCGCCGCCGTGGGGCTGGGTGAACGACTTGTGCAGGTTGAAGTGCACGATGTCGAAGCCCATGTCGCCCGGGCGGCTGATGCCCATGACCGCATTCAGGTTGGCGCCGTCGTAGTAGAGCGTCGCCCCCGCGTCGTGGGTGATGCGGGCGATCTCCTCGATGTTCGGGTCGAAGAGCCCCAGGGTGTTGGGGTTCGTCAGCATGAGGCAGGCGACCCTGTCATCGGCCTTGCGGCGCAGGTCCTCCAGGTCGACGCCCCCGTCGGGCGAGGTGCCGACCTTGACCACCTCGTAGCCGGCCATCGTCACGGTGGCCGGGTTGGTGCCGTGCGCGGTGTCGGGCGTGAGCACGAGGGTGCGCTGGTCGCCGCGGTCCTCGTGGTAGGCCCGGGTGAGCAGCACGCCCGCGAGCTCGCCGTGCGAGCCCGCGCTCGGCTGCAGCGAGACGTGCGGCAGGCCCGAGACCTCCGCCAGCGCCCGCTCCAGGTTCCACATCAGCTCGAGTGCGCCCTGGGCGCGGGCCGGCGCCTGCAGGGGGTGCAACCGGGCGTTGCCCGGCAGCGCCGCGACGCGCTCGTGGAGCTTGGGGTTGTGCTTCATCGTGCAGGATCCAAGCGGATAGAAGCCGCTGTCGAGGTCGAAGTTGCGCTTGGAGAGGCCGTTGAAGTGACGGACGATCTCCGGCTCGGCGATCTCGGGCAGCTCGGCGGGCGCCTCGCGGCGCAGCCGCGCCGGGATGAGCTCGTCGATCGGGCGCTCGGGCACGTCGAGCGTCGGCGGGCTGAAGGCGCGGCGCCCCGGGCGGGAGCGCTCGTAGATCGTGAGGACCTCCTCGCGCTGCTGGGGGGTCTGGACGACGGCGCCGGAGCCGTTTCCATCGCCCGCGCTCATGCCCCCGCCCCCGATCCGGCCAGGGCGCGCGACTCGGCGGCGACCGCCCGGCCCAGCACGTCGGCGAGGCGGTCGATGTCGGCGCGCGAGCGCTGCTCGGTGATGGCGACCAGCAGGCCGTCGGCGTGCTCGGGGTACTCGCGCCCGAGCGGGTGGCCGGCGTTGACTCCCTCCGCCGCGCAGCGCTCCACCACGGCCTCGACCGGGGCGTCGAGCGACAGGGCGAACTCGCGGGCGATCGGCTGGTCGTGCAGCGCGCTCACGCCGGGGAGCGCGCTCAGCGTGCGGCGTGCGTAGTCGGCCCTGCGCAGCATCAGCTCGGCCAGCTCCACGGCGCCGCGCTTTCCGAGCCAGGACAGGTAGATGACCCCGGCGAGGGCGTTCAGCACCTGGGCGGTGCAGATGTTGCTCGTCGCCTTCTCGCGGCGGATGTGCTGCTCGCGCGTCTGGAGCGTGAGCACGAAGCCGCGGCGGCCGTCCACGTCGCGGGTCTCGCCGGCGATGCGGCCCGGCATGCGGCGGATGTGCTGCTCGCTGGCGGCGAAGAAACCGAACGAGGGGCCGCCGAAGTCGAGGCGGTTGCCGAGCGACTGGCCCTCCCCCACCGCGACGTCGATCCCGAGCTCGCCCGGCGTCTTCAGGATCGCGAGCGGCAGCGGGTCGCAGGCGCAGACCACGAGCGCGCCGACGGCCTTCGCCGCCGCCACGATCGGCTCGAGATCCTCGACGGCGCCGAGGAAATTCGGCTGCTGGACGATGACCGCCGTGGTGTCGGGGCCGATCCGGGCCTCGAGCCCGGCCAGGTCGGTTGCGCCCTCCGCCAGGGGCGTCTCCACGACCGACTGGCCGTAGCCGGGCGCCAGGGTGGCCAGGGTGGCCCGGCTGTGCGGATGGACCCCGCGCGACACCACGACGTCGCGGCGCCCGTTGGCGAGCTTCGCCAGGTAGGCGGCCGAGCCGACGGCCGAGGGCCCCTCGTAGAGGGACGCGTTCGACACCGGCAGGCCGGTCAGCTCGCTGATCGCGGTCTGGTACTCGAACATCACCTGCAGCCCGCCCTGGGAGATCTCGGGCTGGTAGGGCGTGTAGGGCGTGAGGAACTCGGAGCGCTGCAGGATCGAGTCGATCAGCGCGGGGACGTAGTGGTCGTACATCCCGGCGCCGAGGAACGTGATCTCGTCATCCGCGCTGACGTTGCGCGCCGCCAGGCGGCCGAGGTGCGCGAAGACCTCCTGCTCGGCGAGCCCATCGGGGAGGTCGAGCGGCCGGTCGAGGCGCAGCGCGGCGGGGATGGAGTCGAACAGCTCCTCGATCGAGGCGACCCCGATGACCGCGAGCATCTCCCGCAGGTCGTCGTCGGTGAGGGACGTGTAGCGGCTCATAGGCCCGCGAGGTAGGCGCGGTAGGCCGGCTCGTCCATCAGGGAGTCGAGCTCGGACGGGTCCGAGAGCTTCACGCGCACCAGCCACCCCTCACCGTAGGGATCCTCGTTCACCACCTCGGGACGGTCGTTGACGGCCGGGTTGACCGCCGTCACCTCGCCGCTCGCGGGGGCGAAGATGTCCGAGACGGCCTTGACCGACTCGAGCTCGCCGTAGGGGGCGTCCTTGGTGATCGTCGCGCCCACCTGGGGCGGGTCGTAGTAGACGACCTCGCCGAGGGCATCCTGGGCGTACCAGGTGATTCCGAAGACGTGCTCGTCGCCGTCGGCGCGCACCCAGTCGTGCTCGGGGTGGTAGCGCAGGTCCGCGGGGTAGGTCTCGTCGGCGGCAGCCATCAGGTCTCCTTCACTCCTTCGGGGATGTCGCCACGAGGGGGCGGCGGGCCGTTCGGGCGGCCTTCGGCTTCCCGCGGACGTCGATGACGATGTCGTGGTCGGGCGATGCGGATGCCGCCGGGAGGTAGGCCATGCCGATGCCCACGTCGAGTGACGGCGAGAGGGTGCCGCTGGTGACCGTCCCGGCGGGCCGTCCGTCGATCAGGACGTCCTGTCCGGCCCGGGGGATGCCCGGCTCGGTCAGCCGGAAGATGGCCAGCCGCTCGGGGGTGCCCTCCTCCACCTGGCGCCGCATGACGTCGGCGCCGAAGAACCCGCCCCCGGCGATGTCGCAGGCCCATTTCAGGCCCGCCTCGATCGGCGTCCGCCCCCGCGAGAGCTCCTGCCCGTAGAGCGGATAACCCATCTCGAGGCGCAGGGTGTCGCGGGAGACGAGGCCGACCGGAGCGGGCGCGCCCTCGACCCCCATGAGCGCGTCCCAGAGCGCCGGGGCACGGTCCCACGGGCACATCAGCTCGACCCCGGGCTCGCCCGTGTAGCCGGTGCGCGCGATCAGGCACGGCACGCCCCCGATCCGGTCCTCGGCGATGTCGAAGTAGTCGAGCGAGAACGCGGCGGGCGTCTCGGCGAGCGGTCGCAGGGCGTCGGCCCACCGCGGCCCCTGCAGGGCGAGCATCGCGGTCTCGGAAGAGCGGTCGGCGAGGTCCGCGCCCGCGGGCAGGCGGTCCTCGAGCCGCTCGCGGCAGGCGGCCACGTTCGACGCGTTGACCACCAGCAGGTACCGGTCGGGCAGGGCATAGACGATCAGGTCGTCCACGACGCCGCCGTCGTCCTCGCACATGAGCGTGTACTGACCCTGCCCGGGCCCGATCTGCGCGAGGTCGTTCGTGAGGCAGCGCGACAGGCCCTCGCGGGCCTTCGGACCCGACACCTCGAGCTGCCCCATGTGCGAGACGTCGAAGACGCCGCACCCCTCGCGCACGGCCCGGTGCTCGGCCCGCGCGGTGGAGTAGTAGAGCGGCATGTCCCACCCGGCGAACTCACCCATCCGCGCCCCGAGCGCCCGGTGGCGGTCGTGCAGGGAGGTGTGCGCTGGGGCGTCCGCCATCCGTCCGGACGCTACCACGCGGGCCCGGCGGGACGCCGGTACCCGCGCGGCGGGGTCACTTCAGGAAGTCGGGGATCTCCAACGCGTCGTCGGGGATCTCGAAGCCCTTGCGCTCGGACGATTCGAGGGCGATCGGGGGGCGTCCCGTCTCGACCGGCTGGCGCCGCGCGGGCACCGCCTCGCGCTCGCGCTCGCGGCGGCCGAAACGCGGCTCGGCAGCCTGGGACGAGGCCGACGCCGCGGTCTCCGATGCGTCGAAGCCGGTGGCGATGACCGTGACCCGCAGGCTGTCCCCCGCGGCCTCGTCGATGACCGCGCCGAAGATGACGTTGCAGTCGTCGTGGGCGGCCTGGCGGATGATGCCGGCGGCCTCGTCGATCTCGAACAGCCCGAGGTCGGATCCACCGGTGATGTTGAGGAGCACGCCGGTCGCGCCCGCAACCGTGGTCTCGAGCAGCGGCGACGAGATGGCGGCCTTCGCCGCCTCGGCGGCGCGGTTCTCGCCGGAGGCGGTGCCGATGCCCATCAGCGACGCGCCGGCGTCCTGCATGATCGTGCGCACGTCGGCGAAGTCGAGGTTGATCAGGCCGGGGACGGTGATCAGGTCGGTGATGCCCTGCACGCCCTGGCGGAGTACGTCGTCGGCCATGCGGAAGGCGTCGATGATCGACGTCCGTCGCTCGACCACCTGGATGAGGCGCTCGTTCGGGATGACGATGACCGAGTCGACCTGCTTCTGGAGCTCCTCGATGCCGTCCTCGGCGCGACGGGTGCGCTGGGCGCCCTCGAACGAGAACGGGCGGGTGACGACGCCGACCGTGAGCGCGCCCTGCTCCCGCGCGATCTGCGCGATCACCGGCGCGGCGCCGGTGCCGGTGCCGCCGCCTTCGCCCGCGGTGACGAAGACCATGTCCGCGCCGCGGACGGCCTCCTTGAGCTCCTCGCGGCTCTCCTCGGCGGCGTCGCGCCCGACGCGGGGGTCGGCGCCCGCACCGAGGCCCTTCGTGATCGTGCCGCCGATGTGGACCTTCACGTCGGCGTCGCACATCGACAGCGCCTGGGCGTCGGTGTTGACGGCGATGAACTCGACGCCGCGGACACCCGCGTCGATCATGCGATTGACGGCGTTGACGCCACCCCCGCCGACGCCGACCACCTTGATGACCGCCAAGTAGTTGCTCGTCTCCACCGGACTCCCCCGATCGGCACTGCTCATGCGGTGATACAGGAATGCCTCGACCCGCGGTCGAGGCTTGGAATGCGTGCCTCGGGCCGGAAACGACCTGGCTGAGGCACGGCTTTGCCAGCCTGAAAAGTAGAGACACCCTCCACCCCTGTCAAGCTAGTCTCAGGTACTGCTCGAGGGTTATCACCCCTCGGGGCGTGAAGGCTCGACTTCACCAAGAGGGTCACTCGGCGGGCCCGAGGCCGGGGTTCTCGGGGACCGTCAGGTCGATGTAGGAGGCGGTCGACTCCTCCCGGGCCGACAGGCTCGCGAGCAGCAGGCCGAGGGCCTGCGCCTTGGCCTCCATGCGCTCCGGCGCGCCGAGCCGCAGCTCCGGGCCGGCCGTCAGGCGCCCCACGATCCTGCCGTCGGGGGTCGGTCGGAGCGCGCGGATCCGCTTCGCCACCCGGGGCTCGGCGGCCGCGATGAACGCGAGCTCGGCGCGGGCGCCGGCGGGCAGCGAACCGCCCTCGGCCGGGGGCGCCTCGGGCAGCTTCATCCACCCCAGCCCGCGCACGCCGTCCTTCACGCCGAGCACTCGGCCGGCGCCCGAGACGAGCACGGCCTGATCCCCGAAGGCGGCCACCGCGACCGGTGTCGCCTCGACCACCCGCACGCCCAGGCCGCGCGGCCAGCGGCGCGTGACGGCGATCGACTCGACCCACGGGAACTCGCCCGCCGCGGCGCTCATCCGCCCGGTCGCCGGGGAGATGACGGTGCCCTCCACGGCGGCCGCCGTGAGGGCCTTCACCAGCTCGGCGCGGTCGGGGCGCTCGTAGCCGCTCACCGAGACGCCGTGCACGGCGACCAGGGGCCCGGTCGCCAGCCACCACAGGATGGCCAGCACCGCGAGCGTCCCGAGGACGAGCAGGGCGCCCGAGCGCCGGCGGCGCCCCTGTGCGCGTGCGACGGAGCGTCGGCGCTCGACCACGGCGGGGTGCGGACGGGCGCGCTGGGCTCCGGGGCGCGAGGTGCTCACGGCTCCTCCACCGGCGCGTGGACGATCCCTCGCCGCGGGTCGAGGTAGCGCACCTCCGGGGCCAGCACCGGCCCGCCTGCCTGAGCCACCCGCCGGCGCCCCTCTCCCATCAGGGCGAGGACGTCGGCCGAGCGGCACTCCGGCGACGCCTCGATGAAGTTGGCGTGCACGGGAGAGAACCGGGCGCCGCCGACGGCGAGACCCTTGCAGCCGGCGGCCTCCAGCAGGCGGCCTGCCGAGTCGCCGGGCGGGTTGGTGAAGACGCTGCCGAAGGTGCGCACCCCCTGCGGCTGGGTGGAGCGTCGATGCGCCCGGAACTGCGCGAGGCGCGCCGCGATCGCCCCGGCGTCGCCGGTGCGCAGGGCGAACCCGGCGGCGGCGACCACCTCGCCCGGAGCGACGGCCGAGCGGCGGTAACCGAGGGCGAGGTCCTCCACGCCGACCCGGCGGCGGCCGTCGGCGCCGCAGATGACCGCCCAGCTCAGGTCGTGCGCGAGCTCACCTGCGTGGGCGCCGGCGTTCATCGCGACGGCGCCTCCGACCGTGCCCGGGATGCTGGCGCCCCACTCCAAGCCCTCGAGGCCGTGGCTCGCCGCCCGCTGCACGGCCCGGGGGAGCGAGGCCCCTCCACCGCACCAGATCTCGGTGCCGCGCACCGAGATCGACGTCAGGCGCCCGACCAGCCGCAGCACCAGCCCGCGGAAGCCCTCGTCGGAGACCAGCAGGTTCGAGCCGCGGCCGACGATCGCCACCGGCACCCCCTCGTCGCGCGCCCAGGCGAGGGCGTCGACCACCTCGCGGAAGGACGCGGCCCGGCACAGCCAGTCGGCCGGTCCGCCGACGCGGATGGTGGTGAGGGGGGCGAGCGGTGCGCCGGGCTGGATGTCAGGCAGGGTCGGAGGGAGGGTTGCGGTCGCCATCACCCGTGAGTCTTTCCAGGCGGGCGACCAACTCCTTCCCCAGGCCGGTGATGTCGCCGGCCCCCATCGTCAGCACGAGGTCGCCCGGGCGCACATCGGCCATCACCGCGTCGGCCGCCTCGGCGAACGTCTCCGCGTACTGCGACCGTGCCGGCGCGGGAACCCGCTCGGCCACGGAGCGCCCGGTCACCTCGGGGTCGGCCGGCTCGCGGGCGAGGTAGATCCCGGTCACGATCGCCACGTCCGCCGCGCCGAGCGCCTCGGCCAGCTCGGCGCCCAGGGCGCGTGTGCGCGAGGGCAGGTGCGGCTGGAAGACGACGATCACGCGCCCGCCGCCGCGCTCGCGCGCGGCGGCGAGGGTCGCCCGGATCTCCGCCGGGTGGTGCGCGTAGTCGTCGACCACCTCGACGCCGGCCGCCGTGCCGCGGTGCTCCATGCGCCGCCCGACCCCCGTGAAGCCGGCGAGGCGGCCCGCCGCCTCCTCCAGCGGAACACCGCACCAGTCGGCCAGCGCGAGGGCGCAGGCGGCGTTCTCGGCCATGTGGCGCCCGGCGAGCGGCAGGGGCACCCCCACGCGCCGCCCGTCCGCCAGCACGAGGTCGAAGCCCCGCGCGCCCGGGGAGCGCTCCACGCGACAGAAGTCACCGGAGGCGTCGCCCACGCGCCTCACCGCGCAGGGAGCGTCCTCGGCGCAGGCGCGCGCGTCAGCGTCGGGGCCGACCACCAGCAGGCCGTCGCCGGGCAGGCGGGCGACGAAGGCGCGGAAGACGTCGCGGACCTCGTCGATGGTGGCGTAGGTGGCGTGGTGGTCGTGGTCGACGTTCAGCAGGATCGCCGCCTCGGGCGTCAGGTTGAGCAACGAGCGGTCGCTCTCGTCGGCCTCGGCCACGAACCAGGGCCCCTCACCCCAGATCGCCCCGGTGCCGCGCCCGCCGGCGATGGTGGCCCCCACGCACGCCGACGCGTCGCCGAGGGCGGTCAGGAGCATCGCGCTGGTGGTCGACTTCCCGTGCGCTCCGGCGACCGCGAGGCCGCGCCGCCCGGCCATCAGCTCGGCGAGCAACTGCGAGCGGTGGAGCACCGGCAGGCCGCGGCGGCGGGCCTCGGCGAGCTCCGGGTTGTCGTCGGCGATCGCCGTCGAGACGACGAGCGCCGCGGCGTCGGGCGCCACCGCCCCGGCGCCGTGACCGGCCCGGGCGTCCACGCCGGCGGCGCGCAGCGCGGCCAGCATCGGCGACTCGTCGCGGTCGGTGCCGCCCACCCGGTAGCCGGCGGCCTGGGCGAGCAGGGCCAGTCCGCTCATCCCCGCGCCGCCGATTCCGACCAGATGAATCGGCCGGGGGCCCGCCGCGCCCGGCCGGCTCACGCGCGCCGGCCGGGCAGACGCGGGCGCAGGCGCCGGCGCCGGGGACGGCGGGCGATCGCGACGACCTCGTCGGCGACCCGCTCCGCGGCGTCCGGCCGGCCGGCCGCCCGTGCCGACTCGGCCATCGCGTCGAGCCGGCGGCGGTCGGCGAGCAGCGCGCCCACGAGGCCCTGCAGGCGCTCGCCCGTGCAGTCGGCGTCGGGCAGCACCATGGCCGCGCCGGCCTCGGCCAGCCAGCGCGCGTTCTTGGCCTGATGGTCGGCCGTCGCCTGCGGATAGGGCACCAGGATCGACGGCCGCCCGATCGCCGCCAGCTCGAAGACCGACCCGCCCGAGCGCGAGATCACGAGATCGGCCGCGGCGATCGCTTCGGGGAGGTTGTCGAGCCAGCCGAGCAGCCGGTAGCGGTCGCCGGGGGCGCGGGCCTCGAGGAGGCGGCGCGTCTGGTCGAGCTGCGTCGGCCCGGCGACGTGGATGACGTCGAACGGGGGGGTCGTCGCCGAACGCCTCGACCGCCGCGAGGTTGAGCGTGCGCGCGCCCTGGCTGCCGCCGACCACGAGGATCGCGGTGGCGTCCGGGTCGATGCCGAACACCCGTCGGCCGGCGGTGCGGGTGGCCTCGGCGACGGCGCGGCTGACCGGACGGCCGGTGACGAGGTACTTCGACCCGGAGCGGCCCGCGAGCGGGAAGGCGAGGGTGACGCGGCGCGCCAGCGGCGCCGCGAGCCGGTTGGCGACGCCCAGGTGCGAGTCGGCCTCCATCAGCAGGAGCGGACGCCGGGTGAGCCACGCCGCCAGGGCGACCGGTCCGCCCACGTAGCTGCCGCCGCCGAGGACGACGTCGGTGCGCCGGCGCAGCAGCAGGGACGCCGCGCGGGGGGTCGCCAGCGCCGCGAGCACCACCGTCCAGAGGTTGCCCAGCGACAGCCGCCGCGCGAAGCCGTGCAGCGGGATCAGGTCCTCCGGATAGCCGGCGCGCGTCACGGTGCCCGATGCCCCGGCGCCGCGGGCGCCGATGAACCGGACCTCAGCGCCCCGCGCCCGGAGCGCGTCGGCGACCGCCAGGGCCGGCATCACGTGGCCGCCCGTCCCGCCCGCCGCGATCGTCACGCGCAGGGGCGCCGACCGCTGCGAGACGGCTGGTGGGTGTCGCTGACCGGCGTCCGATGTTGACAAGGATCCCCGTACAGGCCAGGAGGATGATCAGGCTGCTGCCCCCGAAGGACACGAAGGGCAGTGGAACGCCGGTGACGGGCAGGACGCCCACGACGGCCCCGATGTTGATGGCCGCCTGCATCACCACCAGGGTGGTGAGGCCGGCGGCGAGAACCTGCTGGTGGAGGTCCCGGGCGCCCAGCGAGATGCGGTATCCGGCGACGGCGAAGAGCCCGAACGCCACGAGGACCGCAACCACGCCGATGAGGCCGAGCTCCTCCCCCACCGTGGCGAGGATCATATCGGTGTGCGCTTCGGGCAGGTAGAAGGCCTTCTGGACGCCGTCGCCGAGCCCGACCCCGTGGAGTCCGCCCGAGCCGAGGGCGACCTGGGCCTGAACGCTCTGGAAGCCGGCGCCGTTCGGATCGCTCCATGGGTCGAGGAACGTGAAGAAGCGCTCGCGCCGGTAGGGCTCCGCGAGCATGGCGGCCGTGGCCAGCACCACGCCGCAGCCGACGATCACGCCCAGGTGCTTCATCCGCGCGCCGGCGACCACGAGCATCGCGAAGGCGATCGCCGAGAAGGTCATCGCCGTGCCCATGTCGGGCTCGATCAGGATCAGGAACGCCATCAGCCCGGTGACCACGAGGAAGGGGGCGAGCCCCTTGAGCGTGGTCAGGCGCGCGGGCGGGCGCACGACCGCCTGGGCGACCCAGAGGGCGAGCGCGAGCTTGGCCAGCTCGGCGGGCTGCAGCTGCCCGAAGCCGCCGAGCGAGATCCACCGCCGGGCGCCGTTGACGGTCATCCCGATCGACGGGATGAGAACGATGACCAGCAGGAAGGCCGAGGCGGCGAGGGCAGGAGGGCCGAGCCGCTTCATGCCCTCCGGGCTCATGCGCGTGAAGGCCGTGTAGGCGCCGAAGCCGATCACGGCGTAGACGCCCTGGCGGATCGCCATGCCCAGCGGATCGCCGTCGGACAGGAGCGCGGTGGCGCTCGAGGTGGAGAAGACCATCACCAGCCCGAAGCAGACGAGGGCCAGGACCGTGCCGCTCAGCAGCCGTTCGGCGCTGACGGCCGGGGCGCTCTGGCGCGCGGGCGCGCGCGAAGGCGAGGGGGCGGGGCGCGGGGCGGCGCGCGCGGATGAGCGCGCGTCGGACCGTGCGGCGGATCGGGAGGGTGCCACGGCTCAGGGGTCTTCGCCGGAGGCTCCCCCCTCCCCTGCACCCGGGCCGCGAATCCTCGCGCGGATCGCGCGACGCCCCGGAGGCCGGAATCAGTCGGGTGGGCCCGCCCCGACGAGCTCCCGGAAGCGGTCGCCGCGCGCCTGGAAGTCGTGGAACTCCGGTCCGGTGGGGGCGCCCGGCGACAGCAGCACGGCGCCTCCGGCGGGCACCATCGCCCGGGCGCGGCGCACGGCGTCGTCGAGGTCGTCGGCGACGGCCAGCGCGACCGGGGACTCGCGCACGCGCTCGACGATGGCCGCGCCGTTGACCGGCATCCCGACGACGCCGACCACGGCGCTGCCCGACGCGAGGTAGTCCGCCAGGGGGCCGTAGTCCTGGGCGCGGTCGTGACCGCCGACGAGGACGACCGTCGGGCGTGGCGCGAGCGCGCGCGCGGCGGCCACGGTGGCCTCGGGGATGGTCGCGATGCTGTCGTTGACGAAGAGGACGCCGTCGCGCTCCCCGAGGGGTTCCAGCCGGTGCGCGAGCGCCCGGAAGCCGGAGAGGGCGGCGGCGGGGTCGGGCACGTCGACGCCGGCGGCGGCGAGCGCCGCGAGGGCGGCGCAGAGGTTGTCGAGGTTGTGGTCGCCCGCCAGCGGTATCGCGGCGCGCTCCAGGACGGGGCGGCCGCGCAGGGTGATGCCCGACGGCCCGGCGTCGAAGCCGTCGGGCGAGCGGAACCAGACCGGGTTCGGGAAGGCTCCGGCGCGCGCACGGATCCGGGGGTCCGCCGCGTTCACCACCGAGAGCATGTCCGGCCGGTGGCCGAAGAGCGCCAGCTTGTCCGCCCAGTAGCGCTCCTGGGTGCCGTGCCAGTCCGTGTGCTCGCGGTAGAGGTTGAGCAGGACGCCGACGCTCGGCGACGCGTCGAGGTCGCTCGTCTGGAAGCTCGAGAGCTCGAGCACCCAGAGGTCCACCTCACCGGGGTCCCCGGTGAGCAGGTCCACCAGCGGACGGCCGATGTTGCCCGCCAACCGCACGCGCAGGCCCCCGGCCTCGGCGAGGTGCGCGATGAGGGCGCTGGTGGTGCTCTTTCCCTTGGTGCCGGTGACGCCGATGGTCAGGGCCGCGGCGTTCTCGGCGAACCAGAGGTTGGTGCCGGTCGTCAGCCGGACGCCGGCCGCGGCGAGGCGCTCCACCTCGGGCCGGTAGCGGCTGATGCCGGGGGAGCGGACTACGACGTCGCAGCGCAGGAGCGCCGCCGGGTCGGCCACCACCTCGAGCCCGTCGGGGGGCGGGCCCTCGTCCACGAGCACCAGCGGCGTCCCCGGCAGCCGCTCCGCGACGGCGCGCGCCATGGCGCGCCCCTCCCGCCCGAGCCCCCAGATCCCGACCCGCAGGCCCTCAAGCTCCGAGAAACGCACCGATGATCCGATCGTGCCTCTCCGGGATGGCGTGCTCGCCCGCCCGTGCGAGCCAGGGCGCGACCGCCCCGGGGTCGGCACCCCCGACGCGGGGGGCGAGCGAGGCGACGACCGCGTCGCCGGCCCACTGCGGCCACGCCGCGGCCGCGCGGAGGGCGGCGCGCGCCTCGTCGGTCTCCCCCACGCACTCGAACGGCTTCTCTGCGTCGATGCCGAGGATGGCGCGGAAGCCCGGCTCCTGGGCGGGGTCGTCGAGGAGGTCCGCGCCGAAGACGGCGACGAGGGCGTCCCGCTCGAGGAAGGGGGCGAGGGCGAGGAACACGAAACGGCACTTGGGGCAGTCGCCGCACCAGCCGGGAACCGCCGGCTCGTGGATGCGGAAGCCGGTGTTGCAGCTCATGAAGGTGGGGTGGTGGCGGGCGAGCCGGGCGAAGGCCCGGGTGATCGCCAGTTCCGAGTAGGGCCGCAGCAGCGAGAAGCAGCGCAGGTCGGGCGCGATCTCGCGAGCGACCACGCCGGCGAGGCCGCGCTCGGCCTCCCAGCCCTTCGAGAACTGGTGGTTGATCACCGAGCCGAACGCGGGCCAGTCGAAGTTGCCCGACGAGGCCGAGCGCTCGTTGGACATCACCACGGCGTCGCAGTCGTGCAGGAGGGCGGTGATCAGGGCGACGCACGAGACGATGGCGGTTATCGGTACGTGGCCGTTGTAGGCGC
Source organism: uncultured Thermoleophilia bacterium (assembly GCA_963823515.1). Taxonomy (GTDB): domain Bacteria; phylum Actinomycetota; class Thermoleophilia; order Miltoncostaeales; family Miltoncostaeaceae; genus Miltoncostaea. The sequence continues at coordinate 140,458 of CAWGMB010000006.1, forward strand.
CCGCGCCGTTGAGCGCGAAGAGCGCCGGGTCGATCGCCCGCTCGACGTGGACCATGGGGACGCCCTCGATGCGCGCGGCGGCGTCGGACGAGGGCTTGCGCCCCATCGAGAAGGCGATCGCCGGCTCCCCCGCGGCGACCAGGGCCGCCAGGCTCACCACCGAGTCCTTGCCGCCGCCGACCGGCACCAGCGAGCGGGGCGACAGGCCCGCGGGGGCCGCCGGAGGCCCGTCGTGCTCCTCGGCGGGGAAGACGATGCCCTCGCCGATGCGCGGCAGGCCGTTGCGCCAGGCGAACTCGCCGAGACCCTGCGTGTAGAGGCGCCCGAGGAAGGACGCCGTCGCGGGGCCGGGGGCCCCGGTGTCGATCTCGATGCGCAGCGGCACCGCCGCCTTGTAGTAGCTGACCCCCGCCACCAGGTGCAGCAGCCGCGCGGCGCGGTCGAGCGCGGCGCGGCGCGCGGGCGACGGCGCGCCGCCGGGGGGCACCGGGAACGCGAAGCGCTCGGTGAAGCGATGGGCGTCGTCGAGCGCGTAGCCGAGCGCGACAGCGCCGGTGCGCCAGTCGGCCTCGAGCGAGGTGAAGCGGAAGGCGCCGACCGACGACGGGGCGAAGGCCGGTGCGGGCGCGGAGCCCGGCCGGCTCACGGGGCGAGGCCGGGGAGGTTCTGGAAGTCCCGGTAGAACAGCGTGAAGCCGACCCCTGCGAAGATGGCGGCGATCAGCCAGAAGCGCACGATGATCTTGGTCTCGCTCCACGCGGCCATCTCGAAGTGGTGGTGGACGGGCGTCATCAGGAACACCCGGCGCCGGAAGCGCTTGAAGACGATCACCTGGATGATGACCGAGAGCGCCTCGGCCACGAAGATCGCGCCGATCACCACGAGCAGGATCTCGGTCTTGGTCATGACGGCCATCGCCGCGATCGCGCCGCCGAGGGCGTAGGAGCCGGTGTCGCCCATGAAGACGGCGGCCGGGAAGGAGTTGAACCACAGGAAGCCGACGCACGCTCCCACGAGCGTGGCGCCGAAGATGGCGAGGTCACGCTGGTTGGAGACGAAGGCGATGCCCGTGTAGGAGAGCAGCACCACGGCGCAGACCCCGGCCGCGAGGCCGTCGAGGCCGTCGGTGAGGTTGACCGCGTTGGCCGCGCCCGCCACCACGAGGAAGACGACGACGAAGAACGCGGCGATGCCGATCTCGAAGGACTCGTCGAGCAGCGGGACGGTGAGCGCGGTGGGCAGGCCGACCACCTCGACGCTCGCCCACACGAGGACGATCGAGACCAGCAGGAGCCCGAACATCCGCCAGCGGCCCGAGAGGCCGAGCGAGCGCTTCTTGACGACCTTCATGAAGTCGTCGATGAAGCCGATCGCTCCGCAGGCGAGCGTGGTGAAGAGCACCAGCATGGCCTCGGTGCTGCGACTCGAGAGGATGATGAACGGCAGCGTGGTGGCGACCAGGATCAGCAGGCCGCCCATGGTCGGGGTGCCCTGCTTCTCGGCGTGCCCGGCGGGGATCAGCCCGGGAGCGCGCACGAACTGGCCGACCTCGTTGGCGCGCAGCCACGCGATGAACTTGGGACCGAGGAACATCAGGAGCGTGGCCGCGGAGATCGCGGAGATGAGTACGCGGGGCATCAGGCGGGTGCGATCACGGCGCCGAGGCGCTCCAGCCGCATCGATCGCGACCCCTTGAGCAGCACGACGTCGCCCGCGCGCAGGAGGCCGGGCACCTCCTCGAGCGCCTCCTCGACGGTCGCGACGTGGACGGCCTCCAGGCCGTCCACGTCGGCATAGCCGGCGGCCCGCTCGCCGACGGCGATCAGCAGGTCGATGCCCGCCGCGGCGGCCGCCTCGCCCACCTCGCGGTGGTAGCGGTCCTCGTCGGGCCCGAGCTCCATCATGTCGGCGAGCACGGCCACCCGGCGGCCCGGGCGGCCGGCGAGGTCGGCGAGCGCCGCGCGCATGGCGATCGGGTTGGCGTTGTAGCAGTCCTCGATCAGCACGCCCCCGCCGGCGAGCGGGCGCTCCTGGCCGCGCATCGCCGACAGGCCAACCTCGACCCGCGCACCGGCCGGCGGCGCCATGCCGAGAGCCTCGCAGCAGGCGTAGGCGGCCGCGGCGTTGCGCAGCTCCCACGCCTTGGTCAACCCGAGGTCCAGATCGACCGGCGGGGCGTCGGCGAAGCGCACGACCCTGACGCCCGGGTCGAGCGCGGCGACGTGCGGGTCGAGCAGGACCTCCCCCTCGGGCACCACCGCGGTGCCTCCGGGGCGCAGGGCCTGGAGGATCTCGGCTTTCGCCGCGGCCACGGCCTCGACCGTTCCGAGCAGCTCGAGGTGGACGGGCCCGATCGAGGTGATGCAGGCCACGTCGGGCGGAGCGAGCTCGGCGAGCTCGGCGATCTGGCCGACGCCGCGCATGCCCATCTCGACCACCGCAACCCGGCAGCCGTCGGAGAGCCCCATCAGGAACATGGGCACTCCGAACTCGGTGTTGCGGTTGCCCGGCGTGCCCTCCGCCGGAACCCCGGCCGCCCGCAGCATGGCCACGAGGATGTCCTTGGTGGTCGTCTTGCCGGTCGCGCCGGTGACGCCGATCACCCGCGCGCCGCTGCGCTCCAAGGCGATCCGGCCGGCGGCCTGCAGCACCGCCAGCGGGTCCGGGGCGACCAGCACGGGCTTACGGATGGCCTGCGCGTCGCCCTCGATCCAGCGCCACGCCGACTCGGTCACGACCGCGGCCGCGGCCCCGTCGCGCAGGGCGTCGGGCGCGTGGGTGCCGCCGTCGGCCGACTCGCCGCGCACGCCGACGAAGAGGGCCCCGGGGACGGGCTCGCGGGAGTCGACGAACGCGCCGTCGACCTCGACGTCGGGCTTTCCGACGGGGATGCGCACCGCTGCCCGGGATTTCAGGAGGTCGTTCACGGTGAGCCTCACGCGGCCGCTCCGGCGAGCGCCTCGCGGGCGACGTCGCGGTCGTCGAACGGGGTGACGACCCCATCGCGCTCCTGGCCCTGCTCGTGGCCCTTGCCCGCGATCACGACCACGTCGCCGGCCGCCGCGTCCCGCAGGGCCCGGGCGATCGCCGCGCGGCGGTCGACCTCCACCACGAGCTCGGCCGGGCCGCCCTCGGCCCCCACCAGGATCTCCGCCACGATCGCCTCCGGGTCCTCACTGCGTGGATTGTCCGACGTGACCACGGCCACGTCGGCGAGCCTGCGCGCCACCTCGCCCATCTGGGGGCGCTTGCCGCGGTCCCGGTCGCCCCCGCACCCGAAGACCACGATCAGGCGGCCGCCCGTGACGATGCCGCGCGCGGCCCGCAGGACGTTGTCGAGCGAGTCGGGGGTGTGGGCGTAGTCGACGATCACCGGGAAGGGCTGCCCGCCCTCGATCGCCTCGAACCGACCGGGCACCCCGGCGACCGACGCGATGCCCGCCGCGACGGCGTCGTGCGGCAGCTCGAGAAGCTCGCCGACGGCGATGACGCCCAGAAGGTTGGAGAGGTTGAAGCGCCCGCGCAGGCGGCTCTCGATCCCCAGCGGGCCGCGCGGCGTGGCCACGGTGGCCCGGATCCCGGTCTCGAGCCCGCCGACCTCGGTCGGGCGCACGTCGGCCGGGGCGTCGATGGCGTAGCCGAGGGCGCCGGTCTCGGAGGCCAGCCGGCGGCCGAACTCGTCGTCGAGGTTGGCGGCACCCGGGGGGTCCTCGCCCTCCTGGGGCGGGCGGGCGAAGAGCGCCCGCTTGGCGGCGTAGTACCGCTCGACGTCCGGGTGGTAGTCGAGGTGGTCGCGGGTGAGGTTGGTGAACAGCGCCGCGCGCGAAGCGGGTGCCGGCCACGCGGCTCTGGTCGAGCGCGTGGGAGGAGACCTCCATCGCGCAGGCCGTGTCGCCGGCGTCGCGCATCCGCGCGAACAGGGCCTGCAGATCGATCGCGTCGGGGGTGGTGTGGCGCACCGGCACCACCGCGCCGCCGACCCGGGCCTCGATCGTGCCGACCAGCCCGCACGGGCGCCCGGCCGCCTCGAGGACCGAGCGGGCGAGGAAGGCGCAGGTGGTCTTGCCGTTGGTCCCGGTGACGCCGACGACGGCGAGATCGCGAGAGGGGTGACCGTGGAAGGCCGCCGCGGCGAGCGCCATGCCGCGGCGGGCGTCGCCCACCAGCACCTGGGGAACCGGGAGATCGAGCGGGCGCTCCACCAGCAGCGCCGCGGCGCCGCGGGCGACGGCCTCGCCGGCGAAGTCGTGACCGTCGGCGCGCAGGCCCCGGATCGCGCAGAAGAGCGCGCCGGGGACGGCGTCGTCGGGGCGCTGCACGATGGCGGTGATCTCGACCTCGCCCGGCGCGGGGGTGCGCTCGGGCGGCGGGAGCACACGCCCTCCGGGTCCGCTCCCGATCAGCTCGTCCAGGGTCATGCGGGGCGGCACTCTACCACAGCCGCCTGCGGCGCCTCAGGGACGGATTCTCATCTTTTGCAGGGCAAATTCGGTGATCTCGGCGAAGGCGGGAGCCGCCACGTCGCCACCGTAGTACGCGACGGCCCTGGGCTCGTCGACCGCGACGGCGACCAGTAGCTGGGGGTCGTCGGCCGGCGCGTAGCCGACGAACGACGACGTGTAGAGCGTGTGGTCGTAGCGCCCGCTGGTCGGATCGATCTTCTCGGCGGTGCCGGTCTTGCCGGCCACGCGGTAGCCCTTCACCTCGGCGAGGGTGCCGGTGCCGTCCTTCTCGGAGACCACCTTGCGCAGCATCTTGTCGACCTGGTGCGCGGTGCGTGCGTGCATGATGCGACGGGACTGTGCCGCCCCCGGGGCATCGGCCCGCAGGTGGGGCGTCACGAGGATCCCGCCGTTGGCGATCGCGGCGTAGGCGCGGGCCAGCTGGGTGAGCGTGACGGTGACGCCCTGGCCGATCGGGAAGGTGTAGATGCCGGTGCCGAACCACTTCTCACCCGGCGGGATGTAGCCGGCCGGCTCGCCCGGGAAGTCGATGCCGGTCGTCGCGCCGAAGCCGAACCGCCTCATCCACGCCTCGAGCCGTTCACGCCCCACCTTGAGCGAGATCTGCGAGACCCCGATGTTGCTCGACTGCTCGAGGATCTGCGCCGCGGTGAGGTCCTCGGGGCCGTGCTCATGCGAGTCGCTCAGCGTGAACTTGCCGTCGTAGAGCTCGATGGTGCTGCCCGGCAGGTGGAACGGGGTCGTCGGCTTCACCTTGCCGTCGTCGAGGGCGGCGGCCATGGCCACGATCTTGAAGGTGGAGCCCGGCTCGAACGAATCGACCACCGGGCGGTTGCGCTCGAGTTCGGGGTTCACGACGCGCCGGTCGTTGGGGTCGAAGCGCGGCACGGTCGCCATCGCGAGGATCGCCCCGTTGCGCGGGTCCATCACGATGCCCATGACGCTCTTGGCCTGGTACGTCTCGCGCGTGCGGGCGAGCGTCTCCTCCATGTGCGCCTGGATGTCGGGGTCGAGGGTGACGCGGACGTCGGCGCCCTCGCGGGCCTCGCGGTCGGCGAGCACCTGGATCGGGTGGCCGAAGAGGTCGCGGACCTCGACGCGATGGCCGGGCGTGCCGGTGAGCAGGGGGTCGTACTGCTTCTCGAGTCCGGAGATGCCCTCATGGGTGTCGCCGGTGAGGCCCACGACCTGCGACGCCTGGAAGCGCCCGGGCAGGAAGCGCTTGTAGGTGTCCGAGAAGTAGACGCCCGGCAGACCGAGCTTGCTCGCCCGGTCGGCGGCCTTCGCCGGCACGGCCTTCGCGAGGACCGCGTAGCCCCCGCCCCCGGAGAGCGTGTTGGCCAGGACGTTGGGGTCGCGCTTGAGGATCGGACCGAGCTTTGCGGCGACCCCCCTCGGGTCGACGATCACCCTCGGCGAAGCGGTGACGTCGACCGCCAGCTGGTCGGTTGAGAGGTCGGAGCCGTCGGCGGCGAGGATCGAGCCGCGCTGCGCGATCAGGTCGACCTCGACGCGCTGGGCCTGGCGGCCGCGCTCGGAGAGGTCGCCCGCGCGGACCGTGCCGATGAAGGCGGCGCGCGCGCCGAGCAGGGCCATCAGCAGCACCGCGACGCCGGTCAGCGCGCGGATGCGCCGGGAGCGCGTGCGCCGCGACGCGGGCCGGGGTCCGGCCGCCGGCCGGCGCGTCGGCGGTCGCCTCGGGGGCACTACGGGGTTACGGGGCGGGGATCGAGATAGCGGGCCTCGCCCAGAGCGGGCTCGACCATGCCCAGCCGCTCCTGCGCGCTCGCCCGCACCGCGGCGTCCTTCGCGTCGAGCGTCGCCTTCAGGCGCGCGGTCTCGCTCTCGACGCTGCGGGCGCGCTCGATGACCTGGCTGGTGCGGTTGGTCAACGAGAGCTTGGCGACGTTGACGAAGACGATGCCGCCGAGGATCACGGCGATCAGCGGGATCACGACCCAGGCGCTGCGCAGGCGCGCCTGGGTCGGGACCGCACGCGGACGCGGGCGCGGCCGGGGTGCGGCGGGTGCCGCGCGGCGCGGGCGCGGCGCGGGCGCGGCGGTGGGGCGCGTGCGCGGGCGCGGGGCGGTCGCCGGCCCGGCGGTGCGTGCGCGGGCTGTGGCGCGGGTGCTCACTCGGCCTCCGCGCGGCGGACGCCGCGCAGCAGCGCCGAGCGGGCGCGCGGGTTGCGGTCGAGCTCGGCCTGCTTGGGGCGCTGCGCCTTGGTGGCGAGGAGCGCGCCCTCGGCGACGCGGCCGCACCCGCAGACCGGCATCTCGGGCGGGCAGATGCAGCCCTGGCTGCGCGCCCGCATGAAGCGCTTGACCATCCGGTCCTCGAGCGAGTGGAACGAGATCACGGCGAGCCGGCCGCCGGGCGACAGCAGCGCGAACGCCGCTTCGAGGCCCTGCTCCAGGCTGCCCAGCTCGTCGTTGACGGCGATCCGCAACGCCTGGAAGACCCGCTTGGCCGGGTGCCCGCCGGCGAACAGCGCCGGGGTCGGCACCGCGGAGCGGACCACCTCGACGAGGTCCCCGGTGGTGACGATGGGATCGGCGTCGCGGCGGCGCACGATGGCGCGGGCGATCGGCCGGGCGTAACGCTCCTCCCCGTAGGTGCGCATGACGTCGGCCAGCTCGCGCTCGCTCATCTCGGCCACGAGGTCGGCCGCGGAGCGCTCCTGCGAAGGGTCCATCCGCATGTCGAGCGGCGCCTGGCGCGAGTAGGAGAAGCCGCGCTGGGTCTGGTCAACCTGCATGGAGGAGAGTCCGAGGTCCATCAGGACGGCGTCCGCACGCAGGCCCTGGTCGACCAGGCGCGGGAGAGCCTCCGCGAAGTTCGCGCGGATGAAGCGCGTCTCGCAGACGACGTCGCCGGCGAGGTCGGCGAACCACGCCGCCGCCTCGGGGTCCTGGTCGATGGCGATGTAGCGGCCGTTCTCCCCGAGGGCCGGCGCGAGGCGGCGGGCGTGGCCGCCGGCGCCGAAGGTGCAATCGACGACGGTCTCGCCGGGCCGCAGGCCGAGCATCCGCACGACCTCGTCGGCCATGACGGGCTCATGGCCGCTGCGGGGCCTACGCGACTCGATCGGCAAGGCGCTTGGCATGTGCGGACACCCCCTCTCGGCGGAGCGTTGCGAAGCGCTCGGCGAGCCGGCCCGGGTCCCATGCCTCGAGGTACTCCCCCACCCCGACGAGCTTGACCGTGCCGTCGCCGATGTCCGCGTACTCCCGGAGCTCGGCGCTGAGCGGGATCCGGCCCTGGCGGTCGAGCTCGTGGTGCAGGGCGCTCCCGATGATGAAGCGGTTCATGTCGCGTGCCTGGTCGTCGAACAGGCTCATGGTGCCGAAGGTCCGCTCGACGAGCCCGGACCACTCGAGGGACGGCACGACGATCAGGCAGTCGTCGATCCACCAGCCGATCGTGGCGCCCGCGGCGAAGGGCTCCCGGATCCGCGCGGGAATAGCCAAGCGGAACCGGTCGTCGAGCTTGCACTCGTACGTCCCGCTGAGCAGCCGACGTTGCATTGCCCCACGCTACCCCACATCACCCCACATGCCAACCCATTCTCCCCCCCATAGGTACGGGGTTTCCCCCCACACGCCCCCCCCGCAACGCCAGGACGCAGATGGCGGAGATGAAGCCTCCGTTGCAGTGAGCCCCGTTGCAGAACGGAAGCGAACACTTGTTCGCGTCCGAGGGACGAACTACTGTTCGCCCCATGCACGCAACCGCTCGCACCCACCAGCTCGCCGAGGCCGCCGCCGCCCCGGCCCCGCCGCGCCTGCGCCAGGTGCCGCCGCCCCGGCCCCGCCGCGCCCCGAGCGCGCCGTCCGTCGCCCTCTACAGCCTCGGCCTGACCGCCGGGTTCCTCCTCGCCGCCATTGCGTCCGCCCCAGGCGGCGGGGCCATCGTCGCGGGTCAGCTGAAGCTCGCCCTCGCCGGGGCGCTCGTGGGGGGCCTGGCCCTCGTCCGCGCCCGCGCGGTCACCCGCCGGCGCGCCCTCACCGGTACCCGCACCGCCGCGATGTAACCCCGGCGCGACAGGGGCCCGGGCAGGCCGGGGCGGCGCTAGACTGCGCGCCCGACGTGGAACGACCCCAGGTGACCTCACAGATCGACGATCCCCCCCTCCCCCCCGCCCCGATCGCGGCGATCGACGTCGGTACCAACACCACGCGGCTCCTCGTCGCGCGGACGCGCAACGGCCGGGTGGAGCCCCTGGCGAGCGGGAGCGCGATGACCGCGCTCGGCGCCGGCCTGAGGCCTGGGGGCAGGATCCGCTCCGGCGGCCTCGACCTGGTCGAGCTGACCGTCCGGCAGATGGCGGCCGAGGCGCGCGCGCTCGGGGTGGAGCGGATCGTCGTGGCCTGCACCGCCCCGGCCCGGGTGGCGGGCAACGCGTCCGAGCTGCTCGACCGGCTCGAGCTGGCGTCCGGGGTCGTGCCCCGCGTCCTCTCCGGTCCCGAGGAGGCGGAGCTGGCCTTCCGCGGCATGGTCGCGTCGGGAGCGCCCGACCCCCTCCTCGCGATCGACCTCGGGGGCGGCAGCCTGGAGCTGATGGGCGGCGAGGGCGGCCACCTGCGGTGGGCCACCTCGGTGCCGATCGGCGTCCGCCTCCTCACCGAGCGCTTCTCCCCCGGCGACCCGCCGTCGATCGACCTGCTCGAGCCGATGATCGCCGCCGTGCGCGAGATGGTCGACTCGGTCACCGTCTCGGCGCACGGCCGCGAGGCCCTCGCCGGGGGCGGGTCGGCGGTCGCCCTGGCGGCCCTCGCGGGCACGGAGGTGCTCGACCGCGACGCCCTGGTGCGCGCCGTCGAGCGGCTGGCCGGCGCGCACTCGGACGACATCGCCGAGGAGACCGGCCTCGAGGCCGCCCGGGTGCGGCTCTCGCTGGCGGGGGCCGCGGCCCTCGAGGCGGTGCGGCGCTCGTTCGGGCTCGACGATCTCCGGGTGAGCCAGGCCGGACTGCGCGAGGGACTTGTGCTGGAGACCGCCGCGTGAGCGGGGCGCCCACGTACCTGGCGCACTGGGGACTCGCCGAGGCGCCGTTCCAGCTCGAGCCCGATCCGCGCTTCGCCTTCGCGCGAACCGACCACCGCGAGGGCCTCGCCCGCGTCCTCTTCGGCATCACCCAGCTCGGGGGCCTCGTGGTGATCACGGGTGAGATCGGCGCCGGCAAGACCCTGCTCGCCCAGACCCTGACCCAGACCCTCGACGGCGAGGGCTTCGCCGTCGCCGAGGTGGCGAACCCCCCGCGCACGGCCGCCGCCCTGCTCGCGGCGGCGCTGCCCGCGATGGGCGCCGAGCCTGCGGGGGGGTCGGCCGCGCGCCTGGCCGGGCGGGTGAGGGAGCGGCTCGCCGAGGTGGCCGGCCAGGGGAGGCGCGTGGTGCTGGCGATCGACGAGGCCCAGCGCCTGGACGCCCGCGCGCTCGACGAGATCCGCCTGCTCACCAACCGCGGCCCCGGCGGCCCGGGCGCCCCCGTGGTGCTCCTGGGCCAGCCGGAGCTGACGGCGCGCATCGAACGCCAGCCCCAGGTCGCGCAGCGGGTGGTGGTGCGCTACCACATGGGCGCGATGAGCCCGGAGGAGGTGGACGCCTACGCGCTCCACCGCACGCGGGTGGCCGGCGGGGGGAGGCGCATCCTCTCCAAGCGCGCCGCGCGTGCGGTCCACGCCGAGACCGGCGGAGTGCCGCGGCTCGTCAACCTCCTGCTCGCCAACGCGCTGTTCGTCGCCGCCGAGCGCGGCGAGGACCAGATCGGCGAGGACACGATCCGCGACCTCGCCGAGGACCGCCGCATGAGCCTGGAGGCGTCGTCCAACCAGCCGCAGGCGGCGCCGTCATGAGGCGCGTCAGCTATCAGTCGGTGCTCGGGGCCCCCACCGGCGGGCCCTCCTCGGTGTACGTGCGCCTCGGCGACGACGCCATCCGCACCAAGCCCAAGGACGCCCGGCGCGATGTGACCGTGGCGCTCTCGAAGCCGCAGGTCGGGTGGCTCAAGGAGGCGCTCGCCCTGTCGGGCCCCGACATCGACGAGGGCGCGGTGCTCCGGGCACTCGTCGACCTGGGGACCGAGCTCGACATCGACTGGGCGGTGATCGCCAGCGGCAAGTCCCTGCGCGCCGCCGTCCGCGAGTCGGTCATGGTGTGCCGCCGGACCGCGGCCTAGGCGCCGGTGGCGCGGGCCTGGGATGTTCCCGGCCTCCGCGGCCGCGCCGGCTTCCGGGACGCCGCCGGGCGGGTGATCCTCACCCGGTGGCGGGAGATGATGAGCTACCGCGACGGCACCGTCCTCGGCGAGGACATCGAGGAACTGCACGCGATGCGCGTGTCGTCGCGGCGCCTGCGCGCGGCGATGGACGCGTTCGAGGTCGCCTTCCCGGCGAAGAGCTTCCGCCCCCTCCTGCGCCAGGTGAAGGAGATCACCGACGTCCTCGGCGAAGCGCGCGACCTGGACGTCGCGGTGCAGCGGCTCACGCGGACGCTGGCCGAGATGGGAGAGGACGAGCGGCCGGGGATCGAGGGCCTGATCGCGCGCTACCGGCAGGACCGGGGGGCCGAGGCGCCGCGCATCGCCACGCTGTTCGCCCGCGTCGACGAGGAGCGCTTCGAGAAGCGCCTGACCAGGTACGTCGAGAAGCACACCGGCGTGAGCATGAAGCGGCTCGACCCCCGCCCCCCGGCGGGCTGATGGCCCGGCCCCGCCCCGTCCCCGGGCTCGACCCCGACCGCCGCCTGCGGCCCAACGCCCGGAGGATCCTCGCCGTCCGGATCGACGAGGTCTACGCGTACGACGGCCTCGTGGCCGATCCGGCCAACGTGACCGACCTCCACGACATGCGGATCGCCTGCAAGCGCCTGCGCTACCTGCTCGAGATCTTCGGTGTCGCCTTCGGGGACGACCTGAGGCCGTTCACCGACGAGGTCGCGGGCCTCCAGGACGTGCTCGGCGACATCCACGACTGCGACGTGCAGATCCCGATGCTGGAGGATCACCTCGCCTGGCTCTCCGCGCGCGAGGCGGGCGCCGCGCAGCGGCTCGTGAGCGAGACGGCCGCGGCCCGCCCCCGACGGCGCTCGGGTCGCCCGTCCGAGGCGGAGTTCCGCGCGTTCCAGCGCGAGCTGGAGGTGGGCCGGCGCGCGGACGAGCGGATCGGGGTGCACGCCCTGATCGGCCGGCGGCGTCGGGAGCGCGAGCAGCTCTACACGCGGTTCATGGACGAGTGGCGGCGACTGAAGGCCGAGCGGTTCCGGCCGCGCCTTGAGACCGCACTGGGCATCGGTGGCCGTGCCTGAGCGACTCGCCCTGATCGGGGACGTCCACGCCAACGCCGCCGCTCTGCGGGCCGTGCTCGCCGCGGTCGACGCGGCGGGGCTCCGCCGCGGCATCTGCACCGGCGACCTCGTGATGCGCGGAGACGACCCCGAGGCCTGCGTCACCACCATCCGCGAGACCGGCTGGCCGTGCGTGATGGGCAACACCGACCGCAAGGTGGCGACGCGCCCGCGCCGCGCCCCCGATCATCCCAAGGCGCTGCGCGTGGGATCGCGGCCGTGGAGCAGCAACCAGCTCAGCCCTCCCAACCTGGAGTACCTGGCGGGGCTACCGCTCGTGGTACGCCTGGACCTCAAGGGGGCGCGGATCGTCCTCATGCACGGAGGGCCCGACGACCCCCGCGACGCCATCGGCGCCGACACGTCCGACAAGGACCTCGCGCGCCTGGTGTCGGAGCTCGGCCGACCCGACTGCATCGTGAGCGGCCACACCCACCGCGCCCTCGTGCGCACCGCCGCCAAGTGCCTGTTCGTCAACCCGGGCAGCGTCGGCGAGGCGATCGACGGCGACCGCCGCCCGCGCTGGGCGTGGCTCCAGGCCCGCCGTTCGGGACTGCAGGCGCACCTGGAGATCATTCCGGAGGACCTGGCCACCATCCGCACCCCGTAGCGGGGCGCGGCTCCCGCCCACGCGGAGCCCATCCGGCGGCGCTCCGAGCGGCACCGCAGACGGAGCGCGACCCACGCGGCGGCGAGCACCAGCAGCGGGAACGGGCCCACCAGCACGGCCATCCCGAGCAGCCAGGCCGTCGTGTCCGCCAGGCGCCCACCCGCCCGCGAGAGCGGCCCGCCGAAGCGGCCCTCCTCCGCCGCGGGCGCCGGCGGGCCCTCGATGGTGAGCGTGAGCCGCAGCGTGGCGAGGTTCGTCCGGTGGGACGGCCGTGTCCCTCATCTCGTGGCGGAGTTCGGAGGAGACACTGACGCGGAGTGTCCGCCGCCGGCCGACGATCCATCACGTCTCACCAACCGCTCGCCCAGACGGGGGCGAGCACGATCGTGCGGGGCCTCGGTGGCCGGCGGGGCCGGGAGGGACCGGCCACGGTGCGTGGAGGCGTCCGCGGGGCCCGGATCACGGGCGGTGGGCGGACGATGGCGCCGATTCGCGCAACCGGGTCGACCGGCGGGCGCCGGTGCGGCCGGTGCTCCCGCACCGCCACTAGCGCGAGCATCATCAGCCCCACGGCCGCCACCGCGCCGAGGTACTCGACCGCCGACGATCCGGTCGACGGGGCGATACGGCGCCTCATCCGGCCACCGCCCCCACCTGCCGGGCGAGCTCGATGACCAGGACACCCAGGACCAGGAGCAGCACGGCCGGCACCATCACCATGGCGACGACCAGCTGGATCTTCGGCGCCGCCCGCGCCGCGCTCTCGCGCGCCTCCTGGCGCCGACCGGCCCGCAGCGCCTCGGCCTGCCCCTGCAGGGCGCGCGAGAGCGGCGCTCCGAGCTCCTCCGCCTGCAGCAGGGCTCCGACCGCCCGGGCCATCTCGGGGCTGCCCGCGCGCTCGACGAGATCGCGGTAGGCCACACGTCGGGGGGATCCGAGGGACAGATCGCGGAGCGCCACGCTGACCTCCTCTCCGAGCGTGCCGCCGAGGCGATCGGCGGAGAGCCGCAGCGCGGGATCGAGGGCCATCCCCGACTCGACGCAGATCCCCAGCAGGTCCAGCAGATCCGGCAGCTCGCGCACCAGGGCGCGGCGACGAATACGGCGGCGGCGGGCGACCCACCGCCCCGGCGACGCGACACCGAGCGCGGCGAGAAGCGCGGCCGCGGCGAGCGCGGGTGGACCCGCGAGAGCCGCGGACAGGACGAGCACGAGGCCCGACACCGCGAACCCGGCCCGAATCCGCGCGAGCCCGTCGGCCGTGAGTCGTCCGCCGAGACCGGCGCGCATCAGCTCGCCGGCGTCTGCGCGACGTCGCAGGCGCTCCACCAGTGGCCGGGGGCTGGGCACGCGCCGCGCCGCCCGGAACGCGAGGGGGATGCCGGACGCCACCGGCGACGGGCCCGTCGCGCGCCCCTGGGCGCGGACGCGCAGCCCGACGCCGGCGCACGTGAGGCCGGCCAGCCAGAGGAGGACCGGACCCAGGCCCGCGCTCACGGATCCACACGACCGATGTGCCGGATCGCCAGGATCCCGCCCAGGTAGAGCGCGCTCGACACCAGCAGCAGGATCGGCCCGTACCCCTGCCCCAGCGTGCGGGCGAGGGTGCCCGGCGCCGCAAGCTCGGCGATCGCGCCGGCGGCGACGGGCAGCGCCGCGACCATCCACGCGGTCATCCGCGCCTGCGCCGTCGCCCCCGTGAGCTCCCGGGCGAGCTGGGCGCGCTCCTCCAGCCGCTCCGAGAGCGCGCCGAGCGCGCGGGCGAGGTTCCCACCGGTGCGGCGCTGCACCAGGATGGCCGTCACCATGATCCGCAGATCGTGCGCGGGTGCGCGCTCCGCGAGCCCCTCGAGCGCCGATTCGAGCCGGCTGCCCATCTCCAGCTCGGCGGCGGCCCGGGCGAGTTCCGGGCGGACCGGCTCGGGGGCGTCGCGGGCCGCCCGCGCGAGCGCCTGGCGGAGGGAGAGCCCCGCCCCGAGAGCGGCCGCGAGCTGCTGCGCGACGCCCGGCAACTGGGCCTCGACGCGCTTCAGATGACGGCGGTCGGCCGACCGCACCACCACGATCGCCGCGGCCGTGACGAGGGCACCGGCGACGGGTCCCGCGATCGGCATCCTCAGAACCCCGACCGCCAGCATCGCCGCGGCGAGGGCGCCTGCGCCGGTAACGATGACGAAGGCGTCGGGGCCGAGGGGTACGCCCGCGCGCTCGAGGCGCGCTCCCAGCCTTCGGCCGGTGTCGCGCCGGGCCAGCGGCCCGGTGCGCACGAACGTCCGGCACCGGGCCGTGACGAGCCCGGCCGTCGCCAGTCGGCCGATGCCCAGTACGGCGAGCGCCGCCGACGCGGCGGCGAGGGCCGGTGCCACGCTCATGGCCCGCCCCCCGCGCCGGCCGCGTCCGGCAGCGCCGCCACCCACTCACCGGCAGCCTCGCTCCAGGCGAACCCCCCTGAGCCGTCGCGGCCGACTCGCCACCGCACGAGCTCGGTCAGGCGGGGGCCGTCGGTCGATGGGGAGACGGCTGCGATCTCGACGACGCGCCGGCGCCCGTCGGCGAGCCTGGCCTGGTGGACGACGACGTCGAGGGCGCTCGCGACCTGATCGGCCACCGCGCGATAGGGGAGGTCGAGATCACCCATGAGAGCGAGCGTCTGGACACGGCGGATCGCGTCGGCCGGGGAGGAGGCGTGCAGGGTCGAGAGCGACCCCTCGTGCCCGGTCGTCATGGCGGCGAGCATGTCCAGGGCTTCGCCCCCGCGGACCTCTCCGACCACGATCCGGTCGGGCCGCATCCGAAGAGCGTTACGGACGAGGGCCCGGATGGGCACCGCGCCCGCGCCCTCGAGCGACGGAGGACGACTCTCGAGCCGCACCACGTGCGGGAGCGGAATCCGCAACTCGGCCGCGTCCTCGATCGTGACGATCCTCTCCTCCGGCGGCACGAAGGCCGCAAGCGCAGCGAGGGTGGTCGTCTTGCCGCTGCCGGTGCCCCCGGTGACCAGCAGGTTGCGCCGTGCGCGCACGGCGCCCCTCAGCATGCCGAGCATGGCCGCGTCGATCGTCCCGAGCGAGACGAGGTCGCCACCCGTCAGCGGCTCGCCGGAGAAGCGCCGGATGGTGAGCGCCGGCCCGTCGAGCGCGAGTGGCGGGATGACGGCGTTCACCCGAGATCCGTCGGGGAGGCGCGCGTCGACCATCGGGCTCGCCTCATCGACCCTCCGCCCGAGCGGCGCGAGGATGCGGTCGATCACGTGAAGCAGATGCGCGTCGTCGGCGAAGCGCACCCCGGTCGCCGCGATCCGGCCTTCGCGCTCCACGAACACCCGAGACGGACCGCACACCATCACCTCCGTGACGCGCGGATCGCGCAGGAGCGTCTCGAGCGGACCGAGCCCGAGAGCCTCGTCGACGACCGCCGCGACCAGCTCCGCGCGCGCGGCTTCGGGGAGGATCCGCCGCTCCTCGTCGAGCAGGTCGTCGACGATGTCGGCGAGTTCCCGCCGGTCCATGCCCTGGCGGGTGCGGGCATCGCGGGCGGCCCGCGCCCGCAGATGCTCGACGAGCAGGGGGTCGGCGGCCGGAGCGCTCATCGAAACCCGTCGGACAGCGCCTGGACTGCCGACGCGAGTCCTCGGCGGCGCCCCGACGGCCACCGGCCGGCCGCCAATCGGGCGGCCTCGCCGGGCGACCACGGCAGCTCTGCACGCACGGGGGCGGATGCCGCGCGCGCAATGGCCGCCGCGCCGATCTCCCGAGGGGCGGGGCTGCGGACGAGCACAAGTCCGCACCGCTCCGATGACGAGTGCGGGAGCGCAGCCACCAGACGCCGGGCGCGCCGGACCGCGCCCACGGTGGGGCTGCAGACGATCAGGGTCGCATCGGCCTCCGCCGCCGCCGCGCGGGCGGCGGCGGACAACCCCGTGCCGGCATCCACCACGGCGCGCCCGCCCGCGCCCGCCGCCGCCCGCGCGGAGCGGACCAGGCGCCGGATCGCCTCGGGACTCCATGCCCCCGCCGCCCCCGGATCGGGAGGGGCGTTGACGACGCGCAGGCCATCGGGACCGGTGTACGCCGCCTGGCGCAGGTGGCGCGCTTCCATCTCCCCCGCGACCACCAGGAGGTCGGCGAGCGTGCGCTCCCCCGGCATGCCCCACGCCTCACCGCGATCGCCGCGATCGATGTCGAGTTCGACGAGCCACGCCCCGCCCTCCGCCCGCGCCGACGCCAGAGCGAGGGCGCCCGCGAGGAGACTCGCCCCGCACCCCCCGTTCGCGCCGGCGACGAGTATCACGACCGCCTGCGGGGTGGATGTCTCCCGCGCCCCGCTCACGGCGCCGCCACCACCCGCGGCCCGTCCGGAGGTCCGAGCTCATCAGCCGGTCTCGCCAGCAACCGCACCTCGCGCGAGAAGTTGAGCGCGGCCGTGATGCGCAGGGCCTGCCGCGACGACACGCGCAGGAGCGCCTCGCCGACGGACCCCTCGAACCCCGCCTGGGGCGGCGAGACGGCGACCGCGAGGACCTCCGCGTCGGCCACGACGAGCGCCGTGGTGCCAGTCAGGCCCTCCCCGCTGGAGGCCACGACATCGACCCTGGCGCCGGCGGAGAGCCCGGCGGCCGATCCGCCGGCGGCAGACAGCGGGACGGCGACGGCGCGCTCTCCGACGGCGAGGGGCGCCGGCCCGCTTCCGGGCGCCCCTCCGAGAGCGGCCTCCGACAGCAGCTCCCCAGGGCCGACGGGCGCGGCCACGCGGCGGCCGACGGCCTCGGCCGGATCGGAGAAGGTGCCCCTCAGGGGCAGCCCCTCGGGTACGGGCATCGTGCGCAGCGATGCGGCGGTCGTCTCTGCATCCAGGAGGAGCCCCGCCGGGAGCGGCTCACGGGCGACCACGATGCGGGCCGCGAGCGGCTCTGGACCGGCGGCGCGGACCGTCATCACCGCAGCGACCAGACCGATCGCGCCCGCGGCGACGAGCCATCCGCCGCTCCGGCGGCCGGGCAGGCGGGGCCGAATCACGACCGCGCCCCGCACCGGGCGCAACGGCCTCCTGCCGGCCCGCCGCCGGCGCAGAGCTCGCACGCACGCCAGGCGCAACCCGCCCACCGCGCCAGGGCGGCCGGGCGCAGGGAGGGGACCGTCACCCCGCCCCCGAGGTCGCGGCGCGGCAGCAGACCACCCTCGCGCATCTCCCCAAGGAGAGCCTCCATCCGTCGCAGGAGGTCATCCCCCTGGAAGTCGCCGTGCGCCGCGACCGCGATCGCCCAGGCCGCCTCCTCCTCCGCCGCCGGCAGGACCAGGACCTCGTGGCCCATGATCCGCGCGAGCTCGGCCAGGACGCGCGCTCCGGGGTCGACGTCGGCGTCGCGGGTGAGGACCAGGGCGGCCGGGCCGCTCGCGGAGAGGACCTCCACGACCCGATCCGCGTCGAGGCTCCTCCAGCGCCGGCGTCGGCCGCGCCGCCGCGGAACGACGACCAGCCGGCCGGGGCCGACCCCGGCGACCAGGGACGCGAGGCCCTTCTCGGCCACGAGGGTGCTCATGCTGCGCACGGACCGGCCCCCGAGGGCGTGGCGAGGGGCAGGGAGAGCCGGAAGCAGGCTCCGGCGCCCACGGGGTCGAGCGTGAGCCGGCCACCGTGCGCCTCGGCGATGTCCCGGGCGATGGCCAGGCCGAGGCCGCGACCGTCGCCCCGCGGCGCGGCCCCGCGCTCGCCCGGGCGGAAGATCCGCTCGCGGTCCGCGACGGCGACACCGGACCCGTCGTCGCGGACGCGCAGGACGGCACTGCCCCCGCGGGTGGTGACGGCGAGTTGGACCGCGCCGGCGGGAGCGCAGTGCCGCAGGGCGTTGCCGAGCAGGTTCTCGACGAGGCGCTCGAGCATGGCGGCGTCGCCCGCCACCCAGACGGCGCGGCGGACGCCGCGCAGTGAGAGCCGGGAGCCGGAGCGGTCCGCGACCGGACCGAAGCGGTCCGAGATCGAGACCGCGAGCGCGGCGAGATCGACCGGCGACGCGGCCGGACCGCCCTGGGACTCGGGGCGCGCCAGCGCCCGCAGGCCCGCGGCGAGGCGGGATGTCTCGCCGTCGATCAGCGCGAGGACCCGCCTGTGGTCCGGCCGCGCCTCGGTGCGCGCGAGGGTGGCGCAGAGGCCGCGGATCACCGTCAGGGGTCCGTGGAGGTCGTGGACGAGGCGGGCGATCTCACCGGCGGGTGCGGTGGTCTCTCCTGCAGGCGTGCCGGGCATCTCAGGCCTCCTCGGGGAGCAGGCGGTAGCCGATCCCCCAGACGTTGACGACCCAGCGCTCGCCCCCGCCCTGCGCCGCGAGCTTGCGGCGCAGGCGGCTCGCGTGGCTGTCGACCGTCCGGGTCCGCGCCGCTGCGCGGTAGCCCCACACGTCGCGCAGCAACTCACCCTTGGTGAGCACCCGGGTCGGATCCTTGGCCAGCGCGGCGAGGAGCGCGAACTCCTTGGCCGACAGGTCGAGCGCCCTCCCGCCGACGGACGCCCGACGGGAGTGCCGGTCGATCGCGAGCGATCCCACCCGGATCTCCTCGCGCACGGTGGCGCCGCGGGAGCGACGGATGAGCGCCCCCAGCCTCGCGAGGACCTCCGGATAGTGGAAGGGCTTCGCCACGAAGTCGTCGGCGCCCCGGTCGATGCCGCGCACGACCGAGAACGGCCCCGCGTCGGCGGAGATGAGCAGGATGGGCATGCCCGAGTCCCACTCGTCGGCCGCGGCGCCCTCGCGGATGCGGCTGACCAGGTCGAGGCCGCTCATCCCCGGCAGGCCGATGTCGACGACGGCGGCGTCCGGCCGAGCGGTGGCGAGGACCTCGACGGCCTCCTCGGCCGAGGTCGCCGAGACCGGCGCGAAGCGGTCGGCGATCAGGTTCTCCGACAGGAAGACCCGCGTGGGCCCGTCGTCCTCGACGAGCAGGACCGAGGGAACGACGTTCCCCAACCCGATGGACATATCGACCTCCCGACGCTGCGCCCCGGACGCCCCGATGGCGTCCCGATCCACACAGGGGTGAGGTACGGGGGGCGGGTGAATCCCCCCCGGGGCGGTCACAGGTCGGCCGCTCCGAGCGGACTTTTCGTGGCCGGCGCCAGGACGAGGACGTCGCCGGGCACGAGGCCGGCCAGCGACCCCGCGCGGCACTCCACGACCGAGCGCGCGCCCCGTGCGGCCGCGATCCGCCCGCGCGGGAGAGGGTCCACGACCCGCAGGACCCGACCGCCGGCATCGAGGAACGCGCAGCCGACCGGCGCTCGCAGACCGATCGCGTGGACGCTCGCGCAGCGCTCGATCCACACCCCCTCCCCCGGCGAGAGGTCGGGGGTGGCCAGCAGCCCGACCAGGCGCCCGAGGAGCGTGTGCGCGCGGTGGCACCGGGCGCACACGATGCGGCCGGCCGTCGAGACGAGGACCCCCGGTGGGCCCGTGATGCGATCGATGCGCAGCCGCTCCATCGCCGTGATCCTCCGCCGCGGGGCCGCGCGCGGGTGCGCCCGGGTGCGCCGGAAGACGCGCGCCCTCGTGCCCGATCGCGACACGAGGGCACCCCCGTGTCACGGACGGTCAGGGGGGGTGCGGCGGGACGTCCGAGGGGCGTTGGTACTCTGGACGCGATGGGCCTCGGACCGCTCTCCCCCTCCTACTCCAGCGGCCGCGATTTCTCGGTCGAGGTGGACGGCGTGCGCTTTCGCTTCAGCGCCGCGGACTTCACCTCCCGCGTCGGCGCGGCCGCGGTCCAGCTCGGCCTGGCGACCCGGCCGCGCCTGGGGGCGGACGAGCTCGACGACCTCGTGGCGCTGGCCGCGCACGGGCGGATCGGCGAGCCCAAGAGCGAGCTCGCCGCCCACGTCGAGTCGCACCGCGGCCGACTGCTGGACGGCCCCGACGACCTCGTGCTGTGGCTGCGCCGGCTGGTCTTCCGCGGCGCGTGGATCGACCAGCAGGTGGCCGACGGCACGCTCGTGCCCGAGTTCGACGAGGCGCGCGGCTTCCGGTATCGCAGCGCCGCCACCGGCCAGCCCGCCGCCGAGGAGGCCCCCATGCCGAACTGGTCCCAGATCGCCTACCGGGGCGTGAGCGGATGATGGCCCAGACCCCCCAGGAGGTCCTCGAGGCCGTCCGGCGGCTGGAGGCCGACCTGGCCCGGATCCGCGCGGGCGCCCACGAGCGTGAGCGCGGCCTTTCGGACCTCCGGGCGGACATCGCCGCCGACGCGGCCCGCGAGCGTCAGTCGCTGGTCGAGGACATGGAGCGCCTGGTGGACCTGATCGGCGTCAGCTGGCGCGCGACCCACGACCAGATCGCCGCGCTCGCCGGTGAGGTGCAGGACCTCAGACGCTTCGCCGAGGAGGCCGTCGGGGGCTTCCGCGACGCGACGATGGAGCTGCACTTCGGCGCCGGCGGCGGCTACGAACGGGCCAACGGCACGTCGTAGCGCGGGGCGTGCCGCCGTTCAGTCGCTCGGGCGGAGGGCCCCCTGGAGCGCGGCCATCGAGCGGGCGAAGAGCAGGCCCATGGCGTCGGCGGCCTCGTCGGGCGTCGGCTGCGGGGTGAGGGTCCCCATCGCGGCCGACGCCAGGACCACGGCCTGCTGGATCACCTGCCAGCGGTCGACCGCGGCCAGCTGACCGCCGGCCTCTGACTGCATCTCCTCGAAGGCCTCGCGCTGGGCGCGCATCAGCTCCTTGAGCTTCTCCTTGAAGTCCTCCCCCGCCCCCTCGCCGAAGGCGAAGGGGAACGGGAAGTCGGTGTCGTCGCTCATCGCGCTCCCACTACTTGGCCGCGCGCGCCTTGCGCGCCTCGGCGTCGGCGGTGAAGGTCTCGATGCCCTTCGCCGTCAGCGGGTGCTGGAGCATCTGGTAGAAGACCTTGGGGGGGATCGTCGCGATGTGCGCGCCCATGCGCGCGGCCTCGGTGACGTGCAGCGGCCCGCGGACCGATGCAGTGATGACCTCGGTGTCGTACATCGACGGCTCGAGGGCCTCGACGATCATGCGCAGGCACTCGAGGCCGTCGTGGCCGATGTCGTCGAAACGGCCGACGAACGGCGAGACGAAGGCGGCGCCCGCGGCGGCCGCCAGCAGCGCCTGCGGCGGGGTGAAGACCAGCGTCATGTTCACGCGGACGCTCTGTGCGGCCAGCGCGGAGGTGGCCGACAGGCCCTCCGCCGACATCGGCAGCTTGACCACGATGTTCGGGTGGATCGCGGCGAGGCGCTTGCCCTCCTCGATCATGTCCCCACGGGCGTCGGCGACGACCTCGGCCGAGACCGGCCCATCGACCAGCTCGCAGACCCGGCGATAGATGTCGTCGGGCTCGCCCTCGACCTTGGAGAGCAGGGTCGGATTGGTGGTGACCCCCTGGGCCACCCCCCATCCGGCGATGGTCTCGATGTCGGCCAGGTCCGCCGTGTCGATGAACAGCTTCATGCCCTGTCCCTCCCTGTGGTCTTCTGTCCCCCGGTAGACGCTAGCACCGCCCGCGGCTACTTCACCACGTCGTGCCACCGCGCCGGTCGGCCCGTCACGAGCGCATCGGCAGTCGCGAGGGCCGGCCCGAGGAACCGGACGTTGTGCACCCGGAAGATGGTGGCGCCACGCGCGCGTGACCACACCATCCCGGCGGCGGTGCCGGCGAGGCGGCGCGTGGCCGGCTGGCCGGTGATCGCCCCGAGCACCTTCTTGTTGGAGATCGGGATCAGCACCGGCCGCCCGAGCGCGACGACCTCGTCGATGCGGTGGAGCAGATCGAGGTCCTGAGGGGGCGACTTGCCGAGGCCGACGCCGGGGTCGATGACGATCCGCGCGGCCGGGATGCCCGCGGCGGCGGCGACCCCCAGCCGCTCACGCGCCCAGGCGCAGACCGTCGCGGGGACGTCAACGTCGGGGAACGAGGTGGGGCGCACCTTGGGTAGACCGAAGAAGTGCGTGAGCACGATCCCCACCCTCCCCGCGGCGGCGACGGCGACCATCTCCGGCTCGCGCAGGCCCGTGGGGTCGTTCAGGATCGACGCCCCTGCGGCGATGGCGGCGGCCGCGACCGCGGGCTTGAAGGTGTCGATCGCCACCGGCACGTCCACCCGGGCGACGATCCGCTCGATCACCGGCACCACGCGCGCGATCTCCACCTCGACGGGCGTGTGCTCGGAGAACCGCAGCGACTCGCCCCCCACCTCCACCACGTCGGCGCCCTGGGCCGCGAGCCGCAGCCCGTGCGCGACCGCCCGATCGGTGCCCGCGTGGGCGCCCTGGTCGCTGAACGAGTCGGGGTTCGCGTTGACGATCCCCACGAGCCGGCCGATGGAGCAGTCGAGCGTGCCGCCCGAGTGCTCCCAGAGGAGCCGGCCGGCGCTCACCCCACGGCGCGCGCGAGGCGCAGGTCGGACCCTCCGGTCCAGCGGGCGCGCACCCCGGCGGCGCTCGGCCGCGAGGGCCTCACGCGCGCCGCGATGCCGGCCGCGGCCAGCGCCGCCTCGGCCGCCGCGGCGACCCGGGCGGCTCCGTCCTGCCGGCACCACAGCAGCATCGCCGGCCCGGAGCCCGAGATCGTCGCGCCGACGCAGTCCCCGCCGTCCACCAGGCCGCGCACGACCTCGACGCCCGGGATGCGCGGAGCGCGGTGGGGCTCGTGCACGCGATCCTCGAGCAGGGTGGGCAGTTCGTCCAGGCGGCCCTCGCAGAGGGCGAGCGTGAGCCCGATGGCGTTCGCGAGCGTGGCGGCCACGTCGGCCAGCGGCACCTGGGCCGGCATCGCGCGGCGGGCGGCGTCGGTGGAGGTGCGCTCCTCGGGGATCACCGCGACGAACGTGAGCTCCTCCGGCAGGGCGATCAGGCGGCCCGTCGGGCCGGGGCCGACGGCCACCAGGCCACCCATGATGCAGGCGGCGGCGTTGTCGGCGTGCCCCTCGATCTCGGTCGCGCGGGCGAGCAGGTCGTCGGGCGTCCAGAGCAGGCGCCCGAGGGCGTTGGCCGCGACCAGCCCGCAGCACACGGCCGCCGCCGATGAGCCGAGGCCCCGGCCCAGCGGGATCCGATTGCGGCACTCGATCGCCAGGCCCTCGAGCGAGCCCAGCCCCATCTCGAGGGCCCGGCACACCAGGTTGGAGGCGTCCTCGGGGACCTCGCCCTCGCCCTCCCCCGTGACACGCACCTCCAGGGGCCCGGGGCGGCGGGTGATGACGACCGCGTTGCCCAGGTCGAGGGCGACCGCGAGGCAGTCGAAGCCCGGGCCGAGGTTCGCCGAGGTGGCGGGCGCGCTGACGGTCAGCGCCTCCAGTGGCCTGTCCTCACCCAAAGACGGCCTCCTCGATCGCCGAGATGTCGGCGGGCAGGCGGCGGACCGGCTCGCAGGCCGCGATCGCGGTGTCGGGGTCCTTGAGGCCGTGGCCGGTGAGCACGCAGACGACCCTCTCGCCGGGGCGGAGGTCTCCGGCCTCGGCGCGGGCGATCAGCCCGGCCACCGAGGCGGCCGAGGCCGGCTCGCAGAAGACGCCCTCCTCGCGGGCCAGCAGCGCGTAGGCGGCGAGGATCTGGGCGTCGGTCACCGCAGCGACCCCGCCGCCCGAGGCCCCCATCGCGTCCATGGCCTGGGCGCCGCGGGCCGGCTTGCCGATGCGGATGGCGGTCGCGACGGTCTCGGGCCGCTCGACCGGCGCGCCGTGGACCAGCGGCGCCGCCCCGGCGGCCTGGAAGCCGTAGAGCCGCGGCAGGCGCGTGGAGCGCTCGGCGTCGCGGTAGGCCTGGAAGCCGAGCCAGTACGCGTTGATGTTGCCCGCGTTGCCGACCGGGATGCAGAGCACGTCGGGGGCGTCGCCGAGCACGTCGCACACCTCGAAGGCGCCGGTGCGCTGGCCGTCGATCCGGTACTCGTTGACCGAGTTGACCAGGGCGATCGGGTGGCTCTCGGCGAGTTCGCGCACGGCGACCAGGGCGTCGTCGAAGCTGCCGTCGATCGCCAGGACGCGAGCGCCGTGCATCAGCGCCTGCGCGAGCTTGCCGGCGGCGATCTTGCCCTCGGGGATGATCACCGCGGCCGTGATCCCGGCCCGCGCCGCATACGCGGCGGCCGACGCGGAGGTGTTGCCGGTGGAGGCGCAGATGACCGCGGTCGCGCCCTCCTCGACGGCCTTCGAGATGGCCATCGTCATGCCGCGGTCCTTGAAGCTGCCCGTGGGGTTCATCCCCTCGAGCTTGGCGTGGACCTCGATGTCGTAGCGCGCCGAGAGCCGCGGGAGCGGGATCAGCGGCGTGCCCCCCTCGCCGAGCGAGACGATCGGCGTGTCCGGCCCGACGGGCAGGAACTCGCGGTAGCGCTCGATGAGGGGCGTCGTCATCGCCGGTCTCCGCCTTCCCCGGATCCGAGGACGCGGATCATGACGGGCTCGCCGCGGACGTCGCCCAGGGCCCGGACGCGCGCGAGCGCGCGCTCCATGCGCTCCTCCGGACCGGAATGGATGATCAGCACGAGGCGGGCCTCGTCGCCGGAGCCGCTCTGCACGACCGAGCGGATCGACAGCTCCTCGTCGCCGAAGATCGAGGCGATGCGCGCCAGCACGCCGGGGCGGTCGGCCACCGACATGCGCAGGTAGAAGGCCGAGGCGACACCGCCGGGCGGCGCGATCGGGCGGCCGGCGTCGACGAGGGCGTTGTGCAGGAACGAGCCCTGGTGGGTGCCGAGGATCGAGAGGATGTCGGCGAGCACGGCCGACGCCGTCTCGGCGCCGCCCGCGCCGGGGCCGACCAGCATGATCTCGCGGGTCGCGGCCGACTCGATCAGCACGGCGTTGTCGGGGCCGCTGATTGCCGCGAGCCGGTGGCCGCGGGGCACCAGGGCCGGGTAGACGCGCGCGCTCACCGCGCCGTCGATCAGGCGAGCGACGCCGAGCAGCTTCACCACGAAGCCCAGCGCCGCGGCGTGCTCCATGTCCTCGGCCTCGAGGCGGTCGATGCCCTCGTAGGGCACGTCGTCGAGGAGCACGCGCGAGTGGAAGGCGATCGACGAGAGGATCGCCATCTTGGCCGCCGCGTCGGCGCCGCCGACGTCCTCGGTGGGGTCGGCCTCGGCGTAGCCGAGATCGTGGGCCCTGCCGAGCGCCGCGTCGTAGGAGAGGCCGCCGCGTGCCATCTCGGTGAGGATGAAGTTCGTCGTGCCGTTGACGATGCCGGTGACTGCGGTGACCTCGGCGGCCAGCAGCGACTCGCGCAGCACCTTGATCACCGGGATCGCGGCGCACGCCGACGCCTCGAAGCGCAGCTCGGCGCCGGCGGCCTGGGCGGCGGCGAGCAGCTCCGGCCCGTTGCGGGAGAGCAGCTGCTTGTTGGCCGTCACGACCGAGGTGCCGCGGGCGAGGGCGGTGCGCAGATAGCCGAGCGTGGGGTCGAGCCCGCCCATCACCTCGACCACGATCGACACGGTCGGGTCCTCGAGCACCCTGGCGGGGTCGGTCGTGATCAGGCGGGGATCGACCCCCGGGCGCACCCGCGACGCGTCGCGCACCAGCACCGGTCCGAGCTCGAGCCGCTGCCCGGAGGCGCGCGTGATCGTCTCCCCGCCCTCGCTCAGCAGCCGAACGACGGCCTGGCCGACGGTGCCGCAGCCGAGCAGCCCGATGCGGACGGGGGACCCGTCGGGTGGCGGCGGCGGGCTCACACGTCCCGCGCGACGAGGTCGTGGTAGGTCTCGCGCCGGGTGACCAGGCGGGCGGTCCCGCCGTCCACGAAGACGACCGCCGGGCGGGTCACCCCGTTGTAGTTGGAGGCCATGGACACACCGTAGGCCCCGGTGGCCGGCAGGCACACCAGGTCGCCCGGGCCGACCGGCGGCAGGGCCGCCTCGGAGACGAGGACGTCCCCGCTCTCGCAGTGCTTGCCCACCAGGCGCAGCGTCTCGGTGGGCTC
This sequence comes from uncultured Thermoleophilia bacterium, assembly GCA_963823515.1. Taxonomy (GTDB): domain Bacteria; phylum Actinomycetota; class Thermoleophilia; order Miltoncostaeales; family Miltoncostaeaceae; genus Miltoncostaea. The sequence continues at coordinate 166,789 of CAWGMB010000006.1, forward strand.
GGCCTCGGCGCGGTTGGCGAGCAGCGGCTCGTAGACCGCGCCGTAGAGCATCGGGCGCATCAGGTCGCTCATGCCGCCATCGACCGAGGCGTAGGTGCGCACGCCCGGTATGACCTTGGTGCCGCCGACGCGGTAGAGCGTGACGCCGGCCCGTCCCACGATGCTGCGGCCCGGCTCGACGAGCACGCGCGGCATCGGCAGGCCTATCCTGCCCCACTCGGCGCGCACCGACTCGACGACCGCCTCGGCGTAGTCCTCGACGGCCGCGGGGCGGTCGTCGCGGGTGTAGGCGATGCCCAGGCCGCCGCCCATGTCCATGATCCGCATGTCGTCACCGCCGCAGGAGGCGACGAAGTCGGCGACGATCGCCGCGGCCGCGCCGTAGCCCGAGAGGTCGAAGAGCTGCGAGCCGATGTGGCAGTGCAGGCCGACGAGCTCGAGCGACGGGGCCGCACGGACGGCGTCGACCGCTTCGCGGGCCGGCCCCCCCTCGATCGAGAAGCCGAACTTCGAGTCGATCTGGCCCGTGGAGATGTAGGAGTGGGTCGACGGCTTCACGCCGGGCGTCACGCGGACGAGGACCGGCTGCACGCGGCCGCGGGCCGCGGCCTCGCGGCCCAGCGACGCGACCTCGTCGAGGTTGTCCACGATGATCGTGCCGACGCGCGCGTCGAGGGCCTCCCCCAGCTCGCGGGCGTCCTTGTTGTTGCCGTGCATGTAGATCCGCTCGGGCGGGAACCCGGCCCGCAGCGCGGCGAAGAGCTCGCCGCCCGAGGCGACGTCCACGCACAGGCCCTCCTCGCACGCCAGGCGGAGCATCGCCTGGCCGAAGTAGGCCTTGCTGGCGTAGATGACGTCCACGTCGGGAGCCAGAGCGGCGAAGGCCGCGCGGTAGGCACGCGCCATCCCGCGCAGGGCGCCTTCGTCGTAGACGACGAGTGGGGTGCCGTGCTCCTCGGCGAGGTCCACCAGGTCGCACCCGCCGATTGACAGGTGGCCCTCGGCAGTGACCGCTGCTGAGGGGGGCAGCACCTGATCGAGCGGCTTCATGGGCGGGCGAGACGGTACCAGATCGGCCTGGTTATCCTCGCACCGTGCGCCGGCCCGTCGCCATCGCCCTGCACGCGCCGGGCGGACCGGAGCTCGCCGGCCTCTCGTGGGAGGCGGGGGCCGGAACCCCCGCCGTCCTGGTGGTCCCGGGGCTCGGCAGCCGCAAGGAGAACCACGCCGATTTCGCCGCGGCCGTCGCGGCGCGCGGGATGGGCGCCCTGGCGCTGGATCTGAGGGGTCACGGCGGCAGCGGCGGGGTGCTCGACGCGGACGTGATGGACGACCTGATCGCCGGCCTGGACTCCCTCGCGGCGCGGGGGCACGCCCCGCTCGGCGTGCGCGGCACGTCGATGGGAGGGCTGCTCGCGCTGCACGCGGCCGCCCGCGACGCGCGCGTGCGCGCAGTGGTCGCACTCTGCCCGGCGCGGCCCGCCGGGCTCGCGCGCGTGGTCGAGGAGACCTGGCCGCTCGGCCTGGAGCCCGCCCCCGTGGTGGCGCCGCGCGACGGGGTGGCGCGCGGCTACTGGCACGCGACCGGCGACGCCAGCGTGCCCTGGGGCGGGACGCTCGCGCTGGCGGGCCTGACGCACCACCCGATGCGCCTGCGAATCGCGCTCGGCGGCGGCCACGGGAGCCTGCAGCACGACCCGGCGGTGATCGCCGAGTCGGCCGACTTCCTGAACGCCCACCTGCGCCCGGCATGAGCCTCGACGACCTCGCCGCGGAGATCGTCGCGTGCCGGGCGTGCCCGCGACTGGTGGCCTGGCGGGAGGAGGTCGGGCGGGTGAGGCGCCGGGCCTACGCCGACCAGGAGTACTGGGCGCGTCCCGTGCCCGGGTTCGGCGACCCCGACCCGTGGCTCGTGATCGTGGGTCTCGCCCCGGCGGCGCACGGCGCCAACCGGACCGGCCGGGTCTTCACGGGCGACCGCAGCGGCGACGTCCTGTTCGCAGCGCTCCACCGCGCGGGCCTCGCCTCACAGCCGACGTCGGTGGGCCGCGACGACGGTCTGCGCCTCACCGGCTGCCGCGTGACGGCCGCCGTGCGCTGCGCGCCGCCGGCCAACAGGCCGGAGCCCGGCGAACGCGCCCGCTGCCTGCCGTACCTGCGACGCGAGCTGGCGCTGTGCGCCGGCACGCGCGTGGTGATGGCGCTCGGGGCGATCGGCTGGGACGCGGTGCTGCGCACCCTCGCACCCCCGCGCCCATGGCCCCGCTTCGGCCACGGAGCCGAGGTGCGGATCGGCGACCTGATCCTCATCGGCTCGTATCACCCGAGCCAGCAGAACGTCTTCACCGGCCGGCTGACCCCGTCGATGCTGGACGACGTGCTGACGCGGGCTCACGAGATCGCATGGGGAGCCGCGTCCGGGGAATAGACATCCCCCGCCGCGGTCAGCGGCGACTACAGGTAGTCGAGCGGGTTGACGGCCGAGCCGTTGACGCGGACCTCGAAGTGGCAGTGGACGCCCGTGGAGTGTCCGGTCGTACCCATGCCGGCGATGATCGCGCCCTGGCCGACGCTCTGGCCGACGCTGACGGCCAGGCTCGAGTTGTGGCCATAGGCGGTGCTGATGCCGTTGCCGTGGTCGATCACGACGAGGTTTCCGTATCCGCCGCTCCAGCCGGCGACGATGACGGTGCCCGACGCCGCCGCCGCGATCGGCGTGCCGCTGCCGCCCGTGATGTCGATTCCCTCGTGCATCCTGCCCCAGCGGGGGCCGAAGCCGGAGGTGATCGGCCCGCTGACGGGCCAGACGAGGCCCGCGGACGAGGGCGGGCCGACGGCCACCGCGCCACCGGAGGACGACGACAGGCCCTGTGCGGTCCGGATCGTCGCCGCGAGCTTCGCCGACCGCGCCTGGAGGCCGCGCGCCTCCGTCTCGGCCTCCTCGCGGTCGCCGCGGACGCCGTCGAGCAGCGAGCGACGCCCCGCGAGCAGCGTCGAGACCCCGGCCTCCTGCTTCTCCAGCCCAGCCTTGACGGCGCGCGCCTCGGCGGCCGCCTCGCGGGCCCGGGCCTCCGACTCGGCCACCTGGGCCCGCACGCGGGCGATCTCGTCGCGGGTGCGGCGGGTCTCGTCGGCGTAGGCCGAGACCGAGCGGGCGAGGTCGCCGTCGCGGTCGGCGATCGATTCGATCAGGTCGGTCGTCTCGAGCGCCTCGCTGAGGCTGCCCGACTGCACCAGCACCAGGATCGGGTCCGGCTCCCCGCGCACGTAGAGATCGACCAGCCTGCGCGAGAGCAGCTCGCGACGGCGCTCCAGCGCGTCCTCGGCCGCGGCGAGCCGGGCCGCCTGCAGGTGGAGGCGCTCGGTGAGGGCCTCGAGGCGGGCGCGGACCTCCGCGAGCTCGGCGTCGAGGCGGGCGGAGCGTGCGCGCAACGGCGCCAGCCGCGCCTCGAGCTGCCGGATGCGCCGGGTGTACTGCTCCACCTCGCCGGTCAGCACGCTCTCGCGGCCGCGGGCCCGATCGAGGCGCTGCTGGGCCCGCTCGAGCTTCTGGTCGACCGCGGCCTTCTCGTCGGACGGGGCCGACTCGGCGAGGACCGGCAGTGCGCCCACGGCCACGGCGAGGACGAGGAGCGCCGCCGCCCGGCGCCGGAGCGCCGGGATGCGTCGTCCGATCACCGGGTGGAGCGCGCCTGGGCCTTGGTCGCGGGATCCACGGCGACGAGGTGCGGGTACGGGTCGGTCGCGGAACGGCCGCCCCGGTGGATCTCGAAGTGCAGGTGCGGGGCGCCGTAGCGGGCGTCGCCGGTGTTGCCCACGCTGCCCACGACCACGCCGACACCGACGGCGCTGCCCACGTCGAGGCCCGCGGCGATGGTGGTCATGTGGGCGTAGTAGTACTGGGTGCCGTCGGCGCGCTCGAGCCACAGGGAGACACCCCCCAGGCCGGTCTCGGTGCGCGACAGGCGGATGACCTTGGCGTTGTCCACCGCCAGGAGCGGGGTGCCGCGATCGGCCATGATGTCCACGCCCTCGTGACGGCCCTGGTGGCGCGGGGCGCCGAAGTCGTCGGAGTAGCTGTTCGCGCCGCCGACGGGGAAGACCGAAAGGTAGCGCGAGACGCCGGGTGCGATCTTCGGCGTGACGCGCCTGGTCGACGCCGCCGTCAGGCGGGTGCGCAGGCCGAGGCGCTTGAGGAGCGCGGGCCTCGCGACCCCGGTGCGCCTCATCTTCAGGCGCTTCTGCATCCTCTTGACGGCGCGCTTGGTGGCGGGGCCGTACTCGCCGTCCACGGCGACCTTCAGGCCGCGGCGCCGGAGCTGCCTCTGGAGGTCCTTGACCAGCGGGCCGGTCGACCCGATCCGGAGGATCGCGCGGACCGATGCGCGCCTGGCGGGGGTCCGGGTGCGGGCCGGAGCCGACGCGGTGGGCGCGGGGGCGGCACCCGGGGCCGGCGTCGCGTTGGGCGCCGAGGGGATCGCCACGTCCTGCGCGACGGCGGCGGCCGCGGCGATGAGGAGGGTCACCGTCACGAGGAGGGCCCTCACCACGATGTGGAGGGGCCTGCCGTGACGCTCACGGGTCGTTGTCTCTCTGATCCTTCGGCTCCTTTCCGCCACGGCATGGCCGCGACTGGGGACGCCGGCTCGGGGACACGTCCCGGCCGTCCCTCGGAAGCTACGGGGGAACTCGGGCACTCTAAGCGTCTTCGGCGACACCGGTCAACCCCTGAACCAGAGGGGCAGGGACGTGTGTCCCTCATCGCTCCGCTTGCGGAAGAACGCGTTTCAGGCGCTGTTTTCGCCCGACGCGCGCCTCTTCCGCACCGCCCGCGAGAGGAACACGATCATCAAGACCCCGGCGAGGCCGGCGAGGATGAGCCCATTGACCAGGGTGCTCGAGCTCCCCCCGCCCGAGGACGCCTGCAGCGGCGGGCAGTCGCCGTAGCGCGCCACCCAGACGTTCCGACCCGCCGGGGTCTCGTCGGCGTTCGTGCTCCCCGGACCGCCGGGGAGCGTGAACCGGTAGGTCATCTCGAGGGCGTCGCGCAGCGAGCGACCGAAGCCGGTGACCGCGTTGCCCGCGCAGGTCTCCTGGCCGATGTCGCCCACCCCTCCGCGGGCGAAGAGGTCGAACCCCGGATTGTCGCCGCTGCCCGCGCCGAGGCGGAAGTCGAAGGCGTTCAGCAGGGGCGCCGCGGCCGGGAGGTCGGGGAGCGCCGCGAGGGTCTGCGGATCGGGGGCGATGGCGCCGATCGGGCGATCGAGGGACAGGACCTCGTCCAGCTGCGCCGGCGAATCGACCAGGTGACGGGTCTCGAGCTGCAGCTCACCGGTCGTCTCGTCGCGGGAGGCCGCGATCTGGCCGTCGCCACCCATCCAGCCCGCATCCACGAGCAGGGGCGCGAAGCGCTCGGCCGCGGTCGACGGGTCGTCGCTCGTGGACATCCCCAGGGCCTGCTGGGCGGCCGCGTCCAGCGACAGGCGCAGGTCGACGGCGCCCCGGCCGTCGCGGTTGAGATCGACGTCGAGGTCGAACGCGGCCTGGCAGCCGCTCGCGAGCAGCGCGACCAGCGCGAGGGCGATGCCCGCGGCCGCGCGGCGGATCACGGAGCCGATAGCTCGTCGGCGCGCCGCATCAGCTCCACGGCGCGCGCTCGCTCGGCCCCGTCCAGGGCGGCGAAGTCCTCGTCGGAGAGGTTGCCCGCCCGGTGGTCCATGTCGATCTCGCGGATCGCCTCGAGGCTTCGCTGGAGGTCCTCGTCGACCGCGCGGCGCGCGGCCGCGGCGGGATCGTCGGGCGGATCGTCGGCCCGGTGGGTCACCAACGGCCAGGCCACCACCGCCACGAGCGCGAGCGCGGCGGCGGCGGCGATCAGGATGCCGACGGCCACGTTCCTCTCACGCGGGTGCGCGACCGTCCGTCGCCGGACTCGCGGCCCGCTCGCGCCGGGACGACGGGCGGCTCGGCCAGGCCGCGAGCAGGCCACCGGCGACGATCATCACGCCGGCGAACCAGATCCAGCCGACCAGCGGGTTGACGAACACCGATATGCGGGCCAGGCCGTCGTCCTGGAGCTGGCTGAGGAAGAGGTAGAGGTCGCGGTCCGGGCGGGTGTCGAGGGCCACCTGCGACGCGCGCGTCTCGTCCACCGCGTAGGTGACGATGCCGGGTTTCAGCGTGCCGACCCGGTCGCCGCCCTTGAAGACGCCGATGCTCACGGCGACGGTCCGCTTGTGGACGTCAGCGGAGCGGGTCGAGCCCTCGTTGACCAGCGTGAGGCCGGCGACCTGGGCGCTCTCGCCCTGGCGGATCGCGATGTCGGCCTCGGTCGAGAAGGCCTTCGAGCCGGCGAAGCCGATGAAGAGGATGACGATCGCCAGATGCACGACGTAGCCGCCGTAGCGGCGGCGGTTCCGAGCCACCATGCTGACGAGCGCCCCGGGCCAGGAGACGCCGCCGAGGGCGTGCCGCACGCGGGTGCCACGCCAGAACTCGCCGGCGATGCAGGCCGTCACGAAGACGCCCGCGACGATCGTGGCGGCAGCGGGCCAGCTCCGGCCCGCGTCGGTGAGCAGCAGCAACGGCGCGATCGAGGCGAGGGCGATCCCCACCGGCAGCGCGAAGCGCCGGCGCAGCTGGGCCACCGACGACTTGCGCCACGCGATCAGCGGTCCGACGCCCGTGAGGATGAGCAGCGCGATGCCGATCGGCATGGCGACCTGCTCGTAATAGCCCTGCCCCACCGTGATCCGCTCGCCGCGCGCCGCCTCGGAGAGGATCGGGAACATCGTGCCCCAGAAGACCGCGAAGGCGAGCCCCACGAGGAGCAGGTTGTTGAAGAGGAAGATCGCCTCCCGCGAGATGTAGCTCTCGAGCGAGTGCTGCGAGCGCAGGAGGGGGAGCCGGCTGACCAGGAGCCCGACCGATCCGACGAGGATCAGGACGATGAAGACCAGGAAGAACGGTCCGAGCGTCGACTCACCGAAGGCGTGGACCGAGGCGATCACGCCCGAGCGCGTCAGGAAGGTGCCGAACAGGCACAGGCTGAAGGTGAGGATCACCAGCACCATGTTCCAGACCTTCAGCATCCCGCGGCGCTCCTGCACCATCACCGAGTGCAGGAAGGCGGTCGCGACCAGCCAGGGCATGAAGGCGGCGTTCTCGACGGGGTCCCAGGCCCAGTAGCCGCCCCAGCCGAGCGTCTCGTAGGCCCACTTCGCGCCGACGATGATCCCCATGCCGAGGAACAGCCACGAGACGATCGTCCAGCGCCGCACGCTGGTGATCCACGTGGTGTCGAGCTTGCGGGTGACGAGTGCCGCCATCGCGAAGGCGAACGGCACCGACAGGCCGACGTAGCCCAGGTAGAGAAGCGGCGGATGGATCTGCATGTAGACGTTCTGCAGCAGCGGGTTGAGGCCGCGCCCCTCGGCCGGGACCGTGGCGAGCGTCTCGAACGGGCTGGTCACGAACGACAGGACGCCCAGGAAGAAGACCGCGATGCCCATGAGCACGGCCATCACGACCGGCATCAACTGGCGGTTGCGGGCGCGGTTCAGGTAGACGACGACGGCCGCGTAGCCGGAGAGGATCCAGGCCCACAGCAGCAGGGATCCGGCCTGGCTGCCCCACAGGGCGGTCACCTTGTAGCCGGTGCCGAGGGTGGACGAGCTGTACTCGGCCACGTTGCGCAGCTCGAACGCGTCGGTGAGCAGGGCCGCCCACATCGTCACGATGGCGAGGCTGGTGAACGCGAAGACCGCGTAGACGCCGCGCTCGGCGCTCTGCTCCCACGCCCGGCGGCCGGGCCGGCGCGAGGCCAGCGACATCACCACCACGTAGATCGCTCCCACCAGCGCCAGGAGCAGCGCGGTGCGACCGAGGATGCTCACGACCCGCGCACGGTCAGCGGGACGCCGATTCGTCCGCCGCGTCGGTGAACTTGGACGGGCAGAGCGTCACGAGCGAGTCCGGGCGCGCCACGAAGGTCCCGTTCTCGAGCGCCCCCGTGACCACCACCTCGCGGCCGTCCTTGAACTGGTCGGGGACGTCGCCGCGGTAGAGGACGTCGATCGTCTTGGAGGGGTCCTCCTTGTCGACGACCGTGAAGGCGAGGCCCTCCGAGCTCTGGGCGAGCCCCGCGGCGTCCTTCGGCGAGCCGGGCGCCACCTTCCCGTTGAGGCGGTAGGTCTTCTGCGCCGCCACCTCGCCCGGGCCGGCGTAGGTCTCGAGGGTTCCGCCGAGGCTCGTGAAGGCGAGGTAGCCGCCCAAGACCACGGCGAGGCTGATCGCGATGATGAAGCGGAGGCGGGAGCGCATCGGGAGCGATGCTAACACCGCCCCCCCGCCGCGTCTGCGGGACATTGTTCCCTCTTCGGACGCGGGAGCCGACCGGGTAGCCTCGGCGGGGTGAGGCTACCGCTGGCAGCGCCGCTGCAACCCCAGCTCGCCCGCTCTGCGCGCGAGGTGCCCGGGGGCGAGGGCTGGGTCTACGAGCGCAAGCTCGACGGCTTTCGCGCGATCGTCTTCGTCGACGACCGCGAGGTCCTGATCCAGTCGCGCGGCGGCAAGCCCCTCGACCGCTACTTCCCGGAGCTCGCCTTCCCCCCGGGGCGCCACGTCCTCGACGGGGAGATCGTGATCGCCGACGGCGCGGGCGGCGAGGACTTCGGCGCTCTCCAGGCCCGGATCCACCCGGCGGCCTCGCGGGTGGCGATGCTCGCCGAGCGGACGCCCGCCGCCTTCTGCGCGTTCGACCTCCTGGCGGAGGGCGACGGGGTGCTCCTGCAGCTTCCCTTCTCGGAGCGGCGGGCGCGGCTCGAGGCCCTCGCCCCGACCGGCCTCGCCCCGGTGGAGTGCACCACCGACCCCGCCCGCGCAGAGGTCTGGCTGGCCGGCGCCGAGGGCGTCATCGCCAAGCGGCTCGACGCGCCCTACCGGCCGGGCGAGCGGCACGGGATGGTCAAGATCAAGCGGGTGCGCACGATCGACTGCGTCGTGGTCGGCTGGCGGCCGGGAAAGCTCGCCGACACGGTCGGCTCGCTGATCCTGGGACTCTACGACGGGGACGGGTTGCGGCCGGTGGGCCACTGCGCCGGGTTCACGGCCGCCCGCAAGCGGGCGCTGGTGGCCGAGCTCGCGCCCCTCGCGTCAGGCGAGCGCGGCAGCGGGGACGCCGGCCGCTGGAGTGACGGCCGCGAGCTGGAGTGGGTGGCGCTGCGCCCCGAGCTCGTCGCCGAGGTCACTACGACCACGTGAGCGACGGCCGGATCCGCCACGGAGCGCGCCTCGTGCGGTTCCGCGACGATCGCGACCCGCGCAGCTGCACGGTGGACCAACTGGAGGCATGACCGCGCCAGTCGTCGCGGAGCGGGCGCGCGAGCGTCCCGTCCCCGGGGGCCGTGAAGGACCCCGGGGACGGGACGCGGCTACCGACGCGCGGCGGCGGTCGGGGACCTCACCGCAGGTTCCCGCACGCGAGCGGCGGGTTGACGCCCGGCACCATCGGGGCGCCCTGCATCACGGGGTCGCGGTGCACCATGAGGTAGGTGCCGCGACGCACCGCCCGCTCGGTCACCTTCACGCGCACGACGCTGAAGGCGACCCCCGCGCCGTCGGCGACGAGCTCGGGCAGCTCGGCGACGTGGCGCGTGGTCCTGCGCGCCTCGGGCGCGCAGCGTGCGGCGGCCTCGCCGACGGGGTTCGCGTGCAGATGGTTCGCGTGCCGCGAGTTCGGCGCGAGCCCCCAGACGACGATGAAGCCGCTCACCATGGCCCCGCGCTGGGTGAGATGGGCGACGCCCATCGGACCGCCCGGCGCGGTCGGCGGGATCAGCAGCGTCGTGGTGGCCCGCACCTTGGCGAGGGCGGCGGCGGGCGTCGCCGGCGTCGATGGGTGAGTGCCCCCGTGGGCGAGGGCGAGCCCCGACCCCATGCCGAGGCAGCAGACGGTAGCGGCACACGCCGCGATGGATCGTGCGTTCATGGATTCCTCCGTTCGGGATGATGTCGTCGCGCGGCCCGGCGCATGGCCGGCGCGCGAGCTCAGGCCGGACGGAGGGCGGGAGGACCGCGCGAGAGGCTCGGGCCCGCGCGCCGGGCGCGCAGGGGCCGCAGGGTGTCGGCCTCGAGGGGCCGCCTGCCCGCGGCCGCGCGTGGCGCCGCGGCGAACCAGCGCCGCAGGCGGCGGGCGATCGCGGCCGCACGGCTGAGCCAGCGCTCGAGCCGGGTCACGAACAGGCAGATCACGAGCGCCGCGACGGCGTGGGGGACGAGCTGGGCCGGGCTGAGCGGGGCGTGCCCGGAGTGGTGGGGCGCGAGGCCGACCGCCCAGGGGGCGAATCCCATCGCCAGATGCGACGCGGCCTGCAGGACAGCCGTCAGGCCGAGCGTGCGGAGCGCCCCGCGCGGCCGCCACCGGCGACGGGGTCCGACGACCACGGCCAGCGACAGGATGCCCAGCCACACGAACGGCGCCACCGGCAGGATCTCGGCGCCCCCGACGGCGAAGCCGTGCGCGACGGACGTCGCGGCGAGCGCGCTCGCGACCAGGACGACCCGGCGCAGGGCGAGGGCGTGGGAATCGGGCATGCGCGTCACACCAAGCAGGCTAGCCCGCCTGCGCCGGTGCGATCCAGGTGACGACCGCACCCGGCCGGGGCGATCTCACTCCGTCAGGGGCCAGAAGCGGGCGATCGCCGTGACGGTCTGCGCGATGGCGTCCTCGCTCGCGGCGGCGGCCGCGCGGTCACGATCGCCGTCGGGCACCGGACCCGCGTCCTCGATCCATCCATGAGCGGGATCCGGACACCCGGCGGCGAGGGCGATCGCGCGCCAGCTCTCGGGAAGGGGATCGGCGACCCGCGCGCCCGCCATCTCGGCGGCCAGAGCCGCCCACGCCCGCGGCGGAGCCGTGCAGGGCTCGTAGCCCCCTCCCCCGAGGGCCACCAGGCGACCGTCGCAGCCGGCGTCGGCCAGCTCGCGCAGCGCCCGCCAGAGCTCGGGGTAGAGCGGCATCGTGGTCAGGATGTGGCTGAGAGGGTCGGCGTGGTGGTGGTCGACCCCGCACTGGGCAACGATCGCGTCCGGGCCGAACGCGCGGGTGACCGGGACGACCACCCGCTCCATCGCCCGCCGGTAGGCGTCGTCGCCCGCGAAGGGCGGCAGCGCCACGTTGACGCTCGAGCCGGGGGCCTGCGCGCCCCCGGTCTCCGCGGCGAACCCCGACCCCGGGAACAGGTGCCGTCCGCTCTCGTGCACCGAGACGGTCAGCACGCGCGGGTCGTCGTAGTAGATCCACTGCGTGCCGTTGCCGTGGTGGACGTCGAGGTCGATGTAGGCCACGCGCTCCATGCCCGCGTCCAGCAGGGCCTGGATCGTCACCGCGGTCTCGTTGTAGATGCCGAAGCCCCACGCCCGGTTGGCGAGCCCGTGGTGGGCGCCACCCGCGGGTACCAGGCCGCTGCGGGCGCTGCCGTCCGCCACCGCCTCGGCGGCCACGACGCAGGCGGCGCAGACGCGCGCCGAGTCCTCGTGCATGCCCTCGTAGGCGTTGTTGTCCCCCCCGATGCCCCACTGGCGCGACTCGGGCTCGGCCGCGAGCAGGGGCGTGCGGCTGTAGCGGCGCACCGCGCGGATGAAGGCGGGGGCGAACACGCGCGAGAGTCGGTCGTCGTCGAGCGGGCCGGGCACGCCGGCCAGTGACACCGCGTCCAGGTCGAGCAGGCCCGACTCGCGGCAGAGCGCCACGGCCAGGCGGTGGCGGCGGCGATCCGTCGGATGGTCGCCCCCGTAACGCATGCCCAGGTCGTCCTCGTGCACCACCAGCAGGCGCGGAACCACGGCGCCGCTCACGCGGTCACGGCCCGAGGCGGTCGAGCACCCCGGTCAGCTCGAGGACGAGGAGCGCGACCAGCGCCGCGGCGGCGAGCGAGTACCAGAGCCAGGCGGGGTCGCGGCGGCGCATGTCGGGGCTCTCGGCCATGCCGGCACTATCGCAGAGGGATCGGGGCCGGGTGCATGAAACGCCCGAAGGGGGTAACACGACCCCGGCGGGGCGCGCGCCGTGTCCATCCACCCCGGGCGCCGGCTCACGCGCCCCGCCGCACGCCCGCTCAGCAACGGATCGCCGCCACGTCCCGGCCCACCCCGGAGATGTCGAGCTCACCCCGGACGACCGCCACCCGGGGGCCGTGGTCGCCGGCCTCGCCGGAGCTCGTGGAGACGGAGATCGAGGCCACCGGCGGCCTGACCTCCCGCCCCGCCGGGCGCTAAACCGGGCGGCCCGGCCCCCCGCCCGCGCCGGTCGCCCGGATCGCCGCGTCGATGGCGTCGAGGTCCGCGTCCGTCAGCTCGATCTCGTGAGCGCCGATCCAGCCGTCGACCTGGGCGGCGTCGCGCGCGCCGACGATCGCGCCGGTCACTCCGGTCCACGCCAGCGTCCAGGCCACGGCGACCGCGGCGGTGGAGGTGTCGTGGGCGTCGGCGATCGGGATGAGCGCGTCGCGGAGCGCCAGGTTGCGCGAGAGCGCCGGCTCGGCGAAGACGCCCGGCATGCCGTGACGCCAGTCCGAGGGATCGAGGCTCGCCGCCCGCTCGGTGCTGAAGCGCTGGGTGAGGAGCCCCGACATCATGGGGCTGTAGACGATCACGCCGGTGCCGTTGGCGTGGCACCACGGGATCACGTCGCCGCCGGCCTCCCGCTGCACGGCGTTGAAGGGCGGCTGCAGGCTGTCAACGTGGAGGATCGACTCGCAGCGCTCGAGGAGGCCCACGTCGAAGTTGGAGACACCGGCCCAGCGCACCTTGCCCTGCTGGACGAGGTCCGCCATCACCCCCCACGACTCCTCGACGGGCGTGCCCGTCATGGTGTCGGGCCAGTGGAACTGGTAGAGGTCGATCCGCTCGACCCCCAGGCGGCGCAGGGAGTCCTCGCACTCGCGGCGGATCTCGTCCGGGCGCAGGTTCGGCCGGGGGACGCCGTCGGACTGGTCCTGCCAGACCATGCCGCACTTGGTGAACACCAGGGGTCGGTCGGCCATGCCGCGCAGCGCGCGGGCCACGACCTCCTCCGAGTGGCCGAGGCCGTAGACCGCCGCCGTGTCGATCCAGCCGGCGCCGCGCTCGAGGGCGCGATGGATGGCGCCGACCGAGTCGGCGTCGTCCTGGGGCCCCCAGCCGTAGGCCCAGTCGCCGCCTCCGATCGCCCAGGCGCCGAAGCCCAGCTCGGTGATCTGCGGGCCGCCTGAGCCCAGCCGTCGTGTGGGGATGGTGGATGCCATGCGGGCCACCCTACCCCGGAGCCGGGCGGTTCAGACCTCGCCCCAGAGCGTCGCGGTGAGCGTGCGCGGGCCGCCGCTGTCGCGGTGCTCGCAGAGGTAGACCCCCTGCCAGGTGCCGAGGTCGAGCCGGCCGCCGCTCACCGGAAGGGTCAGCGACGGGCCGACGAGCACGGCCTTGACGTGGGCGGGCATGTCGTCCGGACCCTCCAGGGTGTGACCGAAGGCCGGATCGCCGTCGCGGACGGCGCGCGAGAACCAGCCCTCGAGATCGGTGCGCACCTCCGGGCTGGCGTTCTCGTTGAGCGCCAGCGACGCGGAGGTGTGGCGGATGAACAGGTGCAGCAGCCCGATGCCCACCCGGCCGAGGCCGGGCAGGGACTCGACCACCTCATGCGTCACCAGGTGGACTCCGCGCGGCCGGGGCGCCAGGGCGACCGTCGTCCGCGACCACACTCAGAAGCTCCCCGGGCGGCACGTCGCGGGTCGTCGTGGTGCCGGGGTCGTTGGGGCTGGTGCTCGTCGTCGGCTGGGAGGTCGTCGGCGGGGGGGTGTCGGTCCGCGTCGTCGCAGGCGGGACGACCGTCGGGGCGGTCGTCGTGGTGGTGGCGGCCGGCGCCGGCTCGGGGGCCGGGGTGCCGGCGTCCGTCACGGTGGGCGCGACGGCGGGCCGGTGGGCCGGCGGCGGCACCGTCCGGGTCGTACGCGGGCGCACGACGACCACGGGGGGCGGGCCCGGCGACGAGGTGGGGTCGGCGACGACGACCGGGGGACGCGGCGCCGGGGCCCGGGACGCGGGCGCGACGGGGTCGGCGACGGGCGCGGCGACGGAGGCCGGTGCCGTCGTGCCCGCGCCCGCCCGCCCGGCCGGCGCGGGCGGGCGGCGTGGCGGCGGCCGCGACGGCCCCCTCCCCCTGCTCCTGCGCCGCCGGCGGAGGCGGCACCGAACCGGAGCGCACCGCCACCAGCGTCGGCGCGCCGAACAGCAGCAGCACGCCGAGGATGCTCGAGCCGACCACCGCGCCCGCACGCCGCTTGCTCGCCAGGAGCCCGCCGGCGGCGCCGGCGGGCGATCCGCCCCGGATCAGGCGTCGCGCGGCGGGTCGGAGCGCGCGAACTGCGCCGGTCCACGGCCCATCGCCGCCCGGGCCGCCGAGGCGCCGAGACCGAGGACCGGGAGCGGCAGCCAGGCGCGGTAGCTGACCCGCGCCTGCTCGAACGACTCCCTCGCCTCCCGGCAGGCCGGGCAGAGCGCGAGGTGCTGGGTGAGGACGTGGCTGCGGTCGACGTCCAGCTCGCCGTCGATGAGCGCGCCGATCTCCCCCAGGCGCGCGCGGCACCCCGGATCCATCGCCTCGGCGTCCACCTGGCCGAGCCGCAGCTCACGGCGCAGGGCGGTCCGCGCGCGGACGAGCAGCTGGGCGACGGCGCCCGGGGTGATGTCGAGGACGCGCCCGATGTCCTCGTAACCCATGCCCTCCAGCTCACGCAGGGCCAGGGCGAGGCGGTGGCGCTCGGGCAGACGGGCGTTGGCGGCGCGGACAGCGGAGCCCTGGTCGGCGATCAGCGCGGACAGCTGGGGGTCGGCCTCGAGCGACGGGTCGGCGCCCGCCGCGCGTTCCAGCCCGTCCGAGGGGGTCTCGCGGGCACGGTCGGCGCTGCGGTCGTAGACGAGGTTGCGCGCGGTGCGGTGCAGGTAGGCCGCCAGGTTGACCTCCCGCCCCCCCAGGTCGTCGAGGCGCGCGAAGACCCGCAGGAAGGCCTCCTGGGTGATGTCGGCCGCGTCCTCACGGCTCCCGGTGAGGCGGTACGACACGTTGTAGAGCCCGCTCTCGTGGCGCCCGAAGAGCTCGCTGAACGCCTCGCGGTCGCCGGACAGGGCCCGGCGGCCGAGCTGCTCGTCCGTGACCCGGCCGGGGCTCAAGACGCGTGTCCTGGGTGGCATCGTTCCTCGCAATCGTCCACGTCGTGAGACTGCTGGCGCAGAAACTCGCAGAACGCGGCCTGGAGCGCGAGGTGGGCCTCCAGCCTGCGCAGGCCCACCGCCGCCCAGTCCGCCAGCATCTGCTCGTCGAGCGCGGGCCGGGGATCGCTCGCCGGCCCCCTCATGCGCCCGGCCGGATGGCATCGGGCGTCGGCTTCCCGGAGGCTCTGGAGGGGGCGAGGGCGCTGTGGGTCATGGTGGTCTCCGTGGGGGCGGGGATTCACGGTTGCGCTCGTCCAACCGGCTGGACGCGCCGGACTCACGGGCTCTTTGTTAGTCATTTGTAAAGGCCGGGGTCCGCTCCGCGTGGCCGGCGGGGCCGGGGCGTCCCCACCCGCACCACGGGAACCTCACGGCGTTCTCACGCGAGGGCGCGCCCGGGCAGGCCCATGCCCAGAGGTCAAGAAGAGGGAAGCTCCGCCGATAGGGGCAGGGCACGCACCATTTGCGGAGGGATCACACCAGCTTGACCACCTACCTGTTCATCGGGCTGATCCTCGTGCTGGCGGCGTATCTCGTGCGCCGACGCCGCGGGCGCTCCGGTGATGACGCCTCCGCCGGCCGGCGTCCTCCGCTGCGCCCGCCCGCGAAGGCGGCGCCACAGCCGGCCGGGGCCCGTGCCGGGACGGCCGCCGCCGCACCCGCGCCGCACGAGCCCCCGGCCACTGCGCAGCCCGCGTCGCCCCTCGCCGAGCCCGCGCTCAGCTGGACCCCCGAGGAGACGATCGTGGAGCCCGGATGGCCCCTGCCCGGCGAGATCGCCGGGGGATGGGCCGCCTCCCCGGCCGACGCCTCACCCTTCCCCGACGGCGCCGCGGCGCCCGTCGCCGTGCTCGAATGGGAGCCCCCGCCCGAGACCCCTGCCCCCGGCGGCGGCGGGCACCCCGGCGAGCCGGCCGCCGACCTGCCCGCCGCCGAGGAATGGGCCATGCCATCCCGCGACCCGGGCGGGTCCGGCGAGTCCTCCGCCGGCCCGCCCCTGTGGGTGCCGGGCGAGGTCGAGGGCGAGACCCCCGGGTCCGGGGACGAGGATGCCGACCTGCCGCCGTGGGGCGACGAGGCGTCGTCCGGCGCGGTCGCGCTCGAGCAGTCCGCGGCGGCCCTCTCCGCCCCGCCCGCGATGGCCGACGAACCCCCGATGATCGCCTGGGGTCCGTCGACCGCGATCCCCGAGCCCTCCGGCGACGACGGCGATCCACCCGCGGCCGCCGAGCCCGTCGCCGGTCTGGTCTGGGCCGACGCGTCGCCCGCTCCGGCCCCCGAGGTGACGGCCCCCTCGGCCTGGGAGGCCGTTGCGCCGCTCGCCGACCTCACCGCGGCGCCGGACCCCCAGACCCCGGCGGAGGACCACCCGGCCGGGGCCGCCGATGCGCCACACGAGACGCAGCCCGTCCCGGACACCGAGGCCGCGCCGGTCCCGGCCGTCGCCTGGGAGCGGCCGCCGGACGCCGAGGACGCGGTCCCGTCGTCCGGGCCGGCGCCGCCGGACACGCCGGCCGAGACGTCCGCCGAGATCTTCGGGGCCCTCACCCCGGCTCCGGTGTGGCCGCCGGAGGCCGCTCCCGCGCCCCCGCCGGCGCCCGAGACTCCGACGACGGCCGACTCCTGGAGCCCGCCTCCGGCGCCGAGCCCCTCCACGCCGGCCGTCGCGCTCGAGAGCGCCATCCCCTTCACCCGCGTCTGCGACCGCCTCGGCGTCACGCCGCGCATGCTGGTCCTGATGCGGATGCTGGCCGAGACCCCGCGCAGCGTCAGCGAGCAGGCCCGCGAGCTGGGCGTCTCACGCCCCCTGGTGGCCGACCTCTGCGCCCGCCTCGAGAGCGCCGGCCTGGCGCGGCGCCAGCCGGTCGCGACGGACCGCCGCCGCGTGCACATCGCCCTCACCGACGCCGGCAACCGGCTCTGCGAGGAGACCGCCGGGACCCCCGGCGCCGACAGCATCGAGACGCTCGTCGGCGGACTGTCGGCCGACGAGCGGGCCCGCCTGCTCGCCCGCCTGCAGGCGGAGGACCGCACCGCCTGACCCGCACCGCCCCGAGGGGCGATGCGGGCCGACGGCGTTCGTCAGGCCCGGCCCGAGGACTGGCGGCCGCGACGGGCGGTGGCGTCGACGGTGACCGCGAGGAGAAGCACGGCACCGGTGACCATGAACTTGACGCTCGAGTCGAGAGCCTTCAGGTCCATGCCGTTGGAGATCGACCCGATCACCAGGGCGCCGAGGAGAGCGGACCACGCGGTGCCGCGTCCACCGAACAGGCTGGTGCCCCCGATGACGGCCGCGGCGATCGAGTTGAGAAGCACGTCGCCGCCGCCCGAGGCCTGGTTGACCGCGAAGAGCCGGGATGCGGCCATGATGCCGCCGACCGCGGCGAGCCCGGAGCACATCATGAACACGATCATCCTGACCCGGTTCAGCGAGATGCCGGCGCGGCGTGCGGCCTCCGCGTTGCCGCCGACCGCGTAGATGTGGCGGCCGAAGGCGGTCCGCTGCGTGATGAAGTCCACGACGATCACGATGCCGACGAAGATCAGGGTCGCCAGCGGCACGCCGCGGTCGGCGTTCAGCACCGCCACCGCGACGATCACGCCGACCACGACCACCGCCAGGCGCATGATCAGGAGTATCAGCGGCTGCGTCTCGAGCCCCGACGACAGTCGCCGGCGGTGGCCGTTGAGGCTGAGCAGCACGTAGGGCACGAGCAACACCACCGCGATGATCCAGCCGACGTAGTCCGAGTAGAACGTGTTGGCGAGATCGATGATCGTGCTGTCGGTCATGTTGATGGTGCCGGTGTCACCCAGCACGTAGAGCAGGAGCCCCTGGAAGCCCAGCAGCCCGGCGAGGGTGACGACGAACGAGGGCACCCTCAGGAACGTGACGAAGCCGCCCTGGAAGGCGCCGACGAGGATCCCCACGCCGATCGCCGCCGCAATCGAAGCCCAGCCTGACCACCCGTGCTTGGTGTTCAGAACCGCCATGCTTGCCGCCGCCAGTCCGCTGACGACGCCGACCGACAGGTCGATCTCGCCGAGCAGCAGGACGAGGACCACACCCGTCGCGATGATCCCGATCGTCGTGATCTGGAGCATCAGGTTCGTGATGTTGCCCGACGTCAGGAAGTTCTCTTCCGTGATCGAGAAGTACAACCAGATGATGATGAGCCCGATCACCACGGGCAGCGAGCCCAGCTCGCCCTCGCGCACCCGCCGGGTGAAGCGCGTCCAGAGGCCGCCGAGGCCCTCGGGGTCGACCTCGAGGCGCGGGTCGCGCGCGGAGGTGCTCATGCCGACGCCTGCGGCGTGTCGTCGCCGCCGTCCCCGGCGCCCGACCGGAGCCCGACGCCGCCGGTGATCGCACCCACGATGTCCTCGCGCGTCGTCTCGTCGCGATGGAAGTCGCCGGCGTTCCCCCCGAGGAAGAGGACCACGATGCGGTCGGCGACCTCGAAGACGTTGGCCAGGTTGTGGCTGATCACGACCACCGCGAGCCCCCTCTCCTTGAGACGATGGATGAGATCGAGCACCTGCCGGGTCTGGGCGACCCCGAGGGCCGCGGTCGGCTCGTCGAGGATCACCAGCTTGGGCTCGCCGAGCAGCGAGCGGGCGATCGCCACGATCTGACGCTGGCCTCCCGACAGCGACGCCACGGGAGTGGTGACGCTGGGAATTCGGGCCGAGAGCGACTGGATGAGCTCCACGGAGCGCTGCTCCATGACGGTGTCGTCGAGGAGCATCAGCGAGCCGAGCGGCCCCTTGAGGTACTCCTCACGGCCGAGAAAAAGATTGCCCGCGACGTCGAGGTTGTCGGCCAGGGCGAGGTCCTGGTACACGGTCGCGATCCCGAGCGCGGTCGCGTCGTGAGGCCCGCTGATGCCCACGGGCTCGCCGAGGAAGCGGAACTCTCCGCTGTCGGCCAGTCCGACCCCGGAGACGGTCTTGATCAGCGTGGACTTGCCTGCGCCGTTGTCGCCGACCAGCGCGACGACCTCGCCGGCCTCCACGCGGAAGTCCACATCGGTCAGTGCCTGCACCGCGCCGAAGCGCTTGTTGACGCCCTTCAGTTCAAGAACGGGAACGCTCACTGTGGTCCTTTCTCGGCGCGGCGGGCCGGACGGGGGCACGCCCCCGTCCGGCCGTTCCGTGCTGCTGCTACTCGATCCCCGCCTCCGTGCAGGCGTCCTTGTAGGGCGGCGTGCAGATCTGCGCGGCCGTCCAGAAGCCGTCCGCGACGACCGTGTCCTTCACGTTGTCCTTCGTGACGGAGATCGGGTCGAGCAGGATGCTCGGAACGTCGCCGGCACCGTTGTCGACACCCACCGTCGTCGCCGACGGAGTGACGCCGCTCACGAGGTCCACCGCGAGCTGTGCGGCCTGCTCGGCCTCCGGCTTGATCGCCTTGTAGATCGTCATGAACTGCTCACCCGAGAGGATCCGCTGAATGGCGGCCAGCTCGGCGTCCTGACCCGTGACGGGCCGCGTGGACGGCTTGATGCCCCTGCCCTTCATGGAGGCGATCGCGCCGCCGCCGGTGCCGTCGTTGGCGGCGTAGACGCCCACGAAGCCGTTCTTGCCGAGCTTCGTGATGGCCTGGTCCATCTCGGTCTGGGCCTTGTCGGGACTCCAGTCCGGGGTGTCGTACTCGGCGCCGATCTTCAGCGTGCTGCTGTCGAAGATCGAGTGCGCGCCGGCCTTGAAGAGCTTGGCGTTGTTGTCCGTCGGGGAGCCGTTGATCATCACGATCGTGCCGTCGGCCTTGCCGTCGGCGGTCAGCTTGTCGAGGAGCGCCTGACCCTGCAGCTTGCCGACCTTCTCGTTGTCGAACGAGATGTAGTAATCGACCGGCACGCCGGTGATGAGGCGGTCGTAGCTGACGACCGGGATGTCCTTCGCCGCCGCCTGCGTCGCGATCGCGCCGGCCGCGGCCGAGTTGACCGGGTCCAGGACGAGGACCTGAGCGCCGTTGGTGATAGCGGCCTCGGCCTGCGACTGCTGCTTGGACGCATCCTGGTCCGCGTTGGAATAGATGATCTTGCAGTCCGGGCAGAGCTCGGCGACCTTGGCCTCGAAGAGGGGCCGGTCCTGCGTCTCATAGCGAGCGGTCTTGGTCTCCGGTAGCAGCAAGGCGATCGTGCCGCCCGTCGCCGCGCCTCCCGCGGTGTCCGAGCTGCTGTCGTCATCATCCCCACACGCGCTCAAACCGAGCGCGATGAGCCCCGCTGCAACCACGGCGGCGAAGCCTTTCGCTTTCGACATGCCTTTCACGTGCACCCCTTTCGTGCGGCCCTGAACGATGGGCCGATCCGGTGCCGGGCCGGTCTACGGCCCAATCGGGGCGAGACTATGCAACGAACGACACGATGTCACCCCCGACCGCGCTGCTTCTGGGTTACACGGGCGGCGTCGATGACCTCGAGCACGGCCACGGCGTCGGCCGGATCGACCGTGACCGGCCCCTCGCCGCGCAGATGGCGCGCCACGCCGGCGTAGAACGCGGGGTAGTCGCCGGGCTCGGTCTCGACCGGACGCGGCTCGCCCCCGTCGCCCAGTCGCCCCCAGGCCCCGGCCGGCTCGCGGCCCCAGGCACGGCCGCCGGGCCGGGCGCCCGTGCGCAGCGCGTCCTCCTGGGGGTCGAGCCCGAACACCTCGTACGTGGCGGCCCGGCCCACCAGACGCATCCGCGGCGCCGGCACGCCCGACAGGACGCTCGCCCCCAGGTGGGAGCGCACGCCGCCCGGGTGGGTGAGCGACAGGAAGACCTCGTCGTCCACCTGCGCTCCGGCGCGGACCATGTCGAGCTCGGCGTGGACCGCGACGGGCGGCCCGAAGAGCACGATCGCCTGATCGATGAGGTGGCTTCCGAGGTCGGCGAGCAGACCGCCGGCCTCGTCCACGCCGGGCCGCTCTCGCCAGCGGGAGGCGTCCACCCGCGGGCGCCAGCGGTCGAAGCGCGACTCGAAGCGCACCGGCGCGCCCACCGACCCCTCTGCCAGCAGGCGGCGCACCGTCAGGAAGTCCCCGTCCCAGCGGCGGTTCTGGAAGACGGTGAGCATCACTCCGGCATCGCGGGCGGCGGCGATCAGCAGGCGCGCCCCCGCGGCGTCCGGCGCCAGCGGCTTGTCGACCACGACCGGGATCCCCGCCGCGATCGCGGCGAGGGCCAGCGGGACGTGGGCGCGATTGGGCGCGGCCACGACCACGAGGTCGAACTCCCCCGGCGCCGCCCAGATGCGCTCCGCGGAGTCGAGGATTCTCGCGCCCGGGTGCTCTCGCGCCGCCGTCGCCGAGCGCTCCGGATCGGAGGTCACGACCGCCGCCACCCGCATGCCGGGCTCGGCCGAGACCAGCGGGGCGTGGAAGAAGCGTCCCGCGACCCCGTACCCGACGATGGCGACACGCAGCGATGATCGCCTCACCGGCGACCCTCCGGCGGAGCGGCGTGGGGTCGGACCCGACCGCCGCGCCGGCGTCGGATCACTCCAGGAGGCTGCGAAGCATCCACGCGGTCTTCTCGTGGACCTGGAGCCGCTGGGTCAGCAGGTCCGCGGTCGCTTCGTCGTGGGCCCCGTCGGCGATCGGGAAGACCACGGCAGGACCGCGGTGACCGGGATGCGACCGGGCAGTGCGGGCGACGGCCTCCTGGCCGGCCACGAGACGACGGATCATCTCGACCGCGTCCGGGCAATCGTCCTCCTCGGCGATCGACGACAGCCGGATGAACTCCCGGTAGCTCCCCGGCGCCGGAGCCCCGAGGGAGCGTATGCGCTCGGCGATCATGTGACGGCGATGGCGGTCGTCGCGTAGTCGCACGGCGATGGCGAGCTCGTCGTACTGGGTCTCGAACATCAGATGGAGGCTGGTGAACATCGGCGGTGACGTTCCAGTGGTACGTTGTGGGCCGTCCCGAGCCCGCCGCGGACGACCCCCCGGATGCCGGTGCCTCTCACCCCGACCGGCACAACGCCGTGCGGCGCGGCCGACGCACCATGAACCCCATGCATCACCCCGGATCGAAAGGGCGCAGCGATGACCCCCCACGTGAGGACCGCACTGATCGTTAACGACGACGCCCCCCTGCGCGTCGTGTTCGGAAGGGCTCTTGAGCGCTCCGGGTTCGCCGTGCACATCGCCGACGGGGCAGCCGCAGCGGCGGCGGTGCTCCAGGAGCACCCGGTGTCGGTCGTCGTTCTCGACAACCACATGCCCGGGATGAGCGGCCTCGAGGCCATCAAGCTCTTCAGGTAGAGGCGATCCTCCGAGGAGCTTCCGATCCTCCTCGTCTCCGGATCGAGCCACGTCCGGGACATCGAGCTCGCCATGTAGGTGTCGGCGAAAGCCTTCCTGCGCAAGCCCGGCGGCCTCTCGATCGTCGGGGTCGATGCCGATGTCGATGGTCGGTTCAGCCATGCTCCGCCCCTTGGGGTTCAGGCCTGCGTCCAGGCGCGCCGGTACGGCGCGTCGGCGACTTCCGCGACGACGCGACGGCCCCGCCACGGGCTCTTCGCCGCGGTCGGCGGGCCTTCCTGGTCACGACCCGCGCCGTCCTGCGCTCGGACACGACCGGACCGTCGGCGGGCGTCCTGCTGATGGCACGGGAGGTTGACGACGCTTTCACCGGGGACCTGGCGTCGCTGGTGAACCTCAAGCTCACCGCCAGGCGGTGCCTCGACGGGTGCGACGAGCTGAGGAGCACGCCCGTCGTGAGCCGCACCGCGGACACGGTCTCGACGGACACAGCGATCCGGTCACCGTCGGGCGAGCCGGTGCTAAGCGTCCGGGTCGATGGGGATCGTTCGATCTACCTCGCCAGCGTCGCCGGGCTCCGGCGCATGATGCTGATCGTCATCGGGGTCGGGCTGATCGCCGGCCTCGTCACGGTCGCAGGGATCCACCGCCTCGTCATCGGCCGGCTCAGCCGGCTCGGGCAGACGGTCTCCGAGGTGGAGCGCAACGACGATCCGTCCATTCGAGCGGTCGTCGAGGGCGGAGACGAGATCGGCCGGCTCTCCGACGGCGTGAACAGGATGCTGGCGAGCCTCGAAGCCTCACGCGACGAGCTCGTCGAGGCGAAGCGGCGGGTCGATCAGGCGAGCGGTGCCAAGTCGCGATTCCTCGCCCACATGAGCCATGAGATCCGGACCCCCCTCAACGCGGTCCTCGCCTACGGGCAGCTCCTCCAGCTGGACGCGGTCGACGCGGAGTCCCGGGACGCCGCGAACCAGATCGTCCACGCCGCCCGCCATGTGACCGACCTCCTCGATGAGATCCTCGACGTCGCCCGCATCGAGGCCGGCGCGATCTTCCGCGACCTCTCCGACATCGACGCCGACGCGGTGGTCGGCGAAGTGGTCGAGCTCTCCCGACCCCTCGCGATCGAGGTCGGTGCGACCATCGAGCACGAGCCGGCAGGCGGGTGCCGCGCCCTGGCGGACCCCGTGCGACTGAGGCAGATCGTTCTCAACCTCGTTTCCAACGCGGTCAAGTACGGAGGAAGCCACGGGCCGGTCACGGTTCGGACGTTGACCGCCGACGGGGTCGTCTCGATCGAGGTCGCCAACCTGGGCCCGGGCATTCCCGACGAGCTGCTCGACCGGCTCTTCGTCCCGTTCGACCGCCTCGAAGCCGACCAGGGTGGCCAGAAGGGCAGCGGCATCGGTCTGGCCGTCGCCAAGCAACTCGTCGAGCTCATGCACGGGACGATCGAGGTGAGCAGCGGGCCGGGTCGCGGCGCGATGTTCACGGTCGCCCTTCCGACGCCGGAACCATGGATCCACCCCGGGCTCCGCTACCGTCCTGGAGCAGGCATCCGTCTGAGAGCCCTGAGGATCTCCTCGGGACAGAGCCAACGTCGCGCCCCCATGGACCGACGGTAGCCGCTCTCCGCCGGATCGGGGTGGGCGCTTTCCCCAACCCGTGGCGACGATTCGGGCGACCTGACTCCGGCCGCCCTCCCCGCACGCGCGCGTCGTCCGATGCCCGGGGCCGTGGCCTTGTGCAACCCTTTGGGCCCCGCGCAGAGGAACCGCGCTCCCGACAGCGAAATGGCGACTCGTATGAAGATCCTCTTCGTCATCATCGGCATCGTCGTGATCTTCGGGATCCTGATCTCGAGCGGTGGCGTGGCCGGCGGCATCTGCATCCAGGGCGTGGGCTGCGTGCGCTCGGAGGCCGGCGGCGTGAAGATCGACCAGAACGACGGACCCGTGACCATCCAAGCCGGGCGGCCGTGATCGTGTGAGCGCGATCCCCTTCGGGCCGGAGTCGAAGGACCCCACGTGGCGCTGGGGATCATTCGCCATGGGCGTCGTGGGGTTCATCCTCCTCTTCTGGGTGATGACCCTGTTCCAGACTCTGTTCCTGGGCTGGTTCCGGCTGTTCTTCCTGGTGGTGCTGGCCCTGCTGCTGAGCGCGCGCTCCGGACGCCGCTGGCTCCAGGGCCGCGAGCCGGAGCGCACGTTCACCAAGACCGTCCACCCGACGGTCAACGTCGACGGCAAGCCCGGCTCGACCTACGTGTTCCTCGAGCCGGCCAAGGGCGGCGGCAGGGCGGCGAAGGTGAAGCCGCGCGATTTCGGGCCGCTCTGGTGGACCCTGTACACCGTGGTGGTGCGTGCGCCGGTCGCGCTCGGCGACGTGATGCTGACCACGTTCTGGCGCCTGCTGGGTGGGCGCTGGCAGGCCCAGAGCGGCACTGGTGCTCCCAGCGTGACCTCGGAGGACTTCGACTACTCGGCCGAGCTTCCGCGGACGGACAGGCACTTCTGAGCAATCCGCCAGACTCGCCGAGCCGGAAGGCCGTGGAGGCCGCCGCTTGCGTCGCACCCACCCGAGCCGACGAGTAGCGTGCGCGTGTCCGGCCGACGACGCGGGCGGTGACGCGGGTGGCGATACGGGGGACGAGGAAGGGCGCCGGCGAGGACGAGAGCATCGTCCTCGAGCTGGACAGCGACCTGCGCCACGTCCACGCGAGCAAGGCGGCGCTCGCCATGGTCGGACTCCCGGCCGAGGCGCTGGTGGGGCGCACATCCGGGGAGGCCGGGCTGCCCCCGGAGGTGGTGGATCCCCTGGAGCGCGAACTGCGCGCGGCCGTCGCCCAGAGAAGCGAGCGCCAGCTCGAGCTGGAGATGCCCACCAGCGAGGGCATCCGCTGGCTGCATCTTCGCCTGGTTCCCGGCGCTCCCGGCGACGCCGGGGCCGTCACGGTCATGGCCACCGACATCACCGCCCGCAAGCACGCCGAGCTGCGCCTCAGCGCGGGAGGCGCGGCGTTCCGCGCGCTGGTCGAGGACTCCCCCGACCCGATCGCGCTGATCGACGCGGACATGCGGGTCACCTTCGTGAACGACGCCCTGGTGCGCGCGGCCGGGCGGCCGGCCTCGGTCATCCTGGGCCGGACGATCGCCGAGGCCGGGCTCTCGGCGGACATCGCCGCGCGCTGGGAGGAGGCCGTGCACACGGTGCTCACCACCGGCGAGCGCCTGGCCATCGACTTCCGCTTCACGACCCCGGACGGGCCCCGCTGGTTCAGCGCCCGCCTGCTTCCCGAGCTCGAGGACGACCGACGCGGCGGCCACGTGATCCTCGCCTGCACCGACGTCACCGATCGCGTCAACCGCGAGGCCGAGCAGGCGGCCCTGCGACGCGTCGCCACCGTGGTGGCCCGCGAGGCCGAGCTCGAGGAGATCGGGCGGGTGGTCGCCCAGGAGGCGGCCCTGCTGCTGAATGCCAGCGGGAGCGCGGTGTACCGCTTCGAGTCGGAGGACGTCGCCACCTGCGTGGCGGCCCACCCCCCGGCCGCCCCGGGATCGGCGTCGGCCACCACCATCTCCCTCACCCCCTCCACCGCGACCGGCCGCACCGCCCGCACCGGCGAGGCGACCTGCGTCGAGGACTACCGGCGGGCACCCGACGACGACTCGGTGCGCGAGGTCCTCGACGCGGGACTGCGCAGCGGCATCGCCTCCCCCCTGTGGACGCGCGGGCGGCTGTGGGGCGCCCTCACGGCCGGATCGTCGCGCCCCTTCGCCTTCGGCCCGGCCGAGGAGCGGCGCCTGGCCGCGTTCGCCGAGCTGGCGGCGATCGCGGTGGCCAACGCCGAGACGCGGTTCGAGCTCGACCGGCTCGCCGACACCGACCCCCTCACGGGGCTCGCCAACCGGCGCGCGCTCACCGCGCGGCTGAACGGCGAGGTGGAGCGCGCCCGGCGTCACGGCCACTCCCTCTCGCTGGCGATCCTCGACCTCGACGACTTCAAGATGATCAACGACACGCTGGGCCACCAGACCGGGGACGCGGTGCTGGCCGAGGTGGGCCGCCGCCTCACCGCGACCTGCCGGGCCGGCGAGTTGGTGGCGCGGATGGGAGGCGAGGAGTTCGCCTGGATCCTCCCCCTCTCCGACGCCGCTGCCAGCGTCGTGGCGGTGGAGCGCGCCCGCGCCGCCATCGCGCAGATCAGCGTGGAGGGCGCCCGCGGGATCACCTGCTCGGCCGGGATCTGCGACCTGTCGGTGGCGCCGGACGTGGACGGGCTGCTGCGGCTCGCCGACCGCGCGCTGTACGTCGCCAAGGGCGCCGGCCGCGACCGGGTGGAGATCGCCCGCTGAGGGTTCCCATCGGGGGCGAGGACACCGGTCCGTTGTGGCCCGGCGAGGGGCTCGGGTACCCTCCGCGGGATGTCGACGCCCCCGGACGATGGCCTACCCCCCCTGCGCGGCCGTGCGACTCCCCGCGAGCCCCGCCGGCGCCGCAGCCCCTGGCCGCGGCGGCTGGCGATCGGCCTCGGCGCCCTCGTCTTCGGCTTTCTGAGCGGCTTCGCCCTGCGGGGCTCCGGACCCCAGATCGCCACCACGGGGCCGCCGGCGGACGCCCACCTGGGCGCGCTCGCCGCCGAGGACCTGCACTTCCGGATCACGTCGGACCTGCCCAGCCTGATGGGCTCGGCCACCCTCGACTACGACGGCGGCGACGTGCGCGATCAGGCCTTCGTGGACGACGGCGAGCTCACCTACCGGCCCCAGGACCTCAGCGAGGGCGCGCACACGCTGAGCTTCACGATGCACCAGCCGTTCGTGCCCTGGCCGATCCGTCGCAGCTGGACCTTCACGGTGGACGAGACCAAGCCCGTCATCGAGATCACCGCGCCGACCCGGGCGGCGGTGCGGAACGCCCCCGTCACCCTGTCGGGGCGGGTCAGCGAGCCCTCCACGGTGACGATCGACGACGCGCCCGTGGAGGTCGCCCCGGACGGCACCTTCTCCCTCACCTTCTCCGAGCCGCCCTCGGCGGCGGTGACGGTCCGCGCGGTCGATCGCGCCGGGAACTCGCGCGGGCTGCGCACGAGGATCCCCCTGGCGCCGCGCCCGCCGGCCGAGCCGACCCGGGCGGTGCACATGACCGCGATCTCCTGGGACACGCCGTCGCTGCGCGGGCCCGTCATGGCCATGCTGCGCAGCGGTCAGATCAACGCGATCGAGCTCGACCTGAAGGACGAGTCGGGCGTGGTGGGCTACGACTCGAAGGTCCCCCTCGCCAACGAGATCGGCGCGGTGCAGCCCAGCTACGAGCTGGAGCAGGCAGTCCGCGAGATCCACGAGCAGGGCGGGCGCGTGGTGGGTCGCGTGGTCGCGTTCCGCGACCCGATCCTCGCCAACTACGCCTGGGAGCACGGACACCGAGAGCAGGTGATCCAGGCGCCAGGCGGCAGCCAGTATCAGGGCTACGGCGGGTTCACCAACTTCGCCGACCCCGTGGTGCGCGCCTACAACATCGACATCGCCCGCGAAGCCGCGGCGGCCGGCGTGGACGACATCCTCTACGACTACATCCGCCGGCCGGACGGCCCGCTCGACACCATGGTCTTCCCGGGGCTCAAGGGGGGTGCCCAGGCGTCGGTGGTCTCGTTCCTGGGGGAGGCGCGCGACGCGCTCGACCCGACGGGGGCGTTCCTCGGGGCGTCGCTCTTCGGCATCGCCGCCTTCCGACCCGAGGACGTGGCCCAGGACGTGACCAGGATCGCGCGCAACGTCAACTACATCGCCCCGCTGATCTACCCGTCGCACTGGGGCGCCGGCGCGTTCGACGTGGCCGATCCGGAGACCGAGCCCAAGAAGGTCATCGAGGAGTCGCTCAAGGCCTTCGCGCCCCTCGTCGAGGGCAGCGGCGCGCGCGTGGTGCCATGGCTCCAGGACTTCTCGCTGCGCGTCCCCTACGGGGCCAAGGAGGTCTGCGCCCAGGTCGACGGCGCCGCGGCCGAGGGCGTGGACGAGTGGATCATGTGGGACGCGAACGTGACCTACACGCGGGCGGGCTGCCTCAAGGGGTAGCGGTCGCGCGGCGCGGCCGTCGCGTCGCGCTCACGGCGGACGTCCGCGGTCGCGGGCGTGTGGTATCCCCATCCGGATGAATCGCGCCAACCTGCGCCGCGTCCTCGCGCTCTTTCGTCCCCACCGCATGCGCCTCGGCGCGGTGCTGGGCCTGATCGTGCTGTCGGCCGGCCTCGACATCATCTCGCCCTTCCTGCTGAAGGCCGTCCTCGATACGGCGATCCCCGAGCGCGACAACGAGCTCCTGTCACTGCTCGTGGGCGGGATGATCGCCATCGCCGTGATCGGCGGAGTGCTCGGCGTATACCAGACGCTCCTGTCGAACCAGGTCGGCCAGCGGGTGATGCACGACCTGCGCTCGGCGGTCTACCGCCACCTGCAGCGCCTCTCGCTCGCCTTCTTCACCCGCACCCGTACCGGCGAGGTGCAGGCGCGCATCGCCAGCGACATCGGGGGCGTGCAGAACGTCGTCACCTCGACCGCCACCTCCATCGTCTCCAACGCCACCACGGTGCTGGCGAGCGTCATCGCGATGTTCGTGCTCGACTGGCGCCTGGCCGTCTTCTCGCTCGGCCTCCTGCCGTTCTTCGTCGTCCTCACGCGGCGCGTCGGAGCCCAGCGCAAGCAGATCACGACGACGCGCCAGGAGACGATCGCCGACATGTCGAGCATCGTCCAGGAGTCGTTGTCGGTCTCGGGCATCCTGCTCGGCAGGACCATGGGCCGCTCGGACGCGCTCGCCGACCGCTTCGGGACCGAATCGGCGCGCCTCGCCGAGCTCGAGGTGCGCCAGCGCATGGCCGGCCGCTGGGTGATGGCGTCGATCGGCACGGCCTTCGCCGTGATGCCGGCGGCCGTCTACTGGTTCGCCGGGCAGCCCTGGCTCGGCTCGGCGGTGTCGATCGGCACCGTGGTGGCCTTCACCACCCTTCAGACCCGGCTCTTCCGCCCGATCATGTCGCTGCTCAACGTGCAGATCGACATTCAGACCTCGCTCGCGCTGTTCGACCGGATCTTCGAGTACCTCGACCTGCCGGTCGACATCACCGAGCGGCCCGACCCCGTCGCGCTCGACCGCGCCACCCTGCGCGGGGAGGTGGCCTTCGAGGACGTCTGCTTCCGCTACGGCGAGGAGCGCTTGACCCTCGACCATGTGTCGCTGGCCGTCCCGGCCGGCACGACGACCGCGATCATCGGCGAGACCGGCTCGGGCAAGACGACCCTGGGATACCTGGTGGCGCGCCTCTACGACGTGGAGTCGGGGCGCGTCACGATCGACGGCGTGGACGTGCGCGACCTCTCGTTCGGGTCGTTGGCCGACGCCGTCGGCGTCGTCTCGCAGGAGACCTACCTCGTGCACGCGACGGTGCGCGAGAACATCCGCTTCGCACGCCCGCAGGCGTCCGACGAGGACGTCGAGAGGGCCGCCCGGGCGGCGCAGATCCACCGCGTCATCGCCGGCCTGCCGGAGGGCTACGACACGGTCGTCGGCGAGCGCGGCTACCGCTTCTCCGGCGGGGAGAAGCAGCGCATCGCCATCGCCCGGACCGTGCTGCGCAATCCGCCGATCCTCGTGCTCGACGAGGCCACGAGCGCCCTCGACACCGAGACCGAGCGCGCGGTGCAGGAGGCGCTGGAGAGCCTGGCCGAGGGGCGCACCGTGATCGCCATCGCGCACCGGCTCTCCACGGTGCGCGACGCGGAGCAGATCGTCGTGCTCGCGGACGGGCGCGTGGTGGAGCGCGGGGCGCACGACGCTCTGATCGCCCACGACGGTCGCTACCGCGCCATGCTCGACACCCCCGGGGAGCTCGAGCCGGCCTGATCGACGGCCCGCCGGCGAGCTCGGCACGCGGTAGAAGAGAGGTGCACGCACCTCGCCGGGGCTCCCGGCCCACGAAGGACGGAGACATGACGCTCATCTGGTTCGTCGCCTGGTTCATCGCGAACAACGTCGGCGGAGAGGAGCCGCTGGTGTTCGACCCGGTGAACCTCTGGGCAGGGCTCCTCATCCTCGCGGTCGCGCTCGACCTCTCGGCGGCGCACGCCACGAACGGCGCACGCCGCAAGTAGCGCACGCCGGCGCCGGGCGCCGGCGTGCGTAGGATCGCGCGATGCGGATCGACCACGAGCACCTCATCGCCCACCCGGCCGACCGGGTCTTCGCGATCCTGTCCGACCTGGCGCGGCGCCCCTCATGGCAGGAGAACACCTCGGGCGTCGTGATCCTGACGTCGGGCCCGACGGAACTCGGGACGCGCTGGCGCGAGCAGAACAGGGGTATCGGCGCCGTCGAGGCGGAGGTCGTCGGCTTCGAGCCGGCCGCACGCTGGGAGGAGGCGGGCACGGCCGACGGCGGCGAGGGCCGGATCGCCGTCCGCCTGCGCCCCGAGGACCGGGGCTCGACCCACCTGACCATGACGGTGGAGTTGCGCCTCAAGGGCCTGCGCCGCGTGATGGAGGCCGCTCTGCAGCCGATCGTTGCGCGGCAGGTGCCCGAGAACCTCGCCCGGCTGGCGGCCCTGCTCGACGCCGAGCCGCCGGGCTAGAAGCCGGTCACCGCCTGCCGACCAGGCGGCCGAGGGCGACCATGAGCTCCGCCCGCATCTCCTCCTGGCTCTCGGGCGCCGCGCCCATGACGCAGTGGCGTGTGTGGTCGTCCACCAGCGCGAGCGCGACCTTGTCGAGCGCGGCCTGGGCGGCCGAGATCTGCTGCAGGACGTCGATGCAGTAGCGCTCATCCTCGACCATGCCCGCGATGCCGCGGACCTGGCCCTCCACGCGCCGCAGCCTCTTGAGGATCGCCGCCGTGGAGCCCTCGGCGGAGTAGCCGGGGGTGCTCTGGGTGTCGCCGGAAGTCGTCATGAGCATGAGGTTGACATACACCCTGGGAGTATGCAAGCGTGGGATACAGGATACTCCCACCGGGTATGAGGAGATGTCATGGGCGCGCAGACCGAGAAGACGTACACCGTGGACGGGATGACCTGCGGCCACTGCCGCGCCGCCGTGCTCGAGGAGGTCGGCGCTGTGAGCGGCGTGGACGCGGTGGAGGTCGATTTGGAGAGCGGGCGGATGGCCGTCCGGGGCGAGGATCTCGACGACGCGGCCATCGCCGCGGCGGTACTCGAGGCCGGTTACGCCGTGCGGCCGTGAGGACCGCAGCGCGCATCGCGGGTTTCGCCGTGGCGCTCGGCGTCACGTTCGGCGCGGCGGCGCTCGCGGGCGCCTCGCTCGATCCGCTGCGCGACTCCGGCGCCGGACACGGGCACGCCCCCGCGGCCGGCGCCCACGGGGACGGCCACACGGCCGCCGTCGTGGACGGACCGGCCGGACTGGGCGTCTCGGAGGGCGGCTACACCCTCGCGCCTGTCGCCTCGACCCTCGCGCTCGGTCGCCCCACGGAGCTGCGCTTTCGCATCCTCGGACCCGACGGCGGCGCGGTCACCGACTTCGACGTGGAGCACGAGCGCCGGATGCACCTGATCGTCGTGCGGCGCGACCTGACCGGCTACCAGCACCTGCACCCCGCGCTCGGCGCCTCGGGGACCTGGAGCGTGCGGCTGGCCCTGCCCGACGCGGGCGTCTACCGGGCGTACGCCGACTTCGCGAGCGGCGGTCGCCCGATGACGCTCGCCACCGACCTCTTCGCCGGTGGGGCGTTCGACCCCGCCCCTCTTCCCGCCCCCGCGCCGGGCGACGAGACGGCCGACGGCTACCGCGCCGAGCTCGCGATCCGCGACGCCACGGCGGGACGGACGGCCGTGCTGGAGTACGCGCTCAGCCGCAACGGCCGGCGCCTGGACGGCGTGGAGCCCTATCTGGGCGCCGACGGACACCTGGTGGCCCTGCGCGAGGGGGACCTGGCCTTCGCGCACGCGCACCCCGAGACGTCGGACGAGCCCGGCGTGATCCGCTTCCGGGCCGCCCTCTCCTCGGCCGGGCGCTACCGTCTCTTCCTGCAGTTCACGCACCGCGGTGAGGTGCGGACGGTGGCCCACACGCTGGAGGTCTCACGGTGAGCGCGACGACGAGCACGGGGCCCGAGCGCCTCGAGCTCCCGATCACCGGGATGACCTGCGCCTCGTGCGCCGCGCGCGTCGAGAAGCGCCTCAACCGGCTCGAGGGCGTCGAGGCCTCGGTCAACTACGCCACCGAGACCGCCTCGGTGGCCTTCGACCCGGCCCTCACGCCGCCCGCGGGGCTGGTGGAGGCGGTGGAGGGCGCGGGTTACGGCGCGCGCCTGCCCGCGCCGCCCTCCGAGGGCGCCGAGCCCGCCGGTGAGCCCGACCCCAGCGCCCCGCTGCTGCGCCGGCTGGTGATCTCGGCCGCGCTGTCGCTGCCCGTGCTGCTGATCTCGATGATCCCGGCGCTGCAGTTCGACAACTGGCAGTGGCTCGCGCTGCAGCTCGCCACACCGGTCGTGATCTGGGGCGCGTGGCCGTTCCACCGCGCCGCCTGGGTCAACCTGCGCCACGGGGCCGCGACCATGGACACCCTGATCTCGGTGGGCACGCTCGCCGCCTGGGGGTGGTCGATGGTGGCCCTCTTCTTCCTCGGGGCCGGCGATCCGGGCATGCGGATGGGCTTCGACCTGATCGTCGAGCCGGGCGCGGCGTCCGATCACATCTACCTCGAGACGGCCGCCGTGGTCACCACCTTCCTGCTGGCGGGGCGCTACTTCGAGACCCGGGCCAAGCGGCGCGCGGGGACGGCGCTGCGCGCCCTGCTGGAGCTGGGGGCCAAGGAGGCGTCGCTGCTCGGGCAGGACGGGACCGAGCGGCGGGTGCCGGTGGAAGGGCTCTCCGTGGGCGACCGCTTCGTCGTGCGCCCGGGCGAGCGGATCGCCACCGACGGCGTGGTCGAGGAGGGCGCGTCCGCGGTGGACGCGTCGCTGCTCACCGGAGAGAGCGTTCCGGTCGAGGTCGGCCCGGGCGACGCGGTGGCCGGGGCGACGATCAACGCCGGCGGCCGCCTTGTCGTACGGGCGACCCGTGTCGGCGCCGACACGGCGCTCGCCCAGATCGGGCGCCTCGTGACCCGCGCGCAGTCGGGCAAGGCCCCCGTCCAGCGACTCGCCGACCGGATCTCGGCCGTCTTCGTGCCCGTCGTGATCGGCCTGTCGGTCGCCACGCTGGGCTTCTGGCTGGCCAACGGCGCCGGCGCGACCTTCGCCTTCACGGCCGCGGTGGCCGTGCTGATCATCGCCTGCCCCTGCGCCCTCGGCCTCGCCACGCCCACCGCGCTCCTGGTCGGTACCGGCCGGGGCGCCCAGCTGGGCATCCTGATCAAGGGCCCCGAGATCCTCGAATCGACCCGGCGCGTCGACACGATCGTGCTCGACAAGACCGGCACCGTCACCACCGGCGAGATGTCGGTCGCCGACGTGGTCGCCGCCGACGCCGGGGAGCGCGCGGACGTGCTGCGCCTCGCGGGGGCCGTGGAGGACGGATCCGAGCATCCGATCGCGCGCGCCATCGCCCGCGCGGCGCGCGACGAGGCCGGCGCGCTGCCGGCGCCCGAGGGCTTCGCGAACCGCGAGGGCCTGGGCGTGCAGGGGACGGTCGCGGGGCACGCCGTGGTGGTGGGCCGGCCCGCCCTGCTCGCCGACTGGGGGTTGTCGCTCGACGACGCCCTGACCGGGGCGCTCGGCGCGGCGCAGGACCGCGGGCGCACCGCGGTCGCCGTGGCCTGGGACGGGGCGGTGCGCGGCCTCGTCGTCGTGTCGGACACCCTCAAGCCCTCGAGCGCCGAGGCGATCGCACGCCTGCGCTCACTCGGCCTGCGACCGGTGCTCCTGACCGGCGACAACGCGGCGACCGCCCGCGCCGTCGCCGCGGAGGTCGGCATCGACGAGGTGATCGCGGAGGTCCTGCCCGGCGAGAAGGCCGACGTGGTGCGCCGCCTGCAGGACGAGGGGCGCGTGGTGGC
Source organism: uncultured Thermoleophilia bacterium (assembly GCA_963823515.1). Lineage (GTDB taxonomy): Bacteria > Actinomycetota > Thermoleophilia > Miltoncostaeales > Miltoncostaeaceae > Miltoncostaea. The sequence goes on from CAWGMB010000006.1 coordinate 201,303, forward strand.
GATGGTGGGCGACGGCGTCAACGACGCCCCCGCGCTCGCGCAGGCCGACCTGGGCCTCGCGATCGGCACCGGCACCGACGTGGCCATCGAGGCCTCCGACCTCACACTGGTCTCCGGCGACCTGCGCGGAGCCGCCGACGCCATACGCCTTTCCCGGCGCACGCTCGGCACGATCCGGGGCAACCTCTTCTGGGCCTTCGCCTACAACGTCGCAGCCATCCCGCTCGCCGCCCTCGGGTATCTCAACCCGCTCGTCGCCGGGGCGGCGATGGCGCTCTCGAGCGCGTTCGTCGTCTCCAACTCGCTGCGGCTGCGCCGCTTCCGGGCGCTCAGGCGCGCCTGAGCCCCTGCTCCCGGACGGTCGCCGGGCGGCAGCTCAGGAAACCTCGGCGCGGGCCTCGTAGTCGATGGCCTCGTGCTTGGTGGCGACGAGCCGGCCCTGCGAGAGCGACATCATCAGCACCGCGATCATCTCGTGCATGATGATCGTGTGCCGGTTGCCCGACTCCTGCATGGAGTCGCGAAGGCGATCGCGCACCTCGGCCACGCCCGTGACGTCGATGATGATGTCAACGTCCTCGCGCATCGCCGCGAGGTCCATGAAGTCCGTGGTCGTGCGCCGTCCATGCTCGCGCGCGAGCACCATTCCGGGCGCGTCGACGTCGAGATCGGCCACGCCCACGAGGTCGACGAAGTCGGCGGCGAGCAGCTGCCGCAGGAACGGCGTACCCGTCTCGCCGGCGCCGATGACGCCCACCCGAATGCAATCCACCACGCCACCTCCCTCGGTCAGATGATCCGCTCGTGCCATCGGCAACCTCGCGGGGAACTTGATGAGCGCGACGTCGCGGGCTGCGCAGGCCGTGTGGTCAGTCCGCGGTTCCCGCCACCGAGAGCCACCGGGGGGCTCGGCCGGCCGCGCGGGGTCCTGGGGGCCGGCGCTTCCCGGGACGTGGAGCACGCACGCGTTCCTGCCCATCTCCTTGGCCCAGTAGAGCGCCTCGTCGGCGTGCCGGACGAGGTCGTCGACGCCGGCGCCCGGATACAGCTCGGCGACGCCGGCGGAGGTGGTGATGGGGCCGGCCTCGGGGAAGGGCACCCCGCCGATCGCCAGCCGGGCCCGCTCGGCCGCCGTGCGGGCGGCCGCCGCTGCCGTCTCGGGCAGCAGCCAGGCGAACTCCTCGCCCCCGATGCGCGCGAGGGTGTCGACGGAGCGCGCGAGCGCGCCGAGCCTCTCCGCCACCTCGACGAGCACGCGGTCGCCGACCGGATGTCCGTGGGTGTCGTTGACCCGCTTGAAGTGGTCCAGGTCGAGCAGCACGAGGCTCAGGGGGTGTCCGTGCCGGCGGGCCCGCTCGAAGTCGGTGCGCAGCCGCTCGTGGAAGGCCCGGTGGTTGGCGAGCCCGGTCAGGGCGTCGGTCAGCGCCTGGTCGATCAGACGCTGACGGGCCTCGGCGTTCGCGATGGCGAGCGCGACCAGGTCCGCGAACCGCCCCAGCCGCTCGGCGGCGTCGGGGGGCAGCCCCCGGTCCCGCTTCGTGGTGGCGAGCAGGGCGCCCCAGAGGTGCCCCCCGACGGTCACCGGTGCGGCGACGCTCGCTCGGTATCCGTGCTCCAGCGCGTGGGCGCGCAGCGGCGACTCGGGATCGAGGGACGCGTAGTCGGCGATCTCGGCCGGAGCACTCGTGCGCGCGACTGTCGCGAGCGCGCCGCGCCCCTCGGTGGGCAGCGGGTCGCCGATCGCCGAGTGCGACCCGTGGATGCCGACGACCGTCGCCCCCTCGGGGGAGAACCGGGCGACGAGCGCCTCCTCGACGTCCAGGAGGCGCGCGACCTCCTCGGCGGTCTGGGCGAAGACGATCTCGGGCGAGGTCTCGCCCGCGACCCTCGTCGCCACGCGTCGCAGAGAGGTCTGCTCGGCGACGATGGCGCGGTTCGCCTCCAGGGCCTGGGCGGTCTCGGCCTGGAGCCGGGCGTTCGCGAGCGCCAGGCTCGCGAGGTGGGCGAGGCCGCGGGCCGCCTGCCGCTCGATCTCCGAGAACCCGCGCGGCCTCGAGTAGCTGATGAAGAGGGTGCCGAGAAGCACGGGTGAGCCGCCGCCCGACACCGAGGTGTGCTCCAGACGCAGGCCGATGAAGGCTCCCGAGCCGAGGTGCCTGGCGAGGTCGGCGGGCAGATGGGGGCTGGAGGCCGCGTCCTCGACGACCAGGAGGGGATCCTCCTGAGAGAGCTGCAGCTGCAGGATCGACAGATCGTCGATGCCGGAGCCGATCGTCCGGTCCAGGTAGGCCCGCCGGCGCGGATCCTCCTCGGTGGTGTACACCGCCGAGACCTCGTAGCAGCCGGGATCGTGGACGTAGCAGGTGGCGCGATCGGCCCCGAGGGCGGTCCGGGCGGTGGCGGCGATCCCCTGAAGGGTTCCGCCGAGGTCCGGCGCGTCGCCGAGCCACGCGGCGACCGCCACGATCCCCTCCGCCCGCTGTCCGGGCGTCGCCCGCGCCTCCAGCATCCCTGCCTCTCTCGTCGTTTGCACTTGCCCTTTCATCGACCGGAATCGCGGCGACTTCAGCCCCCGGACCCCGCCGGACGAGGCCGACGGGGGGTCACCGGACGCCATCGGCGGAACGGGCGGCGGGTCGTGACCGGGACGCGCCGGCCTCGGTGCGACGAGCGCGGCGCCGCAGGCCGGGGGCCGCCTGCTCCGCCCCTGGGCGCTCAGAGGACCAGCGACAACCGGCGATCCACGGACCGGGCGCCGGCGCCCGCCCACACGAGGAGGAGCATCGTCACCAGCAGCGCCGGCGCCAGGCCCAGGTTGACGACCCCGCCGTCGATGCGCCCGGCGGTGGCGATCGCACCCATCATGTTCCCCGCGAGGGCGACGGCCGCGATGCGGGTTCCGATGCCCACGATCAACACGAGCCCGCCCACGAACTCGAGGACGCCGACGAGGTAGACGGCGGCGTCGGCGGCGGGGATCCCGTATCGGTCGAAGGCGTCCACCTCGGCCTGATGGCGGGTGAACTTGCCGAACGAGAAGCTGAAGAAGATCAGGCCGGCCACGACCCGCGCAACGAGCGGCCACAGCGCATCGGAGGTCGACAGCAGTGGCCTCAGGTACCGCCTCATTGCGCCCTCCGCGTTCGCCGACCTGGACGCGATCCTAACGCCCGGGGGGCGCGGAGGGCCTGGAAGACGCGGTGATCTGGCCCCCCGACTATGGAGTCCGGACTCCGGAGCGAGGCGGCGTCGCGGGTGGCGAAGTAGCGGTCATCGTGCTCGGTCAGGGTGAGATGGGAAGAGTCGAGGGGCGGCACGGCGATGGCGCTGATGCCGCCCCGACCTCGTCGCTGTCGCTCTCTGGCGACGGCTCCGGGGTTCTGAGCACCTGAGGTATCCGGGCGCCCGAGGCAACCCGCCAGAGGACGTCGCGCGGAGGTGCTCGCCCTTCCGCCGCCCGCTAATCGGGGTGCGTGCTCACGGCACCGGGCGGAGAAGCCGCAACGCGTGGCGGGTCGCCCGATGAGGACCCGTGCAGGGCCGCAGAATCCTCCCGTCCGCGTTCGCTCCACCCTCGGGCTCGGCAAAGCCGTAGCGCATCGCGCTCGACCCCGGACGAGCGCGAGAAGCGGCTGCCGCGAGGATGCGGCCATGGGCGAGACATCCGGAGACGGCCCACCTGCCGCTCCTGCTCCACGAGGGGCGCACGCTGGGCTACGTGGCCGCGATTCTCGGCAACTCTCCGAAGGTCGTCGAGGACCACTCCGAGCACATCTTCGAGTCCGCGCGGCTCGGGACGGCGGCACCGATGGTCCCCGCGATCGAAACCGCGCGCGCGAGATGGGGCGCAAGGGTGTGCACCCAGAGTGCATCGCAAACCCGGTGCGCGTGCTCCATGCGCGTCTGGCGAGCAGGAGAACGCATGACCAAGGCGCTCCATGTGAAGCGGACGACGAGGCTCGAACTCGCGACCTTCGGTTCGGGTGGAGGAGGGCTCCAGCTCTCTGCGTCAGCCCCCGCAGGCCACTCCGTCGCCGTCCCCGTCGAGGCCCGAGGGGTCACACTGGGACAACACCGAAAGGAAGGGACAGATGCTCTCCAGAATCGCCATCGTCGTCGGAGCCGTGCTCTTGGTCGTGGCGGTCGTCGCGCTCACCTTCGTGATCGGGATGCGGCGCAAGTCCCGGCCGGTGCTGGACGCCGTCCGCCGGATGAACCGCGCGCTCCTCAACCCGCGCCAAATGAAGTCGGCGGGTACTCCAGGCGCCTACGCCTCGATCGTCCGGCACACCGGACGGCGATCGGGGCGGCCCTACGAGACGCCCGTCGTGGCCACTCCCATCGAGGGGGGCTTCGTGATCGCACTGCCCTACGGGCGGCGGTCGGACTGGCTGCGCAACGTGCTCGCGGCGGGCTCGGCGACCATCGTCCATGAGGGGGAGGAGTACCGAGTCGGGGGACCCGAGCTTCTTGCGATGGAGACGGCGGAGGAGTGGTTCCCCGAGAAGGACCGGCGCGGCCACCGGATGTTCGGCGTCGATACGGCCCTGCGAGTTCGGAGGGCCGCATGATGCGGGAGGTCAGACGAGCGATCGCCGCCTCACCGGTCTCCATCACGCCGCGCAGGTCGCACCCACTCTCGACGACCCCGCCCCCCATCGCGGGGTACCCACCCCCCGGCACCCCCCGGGGGGGCTCCCGCACCGCCCCGGGTGGTGCGGGGATGCTCCCGCACCGTCGCCGGATGCGTCCACCCCTCGCCGTGAACGATCAGCCCCGAGACGACGAAAGCCCCGCCGTGCCGCGGCCCTTTCGAATCAAGCGGACGACGAGGCTCGAACTCGCGACCTTCGGCTTGGGAAGCCGACGCTCTACCAACTGAGCTACATCCGCAGAGATGAGAACGGTACCACGGGGGCCGGGCCCGCCTCCGAGCGCCGCGGGCCGGTTGACGCGCGGAGGCCGGAGGAATAGACAGGCGCGACGCCGACGAGGAACGGGGACCGACCGTGGACGAGCTGACGCGGGCGAAGCAGGGGGCCCGGGCGGCCTGGAGCGCAGGCGACTTCACCCGCTTCGCCGACATGATCGGCGAGTCGCGCGACCGGCTGCTGGGGCTGCTCGCCATCGGGCCGGGCGACGAGGTCCTCGACGTCGGATGCGGCATCGGCAACCTGGCGCTCGAGGCCGCCCGCACCGGCGCCACCGTGACCGGCGTCGACATCGCCCCGGAGATGGTCGCCAACGCGTGCCGTGCGGCCGAGGCGGCCGGGTCGCCGGTGCGCTTCATGGAGGGCGACGCGGAGGATCTGCCGGTGCCGAGGGCCTCGGTCGATGTCGTGATGTCGTCCTTCGCCTGCATGTTCGCGCCGCGACACTCCGTGACGGCGGGCGAACTGGCGCGCGTGCTGCGGCCCGGCGGGCGCATGGGGGTGCTGACCTGGACGCCGGACAGCGACATCGCCCAGTTCATCCGGGCCACCGCGCCCCATCTGCCCCCTCCCCCGGCGGTCGCCCAGTCGCCGCTGCTCTGGGGCGACGAGGACCACGTGCGCGGGATCTTCGCGGACACCGGGCTGACGATCTCCTTCGAGGCGGGGACCGTCACGTTCCCCCGGATGCCGGTTCAGGAGATCATCGACGTCCACATCCGGGAGTTCGGCCCGCTCGTGGCCGCCCGGGCGATGCTCGAGCCGCAGGGACGCTGGCAGGCACTCGCCGACGACGTCACCGCGTTCTTCGCGGGGAAGGCCGACACCGACGGAACCGTCACCTTCGTGAGCGACTATGTCGTGGTGCTGGGGCGCGCGCCGGGCTGACGGCCGGCTCAGCCTGAATCCGGCTCAGAGCAGGAGCCGGCACCAGGCGTCGGCCAGCCAGCGCTCGTAGCGCTCCGGACCCCAGCCGCGCTCGTCCACCAGCAGCAGGTAGAGGTCGGCGGAGTTGGTCGCCCAGATGATGTCCGCCACCTCCTGCAGGTCGCGCGAGGGATCGAGCTCCCCCGTGGCCGACAGGTCGGCCGCCAGCAGCCTCATGTTGCCCGCCCGGCGCTCGGCGATGTCATGCCAGAGATCCATGAGCTCGGGTTCGCCCGGGGCGGCCGCCCGCAGGACCACGACGAGCGGCGCGAGACGCGCGTGGATCGCCCGCGTCGCGGCCGCGTAGGCCTCCAGCTTGCCCCGCGCCGATCGCGTCTCGCGAATCCGCCGGACGTAGTCGCGCTCCTCGGCGGGAACGGGTTCGTCGCCACCGGAGATCGCGGTCTCCACAAGCAGCCGGAAGAGGGCGGGCTTGCGGCCGACCGACGCGTAGACGGTGTCGACCGCAACCCCCGCGTCGCGCGCGATTGCCGCGATCGTCGCTCCCGCGTAGCCCTCGTCCGCGAAGAGCCGGCGGGCGGCGTCGAGGATCTTCCCGCGAGTCCGGCGGGCGGCGTCGTCGCGGCGGGGGGCTCGATATGGACGGGGCTTGCCGGGATCGCTCAGCGGTCGTATCCTCATATTCACCCGAATGTCATTCGGGTGAATATGCTACCGCGATCGAGACGAGGACCGAGATGTACGCGTTCATCCAGGATGTCCCCATCGATGAGCGGCTCTACGAGGCGATCCGGACGCGCCTGGGGGATGAGCCCCTGCGCGGCCTGGTGGTCCATCTGGCGCTGAAGTCCGGAGATGGGCGCCTGCGCTACGTGGACGTCTGGGAGTCCGAGGAGCTCTGCGAGCGCGCGTTCGAGGAGCGGATCCATCCGGCGGTGCACGGCGCACTCCAGGAGGCCGGAGTCCGGGTGGCCGGCGAGCCGGGCAGGGAGATCGTCGAGGTCATCGACGTCTCGCGCGGCACCGCGGCACCCTGACTACATCCGCTCCGGCGCCTCCACGCCGAGCAGGCCGAGCCCCGTCTTCACGGTGGCCGCCGTCGCCCGGCAGAGGTCGATGCGGAAGGCGGCCAGGTCGTCCGGCTCCCCCACCACCCGGCAGCGGTGGTAGAAGCCGTGGAAGGCCTTGGAGAGCTCGATCAGGTAGGCCGCCACGCGGTGCGGAGCGCGGCGCTCCTCGGCCTCCGACAGAGCGACCGGCCAGTCGGCGAGCGCCATCACGAGGGCCCGCTCGGACGGGTCGAGGGCTTCGGGGGCCTCGGTCGCGACCGGGGGCTCCGGCACCTGCGCCAGGATGCTGCACACCCGCGCGTGGGCGTACTGCACGTAGTAGACGGGGTTCTCCTGGCTCTGCTCGCGGGCCAGGTCGAGGTCCAGGTCGAGCGGTGTCTCGTGACTGCGCTGCACCAGGAAGAAACGGGCGGCGTCGACGCCGATGTCGTCGAGCAGGTCGCCGATCGTCACGACCGTGCCGGCGCGCTTGCTCATCTTCTTGGCCTCGCCGCGCTCCAGCAGGCTGACGAGCTGGATGATCATGACCTCCAGCGAATCCGGGTCGTGTCCCCCGGCCTCGAGCACGGCGCGCAGGCGCGCGATGTAGCCGTGGTGGTCGGCGCCGAGCACGTCGATCAGCAGGTCGTGGCCGCGACCGGCCTTCTCCAGGTGGTAGGCGACGTCGGAGGCCAGGTAGGTCGGGTCGCCGTCGCCGCGCACGAGCACGCGGTCCTTGTCGTCGCCGTAGGCGCTCGCGCGGAACCACACCGCGCCCTCGGCCTCGTAGGCGTCGCCCGAGGCCCGCAGCGTCGCGATGCCGGTGCTCACGTGCCCGCCGTCGTGGAGGGTGCGCTCGGAGAACCAGGAGTCGAACGAGACCCGGAAGCGCGCGAGCACGTCCGCGATGGAGGCGAGCATCAGGCGCTCGCCCCGCTCGGTGAACTCGTCGATCGCCGCGTCGGTCGGCTCCGCGGCGCCGGGCATCAGCGCGTCGCCCACCTCGTCGCGGACGGCCTCGGCGATCGCGACGACGTAGTCGCCGTTGTAGCCGCCCTCCGGGACGGGCCGCTCCCGGCCGAACAGGCCGGCGTAGCGGGCGGCCACCGACTCCCCGAAGAGCCGCATCTGGCGGCCGTAGTCGTTGGTGTAGTACTCGCGGGTGACCGTGTGGCCGGCGAACGAGAGGATGCGCCCGAGCGCGTCGCCGTAGGCCGCCTGGCGGGCGTGGCCCACGTGCAGCGGCCCGGTGGGGTTTGCGGAGACGAACTCCAGGAGGATGCTCTGCGGGGTCGCGGCGAGGCCCGCGCCGTGGGATCCTCCCGCGGCGGCGAGCTCGGCCGCGGCGGCGGCGAACCAGGAGGGCGTGAGCGTCATGTTCAGGAACCCCGGACCGGCCACCTCGACCCCCGCGAGCCACGCGACGCTGCCGGCATCGGCCGCCAGGTGCGCGGCCATCGCCTCGGCGATCTCGCGCGGCGGGCGGCGCGGCGGCCTTCGCCAGCGCCATCGCCACCGGGCTCGCCAGGTCGCCCATCTCGGCCGACGCGGGCGCCGCGAGGGGCACGGCGACGGGGGCCTCCCCCACCACGGCGCCGGCGGCCGCGGCCACGGCGGAGCGGATCTGATGGAGGAGAGGAGCGTCCGTCACGGAGCGTCAGCTTACCGAGCCCTGGGCCTCGCACTCGCCGCCCTCGCGCTCGCCGGGTGCGGGGGCGGCGGCGACGATGCCGCGGCCACCGCGCCCGCCGGCGCGGACGCGCTCACCGTGCGCGAGTACGACGGCGAGGGCCTCACCGCGACGACCGCCCTCGACTGCACGGTGCGCGGCGGCCCCTGCGACCGGGTGATCGCCCTGCTGCCCCGGCTCGCCCCGGAGCCCGGCGAGGTGTGCACCCAGGTCTACGGCGGTCCCGAGCGGCGCGTGGTCACCGGCACGGTGGCGGGCCGCGCCGTCGACGTGGAGGTCACCCGCGCCGACGGGTGCCAGATCGCGCGCTACGACCTGCTCACCGCCGCCCTGGGCTAGCGCCGCGGCCTGGTCCTAGTGCGGGTAGGGGTGCCCGGAGGTGATGCAGAGCGCACGATAGAGCTGCTCGGCGAGCACCACGCGGGCCAGCTGGTGCGGCATCGTCAGCGGTCCGAGCGACAGGCGCTCGTCGCACTCGGCCGCCAGGCCGGCCGCGATCCCGACCGCGCCGCCGATGACGAACGCGACCGGCCGGTCGGCCATCCGCCGCTCGAGCCACGCCGCGAAGGCGATGCTCGAGGCCGGAGCCGGCGCCTCGGGGTCGAGCGCCACCCGCCAGGCCCGCGGGAGCAGGCGGGCCCGCAGGCGCTCGGCCTCCGCGGAGCGCGCGCGCTCCTCGCCCCTCTGGAGGGCCTCCGCCGGCACCTCGTCCACGCGCAGCCCGGCCATCCGGTCCACACGCTCCTCATAGAGCCTGCCGGGCGCGTCGTGCGGGGGCTTCAGCTTTCCGACGCACGCGATCTGCAACCGGGGGGCGCGGCGACCCAGGGCTACTAGCCCTGCTGCTCGAAGCGGAGCGCGAGGCTGATGCGCTCGAGGGCCGTGGGGTGGGTGCCGAACCAGACCCGGATGGGCAGGGGCGGGTCCGGGACGCCGAGGCCCTTGGCGACCAGGCCCTGCTGGAGCCCGATGTCGGCGGCCGGGTCGCGCGTCACGGCGAGCGCGTCCCAGTCGGCCTCGCGCTCGAAGGCCCGGCTGACCCAGTTGCCGATCGGAGCGCTCGCGGCCGTCACGATGGCGGCGGCGGCGGCCGCGACGGCCAGGCGCCGCAGCACCAGGTCGCAGCCGGCGGCGTCGCGCCCGGCCGGGCGGAACCCGGTGCGCCACCCGACGACGGCGAAGACCAGCAGGCACCCGGGGACCGCCAGGGCGGCGCCCCACGCCGACCCCTTCAGGATGTGGCGCCGCGCGACATGGGCCAGCTCGTGGGCGACCACGACGCGCACCTCGTCGCGCGGGAAATCGCGCAACAGGGTGTCGTAGAGCACGATGTGCCGGCTGCCGCCGAGCCCGGAGACGTAGGCGTTGGCGGCCGTCGTGCGCACGCTCGCGTCGTTCACCTTCACGTCGTCCGCCGAGACCCCCGAGCGGCGGGCCAGGTCGAGGACCTCGGCCGACAGCGCCTCGTCGCGCAGCGGCTGGGTGCGCTGGAAGAGGGGCTCGATCAGCAATGGCGACAGCAGCGACATGAGGCCGATGAAGACGGCGATCGCCGCGGCGAAGCCGGCCCACCACAGCCGGGGCGCGCGGGCGATCAGCACGGCCGCACCCGCGCCGATCAGGGCGGCGATCACCATCTGGATCGCGAGGCCCTTGGCGAGGTCGAGCGCCCACCCGGGCACGCTCTGCGTGACGATGCCGTAGTGGCGACCCCAGGCGTAGCGGGCGGCGCCCAGGGGCAGCGTCACCGCGGCGGTCACGAGAGACAGACCGACCCCGAACGCGAGCCCGGCGCGCCAGGGGCGGGCGCCCGCCGCGCGCACGACGGCCGGCCGCCAGCGGCCGCCCGACAGGGCGACGCCCACAGCGGCCGCCGACGCCAGCGGGATCCCGGCGACGGCCATCGTCCAGACCCCCCGCCGGTAGTCGCGGTTGCGCGTCAGCGCCGCGGGGTCGAAGAACTCCCGCAGCGGGGCGGGATCGACGCTCGGCACCCCGGAGCTCCAGAGTCGCCACCGGAGCAGCGCCACGACCCCGCCGGCGCCGAGGGCGGCCACAGCGGCGATGCCGGCGGCCTGCCCCCTCGCGCTCGTCGGCATGACCCCGCCCGGCCTCCGCTGACTCCGCACCCGACTATCGTACCGGCGACCGGCGAATCCCCGGAGGGCCCCACGCCACCCGTCGCGATCCTCAGTGACATCCACGGCAACCGCCAGGCCCTCGATGCGACCCTGCGCGCGGCGCGCGAGGCCGGAGCCCGGTCGTGGTGGTGCGTCGGCGACATCGTCGGCTACGGGGCGGACCCCACCTACTGCCTGGGCGAGGCCATCGGAGGGGCCGAGCGCTGCATCGCGGGGAACCACGACCTCGGGGTCACCGGCGCGGTCTCGATCGAGACGTTCGCCGACCTCGCCCGCGAGGCGCTCGTCTGGACCCGCGAGCGGCTCGGGCCGGTGGGCCACGCGAAACTGCGGCGCCTCTCCCCCGCCGACCCGGACGCGGAGGTGCCGATGTTCCACGGCAGCCCGCGCGACCCCGTGTGGGAGTACGTGATCACCGTCGAGCAGGCGCGCGAGGCCCTCGAGGACCGGCGCGTGCCGCTGACGCTGATCGGCCACACGCACGTGCCGGGCGCCTGGCGGCTGACACCCGACGGGGCGATGGAGTCGGCCGGCGTCCCCGCCGGCGGTCTCCTCGCGCTCACCGAGGGCCGCTGGCTGGTGAACCCCGGCTCGGTCGGCCAGCCCCGCGACCGGGACGCCCGGGCCTCGTGGGCGCTCTACGACGCCGAGGAGCACACGATCCGCTTCCACCGCACGCCCTACGACGTCGCCGCCGCCCAGAACGCCATCCTCGAGGCCGGGCTGCCATCGCTGCTCGCCCACCGCCTCGCCGGGGGCCGGTGAGCGGGCCCTCCGCGTACCTCGACCACGCGGCCGGCTCTCCTCTGGACCCCCGGGTGCGCGCGGCGATGGAGCCCTTCCTCGGCCCCGCCTTCGGCAGCCCGTCGAGCCTCCACGAATGGGGTCGCCGCCCGGCGGAGGCGCTGGAAGAGGCACGCGGGCGGGTCGCGGCGCTCATGGGGGTCGAGCCCGAGTGGGTGATCTTCACCTCCGGGGCGACCGAGGCGCGCAACCTCGCGATCGCGGGACTGATGGCCGGCAACCGCGTCCTCGGGCGCCGGATCACGGCCTCCGCGGTCGAGCATCCGGCCACCCTCGCCGCCGCCCGCAACGCGGTGCGCGAGGCGGGGGGCTCGACACCGTGCCCGTCGACGCCCTCGGCCGGATCGCCCCGGGGGACCTCGCGGCCGCCGTCGGGGGCGAGACCGCGGTGGTGGCGATCGTCCACGGCCAGCCGGACATCGGAACGCTCCAGAACCTCCCCGCCCTCGTGGCCGCCGCGCGCGGCGCCCGCCCCGAGGCGCGGATCGTGGTGGACGCGGGAGAGAGCGCGGGCCTCGTGCCGCTCGAGGTGGCCGCGCTCGGCGCCGACGCGTGCACGATCGGGGGCGGGGCGATCGGCGCCCCCGCCTGGACCGGGGCCCTCCTGGTGCGGCCCGGCGCTCGGCTGCACCCCCTGCTGCACGGCGGACTGCAGGAAGCCGGAAAGCGCGCGGGCGCGGAGGATCTGCCCGGCATCGCGGCGCTCGGCGTCGCGGCCGACATCGCCCGCGACGAGATGGCCGGCCGCGCCGAGCGGATGCGGGCCCTCGCCGACCGCCTGCGCGCGGGGCTTCTGTCGGTCGCCGACGTCCGCCTCAACGGCCACCCGGAGGCCCGGATCCCCGGCCACGTGCAGGTGTCGGCGGGATGGGTCGAGGGCGAGAGCCTCTGCCTGTCGCTGGCGGCCCGGGGCGTGGCGGTGTCGCCCGGCTCGGCGTGCACGGCCCACGGCGGCAAGGCGGCGCCGGCGCTCGAGGCGATCGGCCTCGAGCCACCGTGGACCCACTCGGCCGTGCTGTTCACGCTGCGCCACACCACGACCGAGGCCGAGGTCGATCTGGCCGTCGCGGCCTTCGCCGACTCCGTGGCCACCCTTCGCGCGATGAGCCCGCTGACCCCGTGAGCCCCCGCGTGATCGACGCCCTCGGCACCTGGTGCCCGGTGCCGATCTACCTGATCGACCGCGCCGCCCGGCGCGCGGGCGCCGGCGAGGTGATCGAGCTCCTCGCCGACGATCCGCTGATCGAGGTCGACCTGCCGGCCTGGTGCCACCGCTCGGGCAACGCCCTGATCGAGCTGCGCCGCGAGGGAGGCGGCTACGTGGGGCGGGTCGAGGTCACGCGTCCTGCGGACGGTGGTGCGAGTGGAGCACCGCGTGACCCCTTCCCCGGGCGATCAGCCAGCGGTTGACCGGAACCGCGGCGGCAAAGGCCACCGCCACCGCCAGCGCGAACGCGAGCGAGCCCCAGAAGAGCCCGTCCAACGCAGACTCCCCCCGAGTCCGAAAATACTCGGGGGGAGTATATACGCGTGGCGCAACGAACGAGCGTCTACCCGGTGACCGCCGGCTGAACCCGCGCCGGCCTGGCCCGCGCCGGCAGCAGCACCTGCGTACGCGCCCGGGCCCTGACCGTTGCGGCGTTGGAGGCCGTGGCGATCGCGACGTTCACGATGTCACCGGTCCTCCGGGGCCGGATGCGCAGGACGACGCGGATCGTCTTCGTCGCCCCGGGCCGCAGGCTCTTGATCCGCCAGACCATGGAGCCGCGGGACATGCGGATCCGGGCAGGCAGCCTGCGGATGTAGGTGCCCGCCGGCACGCGGTCGCGCAGGACCACGTTGCGCGCGATGACGGTACCGACGTTCGTGATCGTGAGCCGGTAGATGATCCTGCCTCCCTGGCGGGCCCGCGCGGGCGCCCTCTTGACGAGGCGCAGCGTGGCGCGGGCCGGGACGCCGGAGACGGGCGCCGTCACGACGGCCGGCGGCGGGGCCGGCGCGGCCGGCGGCGCCGGAGCGGGCGCCACGGCGGTGATCGCCGCGGAGGCGCTCAGCGTGGCCGGGGTGACGTAGGCCATCGACTGCGGCGTGCGGCGCCCGGCCAGGCGGGCGGCGCGGTGCAGGGTCCCGCCCTGCGCGCTCGCGGCGACGACGACGGGGCCCGCGGCGGAGGGCGTCAGGCTGACGGCGACCGTGCCGGAGGGCGCGACGACGACCTGCGCGGAGGAGAGCGTCGCGGCGCCGGAGGTGACGGCGAGGTCGACGACGGCCCCCGGGGTGCCCGAGACCGTCACGGTGACCGGCGCGCCGACGTCGACCGCGGCGGCCGGAGCCGAGAGCTCCAGTGCGGTCACGATCGTACGGCCGGCGGCGAGCGCGCGGATCTGCGCGACCCGCGCGTTGAGGGCGGCGCTCGTGGTCACGTTCGCGGTGTCCGCGGCGGTGCCCGTGATCTGCCAGACGGCGACCTGGATCGCTGCGGCCTCGAGCCCCGGGTCGGCCGCGTCGGCGATCATCCGCTCGGATGAGGCGATCAGCCAGCCGGCCTGCGCGTAGCCGGGCCCCGCGAGCTCCGGGGTGTCGGCCGGGGTCTGGAGGTCGACCGGGTAGTCGACGCCCTCGGAGATGTAGTGGGCCGGGTCGACGCACCAGGCGAGGACCTGCGTCGCGGTGCCGCCTGCGGGCGACACCCGCACCAGGGCGCGGCCCGGGTCGGCGTTGAAGGTGCCGCCGCCCGGTGCGGCGACTTCGACCCGGGCGCCCAGCGAGGGCGCGGACAGGTCGAGCGCCCGGATGGAGCCGGGCGCAGCGCTGGCGCCGGCGGCGCCGATCGCCAAGGCGGCGAGGACCGCCACGGCGAGCGCGATGCGTGCGCCGGTCCGTCGGATGATGGTCATCACTGCCTCCCGGGTGGGCGCCGCGACGACGGGTGTGCCGCCACGGCGGCGGATGCCTTCGAAAGCATGATGGACGGCGGGTCGGACACCGGCATCCGTGCCGGCGACCATCCCGCGTTCGGCTTTCCCCGCCCCCCATCCGGCCAGTGCGCCGCCACCGCACCGGGGAGGGGGTGGACGTCGGTGTCGTGTGAGCCGAGCTGCGGCGACTCCTGCCGGCGGTCAGCCGATGAGGCGGCGCGGGCGCCGGTCGCACCGACCGCGAGATGGGCGAGGTCCTGTTCCTCAGCGAGAAGACCGTCGAGAACCACCTCTCGCGCGTCTTCCGCAAGCTCGGCGTGCACTCGCGGTCGAAGGTCACGGCCCGCATGGCCGCCCGCCGCGGCGCGCCGCCCGGCTGACGTCGCGGAGGCCCGTGCCGTGTCGCCGATCGAACACATGTTCGCTACTGTGGCGCGATGCCCCGCTCCACACCCTTGGGGGGACCCGATCAGATCCGCTGGCGCCTCGCCGACGATCACGGTGGGCAGTCCGACCTGTTCGGCGAGGCCGAGCGGGTTCCCGGCCGCGGCGAGCTGGCGGGCCTCGAGCTGCTGCACGTGCGGGCGCAGCGGGTCATCAACCGCGTCCCCGAGGCGTCGGGACTGCCCTTCCGCTGGACGATCAACCCCTACCGGGGATGCAGCCACGCCTGCGTCTACTGCTTCGCGCGCCCCACCCACGAGTACCTCGGGTTCGGCATCGGCGAGGACTTCGAGCGGCGGATCGTGGTGAAGGTGAACGCGGTCGACCGGCTCCGCGCCGAGCTGCGCTCGGCGCGCTGGCGCGGCGAGGCGATCGCCATGGGCACGAACACGGACCCGTACCAGCCGGTGGAGGGCCGCTACCGCCTCACCCAGGGGATCATCGAGACGCTGGCGGCGGCCAACAACCCGTTCTCGATCCTCACCAAGTCGACGCTGATCGGCCGCGACACCGATCTCCTCGTGGAGGCGACCCGCCGGAACGACATGGTCCACGCGGCGCTGTCGATCGGGTGCCTCGACGAGGACGTGTGGCGGGCGACCGAGCCGCACACCCCGCACCCTCTGCGGCGGATGGAGACCGTCGCCCGCCTGAACGAGGCCGGCGTACCGTGCGGCGTGATGATCGCCCCCGTGCTGCCCGGGATCTCCGACGCGCCCGACCAGCTCGAGGCCGTGGTGAAGGCGGCGATCGAGGCCGGCGCGACGTCGATCACCCCGATCATGCTGCACCTGAGAAAGGGCGTCCGCGACCACTACCTGTCGTGGCTCGAGGGCGCGCGGCCCGAGTTGGCGTCCGGCATGCGCGAGCGCTATCGCGCGTCCTACGGGCCCGGCGAGGCGCGCCGCGATCTCGGAGGGCTCGTGCGCCGCATGGTCGAGCGCCACGGCGGCCCCCGCACGCCGACTCCCGGACGCTTCGGCCGCCGGGGCGCGCACCCGGTGGTCGAAGCGTCCTCGCAGATGTCGCTGCTGTAGCGCGTGTCGCCGCATCGACGGGATCCGTGACCCGGATCCCGTCGATGCGGTTCAGCGGCGCTTGGCGCGGAGGGCCTGCCTCACGAGGCGCGAACCGCGGCGGCCGTGGGCGCGCCATTCGCGCTCGTCGGCGCGCAGCGCCAGCGCATCCGTCTCCCGGTTGAGATCGCGCAGGCTGTCGAGGCGCACCGGGTCGAGCCTCCCCTCCTCCACGGCCCGGACGACCGCGCAACCCGGCTCCCCCTCGTGACGGCAGTCGCCGAACCGGCACCCCTCGGCCAGCGCGCCGATGTCGGCGAACGCCGCGGCGACGCCCTCCTCCGACCCCCAGAGGCCGAGCTCGCGCAGGCCGGGCGTGTCGATGAGCGCACCGCCGCCGGGCAGGGGCACGAGGTGCCGGGCCGTGGTCGTGTGCCTGCCCTTGGCGTCGCCGGCGCGCACGTCGCCGATGGGGAGCGCCTCGGAGCCGGCGAGGGCGTTCACGAGGCTCGACTTCCCCGCGCCGGACTCCCCGATGAGCACGAGCGTGCGGTCGGGGCGCGCCAGCGCGGCGATCGCCCCGAGCCCCGCGCCGCTGCGCACGCTCACGACGTGGGCATCGACGCCGAACGAGGCTTCCGCGGCACGCGCGCGCGAGGGCGCCTCGTCGTCGAGGTCCGCCTTCGCCAGGACGATCACCGGGGTGGCGCCCGAGTCCCAGGCGAGCGCGAGCGCCCGGTGCAGTCGCCGGTCGCGCAACGGGCGGTCGAGTCCCTGCACGACCACCACCGCGTCGACGTTGGCCGCGATCGGCTGGGCGCCGCCGGCGCGCCCGGCCGCGCCGCGCGACAGCAGCGTGCGGCGCTCCAGCACGGCGGCGAGGCGCTCGTCGGCGACGGCCACCCAGTCGCCGGCGACCAGGCCCGGGGCCTCCAGCCGGATCGGGCCCTCGGCGCCGATCGCGAGCGCGCCGCCGCGGTCGACCCGGCCGACCCGGGCCGGCGCGAGCTCCTCTCGCCCGAATCCGTCGAGCTCCGCCTGACGGCGGCTGTTCCATCCGAGCGGCGCGAGCGCCGCGGTGTTCTGGTGCACGTCGAGAACCCCCTCGTGGAGGGCGCCCCGTGTGCGGTTGCCTGCGCCCCCGGGCTAGCGGGGGCGCGGCGTGGGGACGCCCGTGATGGACACATCGAGCCGGAGCGGCTGAGCCGTCCGGTGCATCGTCTCGACATCCATCGTGCGAGGACCTCCCCTGCGGCGCCTGTACGCGACCCTCAGGAGGGTAGGAGACGCCGCCGATACGGTCAACCGACGACCCGACCGCCCTGAGCATCCCTGGGAGGACACCCGTGGGACGATCCGCACGCAGCGCGATCATCGCCCTCGCCGTGGCCTCGCTCGGACTGGCGGGATGCGGCCCGGAAGCGACCGACGCGGTGTCGAGCATTCGCTCCGAGGCGTCCGCGCACACGCGCGCGTCGGTACAGGGCGAGCTGGACCGGGCCCAGGCGCGGGTGGACTCGCTCGTGAAGGAGGCCGGGGGCCCCAGTGTGCCCACCGGTCGCCTGCGCGCCCAGGCCCACCGGGCCCTGACGCTGGCGCGGGTGCAGGCCCGCCGGGCGATCGCCCAGGCCAGGGAGAGCGGGCGCGACCCGAGGGAGGTCGCGCGCCTGAGCGCCGACGCGCGCAGGCGCGTCGCCCTCCGCGCCCGGATCGACTTCGCGCTCGGCCGCTGACCGGGGCCGACTACACCGAGAGGAGCGGCGTCCCCGTCATGGCCGGGCCGCTGTCCCAGCCCATCAGGCCGCAGAGTGTCGGGGCGACGTCGCCGAGAGCGCCGCCGGCGCGCAGCGCGAGCCCGGGGCGGTCGATCCAGAGCGGGACCGGGTTGCTCGTGTGAGCGGTGTTCTTCGAGCCGTCGGGCTCGATCATGTACTCGCTGTTGCCGTGGTCCGCCGTGACGCAGAGCAGCCCCCCGGCCGCGGCGACGGCGGGCCGCACGGCCCCCATGCAGCCGTCGACCGTCTCGATGGCGCGCACCGCGGCCTCGACCACACCCGTGTGGCCGACCATGTCGGCGTTCGCGAAGTTGATCACCAGCAGCTCGTCGGTGCCCTCGGCGAGCGCCTGGACGACCGCGTCGCGGATGCCGGCCGCGCTCATCTCGGGGGCCTGGTCGTAGGTCGGCACATGCTGGGGCGAGGGCACCAGGATGCGCCGCTCCCCCTCGAACGGCTCCTCGCGCCCGCCGTTGAAGAAGAAGGTGACATGGGCGTACTTCTCGGTCTCGGCCACGTGCAGCTGGCGCCGCCCCGCCCCCGAGACCGTCTCGGCCAGCCCCTGGCGCACGTCCTGCGACTCGAACAGCACCGGGGCGGTGAACTCGGCCTTGTAGCGCGTCATCGTGGTCAGCTGCGGCAGGCCCTGCACGCCCCGGTCGAAGCCGTCGAAGGCCGGATCGCTGAAGGCCATGGTCAGCTGGCGCGCCCGGTCGGGGCGGAAGTTCCAGTACAGGAGGGCATCGCCGGGACGGATGCGGTTCTCGTCCGGCGGCCCGATGACGGCGGGCTCGACGAACTCGTCGGAGACGCCCGCGTCGTACGAGAGCCGGATCGCCTCGTGGCCGCTCGCGCGGCGCTCGCCGATGCCGTGCACCATCGCGTCGTAGGCGCGCTTGGTTCGCTCCCAGCGTCTGTCGCGGTCCATGCCGTAGAAGCGTCCGCAGACCGTGCCGACCCTCGCGCCGGTGGCCTCGAACTGGCTGATCGCCTCGAGCGCCGCATCCGGTCGGGTGTCGCGCCCGTCGGTCATCGCGTGCACCACGATCCGCTCCACGCCCCGCTCCTGGGCGATCGCGATCAGCGCGAGGGCGTGGCGCTGGCTTGCGTGGACGCCGCCGTCACCGGCGAGGCCGACCAGGTGCAGGGTGCTCCGGCGCCCTGCCTCCAGCGCCTGCTGCAGCGCCGGGATCTCGATGATGGAGCGGTCGGCGAAGGCCTCGTCCACCCGGACCAGCATCTGGGGCACGCGGCGGCCGGCGCCGAGGTTCAGGTGGCCGACCTCGCTGTTGCCCATCTGCCCCTCGGGCAGCCCGACCGGCAGGCCGGAGGCCTCGATCCGCGTCGCCGAGCCCTCACGGGCCAGTGAGTCGAGCACCGGCGTACGAGCGAGCGTGACGGCGTTGCCGGGTCCCGCGGGCCCGATGCCGAAGCCGTCGATGACGACCAGGACGAGCGGACCGCGCGGGGCTCCCATCTTGCTCAGGAGGCCTGGACGATGGCGGCGAAGGCGTCCGGGTCGAGGCTCGCACCACCGACCAGCGAGCCGTCGATGTCCGGCTGGGCCATCAGGTCGGCGGCCGTCTCCGGGGTGACGCTGCCGCCGTAGAGCACCCTCAGCGCGTCGCCGTCGAGGGTCGCCCCGGCCACCGAGCGCACGTGCGCGCACGCCGACTGGGCGATCTCGGGCGTGGCCGTACGGCCGGTGCCGATCGCCCAGATGGGCTCGTAGGCGATCGCGAGGGAGCCGACCTCGTCGGCGCGGACCCCGGCGAGAGCCGAGGTCACCTGCGCCGTGAGCCAGGCCTCGGTCTCGCCCGCCTCGCGCTGCTCGAGGGACTCGCCGCAGCAGAGGATCACCTGCAGTCCGGCGTCGAGGGCGGCGCGCACGCGGGCCGCGACCTGGGCGTCGGTCTCCCCGGCGGCCCGGCGCTCGGAGTGGCCCACCAGGCAGCCGTCGGCACCCGAGGCGGTGATCATGCCGGCCGAGATCTCCCCGGTGTGAGCGCCCTTGGCCGCCTCGTGGACCGCCTGGGCGAGAACCCGTATCGGGCTGCCCGAGGCTGCGCGCGCCGTCGCCTCGAGGGCGGTGAAGGGCGGGCAGATCGCGACGTCGGCCGGCAGGCCGCCCTCGCCGAGGTGCGCGCGCAGGCGGGCGACGTACTCGCGCGCCTCGACGCCGGTCTTGTTCATCTTCCAGTTCCCCGCGACGAGCGGGCGGCGGGTGCTCGTCATATCTGCGGGAGCGCGGCGACGCCCGGCAGGGTGCGTCCTTCGAGCATCTCCAAGGCGGCTCCACCTCCGGTCGAGACGTGCGTGAGCTGATCGACGAGGCCGAACTGGGCGAGCGCGGCCCCGGAGTCGCCGCCACCGGCGACGGTGTCGCCCGACGAGGCGGCCATGGCCTCGGCGACCGCCCGCGTGCCGTCGGCGAAGGGCTCGATCTCGAACGCCCCCATCGGGCCGTTCCAGAACACCGTGCCGGCCGTGGCGATCGCCTCCCGGTACGAGGCGGCGGTCCGCGGGCCGATGTTGACGCCCATCCAGCCCTCGGAGATGTCGTCGGTCGGGACGACCTCCAGGTCGGCGTCGGCCGCGAAGCGGTCGGCCACCAGCACGTCGACGGGAAGCTGCAGGGCGCAGTTGAGGCGCACCGCGAGCTCCATCAGCTCGGAGGCCATCGCCTGGCCCTCAGGGCCCTCGTGGAGCGAGCTGCCGACCGGCTCCCCCTGCGCGGCGAGGAACGTGAAGCACATGGCGCCACCCACCAGCACGCGGTCGCAGCGCTCGAGCAGGCTCTGAATGAGCGGCAGCTTGTCGCTCACCTTCGAGCCGCCGAGGACGGCGACGAACGGGCTGCGGGGGTGGGTGAGCAGGCCCTCGAGCACCTGGACCTCGCGGGCGAGGAGCCTGCCGGCGCGGGCGGGGAGCCGGCGGGCGACGCCCTCGGTGGACGCGTGCGCGCGATGCGCCGCGCCGAAGGCGTCGTTGACGTAGTGGGTGAACCCGGCGGCCAGCAGGTCGGCGAAGGCCGGATCGTTGGCCTCCTCGCCCGGATGGAAGCGCAGGTTCTCGAGCATGACGAGCTCGCCGGGGGCGAGCGCGCGGGCGCGGGCGGCGATCTCGTCGCCGACGCAGTCCGGCAACAGCTCGATGGTGCGGCCCATCAGCTGGCCGAGGCGTGCGGCGCAGGGAGCCAGGGAGAGCTCCGGCACGCGCGCGCCCTTCGGCCGGCCCAGGTGGGAGCACACCGCGACCCCGGCACCCGCCGCGAGCAGGTACTCGAGGGTGGGCACCGAGGCGCTGATGCGCGCGTCATCCGTGACGCGCCCATCGTCGATCGGGGCGTTGAGGTCGGCCCGGACGAGCACGCGCGCGCCCGACCACGTGACCCCGGGGTCGTCGATCCCGGCCAGACGCGTCATCCGCGGCCTACGACGGGAGGACGCGCTCGGCCAGGTCGACGACCCGGCACGAGTAGGCCCACTCGTTGTCGTACCAGCTGATCAGCTTCACCGTGGTCCCGCGGACCATCGTGAGGCTGGCGTCGAGCAGCGACGAGCGCGGGTCGCCGACGATGTCACGCGAGACGATCGGGTCCTCGGTGTAGCCGAGGATGCCGGCCATCGGGCCGTCCTCCGACGCGGCGAGGAAAGCGGCGTTGACCTCTTCGGTGGTGGTCTCGCGGCTGACCTCGACCGTGAGGTCCACGACCGAGCCGTCCGGCGTCGGCACGCGGAGGGCGATGCCGTCGAGCTTGCCCTTCATCGCCGGCAGCACCTCGCCGATCGCGCGGGCCGCGCCGGTCGAGGTCGGGATGATCGACAGCGCGGCCGAGCGGGCGCGGCGCAGGTCCGAGTGGGGGGCGTCGAGCAGACGCTGGTCCCCGGTGTACGCGTGGCACGTGGTCATGAAGCCGTGCTCCACGCCGAACGAGTCCATCAGGACCTTCGCGAGCGGCGCGAGGCAGTTCGTGGTGCACGACGCGTTGGAGATGACATGGTGCGCCGCGGGGTCGTACTCGTGGTCGTTGACGCCGATGCAGACCGTGATGTCCGGCCCCTTGGCGGGCGCCGAGATGATGACCTTCTTGGCGCCCCCGTCGAGGTGGGCGGCGGCCTTGGAGCGCTCGGTGAAGAAGCCGGTGCTCTCGATGACCACGTCGACCCCGAGGTCGCCCCAGGGCAGGTTGGCCGGGTCGCGCTCCGCGAAGACGCGGATCTCGGTGTCGTCCACGTGCAGGTGGTCGTCGTGCGCGTGCACGTGGCCCGGATAACGACCGAAGACCGAGTCGTAGTCGAGCAGGTGGGCGAGCGTCCCGGTGTCGGTGATGTCGTTGACCGCCACGATCTCGACATCCGTCTCACCGAGCGTCGCCGCCCGGAAGACGTTCCGCCCGATACGGCCGAACCCGTTGATCCCCACGCGTACGCTCATGCGGCGCTTCCTCCATGTTGAAAACGGCTGCAAACGTACCATCCGGGCCTGCCAGGATGCGGCGATGCCCCTCGTTCGCATGGTCACGATCGCCGCCGCCGCCGTCGCGTGCGCCGCGTGCGGCCCCACGGATCCGGCCCCCGAGGCCGCACGCGTCGGCGGCGGGGACGAGGCCGTCGTGCGCCGGGTGGTCGACGGCGACACGCTCATCGCCCGGGTCGACGGCCGCGACGAGCGCGTGCGGCTGCTCGGCGTCGACGCGCCCGAGAGCGTGGCCGAGAACCCGCCCGTCGAGTGCTTCGGCCGGCAGGCCTCGGCCCGCGCGAGGGCACTCCTGCCGAAGGGGACCCGCGTCCTGCTGGCGACCGACCCCTCGCAGGGCGCGCGCGACCGGTACGGGCGCCTGCTGGCCGAGGTCTCGCTGCCCGGCGAGACCCCCACGGTGAACGAGCGCCTCGTCGCCGAGGGCTATGCCGAGGTGTTCCGCGGCGACGGCCGGGGGCGCCTGCAGCCCCGCCTGCGGGCCGCCGAGCGGGCCGCGCGCGACGCGCGCCTGGGGCTCTGGAGGGCCTGCCGGCGGCGCTGAGCGGTGGACGGCGGGCGGCGTCACGATGCCGGCGGCGTCCACGATGCCGGCGGCGTCCGAGAACGCAGCCGGGGGGCCCGAAGGCCCCCCGGCGGTACCGCTGTGCTTTCAGGTGGTGAGAGGCGGCTTAGGCCTCGACCGCCTTGGGCTTCGGGGTGACGGCCGCCGTGATCTTGGCGGACGCGATGCCGAGGATGCAGCCGCAGACCAGGGTCACGAAGACGCTGAACCACACCCACGCCCACGGCGTCGAGATGACGCCGAGGAAGGCGCCGACACCGCTGGTGCCGACCGCCGCGTCAACCGGAGCGCCCGTGAGGGTGCCCTCGATGGCGGCGACCTGGTCGCCCGAGCCACCGCCGTTCGGGACGTAGCCGTCGAGGCCCGTCGCGATCCACCACACGAACACGGATGCGAAGGCCGGGAATGTGCCCGCCACGTAGTACCAGTCACCCGCCACGAGGATCATGACGAGGATGAAGGCGAAGATGCCGACCCAGAGAGCGATGCCCCAGAAGGGAGCGTCGCCGGTCGCGGGGTCGAACGCCGCCGTCTTGAACGACAGGTACATCGTGATCAGAGCGGCGACCGTGCCGAAGACGCATGCGATGAAGATCTTTCCGAACGCGGCGTTGTCGCCACCCGCGGCGAAGAACAGGCCCCAGGAGATGAATGCGATCGGGAGGATCAGGTGGAAGTGCTCCGGAACACCGAAACTACCGAGCACTTCGTCCTTCTGCGTAACCCAGTGGAACGTGAAGTTGAGGGAGAACTCCGTCCAGAGCCAGGACAGAACCCCGATGACGATCGCGAGAGGAGCGATCGCCTTCATGCGTGCGCTCATTGAGCGTGGTCTCCTTTAAGAGAAGTACGGGGGACACGCCGTCGGGAGAAGAAGACGAGTGATGACGACGCAACCACGGAGGAGAACCCGTTTCCGGGACCTCCGCGCGGCCAGTCTACGGCCGCATGGATGTTCGTGGCAACCGTTGCAAGTCCTTTTCCCTTAACCCCCCGCTAACGCAGAGGTCTCGGCACCGCCGTCTCGGCCACGAGCTCGGTCAGGACGTCCGCCAGGGCCTCCGGGGAGTGCCGGACCATGCGCCCCTCCTCGGCCAGATCGCGCGCGATCACCTTCACGCCGAGCGCCCGCAGGCGGTCGTGATCGGCCCGCACCGGGATCTGCCCCTGGGCCGCGTAGTCGGCCGCGGCGACCGGGTCGAGCGGGCCCTCGTGGACCACCACCATGTCCACCCCGCCGCGCGAGGCCTCCAGCACCCTCTCGAGGTGGTCGGCCGCGTCGAAGCCGTCGGTCTCGCCGGGCTGGGTCATGACGTTGCAGACGTACGCGCGCACCCCGCGCGCGCGGGCGATCGCGTCAACCAACTCGGGCACGGCGAGGTGTGGCAGCACGCTGGTGAAGAGGCTGCCCGGGCCCAGGAGCACCAGATCGGCGTCGGCGATCGCATCGAGCGATGGAGGGTGGGCGATCGGCTCGGGCTCCAGCCAGACCCGCCGGCAGGGCCCCGCGCCCGAGGTGATGGCGCTCTCGCCGCACACCTGCGTGCCGTCGGCTCGCTCCGCCCAGAGGCTGATCTGGGAGAGCGTCGAGGGCAGCACGTTGCCGCGGATCTTCAGGACGTGGCTGGACCACTGGATCGCGAGGTCGAAGTTGCCGGTGACCTCGGTGAGGGCCGCCAGGAAGAGGTTGCCGAAGGAATGGCCCGACAGGTCGCCGGCGGCGAAGCGATGCTGGAAGAGGCGCCCCATCAGCGACTCGTCCTCGGCCAGCGCGACCAGGCAGTTGCGGATGTCTCCCGGCGGCAGCACCCCCAGCTCGCGGCGCAGGCGCCCCGAGGAGCCCCCGTCGTCGGCCACCGTCACGATCGCCGTGATGTCGAGTGGGCGGCGCTTGAGGCCGCGCAGGAGCGACGAGAGCCCGGTGCCGCCGCCGAGGGCGGCGATGTGCGGTGGACGGGTCACGCGGGCTCGGTGGGTGCGCCGGTGGAGCGGTCGATGTGGCGGTGGGACACGCGGGTCTCAAGGGCGCGCGAGTACCGCTTGGCGAGCATCTCGGCGATCGCCACGCTGCGGTGGCGCCCGCCGGTGCAGCCGATGCCGATCACGACGCTGCTCTTGCCCTCCTGCGCGTAGGCCGGCAGCAGGAAGTCGAGGAGCGACTCCAGGCGCGTGCGGAACTCCTCCATGCCGGGGGCCGCGGCGACGTAGTCGGCGACGCGCTGGTCGATCCCGGTGAGCGGATTGAGCTCGGCCACGTAGTGGGGGTTCTGGATGAAGCGGACGTCGAACAGGAGGTCCGCGTCGCGCGGCACGCCGTGCTTGTAGCCGAACGAGATGAACTCCACGTGCATCCGCGGCCGGCTCTCGGGGGTCATGAGGGCCTCGGTGACGCGCCGGCGCAGGTCCCAGATGGACATCCCGGTCGTGTCGATCACCAGGTCGGCGCGCGCGCGGACGTCGGCGAGCTCGGCGCGCTCGCGCTCGATCCCCTCCACGACCGTCCCGCCGTCCGAGAGCGGATGGCGGCGGCGGGTCTCGCGGAAGCGATTCAGCAGGGCCTCGTCGGAGGCCTCCAGGAAGACCACCCGCGGGCGCACGCCGCGGGCGGCGCTCACCCGCTCCAGCACGGGCTCGAGGTCCTTGAACCAGACCCCTCCGCGGACGTCGCAGGCCACGGCGGCGCGGTCCACGCGCGCGCCCTCGAGCAGGACGAGGTCGGCGAATGCCGGCAGCAGCCCCGGCGGGAGGTTGTCCACGCAGAACCAGCCGGCGTCCTCGAACGCCCCCATCGCGTTGCTCTTGCCCGCACCGCTCATGCCCGTGATGACCGTCAGCTCCACGCGTCCCCCCCTGTCGGCCCGGCGCCACCGCCGACGGGCGCCGCCTCCTCGCGCGGGCCGGCCGTCTTGTGGAGCAGGTCGTAGACGTCGCGTGCCACCTTCGACGGCACCCCCGGCACGGCCTCCAGCTCCTCGCGACTCGCCGCGAGGAAACGCTCCGCCGAGCCGAAGTGGCGCAGCAGCGCGGCCTTGCGCGCGGGGCCGACGCCCGGCAGCGCGTCGAGCACGCTCCGGGTCATGCCGCGGTCACGCTTGCCGCGGTGGTGGCGGAGGGCGAAGCGGTGCGCCTCGTCCCGTATGTGCTGCAGCACCCGCAGCGCCGACGAGCCCTCCTCCAGCAGGAGGGGCTCGGACCGCCCCGGCCGGAACACCTCCTCGCGCTGCTTGGCCAGGCTCACGATCGGCACGTCATCCACCCCCGAGGCGCGCATCCCGGCGATGGCCGCCGCGAGCTGGCCCTTCCCCCCGTCGATCACCACGAGCCCCGGCCGCGCCGCGAACGACGGGTCGTCCTCGGGCGCCAGCATCCGGGCGAAGCGCCGCTGCAGCGCCTCCTGCATGCGGGCGAAGTCGTCCGGGCCGCCGTCGTAGCGCATCGTGAAGGTGCGGTAGTGGGCCTTCGCAGGAGCGCCCCCCTCGAAGACCACCATCGACGCCACCGCGTAGGTCTCGCCGAGGTTCGAGATGTCGTAGCACTCCATCCGCAGCGGCGGTGCGGGCAGGCCGAGCCGCTCCTGCAGGTCGGCCAGGGCGTCGCGCCGGCGCGAGCGCGCCTGCTCGTGCTGGCGGCGGTCCTGGTCGAGGGCGAAGCGGGCGTTGCGCGCGGCGAGCTCGGCCAGCTTGCGCTTGTCCCCGCGGGCCGACGCGCGCACCTCCACCCGCGCGCCACGCCGCTCGCAGAGCAGGGCCTCGAGGTCGGCCTCGGCCGCGCTGCCCTGCTGGATCACCACCAGCGCCGGGATCGCCAGGGCCAGCGCGTAGTACTCGTAGGCGAACTGCACCAGCACCGTGGCCTCGTCGGCGGCGCCCGCCGTGTCGAGGAAGAACGACTGGCGGTCCTGGAGCACCCCGTCGCGCACCTGGAGCACCTGGACGTTCGCCGAGTCGCCGTCCACCGCGAGGCCGATGACGTCGGCGGTGCCCACCGAGCCGGCGGTCGCGAACTGGCGCTCCATCAGGTGCCGCACGGCCGAGAGCCGGTTGCGCACCGCCGCCGCCCGCTCGAACTCCTGGGCCTCGGCGGCCCCGCGCATCTCCTGCTCGAGCTCGCGCTCGAGGCCGCGGTAGCGGCCCGACAGGAAGGCGATGATCTGATCGATCAGCGCCCGGTACTCGGCCTTGGAGATGTATCCGACGCACGGCGCCAGGCAGCGCTTGATGTGGTAGTCGAGGCAGGGCACCCCGGACGGCCGCCCCGGCTCGCGCCCCTCGCAGGGGCGGCTGGGGAAGATCTTGCCGATCAGGTTGAGCGTCTCGCGCACCTTGTAGGCGTTCGAGAAGGGGCCGAAGTAGAGGCGGTCGCGGCGGTGCTTCTCGCGCGTGAAGTAGACCCGCGGGTACTCCTCGTCGAGGCTGATCCCGATGTACGGGTAGCTCTTGTCGTCGCGCAGGCGCACGTTGAAGGCCGGCCGGTGGCGCTTGACGAGGTTCGCCTCGAGGATCAGCGCCTCGCTCTCGGAGCCGGTGACGAACACCTCGACGCGGTCGATGCGCTCGACGAGGTCGTCGATCTTGGGGTGCAGGCCTCCGCGCGCGCTCATGCGCCGCCGCGCCGAGCCCTCGTCGGGGCGCAGCGGCGCCTGGAAGTACGAGAGCACGCGGCGGCGGATCGACTTGGCCTTGCCCACGTAGAGCACGCGGTCG
Organism: uncultured Thermoleophilia bacterium; assembly: GCA_963823515.1. Lineage (GTDB taxonomy): Bacteria > Actinomycetota > Thermoleophilia > Miltoncostaeales > Miltoncostaeaceae > Miltoncostaea. The sequence goes on from CAWGMB010000006.1 coordinate 228,706, forward strand.
GCGGCGTCGCGGTAGATGTAGACGCCGGGACCCGTCGGCAGTCCCGCGAGCTGATCGCGAAGGGGGGCGGATTCCGGCACTCGGCATCGAGTATCGCAGCCCTGTCACGGCGCGGGTCCCGGCCCGGGACCCGCGCGCGGAGCCCTCCGGCGTCCGCGGCTACCCGCCGCCGCCGATCGGCGGCGACCGGCGCATCGTGGCCTGCCAGCCGGCGATCAGCTGCTGCTTCTCGGCGCCCGAGAGCTTCGCCGAGCTGTGCATCCAGGTGTAGTAGAAGGGTGGCATCTCGCCGCTGCGGATCACCTCGGCCACGTCGCCGGCGTCGTCCTGAGGCCGGTCCCACTCAGACACGTTCAGCTTCCCGCGACCGCCGTCGACGTCGTTGACGACCAGCCACGAGACCGGCGCGACGTTGCTGTACCACGGCCACGTCGTCTCGTTGGAATGGCAATCCCCACAGGCGCGGGAGAACAGGACCTGCGTGCCCCGGCTGTCCCACGAGGGCTGCTTGGTCACCGGCGGGTTGTCGTGCGCCCTGCCGACGGGGATCAGCTGGATGAGGACGAACAGGACGATCGCGCCGAGCCCCGTCCGCAGCACGATCCTCCGCCACCCGCCGCGGCGCGGCTTCGGGGCCGGCTCCGTCACTGGCGGTGTCGCGTTCCGGTCCGCCGTGTCGTCCCCGCCGCTCATCGCCCGCCCCCTCGCGTCGCTCGACGACCCACGCTCCTGCCGAGTCGGGAGACGGGCATCGGGGCGATCACGGACGGCCGACGTGGCGTTCCCCGGATCCCGCCGGGCCGCCGCGGCCCGCCGTCAGTCGAGCAGAGGCAGCGCGAAGGCCTCGGCGTGGAGCGGGCGGACGACGGAGAAGTGCCGCCGGTGCGGGGTCGCGATCGCCGCCATGCCGCGCCCCTCAGACGAAGCGTCCGTCCACGCGGACGAGGCGGACGCCGCCCGGCACGTTCCCGCCGAGCAGGCCGGCCCCTCCGGCCATGGCCAGGATGCGTGCCACGTATGCCTGCGTCTCCGCGTAGGGCGGGATGCCCCCGTGGCGCTCCACCGCGCCCGGCCCGGCGTTGTAGGCGGCAAGGGCGAGCGGCACCGAGCCGAAGGCGCGCACGTGGCCGGCGAGCAGCCGCGCCGCCGCCGGGATCGCCTGCGCCGGATCGAACGGGTCGCGCAGCCCCATCCCCGCCGCCGTCGCCGGCATGAACTGGGCGATGCCCTGCGCGCCGGCCGGGCTCACGGCCCGGGGGTCGAACCCGGACTCGGCCCGCAACAGGGCCGCCAGCAGAGCGGGCGGCAGGCCGTTGGCCGCCGCCGCCGCGCCCACCGTCGCGCGCAGGTCGGCCGGCACCCACCCGGGGACCGCGGCCACTCCGCCATCCGCGGCCCGGCGCGCGACGTCGGCCGCCCCGGCTCCGCAGCCCGGCAGGTACCCCCAGTGCCAGGGCTCCCAGGAGTATCGCTGGACGAACCCGAAGCGGGTGCCGTTGGCCGCGAGCCAGGCGTACGCGGCACCGCCCGTCGTCATGTTCAGGTCGAGCTCGGTCGCGTCGCGATGGCGGCTCCGGCCGGGCCGGGCCACCCACGTCGGATCGGGGTGGCGCGCGAAGAGGATCGCCTGCTCGGCGTCGCTGCGGAAGCCGCTGGTCACCACGAGGTCCACCCCCTCCGTCCGCGCGGCCGCGTCCATCAGGTCGAAGGCGGCGGCCACCGCCGGGCACATAGGCCTGCCGTCGCGGTAGCGCAGGGGCCCGGAGTAGCCGCCGCCGGTCGCCCGGCCGGAGGGGCCCGCGTCGCCGATCGCTCCGGCGACGACGAGGCCAGCGCGCGCCACCGCGCGCGCCCGTGTGCCGCGCGGACCCGGGCTGCTCACCACCACCACCACGCCGACGGGCGGCCACGCGCTCCCGGGGAAGCTCAGGCGCTCCACCCGGGCGCCCGCCGGCCGCGCTGCCGCCTCGGCCGTCGGGGCGAGGCGCGCGCGCCAGGCCCCGGCGTCCTCGGGCCTGTCAACCGCGAGCTCTCCGAGCCGGGCGGCGAGCTCGCGCCCGGTCGAGAGCGCCGCGACGTCGGCGGCCGTCTGGGCCTGGGCCGCCGCCAGCTGCGCGCGCCCCAGGGCGAAGAGCGCGACCGCTCCCATGACCAGGACGGTCGCCATGCCGAGGACCAACGGCAGGGCCTGGCCCGCATGGCGGCCCCCGAGAGGGCCGCTCACGGGGTGCGGACGCCCACTCGGGCCGGCACGCCCATCCCCTCGAGGCCGGGCAGCACTGCGGGGACGCGGATCCGCACGGACACGACGATGTGGTCGCCGGCCACGTGGCCCACCGCCTCCACCGCGCGGACCCGCACCTCGGCCTGCGCCCGCAGCCCCGTCGCGATGACCGCGAGCAGTTGCCATGCGAGGAGCCCGACGATGATGAGCACCGGCGCGAGGGCGAGCACCTCGATCACCGCCTGCCCGCGTGCCGCCCGGCGCCTCACGGCCGCCCCCCGGCCACGGCGGCGACCTGCTGGGGCGCGACGAACCCGACGACCCGCGGTACCGCCAGGCGCACCCGCACGGCCCCGTCGGCGCCCTCGGTGACGAGCGCCCCCCGGGCGTATCCCGACGGCAGCGCCGCGAGGGCGGCCTCACGCGCCGGGGCGCGGACCTCCGCGGCCCGCGCGCCCGCGCGCGCCGCGCCGCCGGCGAGCGTCCAGGTGTAGCCGGCGGCCGCCATCCACCACGCGATCAGCCCGATGAGCAGCAGCGCGGGCAGCATCGCCACCAGCTCGAGGGCCGCCTGCCCGTGCTGTCGTCGGCGTCGTCGCATGACCCCACGCTAAGAGGGGTCACCGTCGTGGCGCGACGCGCGGTCGTGCCGTCTTCGTGCCGTGATCGCGCCGGCGTCGGCGCGGACTCCGGGCTACCGGAAGCGGCGGCTCTCGCGCACGACCCACACGATCACGAGCACCAGGATCGCGATCAGCGCCAGCACCCCGAGCGGGGTCAGGCGGTCGCCGAGCAGCGGGAACCCGGCCACCAGAAGGACGGCGATGCCGACGCCGCAGGCGATCACCAGGTACCGCTGCCACGGCTTGAGGACGAGCCAGGCGAGCTGGTGCTGGCGGAAGTAGTTGTAGGCGAAGGAGGCCAGCGCGGCGACGAAGATCACCTGGATGATCGCGCTGAGGGTGCCGGCCGACGCGCCGAAGCCCTCCTGCGAGACGAAGACCAGGCCCGCGATCGCGGCGATGATCGCGAAGTTGCGGACCCCGACCCAGTTGATCCTCATGCGGGCGGCTGGGCCTCGGCGGCGAGGCGGGCCGCGAGATCGTCGAGACCCATCGCCCCCTGGTCGCCCTTGTGCCGGGCGCGCGCGGAGGCGGTGCCCGCCTCGGCCTCCTTGTCGCCGACGATCAGCAGGTATGGGATCTTCGAGAGCTCGCCGTCACGGATCCGGCGGCCGATCGACTCGCTGCGCGCGTCCACCTCGGCGCGCAGGCCCTCGGCGCGCATGCGCGCGCGCACCTCCTCCGCGTACCCGTGGTGGCGGTCGGACACCGGCAGCACCCGCGCCTGCACGGGCGCGAGCCAGAGCGGGAAGTCGCCGCCGGTGTTCTCGATCAGGATCCCGAGGAAGCGCTCGATCGACCCCGTGATCGCCCGGTGGATCATCACCGGGCGCTCCTCGGTGTCGTCGGCCGTGGTGTAGACCAGGCCGAAGCGCTCAGGCAGGTAGAAGTCGAGCTGACAGGTGCCGAGCTGCCACGAGCGGCCCATCACGTCGGTCACTTCGAAGTCGATCTTCGGCCCGTAGAAGGCGCCGTCGCCGATCTTCAGGCCGTACTCGCGGTCGCCGAGGGCATCGCGCAGGGCCTCCTCGGCGGCGTCCCACATCTCGGGCGTGCCGGTGGCCTTCTCGGGCCGCGTGGAGAGCTTCAGCGCGACGTCGTGGAAGCCGAACCTGGCGTAGAAGCGGTCGGTGAGGTCGAGGACCGCGTTGACCTCGTCACGCACCTGATCCAGGCGGCAGAAGACGTGGGCGTCGTCCTGCGTGAAGGCCCGCACGCGGAAGAGGCCGTGCAGCACGCCCGACAGCTCGTGACGATGGACGTGGCCGAACTCGGCGTAGCGAATCGGCAGGTCGCGATAGGAGTGGCGGCGGCTGCGATAGACCAGGCAGGCGCCGGGGCAGTTCATCGGCTTGATCGCGAAGCTCTGGCCCTCGACGTCCGCGAAGTACATGTTGTCGCGGTAGTTGTCCCAGTGGCCGCTGGTCTTCCAGAGATCGACGTTGAGCATCGTCGGGGTCTGGATCTCGTCGTAGTCCATCCCGGCCAGCTCGTCGCGCACGGCCGCCTTGATGCCGTTGACGATGGTCATGCCCTTGGGCAGGAAGAACGGGAAGCCGGGGCCCATGTCGTCGAAGTGGAAGAGGTCGAGGTCGCGGCCGAGGCGCCGGTGGTCGTTGGCGCGCGCCTGCTCGAGGCGCGCCAGGTGGGCGTCGAGGTCCTTCGCGCTGGTGAACGCCGTCGCGTAGAGCCGGGTGAGCTGGGGGTTCTTCTCGCTGCCGCGCCAGTAGGCGCCGGCGACCGACTGGAGCTTCACGGGGCCGATCCGCCCCGAGTCCTGCACGTGCGGGCCGCGGCAGAGGTCGACGAAGTCGCGCTGACGATAGAGCGAGACCTCGGTCTCGCCCTGGTGCTCGAGCTCGTCGACCTGGTCGACCTTGTATGGGTCGTCGCGCTCGCCGAAGTAGGCCCGCGCGTCGGCCATGCTCATCACGGTGCGCTGGAAGGGCGCCTTGGCGGCCACGATCCGTGCGATCTCGGCCTCGATCGCGGGGAAGTCGTCCTCGGTGAGCGGCCGGGGCAGGTCGAAGTCGTAGTAGAAGCCGTCGTCGATCGGCGGCCCGAAGCCGAACTTGGCGCCGGGCACGACGGTCTGGACGGCCTCGGCCATGACGTGCGCCGCCGAGTGGCGCATCACGTAGAGGTAGTCGTCGCCGCTCTTGGGGGTGACGATCTGGATGGCGTCGCCGTCGTGCAGAGGCCGGGCGAGGTCACGGATCTCGTCGCCGACGCGGACGGCGACGGCGGCCTTGGCCAGGCCGGGGCCGATGGCGGCCGCGGCGTCGTGGCCGGTCGCCCCGTCGGGCAACTCGAGACGGCTGCCATCGGGGAGGGTCACGGTCACGCGCCTGACTCTACCAACGGCGCCCGAGGCCACCCCGACGGGGTTGTGGCCCTCCGGCGATGGGGGGATGATCCCCCGATGCTCCAGCGCTTCCTCTATACACCGGACGGGCACGTGATCGTGCCGAGGATGCTCGGTGTCGTCGTCACGACGCTGCTGTTCGCGATCTTCGGCAGCTTCCTGCTGGTGTTGACGCCGGTCCTCGGCGGCCACGAGGGGGTCCAGACGATCTGGGTGCTCTTCTCGGTCTTCCTGCTGAAGTTCCCGCTGGTCGCCCTGCTGTGGTGGTTCATCGTGCGCAACAAGGAGTGGCCGGTGCGCCCGCCCGTCTGGAGCGAGCGGGAGACGGGCGACATCCTCGCCTACCTGGTCGCCGAGGCGGACCGCGTCACGATGCTGCCCGACGCCGAGGCGCGCCTGCAGTACCTGCAGGGGGAGGCGTGGAACGTGGCCGACCGCGTCGGCGGCGACCGCAAGGTGGACGCGGTGAACGTGGCGCTGCACATCGACCAGATGCTCGGCGGCCTGCGGGCGCGGCGCTCGCCCCGGCGCTGATGCTCGAGGGCGCGCACGCCGACCTGCTCGCCGAGGCGGTCGCCGCCGACGGCGAGGCCTTCCAGGCGCTCTTCGCCGGGCGCATCGCCGACGCGCACGCCTGCCTGGAAGCGGCGGCGGCGCTGTACCGCGCCTCATGGGAGGCCGCGCCGCCGCGCAGCTTCGGGCGGTTGGTCGCCTACCTCAAGTCGGCGGTGCTGGCGGGCGAGCCCGAGGACGCGGCGGGATACGTGCGCGACACCCTGGGCGCCGGATGCGACTCCCCCACCTCGTGCTACGCCCTGGCGGTCGCCGCCCTGATCGATGATGACGACGACACCGCGGCGCGGGCCGCGGCCGCGATGACCGAGGGAGACGAGCCGTTCGCGCGCGCGGCCGAGGCGCTGGCCGCCCTCGCCGCGCGAGACCGCGAGCGCTACGGACGCGCGGTGCGCGCGATCGTCGCCGACTTCGAGGCGCGCGAGGAGCACCTCACCGGGGTCGCGGTGGCCGACACGGCGATGCTGATGGAGGCCCTCGCCGAGCGCCGCGGCATGCCCGAGCGGCCGGTGTCGGAGCTGCTGCCCGAGATCGTCTGAGGGGGCGCCTCGAGTGCCCGGGTCTCGCTGAGAGGGCGTCAGTCGGGCTCGGCCGCTTCCCCGAGAGGCGATCTCACCCAACCCGTCCGCGCGGTCAGGGGCGTCATCGCCCCGACCTCAACGACAGGAAGCGACCCGCCATGGAGCGAGGCTCCGATCTCTGCGGCGATCTCGAGGGCCTGGTCGCGCACGACTCGGGGCGGCGACGAGAAGAAGAGGACCCGGACCTCGGGCTCGGTTCCTCCGACCAGGTCCCATACACCCGCGACGCGACCATCCGCCAGGACGACCGACGTCGTGTTGCCCTTTCGATCACAGACGTACTCCTGGTATCGCGCGTCGATGATTCGCTCCCGGTTCCTGTACCCCTGGAGGTAAGGATCGAGGCTCGGAAGCATCGACACCTCGGGCGCGGATCGAGCCAGCAAGGCGCGCGACTCGACGATTTCGTCATCCCGATGCAGGAGGTGGTCACCGACGAGGCCCTCGACGCGGACGGTAACGATCTCGGCGCCGAGCGAGACGAGCGCGGCATCCACGCCGGCGGCGTCCAGGCCGGTCCACCAGCGGACGTCCTGTCGGCTCACCGGGCCGTAGGAGCAGACGTACCGCCGCACCAGCTCCCGCACCGCCTCGGGCTCCCCCCAGGTCGATAGGCCGACTCCGGGCAGGGCCTCCGCGAAGAGGCGATAGGTCGACCCGGGGGCCCTCCATCCGCCCGGCGGCCTCCAGCGAACCAGTCTCCCCTCGTCGCACATGACGTGGAGAACGGCCGGCAGCGCCTCCCGCGTCCCGAGAGCCGCGCGGATCTGGCGGGCGTCCAGCGCCTGCCCGGCGGCCACCTTCTCCACACCGTCCGCCAGCTCCGCGTATCGGCCGGAGGTGAGATCGTTCGCCGCCAGGTAGTGGGCTCGGCCGCGCGAGACCATCCCGCGCGTGGCCGCCACGACGGGCGGAATCAGTTCGGCCGCCTGGATGAACAAGGTGCCGCGCATGCAGCCGACCTTGGCCGCCCGCCCCTCGTCGAGGAGCATCTCCATCTGCCGTGGCTCGAAGGCGGTCATCCGGGCGCGCAGCTGCAGATAGGGACTGACCGGGTCAGTGGCATGCAGCCCGATCAGGTCGCGGATGACCGTGATCGCATCGTCGGCCCGCGAGCCGACGGCAAGGTGATGCTTGCCGAGGACGAGTCGGTTCGCGGTACGGAGATCAAGATGCCTCGGCACGCACCGCAGTCTCGCCCATCCGGAGGGCCCGCACGCGATGGTGAGCTCCTCGGGCCCGACCCTCGATTCGGGGCATGATCGGCCGCCTCAGGGGCCGAGCTCGCTACGCGGCCTGCAGGCCCCACGGAAACCGACGTGAGGCTGCTGTTCAGACCGGTGCAGGTGCCGAGGACAGGGTCCAGCACCTGATCGGGACACCACCTAGACTCCGCGCCGACGGACCGCCGGGGGTGGAGTCGAGTGTCGCGACGATCGAGCGGAGACCGTACGGAGGACGTCTACATCGTCGAGCCTGCAGGGGCGGCCCGAGCGACGATCGTGGTGCTGCACGCCTGGTGGGGGCTGACCGGCGTCGTGACCGGCGTGTGCGACGACCTCGCCGCGCTGGGATACGCGGCTGTGGCGCCCGATCTCTACTGCGGCGAGGTGGCATCGAGCGCCGAGGAGGCCACCGCGCTACGGCGCCGGAGGCGCTCGACGCCGGCGTGGCGAAGGATCCTCGCCGCCATCGAGCGTGCGCGATCTGAGAGCGGCGCAGCGGCAGTCGGCCAGGTCGGGTTCTCGGTGGGCGGGCACTGGGCGTTGTGGCTGGCGAAGCAGTCCCGGCCGGAGATCCCTCCGATCGCGGCGACGACGGTCTTCTACGCCACGCGCGCGGGCGACTTCTCGGCCAGCCGATCCGCGTTCCAGTTCCATCTCGCCGAGTCGGACCCCTTCGTCAGTCCGGGGAGCGTCGTCCGTCAGGAGCGCGACCTCCGCGCCGCGGGCCGCGAAGTGGTCTCCCATCGCTACGCGGGTACAGGGCACTGGTTCTTCGAGTGGGATCGGCCGGACGCGCACGATCCCGTCGCGGCGCGATTGGCATGGCGGCGCACGGTGGAGTTCCTGGACCGGCACCTCCCCGGGTGAATCGTCCGCCCAACCTGGCGGTGCCGCGGGGATCTCAGGCCACCCGGTGGCGCGGGTCGAGGAAGGCCATGCGGGCGCGTCCGCGCTGGATGCCCTCGGCCGTCGAGCCGTCGGGCAGGCGCAGGGTCACCCGCCAGGCGAGGCCGCGCACCCCCTCCTGCACCAGCGCGTCCACGCGTTCCACGATCCCCGGTACGCGACCGAGGCCGAGCACCTCCAGCGGGACCCGCTCGCCGACGCCGGGGGGCATCAGCCGCCCCGGACCCCCGGGCCGGGGGTCAGTGGAAGGCCTCCCAGATCAGCCCGATCCCGACCAGCACGACCGCGAGCGCGACCGAGCGCACGACGGTGTCGGCGAGCTTCACGGCGAGCGGCCGCGGAGGGAAGGGCTTTCCCGTGGCGTCGGTGAGCGTCAGTTCGTCCTCGGTGATGCGTCTCATCCGTCCCCCGGCTGCACGAAGCCCGACTCGTACGCCAGCACGACCACCTGGACGCGGTCGCGCAGGCCGAGCTTGGAGAGTATCCGGGCGACGTGGGTCTTGACGGTGGCATCCGACACCACCAGCCGCTCGGCGATCTCCGCGTTGGAGAGGCCGCGGGCCACGAGCCGCAGCACGCCGGTCTCCCGCTCGGTGAGCTCCGCAAAGGCTTCCGGGATGGCCGCTCCCGGCGCTGGACGGCGGACGAAGTCCTCGATCAGGCGGCGCGTGAGCGCGGGGGCCAGCAGCGCGTCGCCCGCGGCGGTCACCCGGACGGCGTTGACCAGCTCCTCGCGCCGCACGTCCTTGAGCAGGAACCCGCCCGCGCCGGCCTTCATGGCTTCGTAGACGTACTCGTTCTGGTCGAAGGTCGTGAGCATCAGGATGCGCGGGGCGCGCTCGCCGTCGGCGGTGAGCCGGCGGGTGGCCTCGATGCCGTCCACCTCGGGCATCCGGATGTCCATCAGCACCACGTCCGGGGAGAGGGCCCTCGCCATCTCGATCGCCTCGCGGCCGTCGGCCGCGCCGCCCACCACCTCGATGTCGGGCTGGGCGTCGAGGATCATCCCGAAGCCGTCGCGCACCAGCGCCTGGTCGTCGGCGATCAGGACCCGGATCGTCACGGCGCGACCGGGTCGAGCGGCAGCCGGGCGCGCAGGCCGAATCCGCCGTCGGGGCGCGGGCCGGCCTCGAGCTCGCCGCCGTAGAGGGCAACCCGCTCGCGCATGCCCACCAGGCCGTGCCCGCCGCCGTTCGACTGCGGATCGCGCCCGCGTCCGTCGTCGCTCACACCCAGCTCCAGCTCGCGCTCGCCGTAGCGCACCAGCACCTCGGCGCGCGCCGGCCCCGCGTGCTTGAGCGCGTTGGTGAGCCCCTCCTGAACGATGCGGTAGGCCGACAGGTCGACGCCCTGGGGCAGCTCCCGCGGCTCGCCGTCGATGCGCACGCTCACCAGGAGCCCCGCGGCGCGCACGCTCTCGATCAGGTCGGCGAGGCCGTCGAGGCCGGGCTGGGGGGCGAGCGGAGCGCCGGACGCATCGGTCTCCCGCAGCGCGCCGAGCATGCGCCGCAGCTCGCCGAGAGCCGATCGCCCGGTGTCCTGCACCGACGAGAGCGGACGGCGGGCGCGCTCGGGGTTGACGTCGAGCATCGCCTCGGCGGCCTCGGCCTGGACGACCATGACGCTCAGGCTGTGCGCCACGACGTCGTGCATCTCCCGCGCGATGCGGGCGCGCTCCTCCGCCACGGCGGCCCGGGCCTCGACGTGACGCTCGCGCTCCAGCCGCGCCGCGCGCGCCTCGATCTCGGCCGAGCGCCTCAGGCGCTCGTGCAGCGCCACCCCGCCCGCCCACGCCACGGCCGCGACGCCGCTGACCGAGAGGAAGTCCCCCACGGCGCCGTTGGGGTCCTGGTACACGACGACAGCGATCGCCAGGAGGGTCAGTACACCCCCGGCGATGCCCCTGCGGGTGATGCCGTTCATCCCGAGCAGGCCGGCCGTGAGGAGGACGACGACGAACGCGGTCCCAGAGTTTGTGATCCCCTCGGACACCGCGCCCTCGACGGTCATGAGCACGAGCACCGCCGCGGGGGCCGCGAACGGGAACCGCCGGCGGGCGAGCAGCGGCAGGGTCCACCCGGCGGCGGCGATCGCGAGGGCCGCCCGGCTCGCGTTGAGGTCCGAGCTGACCTGCACCTCGACCTCCGCGGCCACAAAGAGCCCGACGATGATCGCGTCGATGAACCAGGTGTCGAGGAGGCGGCGCAGCATCACGCGACGACCGTACCGCGCCGGGGGCGGGGCGGCGTCGCCCGCGCGGACGGTCCGCGTCATCCCGGCGGATGACCCCGATGGGGCCCGCGGACGATGCGCGCCACCCCGAGGACCATCCCGGCGGCGGCCGAGGATCGGAAGCGCGGGCGATGGCGGGAGCGGAGGCCGGCCGTAGCGTCGCCTCATCGCATCCGCCTCATCGAAGGAGCACCCGAATGACCAGCGCAACCATGATCCCCGATCCCACCGCCGCGCACGCCGATTCCGCCGACTCGCGGCCCGTCGTCGTGGCCCGCGACCTCGTCCGCCGCTACGGCGAGGGCGACGCCGCGGTCGAGGCCCTGCGCGGCGTCTCGCTCTCGGTCTCCGAGGGCGAGCTCGTCGCGGTGATGGGGCCCTCGGGGTCCGGCAAGTCGACCCTCATGCACATCCTCGCCGGCCTCGACCGCCCCTGTGAGGGCGACGTCTGGATCGGCGACGATGAGATCACCACGATGGGCGACAACGCCCTCACCAGGCTACGGCGGCGCCACATCGGCTTCGTCTTCCAGTTCTTCAACCTCCTCCCCACCCTCACGGCGGAGGAGAACATCACCCTGCCGACGCGCATCGCGGGCAACCGCGTGGACCGCGCGTGGCTCGACGAGGTGGTCGCCTCCGTCGGGCTCGGCGAGCGACGGCGGCACCGGCCGGCCCAGCTCTCGGGTGGCCAGCAGCAGCGGGTGGCGATCGCGCGCGCGATGCTCGCCCGCCCGACGGTCATGTTCGCCGACGAGCCCACCGGCAACCTCGACTCCCGCTCGGGCGCCGAGGTGCTCGAGATGCTCCGCAGCTCGGCGGTCGACCACGGCCAGACCACGGTCATGGTCACGCACGACGCGACGGCGGCGACGATCGCCGATCGCATCGTCTTCCTGGCCGACGGGCACATCGTGCGCTCGCAGGGCCCGTCCACCGCGGCCGAGGTGCTCGAGGCGCTGGCGGAGGTGGCGCGATGACCTGGGTCGCCCTCCGGAGCCTGATGGAGCGCCGCACCCGCGCGGCCCTCACCGCCCTGGCCGTCGTGCTGGGCGTGGCCATGATCGCGGGCAGCCTGATCCTCACCGACACGATCGATCGCGCCTTCACCAACATCTTCAGCAGCTCGTACACCAACACCGACCTGGTCGTGCGCGGCACCCCTGTCGTGCAGGACTCCTTCGCCGGCGGCCCGACGGTGCCGGCGTCCCTCCTGCCCCGCATCCAGGCGGTCCCGGACGTCGCCGCCGCCGCGGGGAACCTGATCGACCTCTCCGGGTCGAGCACCACGGCCAAGCTCGTCGACCGCGACGGCGAGGTCATCACCTCCAACAACCCGACCTTCGGCTTCGGCATCGACGCGAGCCAGCCGCGCTTCAACCCGCTGACGCTCGTGGAGGGGGCCTGGGCCCAGGGCCCGCGCCAGGTCGTCATCGACTCCAACACCGCCGCCGGTCACGACTACGCGGTCGGCGACGAGATCGGCGTCATCGGCGAGGGTCCGCTGCGCACCTTCCGCATCACCGGCCTTGCGACGTTCGGCGACCTGAACTCGCTGGGAGGCGCGACCATCGCCGTCTTCGACATCCCGACGGCGCGCTCGGTGCTCGCGACGACCGGCTTCGAGGCGATCCAGGTCGCCGCCCGGCCGGGCGTCTCCGGCGAGGCCCTCGCCCAGGAGATCGCCCCCCTGCTACCGGCCACCGCACAGGTGACCACCGGCGCCGAGCAGGCGGCGAAGGACAAGGAGTCCATCTCCCAGGCCATCACGTTCATCCGCGCGCTGCTCGTGTCGTTCGGCGGCATCGCGCTCTTCGTCGGCGCCTTCGTCATCTTCAACACGCTGTCGATCACGGTGGCCCAGCGCTCCCGCGAGCTGGCCACCCTGCGGACCCTGGGGGCCTCGCGCCGTCAGGTGCTGCGCTCGGTGATCGCCGAGGCGGGCATCATCGGCCTCGCCGCCTCGCTCGTCGGCCTTGGTCTCGGGCTGGGCCTGGCCAAGGGGCTCACGGCGTTCTTCCGGGCCGCGGGGCTCGACCTGCCCCAGGGTGAGACCGTCTTCGCCACCCGCACCATCGTGGTCTCGCTGGTGGTGGGGACCGTGGTGACGCTCCTGGCGGGCATCGTCCCGGCCATCCGCGCCACGCGCGTGCCGCCCATCGCGGCCGTCCGCGACGGCGCTGCGCTCCCCGAGAGCGCCGTCTCGCGCCGCTCCCCGATCATCGCCGGGATCGCCGCCGGCGGCGGCGGCGGCATGCTGGCCCGCGGCCTGCTCGCCGACGGCCTGAGCGGCATCGACCGGATGCTGATGCTCGGCGGCGGGACCCTCGCGCTGTTCGTCGGCGTGGCCGTCGTGTCGTCGCGCCTGGTGCGGCCGATCGCCGCCGTCGTCGGGTGGCCCGTCGGCCGCCGCGGTGCCGCCGGCGCGCTGGCTCGCGAGAACGCCGTCCGCAACCCGTCACGCACCGCCGCGACCGCGGCGGCCCTGATGATCGGCCTCGCCCTCGTCACCTTCGTCTCGGTGCTGGGCGCCGGCCTCATCGACACCGCCCGCTCCGACGTCCGCGAGCAGATCTCGGCGGCGTACGTCGTCACGGCCTCCGACGGGTGGGGCCCGGTCTCCACGGCCGCCGGCCGCGACCTCTCCGGCGCCCTGCCGGGCAGCGTCGTGTCGAGCGTCCGCGAGGACCAGGCGCGCGTCTCCGGCGACGCCATCCCGGTCAACGGGGTCGACCCCTCGACCATCGCGGACACCTACCGCTTCACCTGGACCGCCGGCGACGCGTCGTCGCTGGCCGCCCTCGACGGCGACGGCGCCGTCGTGGCCCGGGCCTTCGCCGAGCACCACGACCTGGACGTCGGCTCACGCATCCCGATGGTGAGCCCGTCCGGCACGCGCTCGTCGCTGACGGTCACCGGCGTCTACGACCCGCCGCGGCTGAGCCCGCTCCTCGCGCCGGTGCTGATCTCGCAGGAGGCGTTCGACACCGCCTTCCCGCGGGCGAAGGACCGGTACACGTTCGTCTCCGACGCGCGCGTCGGCGTCCCCGCCATCGAGCGCGCCCTGTCGGCATACCCCGACACCAAGGTCACGACCGCGGCCGGCTACGCCGACATCGCGACCGCCGACCTGTCCACGATCCTCAACATGCTCTACGTCCTGCTCGGGCTGTCGGTGATCGTGAGCATCTTCGGCATGGTCAACACGCTGGTCCTCGCGGTGCACGAGCGCACCCGGGAGGTCGGGATGCTGCGGGCGGTCGGGATGACCCGCCGTCAGGTCCGCGCGATGGTGCGCGGGGAGAGCGTCATCACGGCGCTCATCGGCGCCGCGCTCGGCATCCCGCTGGGCATCGGCCTCGCGGCGCTCGCCACGAGCGCGATGTCCGAGTGGGGCGTGGCCCTCTCCATCCCCTCGACGCTGGTCTGGTTCGTCGTGGTCGCGATCGCGGTCGGCGTGCTCGCCGCGGTGATGCCCGCGCGCCGGGCAGCCCGCCTCGACGTGCTGCGCGCGCTGCAGTACGAGTGACGCGCCACGGGCCGTAGGCCGCCCCGCACGGGGACGGCACCACGGACACTGGAGCCGGGCGGCTGCACGACGCAGCCACCCGGCTCCCGTGAGTACCGGCCGGCTAGGCCCCGCAGTTCCTGGCCAGCTCCACGGACGTGCAGGTGTTGCGGCCGCCCTGGCCGTTGCCGAAGTCCCGTCCGGGTCCCCCGTTCATCCGGTCGTTGTCCGCGCCGCCGAACATCCGGTCGTTGCCGCCGCCGGCGTTCATCCGGTCGTTGCCCGGGCCGCCGTAGACGAAGTCCTTGCCCGGTCCGCCCAGCACGGTGTCCGCGCCCGCCTGGCCCCAGACCCGGTCGATCCCGGCGCCGCCGCTGAGGTTGTCGCGACCGGGACCGCCCAGGATGACGTCCCGGCCGGCGCCGCCGGTGACGGTGTCGATGCCCGCCCCGCCCTTCAGGCGGCGGTCGTTGCCCGCGCCCCCGATCACCGTGTCGTTGCCCGCGCCGCCGTCGCCGACGTCGGCACCCCCGCCGAGGTCGAGGCGGTCGTTGCCGGCCCGGCCGAAGACGACGTCATTGCCGGTGCTGCCCACCAGGCGGGCGTCGTTGCCCGCCCCGCCGTCGATGTAGTCGTCGCCCGCGCCGCCGTTGATCCGGTCGACGCCGTCCTCGCCGAAGATCTGGTCGGCACCCTCGCCCCCCGCGGCCCGGTCGTTGCCGGCGCCGAGGCAGATGACGTCGTTTCCGCCGAGCCCGTTGACGGTGTCGTTTCCGCCCAGGGCGACGATCACGTCGTCGCCGGCGGTGCCGTTGATGATGTCGGGCCCCTCGGTGCCGACAATGGGGGCGAGGCGCGCGACGCCGTCCGAGGTCGCGCACGTGAAGCCGACGCCGGACTGGTTCTCGGATGCGGCGACGGCGATGCCGGCGCCTGCCGTTCCGATCACGCCGATCGCGGCGATCGCGCCGATCCTCCGGAATCGAACACGCGAGATGGTCTTCCGAGCCATTGGGCACTCCTCCTTGGACGTCCGTGCGTGGGCCCACGCCGGCCAGTGACCTCACAAGGACCACGGACGGGCCCGCCCGGTAAAGACCCCGGCGTTGCGAACGGCCCAATTCCGGCGTTTCGTGTGTTGCAGGTTACGTCCGGGCGACGCTCAGGCCAGCGCGCCCGGTCCGCCGCGACGCCCGCGCGCGATGGCGAGCGCCCCAACCCGGCGGCCGCCAGGCACGCCAGGCCGCCGATCACGAGGCCCCCGCGCGGGCTGAGGTGCTCGGACACCGCCCCGACGATCGGGGCGCCGAGCGGCGTGCTGCCCAGGAACGCCACGGCCCAGAGCGCCATCACGCGACCGCGGAAGCGCGGCGCGGCGGTCAGCCGGAGCGTGGTGTTGCCCACCGCCAGGAACGTGACGCTGGCCGCCCCGACGACCGTCAGCGCTACCAGGGCCACGCCCACCGAGGGGGCGGCGGCGAGGGCGAGGATCGCGAGGTCGAAGACCGCCGAGGCCGCCGTCAGCGCGGGCAGCCCGGTCCTCCCGCGACCGGCCACGACGAGGCCACCGACGATCGCACCGGCGCCCATCGCCGAGGTGAGCGGGCCATAGGTGCCCGCGCCGCCGCCGAGCGTCCCCGTGGCGAGCAGCGGGAGCACGACCTGGAACTCGTAGGCGAGGGTGCCGACGACCGCGAGCATCATCAGCGACACCAGGAGGTCGGGCGTGTGTGCCACGTAGCGCAGGCCCTGGCGCACCTGGCCGGGGGCGCGGTCCTCACGGGGCGTCGGGCGCAGCGCGCCGACGTCCATCCCCAGCAGCGCGCCACGACCACCGCGACGTAGCTCGCGGCGTTGACGAGGAAGCAGGGACCGGTGCCGACGGTCACGATCAGCACGCCGGCGACGGCCGGACCGACCGCGCGGGCGGCGTTGACCAGGACGCTGTTGAGGCTGACCGCGTTCCGTAGGCCGCCGCGCCGCTGGGAGCGGCCGGGGCCCGGGCGCTCTTCGGCGACACGCGCGCCGCCGGCGACGCCGCCGCCTACCTCGACGGCTACCGGCTCGCGATGGCGGTTGGCGCGCTGATCGCGCTCGCCGGCGCCGCCCTGTCGCTCGGGCGCGGCCCGGTGCAGCGCGCCGCCGGGACCGCCGCGACCGCGGCGGCCGAGGGCCTCGGCGGCACGAGGCCCTCATGAGCATCGTCGGTGCGCCGTGTGAGGAGTCTGTGAGCAACCGTTGTATCGGGACCCGAGTGCCTGTCTGATCACGCCGTGCCCGTTCTGCCCCGCATCTGCGCGATCGCCGCTTCGCTCGCGCTGGCCCCGCTGGCCGCCGCCGCCCCGGCGTCGCCCCCCGAGCCCGCCGCCCCGACGCAGGCCGTCTCCTGGACGGCGCAGATCCTCCACCCGGTGACGGCCCGCCGTGCCCCGAGGGACTCGGCCAAGGTGGCCGGGCGCCTCACCACCTACACGGCGTTCTGGCGCCGGGCGCAGCGACTGATGGTCCTGGCCCCGGTGCAGACCGACCCGGCGACCGGCAAGCGCTGGGTGCTGGTGCGCCTTCCGGGCCGCCCCAACCTGGCAAAGGGCTTCGTGCCCGAGAACGCCGTACGGCTCCGCGCGACGCGCACCCGGATCGTCGTGCGCGTCCGCGCGCGAAAGGTGGAGGTCTGGCGGGCCGGCCGCCGCCAGGCGCGCTTCACCGCGGCCGTCGGGACCGGTAGCACGCCGACGCCGACCGGCCTCTTCGCGGTACAGGACCCCGTGCCCTCGGGACCCTCGCAGCGCTCGTACCTCGGCCCGTACATCATCACGCTCACGGCCTACAGCAACGTCCTCACGAGCTTCATGGGCGGCAACGGCCTGATCGCCATCCACGGCACCAACGCCACGAGCCAGCTCGGGCGGGCGGTGAGCCATGGGTGCATCCGGGTGAGCAACCAGACGGTCGCCCGCCTCTACCGGATCACAGCGCCGGGAACCCCGGTGGAGATCCTCCGCTGACCTAGAGGCGCCCCGTCTCGACTCGGCGCAGGAACTGCCGGGTGCCCGGCGGTCGGGGGCGGTGGCCATGGGGGTTGCGGCGGCCTAGTTCAGGGCGAGAGCCGGCGCCTCGGCGCCGATCCACTGGTTGGTGATCGTCTCGAGCTCGACGGAGTCGCGGAGGGAGTCGATCGCCGAGGAGACGCACGCGGTGAGCGGCGAGTCCTTCTGGAGGGCCGCGCCCCAGTCGTCGCCGCCCGGGGCCGCGAACTGGCCGATGAGCTTCGACCCACTGACGACAGTGTCACGCAGGTACAGCGTGGTCGGCAGGTCGGTGACGATCGCGTCAACCTGCCCGTTCTTCAGCGCGCGAACCACATCGTTCGAGCTGTTGAGGACGCGCACCTGCTTGGAGGGCGCGATCACCGCGTTCACTGCATCGAGGCTGATGGTGCCGACCTGGACCCCGATCTGCGCGTCCTTGAGCTCGGCCACCGTGGTGGCCCCCACGAGCGACGAATCGCCGGCCACGAGCACTCCCTGGGGGGTCGTGTAGTCCGGCGAGGAGAAGTCGGCGGCCTTCTTGCGCTTCGCGTTGATCGAGACCTGGTTGAGGTCGAAGCCGTACTTCTTGGGCCCCGGCGCGAAGGTGGAGTTGAAGGGCACGCGGATCCACTCCACCTCTTCCTCCGTGAAGCCGAGCCGATCGGCGATCGCATAGGCGAGGGCGTGCTCGTGGTGTGCCGAGGTGGGAAGGGCGCGAGAACACCGGGCGCGCCACCGCCCCGCCACGCCCGCCGACCTCGGCCGCCGTGCGGCGCCTCGACACCGACGCGCCCGCTGGAGGACACTCGTCGCGGACGATCCGGAGGTCACCGATGCAGACGGACGAGCTGCGCGCCATCCAGGCTCCATTGAAGGAGCGTTACCGCGAGGACCCCGGCGCGGCCCTGGTCACGCTCTGCGCGAAGGCGAGCCTCGGAGAGGGCGTGACGTGCAACGTCGAGACGGGGCGCGCCCTGGCGGCGGCCGGGCTCCATCCGGCGACCGGGGGCGACGGCGCCGCGCTCTGCTCGGGCGACATGCTGCTCGAGGCGCTCGCCGCCTGCGCCGGTGTGACGATGCGGGCGGTGGCGACCGCGCTCGGGATACCGGTCGAGGGCCGGGTGAGCGCCGAGGGCGACCTCGACTTCCGCGGCACGCTGGG
The DNA here is from genome assembly GCA_963823515.1 of uncultured Thermoleophilia bacterium. GTDB lineage: Bacteria > Actinomycetota > Thermoleophilia > Miltoncostaeales > Miltoncostaeaceae > Miltoncostaea. The sequence goes on from CAWGMB010000006.1 coordinate 247,135, forward strand.
AGTGGACCGCGAGGCGCCCGTCGGCTTTCGCGCCATCCGGCTGCGCTTCGACCTCGAGTCGGATGCCGACGACCAGAAGCTCGCGAAGCTCATCCAGCTGACCGAGCGCTACTGCGTCGTGCTCCAGACCCTCGCGAGCCCGTCCGACCTCGCCGTCACCTGGGGACGCGACGCGGCATGAGGAGGCGCGGGGCCGGGCGCTGAGGACCCCGGGCGGGACACCGGCCGGGCGACCGGCGCCCGTGCGGCCGCCGCGCTGTTCTCCCCGCCCATGATCCGCCGATACCCGGTGGGCGGGCGTTCTGCACCGGTGGCCGCCCCCGGGAACCCCGGCCGGTACCGGGGGTCAGCCCCCGGCGGGTGTCCGGCGACCCTCGGATGCCGCGGTCATCGGCGCGAGTCCCCGGCACCGGGGGGGAGTCCCACCGCCCCGCCGCCCCGCGTGGTCGCGAACACTCCGCTGGGGCCCGCGACGATCGAGGCCGGCCGGCCCGCGACGGGCCAGCTCCCGACGATCGCGCCGGTAGCCGGGTCCAGCTCGACGATCCGCTGCCCCGCCGCGTCGGCGGCCCACGCCGCACCGCGGCCGACCGCCACGTCCGCCGGCCCCTTCCCCACCCGGGTACACGTGGCGGGACCGGCGCCCACCGGCGCGCGCAGGACCCCGTTGTCGCAGCCGTTCGCCACCCAGACCGCGCCGAGCCCGACGGCGATCGCCGTGCCGCCCGCCCCGGAGACGCGTCGCCCGACGACACGTCCGGTCGCCAGATCGTGGCGGGAGATGAGGCTCCGGGCGCCCTCGGCCCGCGAGAGCGTCCACGCCGATCCGTAGCCGGCGGCCACGTCGATCCCGAACGGCAGCGGGCGCGACCAGGTCCTGCCACCGCCCTGCGGGACGCCCACCAGGCGGCTCTCCCCAAGCACGACCACCCTCCCCGGCGGGGCGACGATCCGCAGCGGCAGCACGTCGCCGATGCCCACGACGCGCGCGACCTTCAGTGAGGGGCCGACCCGCACGAGCAGCCCGGCCCCGGATCGGCGCAAGGCCACCCACAGCGAGGACCCGTCCGGCGTCGTCGCCACGGGCAGGTCACCCTCCGAGCCGATCCTGCGCGAGGGCCCGGTGGGGTCGGAGCCGTCGGGCGGGAGGGCGCGCACCAGGCGCGAGCCCACGCCCACCGTCCAGACCGACTCCCGGCCGGCGGCGATCACGACCGGAGCGGCCGCTGGGGTGGCGAGCGCGACCGCCTCGGCTCCGCTCCGGACGCCCTCGTCGCGGTCCATGAGGGGCGAACCCCAGATCGCGGCCGTGACCATCCCGGCCACCACCACGACGGCGGCCACCACGACGGCGGCCCTCCCCCACGGACCCCGCACCCCCGACGCGCGCGACCGCCGTGCCGCCTCTCGGGCGCGACGCGCGAATCGGGCTCGCAGTGCGTTCATGGCCGGCGACGATACCGGCGCGATGCGCGATCACCCACCGGTCGGCCCCGAGATCGCCCCGGAGGCGAACGAACCGGCACCGGACACCGCCGGGCCGGGGATAGCCGCGCTCGGATTCACACGCGCCGTCAGTAGTCGACGACGCGGGTGAAGCTGTGCCCGTCGCCCATCGGGCGGTAGATCTCGTTGAAATCGAAGGTGTAGTCGAAGTCGCCCTGCTCGGCACTGCGCGCGCCCAGGATGTCGAGGTTGTGAACGATCAGGAGTTCCTCGTTCACGCGTGAGGCCTGCAGCAGGCACAGCCCGGAGGGCGCCCAGATGCCCGAGCCGCCCCAGAAGGCGGCGCCGGTGATGCCGTGCCGGCCGACCGCGTTGCAGGCGAACGTCCAGACCTGGTTGACGGCCGACGAGGCGGCTATCACCCCGTCCCACAGCCCTCCGTAGTAGAGGTCGGTGCGCACGTTCATGCCCGGGTAGTCCCGAGTGGAGGCCGCCCGCCAGGAGGCGATCTCGACGAGCACGTCGACGTGGTCGATCATCGCGTACTCGCGCAGCAGGCTGGGGAAGAGGTAGTCGTAGCAGGTCAGGAACCCGACACGGCCATGGCCGTGAGGGCTCTCGATCGTCAGCCGGTCGTCCCGGCCGCTCTCGGTATAGGTCTTCTCGATGCCGGGCAGGAAGACCTTGGCGTAGCTGCGCTCCGGGTGAAGCGCCGCGTCGGTCGACTCGTCGTCCGCGGTGATCATGAACGTGACGTTGTGGAACTTGCCCCCGGCGCCGCTGCCGCGCGAGAGGTTGTTCAGGACGATCACGCGGAACTGGTCGTCGAGGAGCGGGCGCAGCTCGCGGTCGATCCACTCGATGTGCTCCTGGGTGCAGCCGCGGCGCATGTAGTCCCAGCAGGCGGGCTCGTCATCCCAGAAGTAGCCGGTCAGGCAGAACTCGGGGAAGATGGCAATGTTCGCGCCGCGCTCCTTGAAGACCCGTGCGGCGCGCACGACCTTGGCCTTGTTCTCCTCGATCCCCGGCACGAGGGCGTGGATGTTGGCCAGCCCGACCGATGGCAGCCCGGGGTCCGCTGAGTACGAGCGCTCGACGACCGTGAAGTCGTCGACCTGGGCCAGGCTTCCCTGCGCGGGCAGCGGACTCGGCGGCAGCGCCTTCGTGTCCGACCCTCCGCCCCTCGAGTGCAGATCGGACATTCTGCGCGCAGGTTACTCCTCGAGCAGCCGCGCGTCGGCGCCCACCCGCGGGCCACGCGAATCGCGACGGTCATGATCGACCGTTCCCCAGAGGCGGCCGGCGCGCGGCCCCGGAAACGCAGAAAGCCCCGGCGAACCGGGGCTTTCGTATGGGCGTTACTGGGCTCGAACCAGTGACCCCCAGCTTGTCGAGCTGGTGCTCTCCCAACTGAGCTAAACGCCCCCCGTTAGCGGACCATAGCATCCGGCCCGGCGGGACCGACCGCCGGGACCGTTCCTGCGTCACAAGCGGCGGCGTCGACGAGGTCGACCGGGGGGAGCCCGTGCGCTGAGCTAAACGCCCCGCGGTCGCGGACCATAGCATCCGGCCCGCCGGGACCGGCCACCGGGGCCTCACCACGTCACCAGCGGCAGCCTCGCGCCGTCGATCTTCGACAGGACCGGGGCGGCCTCGACGGCAGGGCCACGACTCGTGCAGCGTGGCATGGACGGTCCGGAGTCGGGTTGCCCGGGTCGCGACCGTCGGCGGCGGCGTCGGCGAAGTCGACCGGGGGCGCCCGCGCACGGCGTGTACGGTGCGGGCGTGGGATCGATCACACCGCTCGACGCAACCCTCCGGGCCGGGCGCGCCGAGGCGCCGGCCTTCGACGTGGGCATCGCCGGAGCCGGGCAGCTCGCGCGGATGACCTGCCTGGCCGCCTGGCCGCTGGGCATCCGCGTCGGCGTGCTGGGGGCCCCGGGCGAGCCGGCGGCGCCGATGGCCGCCGGGCTGCTCGAGGGCGACTGGCGCGACGCCTCGGCCGTGCGCGCCCTCGGGGCGCGATCGGGGGTGGTCACGCTGGAGAACGAGTTCGTCAACGCCGCGGCCCTGGCCTCGGTGCAGGCGGCCGGGACCCCGGTGCGCCCCAACCCCGCCACCCTCGCGCGCGTGCAGGACAAGGCGCTCCAGAAGGAGCTCCTGCGCGGAGCCGCCCTGCCGACCGCGGCCTTCCTGGTGGTGGAGCACCCGCGGGAGCTGGCCGCCGCGGGCCGTGACCTCGGCTGGCCCCTGATGATGAAGGCGCGGCGCCTGGGCTACGACGGCTACGGCAACGCGACCTGCGCCGACGAGGACGCCGCGCGCGCGGCGATGGCACGACTCGACGCCGGCGAGGGGGTGCTGGTCGAGGCGATGGTCGGTTTCGAGCGCGAGCTCGCCGCGATGGTCGCCCGCTCGCCAAGCGGCGTCGAGGCCTGCTATCCGGTGGTGGAGACCGTTCAGCGCGACCACGTCTGCCACGAGGTCGTCGCCCCCGCCCCCATCGCGCCCGACGCCCGCGCACGCGCCCGTCAGATCGCCCTGGCGTCGGCCGCCGCCGCCGACGGCCTCGGCGTGACCGGCGTGGAGATGTTCCTGACCCCGGCTGGAGAGGTCCTCGTGAACGAGCTCGCCCCGCGTCCCCACAACTCCGGGCACTACACGATCGAGGCCTGCGAGACCTCGCAGTTCGAGAACCACCTGCGGGGCGTGCTCGACCTTCCGCTCGGCGACGTGCGCATGCGCTCGCCCGCCGCAGCGATGGTCAACCTGCTCGGGACGGCCGCCGGCCCGGCCCGGCCGGACACGGCCGCCGCCCTCGCCGTCGAGGACGCCCACCTGCACCTCTACGACAAGGCGGAGGTCCGCCCGGGACGCAAGATGGGCCACGTCACGGCCCTCGGCGGCGACGCCCCCTCGGCTCTCGCGATCGCGCGGCGCGCCGCGCGGGCGGTGGGGCTGTGAGCGCCGCGGGGGTCGCCCCCACCCCGCTGGTGGGGATCGTCATGGGCAGCGACAGCGACCTGCCCGTAATGGCGGCCGCCGCCGAGGCGCTGGAGGACCTGGGCGTCGCGCACGAGGTGCGCGTGATGTCGGCGCACCGCACGCCCCACGACATGATCGCCTACGGCGGCGAGGCCGCCGACCGCGGCATCCACGTCATCATCGCCGGCGCCGGCGGCGCGGCCCACCTGCCCGGGATGCTCGCCGCCGTGACCACGCTGCCCGTGATCGGCGTACCGGTCCGCAGCTCGGCGCTCGACGGCATGGACTCGCTGCTCTCGATCGTCCAGATGCCCAAGGGCGTCCCGGTCGCCACCGTGGCGATCGACGGGGGCCGCAACGCCGGCATCCTCGCGGCCCAGATCCTCGCGCTCGGCGATACCGCGCTCGGCCATCGCCTGGCCGCGATGCGGGCGGCGGCGGCCGAGGCCGCCCGGGCCGCCGACGCGAGGGTGAGCGGGGGCTGATACCCGCACCCCTGTGCAGGGGCCGCGAGGGCGACGCAGAACGCCGTGGATGAGGCCGCCGTGCTCAAGCCCGGACCACCAACGACCGATGCCGGCCGCATGGCCGTCATCGAGCAGCGAGGAACCCGGATGGACGATCGCGCACAGACCCGCCCCCACCGCCGCGAGGCCATCCTCGCCTGCGCGCTCGGCGTGGCGCTCTTCGTCATCCCGCTGGCGATCGACCTGGCCAGGCAGTAGGAGAGCGCGGCAGCCCCCCAGAGGGGCGCCCGAGAACCTCCGCAATCACCGCTTCGGTGCGACGTGGCCTGCCCACGAGCGCGGCCGTCTCCGTGTTTCGACGGCCGTTCCCGGCGCAAGCCGGTGCCGTCAGATGCGAATCGGCTCGACTTGGAGCCGATTCGCCGCCCTGATGCCCCCGTAGGACGGACACCAGTGCGTCGACGCACTCCCGGGCTCAGCGCTCCGTCGACACACCGGGCGATCGTCCCCGGCGAGGTGAGTGAGACCACCCCGAGGCCGTCCCGACGACCCCGAGGGCCACCGGGACGGCGTGCCACGATCAGAGGGCCGGCTTGCCGATCGCCGCGCCCTTGCGGGCGTTGAAGGCCTCGAGCATCGCCTCGACGTTGCTCTCCTTCGAGGCCTCCACGAGCGCCTTGTACTTCTCGTTGAGGGTGGCGCGCTGCTCGCGGTAGAGGATGCCCAGCTTGAACCCGCCCTTCAGGGCGAGGTCGAAGGCGGCCACCTTGTCGGAGGAGTCGTGCTCGGGGGAGACGTCGGTGACGAGCTCCTTCCACTCCTCCTGGTGGTTGTTGAACACCACGCAGGGGGACATCGCGTCGATGTACGAGAAGCCGCGGTGCTCCATCGCCTGGACGATCAGCTCGGTGAGCGTCTTCGTGTTGAACGAGGCGCCGCGGGCCACGAACGAGGCGCCCGAGGCGATCGCGAAGGCCAGCGTGTTGAGCGGCGTCTCGAGATTGCCCCAGGGGGTCGAGGGCGCCTTCTGGTCGGTGAGCGACGTCGGCGAGACCTGGCCCTTGGTGAGGCCGTAGATCTCGTTGTCCATCACGAGGTAGGTGATGTCCACGTTGCGCCGCGCGGCATGGGGGAAGTGCCCGGCGCCGATCGCGAAGCCGTCGCCGTCGCCACCGACCGCGATCACGTTGAGGTCGGGGTTGGCGAGCTTGACCCCCATCGCCACCGGGAGCGGCCGCCCGTGCAGGCTGTGGAAGCCGTAGGTTGACACGAAGCCCGGTAGGCGGCTGGAGCAGCCGATGCCCGAGACCACGACCGTCTTCACCGGGTCGAGGTCGAGCTGCGCGAAGGCGCGGTAGAGCGACGCGAGGACACCGAAGTCACCGCAGCCGGGGCACCAGATCGGCTTGAGGTCGGACTTGTAGTCCGTGGGCTTGCGGGTGCTGGCGGGAGCGGTGCTCAACTGGGGACCCTTTCCATGATGACGTCGAGGACGTCGTCGGCGGTGAACGGAAGCCCGTCGCACTTGGCGTGGCTCTCGACCTGCAGGCCGCACTCGCCGCGCACGAGGCGCGCGAGCTGGCCGGTGAAGTTGACCTCGGGGACGACGACGCGCGTCGCCTTGGCGGCGAAGTGGGCGACCTGGTCGGCCGGGAACGGACCGAGCACCCGCGGATAGAAGGCCCCGACGGACGCCCCCTCGGCCTTCGCCAGCGCGACCGCCTCGCGGACGGCGCCGTAGGTGGAGCCGAAGCCGATGACCGCGATCTCCGGCTGCTCGTCGCCGTAGAGCTCGTGGCGGACGAGGCCGTTCTTGAGCGGCTCGAGCTTGGCCCAGCGCTTGGTCTGCATCGCCAGGTGGTTCTCGGGCGTGTAGGCCGGATGGCCGAGCTCGTCGTGCTCGATGCCGGTCGAGACGTAGCGGCCGTTGGCCTCCCCCGGGATGCCCATCGGGGAGATGGAGTCCTGGGTCAGCTCGTAGCGCTTGTACTCGCCCTCGGGGACGTCGGCGGAGGTCTTGCGCTCCCACAGGTCGATGTTGCTGGTGTCCGGCTTGTGGATGACCTCCATACGGGTCGCGAGGCCCTGGTCGGTCAGCAGGATCACCGGCACCTGGTAGCGCTCGGAGTAGTTGAAGGCCTCGATCGTCGCCCAGAAGCAGTCCTCGACCGTGATCGGAGCGATGACGACGCGCGGCGCCTCACCGTGGCCGCCGTAGAGGGCGTGCTGCAGGTCGGACTGCTCGGTCTTGGTCGGCAGGCCGGTCGAGGGGCCGCCGCGCTGGGCGTCGATGACGACGCACGGGATCTCGGCGGTTCCCGAGTAGCCGAGCATCTCGGTCATCAGCGAGAGGCCGGGGCCCGAGGTGGCGGTCATCGCCTTCGCGCCGGCGTAGGAGGCGCCGAGGACGGCCGAGATCGATGCGATCTCGTCCTCGCACTGGATCGTGATGCCGCCGACCTGCGGCAGCTTGGCCGACAGCCATTCGAGGATGTCGGAGGCCGGCGTGATCGGGTAGCCGGCGAAGAACTGGAGGCCGGCGGCGACGGCGCCGGCGGCGATCGCCTGGTTGCCCGAGAGCAGGATGCGGTCGGCCTCGACCTCGACGGCCTTGGTGATCTCGAGCGAGCCCTTGAGGTCGCCGCTCTCGTCACCGCCGGCCCGCAGGGCGGCGATGTTGGCGTCGGCCACGCCCTGCTTGTGGGCGTAGCGCCGGAGCACGAGCTCCTCGATCGGCGTCGTGTCGAACGAGATGACGCCGGAGACGGCGCCGACGGCGACCATGTTCTTGGCGCGCAGCGAGCCGCCGATCTCCTTGGCGAGCTTCTCCATGCGCACCGGGCGGGCGCGGGGGGCGTACTCGGCGGGGACATCCACGGCGGTCTCGTCGAAGAGGATCACCCCGTCGGGGCCGAGGGAGTCCCAGTGCAGGTCCCAGGCCTCCTGGTTGAAGCAGACCAGGAGATCCACCCACTTGCCGTGGCTGTAGATCTGATCCTCGCCCATGCGTACCTGGTACATGCACGGGCCGCCCTTGATCTCAGCCGGGTACGTGCGGAAGGTCTGGGTCCAGTACCCGCCCCGCGCCGCCGCCTGAGTGAGGATGTCCCCCGAGGAGATGACCCCTTCGCCGGACTCCCCGGCAAGCCGGATCACCACGCTCTTTCGTGCCAAAATCGCCTCCCGCTCGCGCGCGCGTCGCGAGCCGCACACGACTCCCGGCCGTCGAAGGATCCGGCGCCGTCGCACGATCTCGCCCCTGGTGTCCGCCGCGCAGGGCCTGTCGCCCCGGCACGCAGACAGTCGCTCGATGTTATCCCTCGGCTCGCCCGGCAGGCAAGAATCACCGCATGACAGGTCCTTTCGTCCCCCCCTCGAGCTCCGGCGCCGACGACGGCGCCCGCAGCCGCGCCCGCGCCGACCTCGTCTGGTACCTGCGCCACGCCGACGCGCTTGCGCGCTGGCCGGTGCTGAGCGAGCCGTGGGCGCAGAGCATCGAGCGCAGGCGGCTGGATCGCTCCGGCGAGAACCTCACCGCCTCCTCGTTCTCGATGGGCGGCCGCTGAGCCTCAGGGGGCCGGGGGCCAGCGCTCCTCGGGTGGGCGCTCCGCGTTCGGCAGCGCCATCCGTCCGGCCGCCGGGTCGGCGGCCTCGTAGGGCCGGATGACCGGCGTCCGCCACGCCTCGTAGGCGGCGCAGGCCGCATCCGGGTCGCCGGGGCTCTGGGCGATCGCCAGCGCGAGGGCGTGCGCGTCGCCGAGGCCCAGGGCGGCGCCCACGCCGGTCTCGGGGCCGAAGAAGTGGGCGGCGTCGCCGATCAGCACGACGCCCGGGGTCCACCAGGTCGCGGCGCGCAGGACGGCCGGCTCCTGGTAGAGCAGCTGGTCGGTCGAGGTCACGCCCTCGAGCGCCGCGGCCGCCTCCGGCATCAGGCGCGCGAACGACTCGCGGAAGGCGTCCACTCCGGGGGCGAGCGCGGCCTCGGGCCCCACCCGGTCGATCGTGCGCCAGCCGGCCGAGCCCTCGGGCCAGCCGAGCAGGCCCATCTGCCCGCCGTCGGAGAGGTAGCGCATCGAGAAGGAGCGGTCGATCACGGATGGGCTCATGAAGGTGAGGGTCGCGTCCGAGAGCGCCGACACCTCGGCCTCGAGGCCCGCCATCGCCCGGACCCGCGAACCGACGCCGTCGCAGGCGACGACCAGGTCGGCCGCCAGGGTCGCCGCGCCCGTCGGCCCCTCGAGCTCCACGCCCACCACGCGCCCGCCGTCGCGCACGAGGCCCGTGACGCTCGCGCCGTGACGCACCGGCACGCCCTCGGCCAGCGCGCCGAGCAGGTGACCGACCTGCACGCAGATGGCGACCGGCGTGCCATCGGTGCCCGGGGCGATGTCCCAGCCGGCGCCGCGCACGCGCTCGAGCAGGCCGAGGTCCTCCAGCACGGGGAAGCCCTGGAATCCGAGCATGAAGGGGCGCGGCTGGTGCCGCCCCGGGGCGCCGCGCTCCAGCACGACGGGCTCGTGCCCACGCGCGCGCAGCAGCCGGGCGAGCGTCAGACCGACCATCCCGCCGCCCACGATCGCGATCCTCATCATCGGCCGGAGCGTAGTCGGCGCCCCGCCGCGGGGCCCGCGGCGGCGGTAGTCTCGGCGCGTGGACGCCCCCCTGACGATCGAGGCGACCCGCTACGTCACGCCCCTGCGCGAGGGGGGCTCCCTGCCGGGCCTGATCGAGGCCGATGACGACGGGCTCTACGTCCTGAAGTTCCGCGGCGCCGGACAGGGGCCGAAGTCGCTCATCGCCGAGCTGGTCGCGGGCGAGGTGGGTCGCGCACTCGGCCTGCCGGTGCCCGTGATCGCCTTCGTCGTGGTCGACCCGGCGCTCGGCCAGGCCGAGCCCGACGCGGAGATCCAGGACCTGCTGCGCGCCAGCCCCGGGCTGAACCTGGGCCTCGACTACCTGCCGGGCTCGCTGGCCTACGACCCGGCCGCGGGCCGCGAGGTCGAGCCGGCGCTCGCCGCCGACGTCGTGTGGTTCGACGCGCTCCTGACCAACGTCAACCGCTCGGCGCGCAACCCCAACCTGCTCGTGTGGCACGAGCGCCTGTGGCTGATCGACCACGGCGCCGCCCTGTACGCGCACCACAACGACTGGCGGCTCACCGACGCCTGGAGCCGGCCCTTCCCGATCGGGGTCGAGCACGTGCTCCTGCCGCTGGCGGGACCGATCCCCGAGGCGCACGCCCGGCTGGCCCCCCGCCTCGACCGGACCCTCCTCGACGCGATCACGGCGCTGATACCCGAGGAGTGGCTCGGCGACCACCCCGAGGCGGCGCCCGGAGAACGCCGGCGCGCGTACGCCGACCACCTGGAGCGGCGGCTGGAGTCGGCGGCGTTCGTGGAGGAGGCCGAAAGTGCCCGCGCCGCGTAGCCCCTTCCAGTACGCGATCGTGCGGGTGGTGCCGCGGGTGGAGCGGGGCGAGTGCCTCAACGTCGGCGTGGTGCTGTTCGCGCGCACCCGCGACTTCCTCGGGATGCGGGTCGCCCTCGACGAAGACCGGCTGCGGGCGCTGTCGCCCGAGACCGACCCGGCGCCGGTGCGGGCTCAGCTGGAGGGCCTGATGCGCATCGCCGCCGGAGATCCCGACGGCGGACCGATCGCGCTCCTGCCGTTCCCGCAGCGCTTCCACCAGCTCGTGGCGCCCTCCAGCACGACCCTGCAGACCTCCGCGGTCCACACCGGCATGTGCGACGACCCCCAGGCGATGCTCGAGCACCTGCACGGACGGCTCGTGCTCTAGATCGAGAGGTCGGCGGCCGGGACGTCCGTGGCGGGTCGGCGGCCGGGTGACCCCCGCTTCGGCGGGGGACGAGACGGTAGGCTCCGCCCGATGAAGCGCGCGCACGTGACAGGCTGGGCCGACGGGCATCTGCCGGGCGAGACGATCGAGGCGTACGTCCCGGGCGGACCCGTGAACGGCGCCACCATGGACGGTTCGAACAGCCCCGGCCCCGGCCACCCGGCCGAACTCCAGAACCAGGTCGCGCTCCGCGAGCTCGACGAGGAGCAGCGTGTCTGGAACGGCCTGTCCAACCTCTGCCTGATCCTCACCGAACGCCGGCTCGTGGTCGCGTCCGTCGGCGGACTCGTCGCCGTGAAGCCGAGGGAACTGCTCTACAGCTCCCCGCGCGGTGAGTTCCGCTGCGAATGGTGGCTCAACGACACCTCTCCCGAGGCGTGGTACCGAAACTGGCTGCTGTTCTTCGCCGACGGTCGCTGGGCTGCGGTCGGAACCGGGACCAGGCTGCTGCGCAAGACCGTGAAAGCGGCAGGCCTCAGCGAGGAGTTCACCGCCGCACTCGGGGTGGCCGCGGTCGAGATCGACTGGCGCGACCCGCCGCCGCCGTAGCGGCGGCCCGGCACCGACGCCTCATCCGCCACGGTACAAGGGGTGCCGGGGCAGCCGGAGCAGCGGTAGGCTCTCGGCCATGACCGAGACCCCCGCCTCCACCCCGCCCGCCTGCGAGCGCTGCGGGACCACGACCTTCCCCTCGCGGCGCAAGATGCTGCGGCACCGGATCGAGGACGCCAAGGCGATCCCACAGGAGGGCTACGTGGACACCTGGAAGTGCCCGCGCTGCGGGCGGGAAGCGCCCCGCGACTGACGGGTCGCCGCAGCCCCGCATGATCGAGCTCGGCATCTACACCTTCGCCGAGCGCACGCCCGACCCGGCGACGGGCCGGACGATCGGCGCGGGCGAGCGCCTGCGCGACCTCATGCGGGAGATCGCGCTCGCCGACGAGCTGGGCCTCGACGTCTTCGGCGTGGGGGAGCACCACCGCCCCGACTTCTCGGTGTCCTCCCCGGCGGTCGTCCTGGGCGCGGCGGCCGTGCGCACCGAGCGCATCCGCCTCACGAGCGCCGTCACCGTGCTCAGCTCGGACGACCCGGTCCGGGTCTTCCAGGACTTCGCCACGGTCGACCTGCTCTCGGGCGGGCGGGCCGAGATCATGGCCGGGCGCGGCTCGTTCATCGAGTCGTTCCCGCTGTTCGGCTACGACCTGGCGCACTATGACGAGCTCTTCGCCGAGAAGCTCGAGTTGCTGCTGAGGCTGCGCGAGTCCGAGCGGATCAGCTGGCAGGGCCGCCACACCGCAGACATCGACGACCGCGGGGTCTACCCGCGACCCGAGCAGGATCCCCTGCCGGTGTGGGTCGCCGTCGGCGGGACGCCGGCATCGATCGTGCGCGCCGGCGCCCTGGGGCTCCCGCTGGCCCTCGCGATCATCGGCGGCTCGCCGGCGCGCTTCGCGCCGCTCGCCGAGCTGCACCGCGAGGCTGCCCGCGAGGCCGGCCATCCGCAGGACATCCCGGTCGGGATCAACATCCACGGCTACGTCGCCGAGACCTCGGAGCGCGCGGCGGCCGAGTTCTACCCGCCCTTCGCGCACGTCATGACGCAGCTCGGGCGCGAGCGCGGGTGGAGCCCGATGACCCCGGGTCAGTACGAGGCGATGCGCTCTCCGCTCGGCGCCCTGGCGGTCGGCGACCCCGCCGAGGTGGCGGAGAAGATCCTCGCGATCCACCGCATCTTCGGGAACCGCCGCCTCCTGATGCAGATGAGCGTCGGCACGATGCCCCACGCCGAGGTGATGCGCTCGATCCGACTGTACGCCGAGGAGGTGGCCCCGATCGTGCGCGCCGAGGTCGCGCGGCGCGAGGCCGCGGCGACGCCCGCCGCGACAGGGGCCGGGGACTGAGGGCCGTGCCGAAGGCGCTCTTCTTCGACGTCTTCGGCACCTGCGTGGACTGGCGCTCGGGCGTGGCGCGCGACGTGGCCGCGCTCGCCGCCCGTCACGGGGTGAGCGTCGACGCCCACGCGATCGCCGACGCCTGGCGGGCCGAGTACCAGCCGCAGATGCAGACGGTCCGCGACGGGTCTCGGTCCTGGGTGACGCTCGACGTGCTGCACCGCGAGTCGCTCGACGGGGTGCTCGCGGGCACCGCGCTCTCGCGGGTTCCGCCGGAGGATCGCGACGAGCTCACCCTCGCCTGGCACCGGCTCGACCCCTGGCCCGACACGGTGACCGGCCTGACGCGCATGAAGCGACGGCACGTGATCGCGCCGAACTCCAACGGCCACATCGCGCTGGTCCTGGACATGGCCAAGCGCGCGGGCCTTCCGTGGGACGTCATCCTCGGATCCGAGACGGCCCGGGCGTACAAGACCACGCCCGAGGCCTACCTGCGCAACGTCGCCGCCGTCGGCCTCGAACCGGGCGAGGTGATGATGGTGGCCGCCCACAACGAGGACCTCGTCGCGGCGGCCGCCTGCGGCCTGCGGACGGCGTTCGTGGTGCGCCGCTCGGAGCACGGGCCCGGCCAGACGACCGACCTCGAGCCCCGCCACGACTACGACCTGGTCGCCGACGACCTGATCGACCTGGCCGAACTGCTCGACGGATGAGCCACCACGCAGGGAGGGCGTAGGGCGGCGCTAGCGGGCCCGGGGCCTGCGCACGTCGAAGTAGCTCAACCCGAGCGGCCGCTTGGGGTAGCCGTTCGCCCGGTAGGGCCAGACGCGCCACGCGTAGCGCCCGCCGAAGGCGAGCTTCCTCGGGGGTACCCGCAGGCGGGACCGGCGCGGAAAGGCCGACAGCACCTTGGTCGCCTTCCCGCGGCGCAGGCGGTAGAGCTGGACGTTGTAGAGGCGCGCGCCGGCGAGGCCCCTCCAGCGCAGGGTGGGCCGGCGGCTGGTGACCCTGACCCCCGGCCGCGGGCGCATGGCGCGCGCGTTGAGGGTCCCGGGCCGGGCGCGGGTCGCGGCGGCCGCCACGCGCGCCCGGACGACGTAATCCACGAGCCCGACCGCCTCGTTGCCGGCGTCGTCGACCGCGCTCACCCGGAAGGCTGCCGGCCCCGCCACGGAGAGGTCGAGAAGGCCACCCGCCGCGACGGGGCCGGCGCACGTCACCGCGCCCCCGCAGGCGTAGTCGGCGGCGACCCGGGAGCCCCGGTCGAGCAGCTCACCGGCCACGGGCCGGCGGATGGTGACGACCGGAGGGGTGGTGTTGACGCGGAAGCTGCGGATCGCCACGTCCTCCTGGAGGTTCAGGTTCTCGACCGCGAGCAGGCGGTAGGCCCCGTCGGGCAGGGTGCCCGGTCGCACCCTCAGCGGGGAGCGGCCGTCGCCGGAGGCGACGCCGGGGATCGCCCAGTAGATGCGCGACCGCCGGGACGCGCCGGTGATCGTGTACTCGACGCTCGGATTGGCCGCGTTCCAGGCGTCGGCGTCGGAGCCGGAGATCACGGGCGCGGCCACACCCGACGCGGCGGCCCCCAGCGCGATCCCGCCGGCCGCGAGGGCGAGGAGAGTACGGAGCGATCGCGTGCGGCGTGACGTCACGATGTGCGGGTCTCCGGATCGAGGGTGGCGACGAGGCGAACGGTCCGCTGTTCGCCGGGTGCCCTCGGGCCCCTGCTCGGGCCCCCGCGGCATGGGCAGGGCGCCACGGGTCGCCGAGCCCGGAGAGAGGCGACGATGGGAGTCGAACCCATGAATAACGGTTTTGCAGACCGCCGCGTTAGCCACTTCGCCACGTCGCCGCGTCGCGCGACCCCAGGCTAGCAGCGAAGCGGGTGGGCTCTTGACCCCGACCACACGGGAGGCTTGATCATCGACGAGGCGCGCCGCGGCGACCGCGGCGGGGTCCTCTCAGGCGGAGTCGCTCAGGGGAGGATTTGACGCCCGGGAGGCGCTTCGGGCGGTCCCTGACCGAGGCCGGTCCCGGTACGGGGAGCCCTCGGCAACCCGGCGTCGCCCGGGCGCAACATGAGACCCAGAGGACCCTGCTCCGCCGCCTGGGGAAGCTCCTCATCGAGCGGTGCGACGAGTGGATGGCCGGCTGGCGCCACCGGTCGGTGGAGTCGCTCCCCTCGTGCTCGAGCGCGAGGGGAACGGGGTGCGGGGGGTGCACGAGCCGGCGGCCGTCTGAGCAACCAAATCCCCCGTTGACGACCTCCTACGCGACATCGCGGAACCTGACTCAGACGAGAGGACCTTTCATCATCCCCCATCTCTCTGATCGGGTCCCGCGAGCGGAGCGCACGGCGTCAGCTCACGAGCGAACCTGCAACCGGCCGATCAGGCTGGTCCAGGCGCGGCGCGTGAGCGCCCCTACCCTCCCCGATGGGGGCCAGAGCGGCTCGCGACGAGCGCCCGGTGTCGAGTACCTCGGTAATGGCCTCCGCCCGATCCGGTCGACCGAGCAGATAGCCCTGCAGGTACGGAACCCCGGAAGCCCGGAGTAACGAGCGCTGCTCCTCGGTCTCAACCCCCTCGCAGACAACCGGCGCGCCCAGCTCCTGGGCGATCGACACGATCGCCGTCAGGATCTTGCAGGGCGTGGACGGGTCGCCCCCGGCCGCCTCTCTCATGCTCGCGAGTGTGAGCAGCAGGGAGCGGTCGATCTTGATCATGTCCAAGGGAACGCCGAGTAGCTGGCCCAAGTTCGAGTAGCCCGAGCCGAAGTCGTCGATCGCGATCCGGACCCCCGCTCGACGCAGCCGCGCAAGTCGTTCGACGACGACCCCGTCCTGAGCGACCAAGGCCGACTCGGTGACCTCCAAGACCAGGCGGTTCGTCGCCACGCCCCATGCCGCGGCCGCCGCGAGCAGGCCTTCGTCGAAGCCGTCCTGGGCGAGCTGCCGAGGTGAGACGTTCAGCGACACCGTGAGACCTGGAGCGGGACCCGCGTCATCCCAGGCCGCGATCTGGCGGCAGACCGCCGCGATCACCCAGGTGCCGATCGCACAGATCTGCCCCGACTGCTCGGCGACGGGGATGAAGTCCGAGGGCCCGACCGATCCCACCGTCGGGCTCGTCCAGCGCAGCAGCGCCTCGGCGCCGACGAGCTCGCCCGTCTCCGAATCGACGATCGGCTGGTAGACGAGCCGGAACTCCCTGTCGAAGTCGGCGTCCCTGAGCGCCCGGCTCATCGTGTTGTCGGCGGCGGCGCGGGTCTCCATCTTCGCCTCGAACATCACCACCGTGTCGCCACCGGCCCGTTTTGCCTCATACAAGGCGATGTCGGCCTGGCCGAGCAATCTCTCGGGATCAATCGTGCCCGTGGTGATGGCCGCCCCGATGCTCGTCCCGAGACGCTCTGCTTGGAGACCGGCGACGAACGGCTCATGGAGGGCGCTCAGCAGCCTTTCGGCGGCGGCGAGCACCGCATCCTTCCCCGGAACCGAGGGGAGCACGACGGCGAACTCATCGCCTCCGAGACGAAGCAGGGTCTCGTCCGAACGAATCGTCCCGGCGAGGCGTCGTGCCACCTGCTCAAGGAGTCGGTCGCCCGCGAGATGGCCCAGGGTGTCGTTGGTGGCCTTGAATCCGTCGAGGTCGAGGATCAGCAACGCCGCCGCGGCTCCGTCCTTCTGCAGCCTCGCCTGCGCGTCCTGAAGAGCCGGCTCCAACGCCCGCCGATTCGGCAGGCCTGTGAGGTCATCCAGCATGGCCTGACGCTCGAGGTCGTCGCGCAGCCGAAGCTCACACGTGACGTCTCGCGCGGTGACGAGGTGACCGTTGACGAGTGCGTCGTCCATGAGGTCCGAAACGCGCACATCGAAGCGCCGCGGGTCACCGCTCGCCGTGGTCACGCCGAAGACCGCCGACAGCCCGTTGGCCCCCTCGGTCCGGACGTGCTCACGCAGGGCATCTCGATCGGAATCGTCGACGCAATCGAGTACGTCATCGAGGGTGCTTTCCGTCCCGGGGCCGAGAAGGCGATCGACCGACGCCGATCGGTAGGTGATCGATCCGTCTCGGGCGACGACCATGATGATGTCGGGCGAGTCGTTCAGCAGCGCCTCGAGGCGTCGCGCGACTTCGACTTGCCCGGCGGCATGCGCGCGATCCCGCCGCGCTCGGTTCCGCGATCGCACGAGAAGCCATCCCGCCAACAGCACGACGAGCAGTGCACCCGCCACCGAGAGGCTGGCCCGTCGTTCGGCCGCCGCCGCCTTCGTCGATGCGCTCGTGACCGCCAATGCGAGCAGGTCCTGGAGCTCCTGGTGGCCGTGCGGCGGCGGGTGGTCGGCCGGGCCGGGCGCGACCAGGAGGAGGCCGCACGCGGTGATCTCGGCCAGGAGCCCATCCGCCCGGGCCCTCTCGCGAGGCCGGAGGGCGTGAAGCGGCCTTTCATGGTCGCCCTGGAGAAGTGCAAGGGAAGGGCCCAGGTCGGAGCCACTCCTCCGGCCGGTGGCCGAGAACATGGCGTCCGCGCCGGTCACCGTCAGAGCGGCGAGCCGAAGGTCGGCTGCTGCTGCGGCCACACCGCGTTCCTCGAGCGCTTCCGTGGTCGATACCCAGGCGACGGCCACCGCGCCGAGGACGACGGCCAGGACGGCGAGCGGGGCGAACAGGTGACCGAGGCTGCTCCAGCGCCTGGTCTCCTTCATGTCGATCTCCCCTCGCGTTGGCTGCCCAATGCGACATCGACGCGAGTGCGGGTGCCCTTGACCCCCCGGAGCGACGGGCCGAACGGGGCGCGGCCGAGGGCGGCCCACATCGCGAAGCCGGCCAAGGCGAGCATCACGCCCCCCAGCCCGAGGACGGCCAGTCGAGGAGATGACGCTCCTGCTCGGATCATTCGGAGTCCCCGAGTCGGCGCCGGGTCTGCGTTGCGAAGACGCTCTGTTGGTTCGCGATGACGGGTGACGGCGCGCTTCGATGGTCCATCGGCAGCGACCGGGGCGGCTCAACGGTGGAGCCTCTCCGAAAGCCGAGCACGAGAGGTGTGCCGGGGTCGCCCCGAACCGCGGATGGTCCGTGTTACCCGCGAGCGACAACCCGCGCGGTAGCCGAACGCAGAAGGCTTCCTCTTCCCCAATCCGCGCGGGCAAGCCAATCGACGCGGACAACCTCATGCACCGGCCGGTCACGCCGGCGGCGAAGGCCGCGGGCATCCCCGAGCCCACGTACCGCGATCTCCGTCAACCCGGCGCATCGCTGATGATCGCCGCGGGGCGCTACGTGAAGGTTATCGCCGAGCAGATGGGCCACTCGGACGGCGGAGGGCTCGTTCTGAAGCGCCAAGGACCCCTGAACGAGGGCGCCCGCCCGCAGGCCGCGACGGTCCTCGAGGCCCACGTCTCCGGCCCCGGCGCGGATCGCCCTGTGGGACGGACGGGAGATGAAGGCCAGATGGGGCTCGACCCCGATGCCCGCGAGAACGACGAAAGCCCCCGATTTGCGGGGGCTTCCTCCAGAGCGGATGATGGGACTCGAACCCACGACCTTCTGCATGGCAAGCAGACGCTCTAGCCAACTGAGCTACATCCGCGAGGTCGCAGGAGTGTACCGGCCGGCGGACGGGTGCTCAATCGGCTGAGCCCCGGGTGATCGTCGTGAGAGGGTGCGCCTCATGAGCGCCGCCGAGCTCAAGGGCGCCCTCGACGCCCTCGCCGATCCCGAGCGGGCCGTGTTCGTGCAGCGGGTGCTGGGAGTGGCGCCCGGCAACTACGGCGAGGGCGACGTCGTGCTCGGCATCCCCATGCCCGCGCTGCGCCTGGCCGCCAAGGAGGCGCGCGGGCTGCCGCTCGACGAGGTCGCGATCCTGCTCGAGAGCCCCGTGCACGAGCACCGGGTCGCGGCCGCCGTGATCCTCGTGGAGCGATACCGCCGCGCGGGCCGTGACGAGGCCGCGGAGCTCTCGCGCTTCTACCTCGGCCACCGCGCGGGCATCGACAACTGGGATCTCGTGGACATCAGCGCACCGGATCTGGTCGGCGGCGAACTGGTCGAAGGTCCGCGGGACGTGCTCGACGAGCTCGCCGGATCGATCGATCTCTGGGACCGCCGGATCGCGGTGGTCGCCACGCACGCGCTGATCAAGCGGGGCGAGTTCGGCCCCACGCTGACCCTGTGCGAGCGCCTGCTCGACGACCCGCACCACCTCATGCACAAGGCGTGCGGCTGGATGCTGCGGGAGGTGGGAAAGCGCGACGAGGCAGTGCTCGTCGACTGGCTGGAGCGCCACCGCGCCCGAATGCCCCGCACCATGCTGCGCTACGCGATCGAGCGCCTCGACCCGGAACGGCGCGCCGTCATGATGGCGCGCGGGTGAGCCCGGGTCAGGCCGACTGCCAGGGGTCGGTGTCGGTCTTCGCGAAGCGGACCTCCACGCGCTCGGGGGCGAGCGCCTTCGCGAGCACCTTGGTCCACCGCTTGAGCGCGATCCTCTCCGCGCGCGCGTGCGAGAGCGTCAGCAGCGGCAGGCCCTCGGCGCGATCGGCGTCGTGGTACTTGAGGTCGCTGGTGACGTAGGCGTCCGCGCCGGCCTCGCGGGCGTCGGCGATCAGCGATCCGCCCGAGCCCGTGCAGCAGGCCACCATCTCGACGGTCGTCCACGGGTCGCCGGCGTACGAGACGGGCGCTCCCCCGAACGCGGTGGCGACCTGCTCCACCAGACCGGCAAGGGTCGTCGTCCGCACCCGGCCCACGCGGCCGAGGCCGCACGAGGGGTGCTCCGGGCTCGGGCGCAGCGGCACCGAGGCGGCGATGCCGAGCATGTCGGCCATCACGTCGTTGAGCCCGCCGCGGGCGGCATCGAGGTTGGTGTGGGCCGCGATCACGGCGATGCGCGACTCGGCGGCCTCCAGCACGAGCTCGCTCACCGACGCGTCGGTCACGGACGCGAGCGCGGGGAAGATCGCCGGGTGGTGGGTGAGCACGGTGTCGCAGCCGAACTCGCGGGCCTCGCCGAGCACCTCGTCGCGCAGCTCCAGGGCGACCAGGACGCGGCTGACCGGCTGGTTTTGGCGGCCGACGACCAGGCCGATGTTGTCCCAGTCCTCGGCGAGCGCCGCGGGAGCGAGGCGTTCGACCGCACCGAGGACCTGGGCCACGAACATCGGCCCATCGTAGTCGTCGCCTGGGCGACTGCGTCACGCCGTGGCGTGCGCCTTCCCCGCAAGGTGCGCCGGCACCTGCGCGTAATGGTCGAACTCCATGGTCGAGTCGCCCCGGCCGCCGGTCATCGCGCGCAGGTCGTTGGCGTACTCGAGCATCTCGGCCATCGGCACCTCGGCGCGGATGATCTCGTCGTGCCCGCGCGCCTCCATCCCGAGAGGGTGGCCGCGGCGGGAGTTGAGGTCGCCCATCACGTCGCCGACGTGCTCGGCGGGCACCGTCACCTCGACCCGCATGACCGGCTCGAGGAGGACGGGCCCCGCCTGCGCCAGCGCGGCCTTCACGCCGAGGGAGCCGGCGATCTTGAACGCCATCTCCGACGAGTTAACGGGGTGGTGCTTGCCGTCGTAGAGGGTGACCCGCACGTCGACCACGGGGTAACCGCCGAGATCGCCCTCCTTGAGCGCCTCGACGACCCCCTTCTCGACCGCCGGGATGAACGCGCGCGGCACCGCGCCGCCGACCACCTTGTCGACGAACTCGAACCCGCCCCCGCGCGGCAGCGGCTCCACCCTCAGCCAGCAGTCGGCGTACTGCCCCCGCCCGCCGCTCTGCTTCTTGTGCTTGCCCTCGGCCTGGGCCTCGCGCGTGATCGTCTCGTGGTACGGCACGTGCGGCGGCGCGAGGTCCATCGCCACGCCGAAGCGCCGCTCGACGCGGCCGGCCACCACCTCGACGTGCATCTGCGAGAGGCCGGACAGGATCAGGTCCCCGGTCTCCTCGTCGTGATGGAGCTCGAGGGTGGGGTCCTCGTCGATCATCCGCCGCAGCGAGGCGACCAGCTTGTCCTCGTCGGCCTGCTCGTGGGCCGTCACGGCGAAGCTCATGAGCGGCTTGGGCAGGTCGATCGGCGGGAGGTCGACCGTGGCCTCGCCGGTCACCAGCACATCGCCGGTCGCGACCTCCTTCAGCTTGGCGACTGCACCGATGTCGCCGGGCCCCACCTCGGAGACCGGCACGTGCTCCTTGCCCTGGAGCGTGAAGAGCTGCCCCACGCGCTCCCTGCCGGACGAGCGGATGCAGGTCGCGTGGCTGTCGCTCGGCAGCACGCCGGAGACGACGCGCATCAGGGTGATGCGGCCGCTGAACTGGTCGGCCAGGGTCTTGAAGCAGAGGGCCACCGCCGGCCCGTCGACGCCGGCGCCGTTCGCCGCGGGGGACGGAAGCGCCTCCACGAGCAGGTCGAGCGCGCGGTCGACGCCGACGCACGACCCGCCCGCGGTGCAGGCGACCGGCGACAGGCGGCCCTCGGCGACGCCCGCGAGCAGGCCTCCGATCAGCTCCTCGGTGGTGATCTCCTCGCCCTCCAGGTACTTCTCGATCAGCGCGTCGTCGCGCTCGGCGACCACGTCGATCAGGTGCTCGCGGGCGGCCTGGGCGGCCTCGGCGAGATCGTCGGGGATCGGCCCGGTGACGCCGGCGGTGGCCCCGTCGGAGTAGGTGGTCGCCGTCATCGACACGAGGTTCACGACCCCGGCGAAGCCCGACTCGCCGCCGATGGGGATCTGGATGGGGACGGCGCCCGGCGCGAGCTCCACGAGCCCCGCCAGGGCGGCGTCGAAGTCGGCGCGCTCGCGGTCGAGCATGTTGATCACGACGGCCCGGGGCAGCCCGAGGTCGGCGGCGCGGTTCCAGAGGCGCTCGGTCTGGACCTCGATGCCGGAGGTGGCGTTCACCACCATCAGCACCGAGTCCACCGCGCGCAGCGCGGCGATCGTGTCGCCCTGGAAGGAGGGCTCGCCGGGCGTGTCGAGCAGATTCACCTTCACGCCGTTCCAGGTCAGGTGGCAGAGCGACGTGGCGATGCTCATGCCGCGGCGGCGCTCGTCCTCGTCGAAGTCGCTCACGGTGGTGCCGTCGGTGACGCGCCCGAGGCGTGTGGTGCTTCCCGCGGCGAAGAGCATCGCCTCGACGAGACTGGTCTTGCCGCTGCCGCGATGCCCGAGCACCGCGACGTTCCGTAGCTGGGAGGGGTCGGGGTGCGTCATCACATCGTGCCTTTCCTCACAAGGCCGGGAGACGCAGTCTGCCCTCGCCTCTAGTCCTGGTCAACCTCGTCTTCGCCCTGCAGACGTCCCTTCAGGCGCAGGATCGCCTTGGTGTGGAGCTGGCTCACGCGGCTCTCCGTGACGCCCAGCACGTCGCCGATCTGACGCAGCGTCAGGCCGTCGTAGTAGTAGAGGGCCACGACGATCTTCTCGCGCTCGGGCAGGCGCGCGATGGCGTCGGCCAGCGTGTCGCGCAGCTCGGTCACGTCGAGCAGGTCCGAGGGGTTCGTGAGCCGCGAGTCGCCGATCGTGTCGATCAGCGTCAGCGACTCGCCGCCCGAGGAGACGCTCCAGGTCTCGTCGAGGGCGACGATCGACGAGTTGGCGATCTGGGTGATCGCGGCGCGGAAGTCGTCGAGCTCCATTCCGAGCGCGGCCGCGAGCTCCTCCTCGGTGGGCGCGCGCTGCAGGCGGTGCTCCAGCTCGGTCGCCTTGCGCTCGATCTCGCGCGAGCGGGCGCGCACGGAGCGCGGCACCCAGTCGAGCGAGCGCAGCTCGTCGATGATCGACCCCTTGATGCGCGAGACGGCGTAGGTCTCGAACTTCACCTGGCGACCCGGGTCGAAGCGCTCGACGGCGCCGATCAGGCCGAGCAGGCCGTACGAGATGAGGTCGGTCTCCTCGACGTGTGCCGGCAGGTGGCTGTTCATGCGGCCGGCGACGTACTTCACGAGCGGTGCGAACGTGAGGATCAGGCGGTCGCGGGCGGCCGGATCGTCGTGCTCCTTGTAGCGCCGCCAGAGCATGCGCAGCTCTTCCTCGCCCTGGGCGGCGCCGGCGCTCCCGCGCTTGAAGGCGTCCCAGGTCATGACGAAATGAGTCGATTGCGCATTCGAGCGAGTCTACCGGTCCCCTACAGACGGCCGGCCGAGCGGGAGTCCAGCCACATCGCGAGCACAACGTCGGCGGCCGCGAAAACGGCCAGCGCGCCGGCCATCCAGAACGCGAGCGCGGTGTCCTCCTGGCCCTGGTTCAGCACGAGGCCGACGAGGATCGTGCCGGCGAACCACACCAGCGCGCGGGGCAGGTGCAGCGCGTACGCGTGGCCCAGGCCGGGCAGCAGCAGGCTGAGCACGACGGCGATGATCACGGCCCGCCGCCCGACCGGGCGGCGACGGCGGGTGCGCAGCCAGCTCACGCGAACACCGCCTCCGCCTGGCGCGCCCAATCGACCGGTCCGTCGAAGCGCTCCCGCGCCGCTGCGAGCGCCGCGTCGCGGGCGAACTCGGGCGAGCAGTGGACGAGCAGCAGGCGCCCCGCTCCGGCGCGGGCGGCGATCTCGCCGGCGTCCCGCGCGGTGAGGTGGGGCACGCCCTCGGGCACCGTTCCGTCACCGAACGAGGCCTCGCAGACGAGGATCTCGCAGCCGTCCGCCAGCTCGACCAGCGCGTCGTTGGGCGCGCAGTCGGCCGAGAAGCAGACGGCGCGGCCGTCGTGCTCCAGGCGCACGGCGTGTGTCGGGGGGAGGTGGGGCACCTCGCGGTGGAACAGCACGAGCCCGCCGCCGAGGTCGATCTCGCCCCCGCCGGCGGGCAGATCCTCGAAGTCGAACGCCCGGTCCCAGCCATCCGACCCGGAGAAGGCGATCAGGCGCTCGCGCAGGCCCGGCGGTCCGTGCACGGGCAGCACCCGCCCCGCCCCCGGGCCCCACACCATGTACACGCGCAGCGCCATCAGGTCGACGCAGTGATCGGGATGCATGTGGGTGATGACCACCGCGCGGAGGTCCTCGGGGGCGATCTGGCCCTGCAGCCGGTTCAGGGTGCCCGATCCCAGGTCGATGGCGACGGACCGCCCGGCGGCGCTCACGAGGTAGCAGCTCTGCGCCTCGCCGGGCACCGAGTACGCGCCCCCGACGCCCACGGGGACGATGTGCAGACGAGTATCGCTCACGTGCCTGCTGATCGCCTGCGCATCGGCGGCCATGCTATACCGCCACGATGACCCGATCGATCACCCGACCGCTCGTGGCGGCGTTCCTCGTCCTGGCGACGGCGCTCGCGCTGACCGCCTGCGGCGGAGGCGGAGGGGGCGAGGACGTCTCGGCGGACCTGACGCCCCAGGAGCTGCTCGATCGCAGCGCCGCCGAGGCCGGAGAACTCGACTCCTTCCAGATCGCGATCGACGCCAAGGGGCAGGTCCAGCTGGCCCCGTCGGCGGGCGGCGCCCTCGCCGGCGTGGTGAACGGCCCCCTCGCGCTGACCGGCGAGGGACCCGTTCAGCCCCCCGACAAGGCCTCGATCGACGCCAAGCTCGAGCTCGCGGCATTCGCGCCACAGGTGAACCTGACCCGCGTCGGCGACGAGGTGTTCGTCGGCGTTCTCGGGCAGGACTTCGTGCTCGCCCTGCCGCCGCAGCAGGTCGCGCTCTTCGACTTCGGGGCGCTCTACCCCACGCTCACCGGCTGGGTCAAGGACCCGGCCGAGGCCGGCCGCGAGGACCTCGACGGCACCCCCGTGGTGAAGGTGACGGGCGACATCGACGCAACCGCCGCCCTGACGGACCTCGCACCCGTCCTGCAGGCCGATCTGCCGCGCTCCGTGAACACGAAGGCGCTCGAGGCCGCCCTCCAGGAGGGCACGGTCGAGGCGTGGATCGGCACCGAGGACCTGCGCCCGCGCCGGGTGCGCCTCGTCCTGAAGGCCGACGGCCTCGCGGGGCTGGGGCTCCCGGTGAGCTCGCTCGACCTCGACCTGACCGTCGACCTCTCCGGCTTCGACGAGCCGGTGGACATCACCGCCCCGAAGAACGCCCGCCCGCTCGACCTGAACGAGCTCGGAAGCCTCACCGGCGGCTGAGTCCGCTCACGCGGGCCCCTGGGCCTCCATCGCCCCGAGCTCCCGCACGTTGCGAAGGTCGAAGTCGTCGGAGCCCTCGGGCTCGTCGAGGAACGCCTCGACGATCTCCCTGCCCATCGGCGGGCTGGTGAGGCGCAGCGAGAGCGCGAGGACGTTGGCGTGGTTGTAGCGGCGTGCCATCCGGGCGGTCTGGGGATCGGCGCAGAGCGCCGCCCTCACGCCCGGCACCTTGTTGGCGGCGATCGACGCGCCGGTGCCCGACCAGCAGAGCACCAGCCCCCGGTCGGCGCGCCCCTCGGCCACCTCGCGCGCCGCGCCCGCGCTCGCCGCGACCCACTCCTCGTCGGCGCCGGCGAGCGGCCCGTGGAGTGTCAGCTCGTGGCCCGCGCCGCGCAGCATGGCCACGAGATCGTCGGTCAGCGGCGTGACCTCGTCAGAGCCGATGGCGATCCTCACCCTGCGACCTCCCCCGTTGCGACCTCGCTAATCTCGCACGCATGATCATTCGCGGAGGGACCTTCGGCCCGGTGGCCACCAACACGTACGTCGTCGCCGACGAGCGCGGCGGCTCGGGCTGGATCGTCGATCCGGCGATGGGCTCGAGCGCTTGGGCGCACGAGACGCTCGCCCGGCTCGAGGTGACCCCGGTGGCCGTGCTCGACACGCACGGGCACTGGGACCACATCGTCGAGAACCACGTGTGGGCCGCGGAGGGCCTGCCCGTCTGGGTGGCCGCCACCGACGCCGACTGGCTGGAGGCGCCCTCGCCCTTCAACCCGGCCCTCTTCGGCAACCTGCCGCCCACCCCCGGCGTCACGCCCGAGCGCCTGCTCGCCGACGGCGACGTACTGGAGCTCGGCGACCTGCGCTTCCGGCTGATCGCCACGCCGGGCCACTCCCCGGGCTGCATGGTGGCCCTCGAGGAGACGCACGGCGAGGCCCTGGTCGGCGATCTGATCTTCGCCCAGGGCATCGGCCGCACCGACTTCCCGCGCAGTGACCACGCGGCCATGATGGCCAGTCTCGAGCGCCTGTTCGCCGAGGTGCCGCGCGCCACCCGCATCTATCCGGGTCATGGGCCCTGGGCGGTAACGCTCGCCGAGGCCGAGCCCTACGCGCGGATGTTCATGTGAGCGGGCCTGCGCGCGAGGCCGTGATAGAGCTGCTGCGCGCGGTCCACGACCCCGAGCTGCACCGCAGCATCGTCGACCTCGGAATGGTGGGCGAGGTCGAGGTGAGCGGCGGGCGGGTCACCATCCCGATCCGCCTGACGATCGCCGGATGCCCGCTGAAGGCGGAGATCCAGCGGCGCGTCACGGACGCGGTCGGCGGGCTCGCCGGCGTCGAGATCGTCCAGGTGACCATGGAGACCATGACCGACGAGGAGCGCCGGGAGCTGCGCGCCGGACTCACCGGCGGCTCGGACCGCCCCTCCCCCTTCGAGGCCGGCAGCCGCACCACGGTGATCGGAGTGGCCTCGGGCAAGGGCGGCGTGGGCAAGTCGAGCATCACGGCCAACCTGGCGCTGTCCCTCGCCCGCACCGGCGCGACCGTGGGGCTGCTCGACGCCGACGTCTACGGCTACTCGATCCCGCGCATGATGGGCGTCACGCGCCCGGCCGTCGCGGTCGATGACCTGATGATGCCGATCGAGGCCCACGGCGTACGGATGATGTCGATCGGGTTCCTCACCGAGGAGGACAGCCCGGTCATCTGGCGCGGGCCGATGCTCCACAAGGCCCTCACGAGCTTCGTCACCGAGGTCTGGTGGGACGACCCGGACTACCTGCTGGTCGATCTGCCTCCGGGCACGGGCGACGTGGCGCTCTCGCTCGCCCAGCTCCTTCCCACCTCCTCCTTCGTCATCGTCACCACCCCGCAGCTCGCCGCCCAGCGCGTCGCCCGGCGCGCCGCGGCGATGGCCGCGCGGGTCAACCTGCCGGTCGTCGGCGTGATCGAGAACATGAGCTACTTCGTCGCCCCCGACACCGGCGCCCGCTACGAGGTCTTCTCGGGCGGCGGAGGGCAGTCGCTGGCGACCGAGCTCGGGGTGCCGCTCCTCGGGCGCATCCCCCTGGAGCCCGCCGTCGCCGAGGCCGGCGACGCAGGGCTGCCCGTGGTGGCCGCGCACCCCGACAGCCCGGCCGCCCGTGCCCTGGTCCTGGCCGCGCAGGCGGTGAGCGCGGCTCTGCCGCGACCGGCGGCCGCCGTCTCCTGATCCTCCCGGCCTTGGTAGCATCGCGCCTTCGCGCGGCGACCCCCACCGAACGGGGCGCCCGTCGTCCACGACGCACGAGGAAACGCTGAATGGCCTACATCATCGCGGAGCCCTGCATCGGCACGAAGGACACCTCATGTGCCGACGTCTGTCCCGTGGATTGCATCCACCCCGCCGCGGGTGAGGCGAACCACGAGGAAGCCACGATGCTCTACATCGACCCGAGCGAGTGCATCGACTGCGACGCCTGCGTCGAGGCGTGCCCGGTCGACGCGACCATGGCGGAGGACGACGTCCCCGAGAAGTGGGAGATCTTCAAGGAGATCAACAAGGTCTACTTCGAGGACAGCCCGGCGGCCGGCGAGAAGATGGTCGCCGACTACCTTGCGAGCAAGGCCTAGCCTCATCGCACTCGCGGCGGCCGGGGCCCTCGGGCTCCCCGCCGCCGCGGTGGGCGCTCCCCCCTGGAGCGCCCCGGTGGACCTCAGCACCCCGGGAGCCCACCTCCCGAGCGATCCCTCGGTCGCCGTCGCGCCCGGAGGGCGCGCCGTCATCGCGTGGTGGCGGCGCGACTCCCGCCTCGCCCCGAAGCGGGACGTGATCCAGATCCGGCGGCGGGCGAGGTTCGGGGCGCCCTTCGTCGGCCCGGTGACCCTCTCGCGCCGGCTCCGCAACCTCGCCGCCCGGCCCGACGCCGCCGCGGCGGGTGGCCTGGCACTGGTGGGCTGGACGGACGAGACCCACGCCGTCGCGCTGCGCACGCTGCCGGCCAGGGGGCCGGCCGTGGCGCTCACCACCCTCGGTGAGGGCGCCCGGGTCCACCTCCGGGGCCTGGACGTCGGCATCGCCCCGGGGGGCGACGCCGTGGCGGTCTGGACGCGCGACCCCCTCCCCCTCGGACCGCTCGGCGGCGATCGCACCGTCCGCATCTCGATCCGCTCCGGGGCGACCGGCGCGTGGTCGGCGCCCACCGACCTCTCGGGTCCCGGCGCGGACCACCCTGCCGTGGCGGTGGCTCCGGACGGGTCGTCCATCGTGGCCTGGGAGCGCGCCGGGACGATCGAGGTGGCGACGGGAACCCCCGCGGGCGTCTTCACGGGGCCCCTGATCGTGTCGGGCGCGGGCGCGCGGTTCCCTGCGGTCGCCGTCAGCGCGGCCGGTGACGCGGTAGTCGCGTGGGCCGGGACCGCCGTGACCGTCGCCGAGCGCGCCGGGAGCGGGGCCTTCGGACCGCCGCGGGCGATCTCGGCCTCCGGAGGCCTGCCGGACGTGGCCAACCTCGGCGCTCCCGCGGTCGCGGTGGGCGACGGCGGGCGCGCGATCGCCACGTGGCGCCGCCGGATCGGCGGACGCTTCCGCGTGGAGGCGGCGGTGCGGCCCGCGGGCCTCGACTGGACCGCGGCCGCCAGGCTGTCGCCGGCCGCGAAGCGCAACGCCGGGGTCCCGTCGCTCGGGTCCGACGCGAAGGGGCACGCCGTGGTCGCCTGGTCCCAGCCGATCGGGAGGTCGCTCTCGGCCATCCGCGCCCGGGCCCTGCCGAGATCGGCCACGGCCTTCGGGCGCCTGGAGCCGGTCAGCACCGCGGCCGGTCGGGGCACCGCGCCCTCGGTGGGCCTCGATGCGAAGGGGCGGGCCGTCCTCGCGTGGCGCGAGGACCCGGTACCGCGGCGCGGCAACGGGTCCGGGCGCCTCTTCCGCGCCGCGGTCCGCTTCTCGCCGGGCTGAGCCGGCGTCCCGGACTAGCGGCGCCCGCCCCGCGTCGCGCGACGAGCGATGAGCGCCCCGAGCGCGACCACATCGAGCCGGATGACGACGGCCCGAGCCACCAGGCCGCAGACGATCGTGACGCCGGCGACGATCGCGAGCAGGCCGAGGACGCCCGGCCCGCTGCCGGACACCGCGGCGATGGCGCAGCCGCCGAGGGCGAAGATCCCGCCGACCACCGCGGCGGCGATGCCCGCGAACGAGGCGAGCCGGCGCTGGACGACCTCGGTCCCCGCGCGGGCGGCGCGTGCCGCCGGATGCCGCGGATCGCTCACTCCTCGCCCTCCCCGAAGGCGGGCCTGATGATCGGGGAGGCGTGGTGCAGGGCGATGCGCCAGCCGGTCGCGTCGAGGACGAACAGGTTGGTGGCCGCCACCTCGGCCGCGACGGCCTCCCCGCCCTCGCCGGCCGCGGACGTGATGCGCTCGATGCAGGTCACCCAGGCCACGGGATCGTTCACGGTCACCTCGACGTCGACGATCTCGAACTCGATGTACCCGGTGTTGGACAGGATCAACTCCCAGCCCGCGCTGACGGCGTCCCATCCGCGGTGCCAGGGCCCGCCCGGGTGGAGGCAGGCCACCCCGGCAGCCTGCGACCAGCAGGCCTCCATGGCGACGATGTCGAGGGCCTCCAGGGCCTCGTAGAAGCGCCGGTTGGCCTCCCGGACCTGCTCGGTGATCGCGGAACTGGTCAATTCATCCTCCGTATCAGGTCCCGGACAGTCTCCCGCTGGGCCTCGAGGGCGGGTGCCGCCGGGTCGCCGGGGCGACTCGAAAGGTACGACGACGCGGCGGCCTCGGCCTCCGGGTAGCGGCCGGCGCCGGCGAGGAGCGTCACCGCGTCCCGCACCAGCCCGGGATCGTCGGGCGCGACGATCAGGCTGAGCTCCACGGTCCACAGCGCGTCGCTCAGGCGACGGCGTCGCAGGTAGGAGCCGCGCAGGTTGCGCAGGGTTCGGATCAGGATGGCGCGCTCGGAGACCGGTCGCAGATGCTCGGGCCGGAAGGGCAGGCCGGTGGTCCGCTCCACCAGGCGGGCGCAGTCGGCCGCGTCGAGCCGCGCCCATCCGCCGAAGGGGTCGATGTAGGCGGGCCCGCCCGCGCGCAGGTCGGCGAGGACGAAGTGCCCCGGCATGCCGATCCCCGCCATCGCGGCGCCCGCGCGCTCGGCCACCGCGAGGGCCAGCGTGCAGAGCGCGACCGGAATCCCGCGGCGCCGGTCGAGGACCTCGCTGAGGAACGAGTTGGCCGGCTCGTCGTAGTCGTCGACGGTGCCCGTGAAGCCCGCGTCGCGGAGGACCTCCACGACCCCCTCGGAGCGGGACCTCTCGGCCAGCGCATCGACGCGGGCGAGCGCGCTCGGGATGTCGACCCGGGGATCGGCCTCCGCGCAGATCAGCAGGTTGGCCTCGGCAAGGTCGATCCGGTTCCCCGCGAGCATGCGCCCCAGGTCGGCGCGCGTGCGCTCGCTCATGGCGCGCCCCGGCCGAGCAGCGATGCCTCCGCCTGCTGCACCGCGGCGCGGCAGAGGGCCTGCACGACCTTGCGCCCGGCGCGCTGTGCCGGGTCGTCCCCGGCGGGATCGAGGGAACGCGCGAGGGCGGCGGCGGCGGCGACCAGCGCGCCGCAGGCGAGCCCGTCGGAGTGCCGCGCCGCCTGCGCGAGCAGTGCGGGGGCGACCGGATCGCGCCGCACGAGGGCGATCTCGCACTGGGCGAGCGACGCGCACAGCCGCACGCCGTCGGCGGGGCTCAGCCGGTCCATCGACGCAGGTTCCCCCCCATCACGCCCGCTGCCTCGTCGTCGCTCCAGCGGGCGATCCGGGCGGCCGCGCCGACCAGGCCGAGGGCCGTCGCATGCTCGCCGTAGGGCCGGTCGGAGCCGAAGCAGAGCCGCCCGGGCGGCAGCGAGACGAGGTCGGCGAGGGCGGCGAGGGAGGTGTCGAGCATCACCTGCGGCCATCCGGCGAGCCGGGCCGCAAGCGCCCGCGCGTCGCCGCGCCCCGCGTGGGCCAGGAGGATCCGGGCGCCCGGGGCGGCCTCGACCAGCGCGGCGATCGGCTCCGCGAGCTCCCGGGCGCCGTAGCCCGCGTGGATCGTCACCGGCCAACCCCGCTCGGCAGCGTCGCGCACCACGGCGACCACCTCGGGGGCCTCCGGCCGGAAGCGCTGGGCCACCGGGTGGAGCTTCAGGCCGCGCGCGCCGTCGGCCGCCGACGCCGCGATCTGCGCCCGCGCGCCGTCGCGCATCGGATCGACGCGGCAGAACGGGACGATCCTCCCCGGGTGGCGGCGGGCAGCCTCGCGCACCGCGGCGTTCGCCGCGGCGAAGCACCCGTCTTCGCCCGGCTCGTTCGCCGGGAAGCAGACGGCCGATCCGATGCCCCAGCGGTCGAGGTCGGCCACCAGGCGGGCGGCATCGAGCGCGTGCCCGTCGGCGTCGCGGCCGATGTGGACGTGGGCGTCGATCGCGTCCGCGCGCGGCAGGCCGGCCAGGTCCGCCTCAAGGCCGTCCTCGAGCTGCGCGAGCGCGGCGACGTCGGCCCCGGCCGCCCGCAGCAGGGCGGCGTCCTCCCCCCACACCCTCATCCGGGGTCCGCGAGACCCTCGAAGCCCGCGATGGCGGCGCGCATCGCGTCGGGGATGCGCGAGGGGCGCCCGCCGTACTCGCCGAGGCCCACCAGCACCAGCGACGCGTCCGCCAGGTGCGCACCGTCGGCGCCGCCCACGCGCTCCATCCGGATCTGCATCGTATGGCTGCTGCGCCCGAGCTCGCTGACGCGCACGAACGACTCGACCTCGTCGTCGAACCGGGCCGAGGCCCGGTAGTCCACGTGGAGCGAGCGCACCACGAAGAGGTGGCCCCCGGGCCCGAGGACGGGGATGCCGAGGTGGCGCCGGTAGGCGATCACCGCCCGGTCGATGTGGTGCGGGTAGCGCGCGTAGTAGACGACGGCGCCGAGGTCGGTCTCGGCCACATCAACCCGCGACCGAGCGCTGAAGCGGAAGGGCGGCACGCGGTCGGTGGGGCCGGCGTCGGCGGTCTGGACCCGGGTCACGGGCGCAGACTAGTGGGGGCGGTGGTACCCTGCCGACCGTGGCGAGGTCGCAGAGCACCAAGAAGAAGGGCGGCGGCCGGCGGGCGAATTACGCTCCCGCGCCCACGGCCGTGGGCGGGCGCAAGTACCTGCCGGTGGGCTGGGTGAACTGGCTCGGGTTCGTGATGTTCGGACTGCTCGGCGTCGCCTTCTTCGCCGAGACGATCGCCGCCACCGCCGAGGGGCGTGGCACCGACCCGATCGCGGCCGCCGGCATGACGATCATCTTCGCCGTGATGACCTACCTCTTCGGCACGACCCGGGTGAAGGACTGACGCCGGCCCCGGGGACGCCGGCAGCGAGGCCGCCCCGGATGCGCTAGCCGGACTCGGCCTGGACGGTGGCGACGCAGGCGTCGTCGCCACCGGCGCGCGTCGTGGCGACCTTCAGGGTCGCCTCCGGGGCGAACGCCGCGAGCATGCCGCGCCAGATCGCGCGGTCGAGACCGCAGATCCGCTCCGGGTCGTCGAAGGCGAGCTCCTCGAACGGGCAGGCGCAGGCGCGCAGGCTGCCCTCGCCCTCCGAGCGCGCGCCGAACCCGTAGCGCGAGAGCAGGCGCACCATGCCCTCCATCGCCTCGGTGAGAGAGGCGCCGCCCGGCGTGGCCCGGCCGGCCGCCACCTCCGCTGCGCCCACCTCGAAGCCGAAGTCGTAGCCGACCCGCTCGAGCGCCTGCTGGTCGTTGCCCTCTCCCCGCTCGCGCGCGGCGCGCAGCAGGAGCGTGGCGAGCAGGTCGTAGTGGCGCTCGGGCAGCGCCGTCAGCACTTCCGCGTCGGCCAGGCGGTAGCGCTTGGCCGGGCGTCCGGCGCCGGGCCCCGAACGGCCGGGGTCGCGCCGGAAGTCGGCGTCGAGGAAGCCGTACTGCACGAGCTTGTCGAGGTGGAACCCGGCGAGCCGCCGGTCGATGCCCACGACGTGGGCCACCTCGTCCTTCGAGCGGTCGGATCCCGAGGCGCGCACGGCGAAGAACACCTGGCGCCGTGTCGGATCCCCGAGCGCGGCGGCAAGCCGGCCTATGTCGCGGTCGGCGCGCTCGTCTGCGCTCGTCACTTGCACCCCCGCCCCTCCCTCGGGCCCGTCGCCCACCAGATTACACCCGCTCCGTTGTACCGTCTCCACATGCCGTCGCTCCTTCCGCTCCTCGCCGCCGCCGCCCTGGGCGCCATCGCCACCGGGCCCGCGCTCGGCGCCTGGACCGCGCCCGAGCGGGCCTCGCGCGGTCCGCTGCCGGCGCGCGCCCCCGACGTTGCGTCCAATGCGCGGGGCGACGCGGCCGCGGCCTGGGTGCGCGGGAAGCGGCGCAAGGCGATGGTCGTCGTCAGCGTCCGGCCCGCGGGCGGCGAGTGGAGCGCGCCCGAGGGCCTCTCGCGCCGCGGGCGGCCCGCCATCGACCCCGACGTCGCCATCGACGCGCGGGGGCGGGTGATCGTCGCCTGGCGCCAGGTGGTGAGGACACGGACGGTCGAGACGGCCGCAGGCCCCCGGCGGCAGGCGGTGTACGTGGTGCGCACCCGCGCCCGCGCGGCCACCGGCTCCCGCTGGAGCCGCATCACCACCCTCTCGAGCTCACGGCAGAAGGTGGGTCCGCCGCGGCTCGCCGTCGATGACGACGGCCTCGCGGTCGCCACGTGGCACTGGGGCACCGGCACGCGGCCCGGCAACCGCGGCTACGTCGGCCAGGTCCAGGTCGCCGAGCGCCGCGACGACGGCTCGTGGAGCGGGCCGGCCCGCCTCTCGCGCTCGGCGCTCTGCGCCCGGGTCCGCCTGCCGCGGGTCGCGGTCGGCCGCACCGGGCAGGCGGTCGTCTGGTGGCAGTGCGACCTCCCTTCCCAGCGCAGCACCGTGCTCGCCCGAACCCACCCCGCCGGAGCGGGCTTCGGCAACGAGGTGGAGCTGCCGTTCCGCACCGAGGGGAAGGTCGCGGCGGACCTGGCGATCGACGCCACCGGCCGCGCGGTCGCCGTGAGCGCCGGACCGGCGGGCGCGCTGTCGTGGTGGCGCGGCGACGTCGGCTCCACGCTCTCGCTGCGCGCCCTGCCCAAGATCGGCTCGCCCGACCGCATCGACCTCGCCGCCGGCCCCGTCGGCCCGGTGATCGCCGTGGACGACGCCGGAGACGCGCTCTCCGGATGGGCCGACACGACCGGGCGCCCGCGCGCGGCACCCCTGGCCGCCACCCTCGGCGTCGGCGCGGCCTCGAGCCTCTCCCCGGCCGGCACCTCGGCCTCGTCGCCCGTGGTGGCCGTGGGCGGCGAACGCGGCGGCGCGGTCGCCTGGATCGCGGACGGGCGCGCCGTCGCCTCGATCCGCGGCGCCAAAGGCACCCTCGCCGCGGGCACCGCCGTGTCCTCCGCCGGGGTGCCGGGACTCGACCCTCCCGCCATCGCCATGGACGCCGGCGGCGAGGCGACGCTGTTCTGGACCCGTGTCGTTCGTGGGCGGTCCGTGGTCGAGCGCTCCTCCGGCACCCCCTGACCCACCCGGGCGGTCTCGGATAACCTTTCACCCGCGCGAGCGCGGATCACGGCCCCCCGACGGACCGGGGGGACGGCCGGTTCACCTTGTTGCGGCAATCCGCGTATCCTTTAGAGCGACGTCCGATCTTCCGCGACCGGGGAGGGCCCGTGTCTACTGCCAAGCCGCCCGATATCGATCTGGGCCAGTACAAGTTCGGCTGGCACGACCCGGCGAACTACGTCTTCGAGCCCAAGCGCGGTCTGAGCGCCGACGTGGTGCGCGAGATCTCCTTCCTGAAGAACGAGCCCGAGTGGATGCTGAAGTTCCGACTGCGCGCCCTCGAGATCTTCGAGCGCAAGCCCATGCCCACGTGGGGCGGGGACATGGACGGCATCGACTTCCAGAACATCTTCTACTTCATCCGCTCCTCGGAGAAGCAGAGCACGGACTGGAACGACGTCCCCTCGGACATCAAGAACACGTTCGACCGCCTGGGCATCCCGGAGGCCGAGCAGAAGTACCTCTCGGGCGTCAGCGCCCAGTACGAGAGCGAGGTCGTCTACCACTCGCTGCGCGAGGACCTCGACAAGAAGGGCGTCATCTTCTGCGACACGGACACGGCGCTCCGTGAACACGAGGACATCTTCCGCGAGCACTGGGCGACGATCATCCCGCCCGGCGACAACAAGCTGGCGGCGCTCAACTCGGCCGTGTGGTCGGGCGGCTCGTTCATCTGGGTCCCGCCGGGCGTCCACGTCGAGATCCCGCTGCAGGCCTACTTCCGCATCAACGCGGAGAACATGGGCCAGTTCGAGCGGACGCTGATCATCTGCGAGCCCGGCTCGTTCGTCCACTACGTCGAGGGCTGCACCGCCCCGGTGTACACGAGCGACTCCCTGCACTCGGCGGTGGTGGAGATCATCGTCAAGGAGGGCGCCCGCTGCCGGTACACGACCATCCAGAACTGGTCGACCAACGTCTACAACCTGGTCACCAAGCGCGCGCAGGCCCACAAGAACGCGACCATGGAGTGGGTTGACGGCAACCTCGGCTCCAAGCTGACGATGAAGTACCCGGCCGTCTGGCTCACCGGGCCGGGCGCCCACGGCGAGGTGCTCTCGGTGGCGATGGCCAGCGAGGGCATGCACCAGGACGCCGGCGCCAAGATGGTCCACGTCGCCCCCGACACGTCGTCGACGATCGTCTCCAAGTCGATCTCGCGCGGCGGCGGGCGCACCAGCTACCGCGGCCTCGTACAGGTGGAGCCCGGCGCCAAGCGCGCCAAGGCCTCCGTGGTCTGCGACGCGCTGCTCCTCGACGAGGACAGCCGCTCGGACACCTACCCCTACATGGACATCCGCGAGGAGGACGCCTCGATCGGCCATGAGGCCACGGTGTCGAAGGTGGCGGACGACCAGATCTTCTACCTCATGAGCCGCGGGCTCTCCGAGGAGGAGGCCATGGCGATGATCGTGCGCGGGTTCATCGAGCCGATCGCCAAGGAGCTCCCCATGGAGTACGCCGTCGAGCTCAACCGACTGATCGAACTGCAGATGGAGGGCTCGATTGGCTAGCGCGATCCCGGCGTGGGCCCAGGAGGTCCGCGACGCCGCGACCCGTAACCTCGCCTCGCTGCCCGCCCTCACGGGCGAGGAGGAGGCCTGGCGCTTCACCCCGCCGGCCGACCTGGCGCTGACCGGCGCCGAGCCGGACGCGCCGGGCTCCGCCGGCGCGGTCGCGGTGGAGGACGGCGTGCGGGCCGCCCGGCTGCGCCTCGCCGACGGCGCACCCTCCGCGCCCGAGCTGCTCGACCTGCCCGAGGGCGTCATCGTCGCCGAGCTCGGCGCGGCGCTCGAGGAGCACGAGGCGCTCGTGCGCGAGCGGCTCTACGGCCTGATCGGCTTCGCCGAGCGGCCCGAGGCCCTCAACGCGGCCCACTGGGACGGCGGCCTCTTCGTCTACGTCCCGCGCGGCGTCCAGGCGACGCTGCCGGTCGAGGCGATCCTCACCGCCTCCGGGGCGAGCGGGCGCATCTTCGGGCGCACCCTGATCGTCGTGGAGGAGGGGGCGAAGGCCACGGTCATCGACCGCTACGCCTCCCCCGAGGTCTCCGGGCCGGTCCAGGCGTCCACCGTGGTGGAGCTCTACGTCGGCCAGGGCGCCGAGCTGGAGCACATCTCCGTGATCGACTGGGGCGCCGGCGTGCGCCATCACGCGATGTTGCGCGGCCGCGTCGAGCGCGACGCCAAGCTGCGCTCGGTGGTCGTGACGCTCGGCGGCGACGTCGTCCGCGTCGAGCCGACCGTCGTCTGCGCCGGCCCGGGCTCGGACGCCCGCGCGCTCGGGCTCTACTTCGCCGGCGGCGACCAGCACTTCGAGCACCGGGTGATCGCGCGCCACGAGGCGCCGCAGTCGTACTCGAACCTGCTCTACAAGGGCGCCATCCAGGACCACGCGCACACCGTGTTCTTCGGCAACCTGATCGTGCCCCCGGGCGCGCCGGGCACCGACGCTTACCAGACCAACCGCAACCTGGTGCTCAACGACGGGGCGCGGGCCGACACGATCCCGTTCCTCGAGATCGAGACGGCCGAGGTCAAGTGCTCCCACGCCGGCGCGGTGGGCCGGGTCGACGACGAGCATCTCTTCTACCTCCAGTCCCGCGGGGTCCACACCGCCGAGGCCAAGCGCCTGATCGTGATGGGCTTCCTGCAGGAGGTCCTCGAGATGGTGAGCCTCGAGGAGCTTCGCACCGAGCTCGAGGCGGCCGTCCAGGAGAAGCTCTCCTGAGCGATCCCGTCGATGTCGCCGCGTTCGCCGATCTCGCCCCCGGGGAGCCCATGCTCGTCGAGGTCGGGGCATCGCCGGTGTGCCTGGTGAACGTGGACGGCACGGTCCTTGCGGTGCACGACGTCTGCACCCACGCCCTCGCCTCGCTGTCGGGGGGTTGGGTCGAGGACGACCGCATCGAGTGCCCCCGCCACGGCGCGCAGTTCTCCCTGCGCACCGGCGAGGTGCTCACCCCGCCCGCCTCGCGGGCGCTACCCACCTTCGGCGTCGAGGTCCGGGACGGTCGCGTCCTGGTCAACCCCACCCCCAGTCGTGAACACCCCCTGATCCGATGAGGAAGAACCGTGGCTGACCCCATCCTGCAGATCGCCGGCCTCGAGGTCTCCGTCGACGACACCCCGATCCTGAAGGGCGTCGACCTGACGGTGCCCCAGGGCGAGGTGCACGCGCTGATGGGCCCCAACGGCTCCGGCAAGAGCACCCTGGCCTACGCCCTCGCGGGACACCCCCGCTACGAGATCACCGCCGGCTCGGTGATCTTCGACGGACAGGACATCGTGGAGATGGAGGCCGACGAGCGCGCGCGCCTGGGCTTGTTCCTCGCCATGCAGTACCCGGTCGAGGTCCCCGGCGTGTCGGTGATGAACTTCCTGCGCACGTCGCTCAACGCGATCCGCGGCGAGGACATCTCGCCGCGCGAGTTCATCAAGCTCTTCGACGCGAAGTCGAAGCTGCTCGGCTTCGACCGCTCCTTCGCCGACCGCTATCTGAACCAGGGCTTCTCGGGCGGAGAGAAGAAGCGCCACGAGATCCTGCAGATGGCCATGATCGAGCCGAAGTTCGCCGTGCTCGACGAGACCGACTCCGGCCTTGACGTGGACGCGCTCAAGGTCGTCTCCGAGGGCGTCAACACCATGCGGGGCCCCGGCCTGGGCGTCCTGATCATCACCCATTACACGCGGATCCTGCGCTACATCCGCCCCGACGTGGTCCACGTGATGTTCGAGGGCCGGATCGCCCGCACCGGCGGCCCGGAGCTCGCGGACTACCTCGAGGAGCACGGCTACGTGGAGTTCGGCGCGGCCGAGGAGGCCGCGGCGCCCGCCGGCTGAGCATGAGCACGGCCGCCGCCCCCCTCGACGTCACCGCGCTGCGGGCGGATTTCCCGATCCTCTCGCGGACGGTTCACGGGGCGCCGCTGGTGTACCTCGACTCGGCGGCGACGTCGCAGAAGCCCACGGCGGTGCTCGACGCGATGGACGCGTACTACCGCGAGACCAACGCGAACGTGCACCGGGGCGTCTACGAGCTGGCCGCCGAGGCGACGGCCCGCTACGAGGCGGGCCGCGACGCCGTCGCGCGCATGGTCGGGGCCGAGCGCGAGTCGGTCGTCTTCACCAAGAACGCCTCCGAGGCGATCAACCTGGTCGCTTGGGCGTGGGGCCTGCGCAACCTGCGCGCCGGCGACGAGGTGCTCGTCACGCAGATGGAGCACCACTCCGGCATCGTGCCCTGGCAGATCGTCGCGAAGATGACGGGCGCGGTCGTGCGGTTCGCCCCGGTCACCCCCGACGGCGAGCTCGACCTGGACGCGTTCGCGGCGCTCCTCACCGAGCGCACCCGGATGGTCGGCGTCGTGCACGTGAGCAACGTGCTCGGCACCATCAACCCGGTCGCCGAGATCACCCGGATGGCGCACGAAAAAGGTGCGCTCGTGCTGATCGACGGCTCCCAGAGCGTGCCGCACATGCCGGTCGACGTGCCCTCGCTGGGCTGCGACTTCTTCGCCTTCACCGGCCACAAGATGCTGGGCCCGACGGGCATCGGCGTCCTGGTCGGGCGGACCGAGCTCCTCGAGTCGATGGAGCCCTTCCTCGGCGGCGGGGAGATGATCTCCAACGTGACCCAGGAGGGGGCGACCTGGGCCGACCTGCCGTGGAAGTTCGAGGCCGGCACCCCGCCCATCGCCGAGGCCATCGGCCTCGGGGCGGCCGCGGACTACCTGATGGCCGTCGGGCTCGACGCGGTGCGCGCGCACGAGGTGGAGCTCACCGCCCACATGCTGGACGCGCTCTCGCAGGTGGAGGGCATCACCCTCTACGGCCCGCGCGACCCGGCCCTGCGCGGCGGGGCGGTGTCGTTCAGCCTCCCCGACCTGCACCCGCACGACATCGCGCAGCTGATCGACCAGGAGGGCGTCTGCGTGCGCGCGGGCCACCACTGCGCCAAGCCGCTGATGCGCGTCCTCGGGGTGGGCGCCACGGCCCGCGCGAGCACGTACCTCTACAATTCGCCCGAAGAGATCGACGTATTCGTGCGCGCCCTGGGCAACGCCCGGGTCGCCTTGAGGTAGGGGAAGACGTGGGCGGCCTCGACGACCTGTATCAGGACCTGATCCTCGACCACTACCGCCGCAAGCGCGGAGAGGGGTCGCTGGACAGCCCCACCGTGGCCGTCGACCAGAACAACCCGCTCTGCGGCGACGAGATCCACCTGGAGCTCAAGATCGTCGACGGCACGGTGACCGAGATCGCCCACACGGGCGAGGGCTGCTCGATCTCGCAGGCCTCCATGTCGATGATGAGCGAGGCCCTCGTGGGCAAGTCGCTCGAGGACGCCCTCGAGGTGGTCGAGCATTTCCGCATGGTGATGCGCGGCTCCGAGGAGGGCGACGAGGACCGCCTCGGCGACGCGATCGCCCTCGAGGGGGTGGCCAAGTACCCGGTCCGGGTGAAGTGCGCCCTGCTCGGATGGATGGCCGCCAAGGACGCGATCCAGACCTACCAGCGCGAGGGCGAGGAGGTGGCGTAGTGGTCACAGAGGACGAGATCCGCACCGCGATGAAGCAGGTGGAGGACCCGGAGCTCGGCGTCAACATCGTCAACCTCGGCCTCCTCTATGGCGTGAACATCAGCGAGGACGGCAAGGTCATCCTGGACATGACGCTCACGTCGATGGGCTGCCCGCTCACCGAGCAGATCCTGGGCGACTCGCGGGCCGCCCTGGAGCCACTGGAGGGCGTCACCGAGGTGGACGTCAACTGGGTCTGGGACCCGCCGTGGTCGCCCGACGCGATGACGGAGGAGGGCAAGTTCCTCATGAAGGTCATGGGCTTTGGCTGAGACCGCGGAGGCGTCGGCGGCACCCGGGGCGCCGGCGCCCGCCGACCGGCCGCTGACGCTCGACGAGAAGAAGGCCGCAGCCCGGGCCCGCGCCCGCGCGGCGCGCCAGGCGGAGGCCGGCGGCGAGGCGTTCGTGACGATCTCCCCCGCGGCCGCGGGCTACATCCGCACCGCGGCGGCCGAGCAGGGCCGCCCCGAGGGGGTGCGCCTGCGCATCCTGGCCGGTGGCTGCTCGGGTCTGGAGTACAAGCTCGACCTGCTGGAGGCCGGCGAGACGGCCGCCTCCGGCGACCGCGAGGTGGTCTCGAACGGCGTGACCATGCTGATGGACCTCAAGAGCGCCATCCACGTCACCGGGTCGGTGATCGACTACGAGGACGGCCTCCTGCGCCGCGGCTTCCGCATCAACAACCCGAACGCCACCTCGACCTGCTCCTGCGGGGACTCGTTCGGCGCCTAGCCGGGCCGCGGCAAACCGTCACGCTGTCCGGCTGCCCCCGAGGCCGGTGCCAGGGAGGCCCCGCGCGAACCCCGCGTCCAGTTGGACCCTGAGCCTTGGTCCAATTGGACCAAGGCCGAGATCGTCTCGGCAAAGGCGTTCTCAGCGAGCCGCCCATCCGTCTTCACAATTCACCGACCCGTCCGGCCGGCCCCCGCGGGGGCACGCGTCCAAATGGACCCCGGGCACTCGTCCAATTGGACCACCCACGCAACGGCGCCCCGGAGAGGGGCTCCCAGGACCGCCTCACACGTCTTCCGCAACCACCGGATCCATCCCGCGTGGCCTGCCCACGCGGCGAAGCGTCTCGGTGTTTCGACGGCCGTCCCCGCCGAAGGCGGTGCCGTCAGATGCGAAATCGCCCGACCTAGGGTGGTTTTGCCGCCCTGGGGGCCCCGCAAGAGGGCCCCCAGGGCGCAGGCGCACGACCGACGCCCGATCGCGTCCCCGGCACGGCGATCGTCCCCTGGAAAGGGAGTGAGACCGCCTCGTCCCGGGCAGAGACAAGCCCGACGCGGTCTCAGCCCGAAGCGGTCTCCGCCCGGCTCAGGTCGCGGGGGTCGCCAGTCCGTCGGCGGGGGCGGGGGCGGTGTCGCGCTCGGTGACGCCGTCAACCAGGACCGCGCCGACGGCGGGCGCCGGGGAGGGTGAGGTGGCGGCCTGGATGTAGGCACGCGGGATGTCCGAGCCGCGCTCCCAGGCGACCAGGAACGGATAGGGGTTGACGCTGTCGCCGCCACCCGGGTGGACCTCGAAGTGCAGGTGTGGCGGGGTCGTGATGGCCTGGCCGGTGTTGCCGACGAAGCCGATCACCTGCCCGGCGCTCACGCGGGCACCCTCCACCGCGGCCGGGGCGTAGGCGGACAGGTGGGCGTAGTAGAACTCGTTGCCCGCATCGTCGGTGAGCCAGAGGCGGTTGCCGCCCAGGGTGTTCACCCCGACCTTCGAGAGCGTTCCGTCGGCCACGGCCAGCAACGGCGTGCCGCGGTCGGCGAAGAGGTCGTTGCCGTGGTGCCAGCCCGTGCCGGCGCGCGGGGCGCCGTAGTCGTCTCCGTAGCTCGCCCCGCCGGCCACCGGGAAGACGTATCCCTCGTCTGTCGGGACGCCGACGACCGGGGCGGCGCGGCGCGGAAGGCCGAGCGGCTCGGGTGTCGCGATCGGCGCCTTCGGCGCGGCCTCGGGAGCGGGGCTCGGCGCCGAGGAGGGCGCAGGGGAGGTGCGGGCGGGCTTCGGGGGCTTCGTGCCGCCCGCCGGAGCGCCCGAGGGGTCCGGCGGGGGCGGGCCCGTGCCCTCGGTGACCGCCAGGTCCAGGTGGCCGAGGACGAAGGGCTCGCCGATCACCGAGGACGCGTGGGCGTCGGTCACCTCGAGCCGGACGCCGTTCGCGCGCAGGCCCCCGGCGCCGTCGGCGACCTGCTCCAGGAAGATCAGCGTGCCGATGCCGGGGACATCGACGCGGCTGCCCGGCCCGGCCGCGACAGCCGCCCCGTCGACCGTCAACCCCGTCACCGAGCCCTCGGTGAGCCCGCCGGCGCCGCCCGCGACGACGCGCGCGGCCAACCGGATCGAGGCGATCGTGACGCGCCCGTCCAGGATGCTGACACCGCTG
This sequence comes from uncultured Thermoleophilia bacterium, assembly GCA_963823515.1. Lineage (GTDB taxonomy): Bacteria > Actinomycetota > Thermoleophilia > Miltoncostaeales > Miltoncostaeaceae > Miltoncostaea. The sequence goes on from CAWGMB010000006.1 coordinate 289,409, forward strand.
GCGGTGATGTCACCCTCCGCGATGCCCGCCGATCCCTCCGCCGAGGCGCGCACGCCGACGCGGATTCCGGCGATCTTCCCACCACCCGCCGGTCGCAGCCCACCCACGCGCGTGCCCTTCTCGCGCGGGCCGGTGGCCGTGGCGGCCACGGCGCCCTGCGTGCCCATCGGAAGCAGCGCGGCGTAGCCGACCGCCCGGGCGCTCGGCGCGGTCCCGCTCCCCGCGCCCACCGTGGGGATGACGAGGGCCGCGGCCAGGCATACGACGGCGAGCGTGCGGATGAGCCTCACGCGGGCATCATCCCCTTCGTCACGGACGGCTTCAATGCGGGCCGTCAGGATGTGCGAGACCCGTAAATACAGGCGCGTCGCTTGTGCCTTCGCGAGTGAGGGTGGTACCGTGCCGCATCGGCTGGGGCTCACGTCCAGCTCCCCGACCCTCGTCACCACGCAGGAGACTCGCTTTCTGAGACGCCCGCGTCACCTCGTAGCCACCGGCATAGCAGCGATCGTGCTCGCGTCCCTCATGGCGTTCGGAGCGTCGGTCGCGACGACCGAACCGGCGGCGATCGAGGCGAAGCGCGCCGAGGTGGCGAAGATCCAGTCGGATCTGGACGCCATCAACACTCAGGTCGAGGTCGCCGCCGAGGCCTACAACGGTGCGCGGTACGAGCTGGGTCAGGTGACGACCCGGATCGATGAGAACACCGCCCTCACCAAGCAGACCGAGCGCGACCTGCGAGAGACCCGCAGGGTCCTGGCCGAGCGCCTGCGCGGCCTCTACGCCACGCCGGAGCCCAGCCTCGCGGAGGTGCTGATCACGAGCGGCAGCATCACGGCCGCGGCCGACTCGATCGAGCTGCTCGACCGCGTGGGCGAGCAGGACGCCGAGGTCGTCGGCGGCCTGCGCGATCACCGGGCCACCCTCGCGAAGCTGCGCGCCGAGCTCATCGAGGACAAGGCCACGGCGGAGGACGCCGTCGCGGCCAAGGAGCGCCAGAAGGAGAAGGTCGAGAGCCTGCTCGCCCAGCGCCGGGCCGTGCTCGACAGCGCCAGCGGCGAGCTCAGGGGCCTTCTGAGGGCCGAGCAGGAGCGCGAGGCCCGCGCGGCCGCCGCGGCGGCCGAGGTCGCGCGCCAGCGCCAGGCCGCGGCTGCCGTCGCATCCTCCACGCCCTCCACCGTGGCGCCGACCGCCGGGGCCCCCGCCTCGACGCCCTCGACGCCGCTCCCGAGCGGCAGCGGCAACGCGGCCGCCGCGAGCGTCGCGATGCGGTACCTCGGCACGCCCTACGTCTGGGGCGGCGCCGCGCCGGGCGGCTTCGACTGCAGCGGCCTCGCCTCGTACGCATTCGCCCAGATCGGCAAGAGCGTCCCGCACTACACGGGCGCCATCTGGTCCGCGTTCCCCCAGGTCCCGTCGGGCCAGCTCCAGGTCGGCGACCTGGTCTTCTTCCACGGCCTGGGCCACATGGGCATCTACCTGGGCGGCGACCAGTTCGTCCACGCGCCCCACACCGGCGACGTGGTCAAGGTGAGCCAGCTCTCGTCCTACTCCGGCTACGTCGGAGCGGTCCGCCCCTAACGGCGCTCCGCCCGCCTTCTCCGCTGCTCAAGGGCGACGGGGGCGAGGCCGACACAGAGGGGGATGGACCGCCGCCCTCCCATGCCCTCGCGACGGGTCCTCTCGTTGGCCCTGGCTCTCGCGATCCTCTCCCCCGCCGCCGTCGCGGCGTCGCCGGCCTTCGCCGCCACCGCGACGCAGCTTCAGCAGGCCCGCGACCGCATCGACCGGACCTCCGCCCAGCTGGCGCAGGCGCGCACGCGCGCCGAGCGGGTCGGCGGCGAGGAGCTCGCGACCCTGGCGCGCATCGAGCGCCGCCTGCAGGCCCAGAAGGACGCGCTGCTGGCCCTCGAGTCGGGCCTCTCCGCCCGCCACGCCACAGAGTCGTCCGAGGCCGACGCCGCGGACGAACCGACGCCGGCCTCCCCCGCCGCGGATCCGTCGGATGAGGCCCTGGTGGTGTTGCCCGAGCGGCCCGCGACGACCCCCGTGCCCGCCGTCGCGGCGGGCGGCTACCAGCGCTCGCAGGAGGTGGTGCCCGCCGTCACCGGCGACGCCGCCGGCCTGACGCGGCAGATCGACGGCTATCTGGCCTCCAAGGCCAGCCCCCTCACCGGGCTCGGCGCCGTGTTCGTGACCGAATCGCGGTCGGTCGGCCTCGATCCCCGCTTCCTCGTCGCGATCAGCGGCGCGGAGACGAGCTTCGGCACCTACGGCCCCTCGCAGTCGATCCACAACCCCTTCGGGATGGGCCCCGGCATCGTCTACGCGACCTGGTCCGACGCGATCGCAGGGGCGGCGCGCAACCTCGGCGGCCCGCTCTACCTCGGCGACGAGCGGGTGATCATCGGGGCGATCCAGCAGCGCTGGGCGCCCAACGGCGCCTCGAACGACCCCACCGACCTGAACAGCAACTGGGGCCGCAACGTCAGCACCTACTACTCGGAGCTCGGCGGCGACCCGCAGGGCGCGGTCTTCACCGGAGGCGCGATCCCCGCCGGAACAACGGCCGCCGCGGCGATCGCTCAGCAGACCGCCGTCGTCCCCAACCCGTACGGGCTGCCCGTCGCGGCGCCGGTCATCGGCAGCTCGGGCACGGGCCCGGACGCCGCCCAGACGGCGCTCTCGGCCCTCGGCACGGACTGGGCGGAGGGCGGGTCGGACCGCGCTCGCGGCTTCGACGACAGCGGCCTGGTCCACTGGGCCTACTCCCGCCAGGACATCGCCCTGCCGGCAACCCGCGCCGCCCAGGCGCGGACCGGGGCGGCGACGGCGCCCGAGGACCTGCAGGCCGGCGACGCCGTCTTCTTCTCGGACGAGTCGGGCGTCCTGATCCACGTCGGCCTCTACGTCGGCGGCGGCCAGTTCGTGCACGCTCCCGGCGAGGGCGCGGCGGTCAGGCTCTCCTCCCTCTACGACCCGGTCTTCGCCACCGCCTACGCGGGAGCGCGGCGATACTGAGGTGGGCCCACTAACCTGGGTGGGTGCTGCGGCGCCTCCCGATCCTCCTGGCCGCGTGCCTCCTGCTGACCGTCGATGTGGCGGCCGGCGCCGGGACGCGGGCGATCCCGCCCTTCCGAGCGGTGGTGCGCGTGCTCACCCCGGCTGAGCGCGCCGACATGACACCGGCCGTCTGGCGCCGGGGATGCCCCGTGGCGCTGAAGAACCTGCGCCACGTGAGCCTCCCCTACATCGGCTTCGGGGGACGGGCGCGGCGCGGAGCGGTGGTCGTGAACAAGTCGGTCGCCGGGAAGGTGGTCGGCGCCTTCCGCGACCTCTACCGCGACCGCTTCCGGATCCGCCGCATGAGACCGATACAGGCGTACGGCGGTGACGACTTCCGCAGCATCGAGGCCGACAACACCTCCGCCTTCAACTGCCGCCCGGCCACCGGTTCGCGAAACTGGTCGCAGCACGCCTACGGGCTCGCGATCGACATCAACCCGATCGAGAACCCCTATGTGTCAGGCGGGCGCACGTCGCACCGCGCCAGCAGGCGCTACCTCGACCGGTCGCGCGTGCGCCGGGGCATGGCGGTCGAGGGCGGCGCCCTGGTGCGCGCCTTCGACGCCCGCGGGTGGGGCTGGGGCGGGCGCTGGAGAGGCGTCACCGACTACCAGCACTTCTCCTCCACCGGCGGATAGCGGATGCCGGCGCGCGCTCTCCTCCTGCAGCCGGCAGCCGCCGCGCTGGTGCCGGACTTCGACCGCATCCGCGCCGAACTGGGCATCCCCGGCGCGTTCCCGTCCGCGGCCGAGGAGGAGGCGCGGACCGCCCGGGTCGCCCCCGGACCGCGCGCCGACCGCCGTGACGTCGATCTCGTAACCATCGACCCCGCCGGCGCGCGCGACCTCGACCAGGCGGTGGCGATCGCCGCGCGCGAGGGAGGGGGCAGGCGGGTCCACTACGCGATCGCCGACGTGGCGGCGCTGGTCGCGCCGGGCGGGCCGATCGACGCGGAGGCCCGCGCCCGCGGCGTGACGATCTACATGCCCGATCAGCGGGTGCCGCTCCACCCGGCCGCGCTCGGCGAGGGGAGCGCGAGCCTGGTCGCCGGCGAGGACCGCCCGGCGCTGCTGTGGACCATCGACCTCGATGCGGCGGGCGTCGTCGATGCGGCGGGCGTCGAGAGGTCGACGGTGCGAAGCCGCCGCGCGCTCTCCTACCGTGAGGCCCAGGCGGCGATCGACGGGGGGACCGGCGACGAGACACTGAGGCTGCTCCGCGAGGTCGGCCTGCAGAGGATCGCGATCGAGGACGGCCGCGGAGGGGTGAGCCTCACGACCCCCGTACAGGAGGTGGTGGCCGAGGGCGCTGGATACGGGCTGCGCTACGAGACGACCCTGCCGGTGGAGGACTGGAACGCCCAGATCTCGCTGCTGACGGGCATCTGCGCCGCGGCGATCATGGCCGAGGGCGGCATCGGCCTGTTCCGCAGCCTCGAGCCGGCCGAGGCGGGCGACCTGGAGTCGCTGCGACGGAGCGCCCTGGCGCTCGGCGTCGCCTGGCCCGACGGGACCCCCTACCCCGACGTCGTGCGGTCGCTCGACAGCTCCCGGCCGGGCGACGCCGCCTTCGCCGTGCGGGCGACGCGCCTCTTCCGCGGCGCCGGATACGTCGCCTGGCGACGCGGCGACGGCGACCCGCCGGTGCACGCGGCGATCGCCTCCCTCTACGCCCACGTCACCGCACCGCTGCGGCGGCTGGCCGACCGCTTCGCCAACGAGATCGTCCTGGCCCTCTGCGCCGGCGCGGAGCCGCCGGGGTGGGTCCTCGCGGCGCTCCCGGAGATCCCGGGCGTCATGGCCGCGACCGGCGCGCGCGAGCGCCAGGCCGGGCGGGCCGCGGTCGATCAGGTGGAGAGCGCCCTTCTCGCCGGCCGCCTCGGCGAGGTGTTCGCCGGGACGGTGATCGACGTCCGCGAGGGGAAGGCGACCGTCCAGCTGTCCCATCCGGCGGTCGTCGCGCCGCTCGACGACGACAGCGCCGTGGCGGGTGAGCCGATCCGGGTGCGGTTGGCAGGCGCCGACCCCGAGAGCCGGCGGGTGACCTTCACCCGGGCCTGAGGCGCCTCGGGGCCGGTGCCCCGGGTCCGGGAATCGCGTGGCAGTACGAACTCCCGACTCAGGGCGCTAGCGGTTCTCCCCCGGGACCCAGAGCACGTCGCCACCCGCACCGCGGTTGGCGGCGCGGGCGAGGACGAAGAGCAGGTCCGAGAGCCGGTTCAGATAAGCGAGCGCCGCGGGGGTGACGGCCTCGGCGTCGGCCAGGGCGACGCTCGAACGCTCGGCGCGCCTGCAGACGGTGCGGGCGTGATGCAGGGCGGCGGCGGCCGGGCTGCCCGCCGGCAGGACGAAGCTCGTGAGGTCCGCGAGCTGATCGTTGACCTCGTCGCACCACCGCTCCAGGCGCTCGACCTGCGCGGGGTGCATCCGCAGGCGCGCGCCCTCGGCCTCGCCGTCGGGTACGCACAGGTCGGCCCCGAGGTCGAAGAGGTCGTTCTGCACGAGCGCGAGCCAGCCGTCGCTGGCGGGTGCGAGGCCCGCTGAGCGCGCGACGCCGATGACGGCGTTCAGCTCGTCGACGTCGCCGAAGGCGACGACGCGGGCGCTCGTCTTGCGCGCCCGGCTCATGTCGCCGAGGTGCGTGTCCCCCTCGTCACCGAGCCGGGTGTAGATGCGCGTGAGACGGACCACTCCCCGACTATACGCGGGGGGTCCCGGCTACCCGCGCGCTCGCGCCATCAGGTTGACGGTGAAGAAGATCTGGCCGGCGCAATCGCGTGCGGCGCCGATTCCCGTCAGGCGGTACCGTCGCGAGAGCATGTTCGCGCGGTGGGACGGGCTTTTCAGCATCGCCTGGAAGGCCTCGAGCGCCGACGGCGCCATCGCGATGTTCTGGGCCCCGGCGCGCCCCTGGGCCCAGCGGGGGGGGCCGGAGTGGGCGAAGGCCGCGCCGCGCGCCATCGCCATGCTCTTCTTGCGCCCCTGCTTGCGGAGCGTGGTCTTCTTGACCACCTTCGGAACCCTCTTCGCCCGGCGCTCGGTGTTGATGAGGCCGGTGAGCGCCGCCTCGTCGGACGGCGAGAGGACCGGGGTGCACGGCGCCGCCGCGCCGACCGACGGGACGATCCCGGCACAGACGCCGGCAAGGGCCGCGGTGAGTCCTGCACGCATGGTTCCGCGCATACGTTCTCTCCCGGGTCGGGGGCACACCATCCGGGCGCCGTTCAGAGCACGGGCAACCTACGGAAGCCCTCCAACGAGCTCAAGGGCGCTTGCGTTTTCCTCACATCTTGGCTGCAAATAGCGTGAATATGCTCTGGAGCAGAACCTGTGAGAACTATCGTTCCGCCCTCTCCTTGACGAAGCGCAGAGCTTGCTCGCGGGTGCGCAGCACGCCCGCGAGCTGCCCCTCCCGGAGCGCGTCGAGGAGGGGCACGAGCCATGCGCCGGGCTCGCGTCCGAGGACGCGGGCCACCTCGTCGCCGGCCAGCAGGGGTCGTTGGGGGGGCCGGTCGGCGAGCGTGAAGTGGACGTCCATCACCTCCCGCGCGAGCACCAGGTGGCGGGAGATGGCCGAGGCCGAGGTGCGCGGGCCGCGCGTCGCGAGCCGGTCGGCCGTGGAGAGGACGATGATCTCGACCTGAGAGGGCGCGGTGAGGCGCAGGTAGCGGTCGATCTGACGCAGCGACAGCGGCGTGCGGTGGACCATGAAGCCGAGCGGCAGATGGTGGCGCACGCCGCGCACGACGAAGTCACGCAGGCGGCTGGAGGTGCGCAGCCGCCGCATCAGGTCCTCGGCCATCTCCGCCCCGAGCCTGTCGTGTCCCGGGAAGCCGATCCGACCCTCGGGCGTCTCGATCCGAGTGGCGGGCTTGGCCATGTCGTGGAGCAGCGCGCTGAGCATCAGCCCGCCGCGGGCGGTGAGCTCGTCCGCCAATGGGGCACGCAGAGCCTCCCGCACCCGCGCCGCGCGCGAGCGGAACACCGGCTCGGGGTCGTCGGCCAGCTCGCGCGAGTGCTCCACCACCTCGAGCACGTGGCCCAGGACGTCCAGGTGGTGGTAGGCGCTCTGATCGAGGCCGCGCGAGCGCTCGAGCTCCGGCACGAGGGCACCCAGGACCCCGAGCTCGTCGAGCAGCCGGAAGGCGCGGTCCGGCAGGTCCAGCATGACGATGCGCCCGAGCTCGTCGGCCAGCCGCTCGCCGGGCGCCGTCCAGATCCCCGGCGCGTCGCGGCGGGCGACGGCGACGGTGGAGGGGTCGACCGTGAAGCCGGCCTGCCCGGCGAGGCGCGCGAGGCGCAGCAGCCGCACCGGGTCGTCGGCGAGCGACCGGTCGCCGACGTGCCGCAGGCGCCGGGCGCCGAGGTCGGCCAGGCCGCCGTGCAGGTCGACGATCGGGCGGCCGGCCGCCACCGGCAGCGCCAGGGCGTTCACCGTGAGGTCGCGACGCGACAGGTCCTCCTCGAGACTCCCGCCCTGGAGCGGGGTGATGTCGATCTGGACCGGCAGGCCCCCGCCCTGGACCCGCCAGGCCCCGAAGGCCCGCGAGAGGCGGAAGCGGTTGGCCCCGTGAGCACGGCAGAGCGCCGCGGCCGCGGCCTGGGCGTCGCCCGCCACCGCGATGTCGAGGTCGGCGCCCGCCGGGCGCCCGAGCAGCGCGTCGCGCACGCTGCCGCCCACCACCCAGGCGTCGCCCTCGATCGGCGCGAGCGTGGGCAGCAGGGCATCCAGCCCGGCCGGCCTCACCCCTCGTGCACCCGGGGGATCCGCGGACCGACCGCGCACGTCACCTCGTAGTTGATGGTGCCCCGCCAGGCGGCGACGTCCTCGGCCGTGATGCGCTCGGCGCCCTGCACACCGATCAGGGCGACCTCCTCGCCCACCCCCTCGTCGCCCTCCGGGCCGAGGTCGACTGTCAGCTGGTCCATCGAGATCGTCCCGACGACGGGGACCCGCCGGCCTCCGGCCAGCACCTCGGCCCGGCCCGAGAGGACGCGCGCATAGCCGTCGGCGTAGCCGACCGGCACCAGTCCGATCCGCGTGCCGCGGGCCGCCCGCCAGACCCGTCCGTAACCCACGCTCTCGCGCGAGCGCAGCGTCTTCACCGACGCCAGGTACGAGGTCCACGCCATCGCCGGGCGCAGGTCGTGGTCGGCGGGGTCGCCGCCGAAGGGCGAGCAGCCGTAGAGCGCGATGCCGCAGCGGACCATGTCGAAGGCCGCGCCGGGCTCGCGGAGGGTGGCGGCCGAGTTCGCCGCGTGCACCGCGGCGCCGGGGAAGCGGTCGCGGATCGCGGCCGCGGCGGCCCGGAAGCGCAGGAGCTGTTCGGACATGAAGGCGGCGTTCTCGCCGGCGGTCTCGTCGGCCGTGGCGAAGTGGGTCATCAATCCGGCCACCTCGATCCCGTCGCCCGCGGCCGCCGCCGCCGCGACCAGGGCGTCCACGTCCTCGGGCCGCGCCCCGAGGCGCCCCATGCCGGTGTCGAGCTTCAGGTGCACGCGGGGTGCCCGCCCGGCGGACGCTCCCGCGGCGCGGGCGTGGCCCACGGCCTCCGGCGTCCAGACCGCGACCTCGGCGACCGCGGCGGCCGCGCGACCCCACTCGGTGCCCGTAAGGGGGCCCATGATGAGGATCGGCGCGTCGAGCCCGCCGGCGCGCAGATCCTCGGCCTCGCTCACGGCCGCCACGGCGAGGGCCGCGGCCCCGCCCTCGATGGCCGCGTGCGCGGCGGGCACCGCGCCGTGGCCGTACCCGCCGGCCTTGACCACCGCCATCAGCCGCGCCCGCCCGGCGGCACGGGCGAGCACGCGCGCGTTGTGCCGGATCGCGCCGAGGTCGATGCGCGCGTGCGCCCGGTCGGCGCTCACGCCCGCGACTCGGCGAGGGCGCGGGGCAGCGCCTCGATCACGTCCGAGGCGATCGAGCCGTCGCCGCGGTCGGCGAGCTCGCCGGCGCGGGCGTGCACCGCGACGGCCGCGGCAGCGGCCGTGAGCGGCTCCATGCCCTTGGAAAGGAAGGCCGCGACCGTGCCGGTGAGCACGTCGCCGGTGCCGGCGCTCGCGAGGGCGGGCGATCCCCCGGACGCGACGACGGCCGTGCCGTCCGGACCGGCGGTGATGGTGCCCCGCCCCTTGAGCACGACCACGGCTCCCGAACGGCGTGCGAGCTCCCGCGCGCAAGCCAGGCGGTCGTCCTCCACCGCCGTGCGATCGCGGCCGAGCAGGCGTGCCGCCTCGCCGGCGTGCGGCGTCAGGACCGTCGCGTGCACACGCCCGGCCAGGCGCTCGGGCGCGTCGCCCAGGTGCCAGAGGCCGTCGGCGTCGAGCACCACGGGCCGCTCGAGGTGGTCGAGCAACGCGAGGATCACGCCGGTCGTCGCGGGCGCGCGACCGACCCCGGGGCCGATCGCGACCGCCGAGGCCCGGCCCGCCTGCGCGAGGACCTCCTCGATCGAGTCCGCCGAGAAGTGGCCGTCCTCGTCGGCGATGGGCGCGCACATGACCTCGAGCAGGTGAGCGGCCACGGCGGCCTGCACGCCGGCCGGCGCCGCGACGACGGTCAGGCCGGCGCCGGCGCGCAGGGTGGCCCGCGCGGCCAGGCAGGCCGCGCCGGTGAGGCCGGGGGATCCGGCCACCACGAGCACGGCGCCGGAGGCGTACTTGTCGGCGCCCGCACCCTTGCGGGGCACCGCGCGCGCCGCGCCGGCGCCCGCCAGCCATGCGGCGGGATCCAGCGCGACGGCGGAGGGGATCCCGATGTCGGCCACCTCGACGCGGCCGGCGCACCCGGCGCCCGGCGTGACGCGCAGGCCCACCATGTCGCCGTGGAAGGTCACCGTGAGGTCGGCATGGACCGCGCGGCCCTCGACGCCGCCGGTGTCCGCTGCAACGCCGGAGGGCACGTCGAGTGCGACCAGCGGGCCGACGTGGGAGGCCATCCACTCCACGGCGCCGCGCGCGGGCTCGCGCAGGGGGCCCGATGCGCCCGTCCCGAGCAGGGCGTCGACCACGAGCACAGCTGCGTCCGGAGGCGCCGCGGCGGTCTCGAGCGACTCGATGCGGATGCCGATGCTCGCGGCGATCGCAGTCATGACCGACGCGTCGGCCGTACGGGGCGCGACCGCGCCCGGGGCGAGCACCCGCACCGCCAGGCCGGCCTCGGCCAGGTGGCGCGCCACCACCATCCCGTCGCCGCCGTTGTTGCCCGACCCGACCACCACGAGCGCATCGCGGACATCCGGGAAACCGTCGAGTATCGCCCGCGCGGCGGCCAGGCCGGCCCGCTCCATCAGGACGATCGACGGGATGGAGTGCTCCTCGCCCGACCGGCGGTCGGCCTCGCGCATGGCGCCGGCGTCGAAGAGCGGGGTGCAGCCCGGCAGGGGCGCCGGGTGACGGGAACGGGCGATGGCCACGCCGCATCTTCTCACGGCCGGGGCCCGGCCCTCCGGGTCAGGTCTCGGCGACGGCGAACGCGATCGCCGAGTCGCGGCCGTGCGTGAGCGAGATGTGGATGCTCCCGACCCCGAGCGACGCTCCCCGCTCGGCGTAGCGTCCGTGAAGGGCGATCGTCGGCGCGCCTCGTCCGCGGACCACCTCGACCTCCCGCCAGCGGGTCATGCCGATGCCGAGCGCCTTGCCGACGGCCTCCTTGGCGGCGAAGCGGGCGGCGAAGTGCTGGGGCGGGAACTTGCGCGACAGGCAGTAGGCGGCCTCGGCCGGAGTGAAGCAGCGCTCGGCCAGCCGCGGGCGCTTCGCCAGGGCGGCCGCGAACCGGTCGATCTCGACCACGTCCACACCGACCCCGACGATGGCCAACTCTCGGCCTCTACTCGACGGTGACGGTCTTGGCCAGGTTGCGCGGCTGGTCGACGTTCAGGCCGCGCTCGCGCGCGAGCCCGTAGGCGAAGATCTGCAGCGGGATCACCGCCGCGATGGGCGACAGGAGGGCCTGGGTTCGCGGTGCCCACAGGACGTCGTCGGCGTGGCGCTCGATCTCCTCGTTGCCCTCGGTCGCCACGGCGATCACCCGCGCACCGCGCGCCCGCACCTCCTGGATGTTCGACACGACCTTGTCGAAGACGTGCCCGTCGGTCGCCACCACGACCACCGGCGAGCCCTCCTCCAGCAGCGCGATCGGGCCGTGCTTCATCTCGCCGGCCGGGTAGGCCTCCGTCGGGATGTAGCTGATCTCCTTCAGCTTGAGCGCGCCCTCGAAGCACACCGGCACGCCGACGTGGCGGCCCAGGTAGAGGAAGAAGGGGCGGTCCGCATAGGTCGCCGCCGTCGCCATCACCTGCTCCGGAGCGGCGGATGCGAGGTACGCCTCGATCACGTCGGGCACCCGCCGCAGCTCGTCGGCCAGGTCGAGGGCGCCCCCCGAGGTCAGCGCCCACTTGAGGCGGCCGAGCTTCAGGGCGAGGAGCGACAACGCCATCACCTGCGCCGTGTGCGTCTTGGTGGCCGCGACGCCGATCTCGAGGCCGGCGCGCGTGTAGAGCACCCCGTCGGCGTCCCGCGTCGCCTGGGATCCCATGATGTTGGTGAGCGCTACGACGTGGGCGCCGCGCTCGCGCGCCACCCTCATCGCGGCAAGGGTGTCGGCGGTCTCGCCGCTCTGCGTGATGCCGATGATCAGGTCGCCGGGCCCGGCCAGGCAGGTGCGGTACCGGTACTCGGAGGCGACCTCCACGTGAACCGGGACGCGCGCCCAGTCCTCGATCAGGTACCGGCCGACGAGGCCGGCGTGGTAGGAGGTGCCGCAGGCCACGATGTGGATGCGCTCCACCCGCGCCAGGGTCGCGTCGTCGAGGCCGAGTCCCGGGAGCTCCACCGAGCCGTCGGGGCGCAGCCGGTCGCCGATCGTGTCCCAGAGTGCGGACGGCTGCTCGTGGATCTCCTTGAGCATGAAGGTCTCGTAGCCACCCTTCTCGGCGGCGTCCTCGTCCCAGTCGACCCGCTCGGCCGGGCGCGCGGGCAGCTGGCCGGCGCCGTTCCAGACGGTGTGATGGCCCGCCTCGATCACGACGACCTCGTCGTCCTCGATGATCATCACCTCGCGGGTCTCTCGCAGGAAGGCCGGTATGGCCGAGGCCACGAACCGCTCGCCGTCGCCCACGCCCAGCACGAGCGGGCACTCCCGGCGGGAGGCGACCAGGCGCCCCGGCTCGGAGACGTGCGCGGCCACGAAGGCGAAATGCCCGCCGAGGCGCGGCAGAACGGCCCGGACGGCCGCGGCGATGTCGCCGTTGTACTCGCGTGCGATCAGGTGCGGGATCACCTCGGTGTCGGTGTCGGACGTGAACACCACGCCCTGGTTCTGCAGCTCCGAGCGCAGCTCGAGGTAGTTCTCGATGATCCCGTTCATCACCACCAGGACGGAGCCGTCGGAGCTGGAGTGCGGGTGGGCGTTGTCTGCGGTGACCCGGCCGTGCGTGGCCCAGCGGGTGTGGCCGATCCCCGCCGTCGCGGTGGAGCCGCCGTTCAGTCCGGCGGCGGCACGCAGCTGCGAGAGGTTGCCGACCGCGCGGACGGACTCGGCGATGCCGTCAGAGGCGTCGAGGAGCGCGAAGCCCGCCGAGTCGTATCCCCGGTACTCCAGCCGCTCCAGGCCGGTGAGGATGAGCTCGCGGCAGGGACGCCCGCCGACGTAACCGATGATTCCGCACATATCGCGCTTCCTCCAGCCGCAGGTTCCCGGGGTCGTCGGCGACCCCGGCTGCTCAGGGTAGCGGCCCGCCGAGCTCCCGCTCGACAACCTCGACGATCGTCTGGCACCAGCGGTCGCAGTCCTCGACCGTCGGCGCCTCGACCATCACCCGAACGAGCGGCTCGGTCCCCGACGGTCGGACGACGACCCGCCCGTCCTCGCCCAGCGCCGCCTCGCATGCGCGGACCGCCTCCCACACCGCGTCGGCGCCGGCGAGCTCCGCCTTGCGCGCCGCGCGGACGTTGACCAGCTTCTGGGGCAGCCGCTGCACGACCGCGCCGGCGGTCGCGAGGTCCTCTCCCCGCGCGACCAGCGCGCCCAGCAGGTGGAGCGCGGCGGCCACGCCGTCGCCCGAGGGGCCGTGCGCCAGGTTGATCAGATGCCCGCTCTGCTCGCCGCCCAGCACGTATCCGCCGCGGCGCATCTCCTCGAGCACGTAGCGGTCGCCCACGTCGGTCCAGCGCACCTCGATGCCGGCGGCGGCCATCGCGCGGCGGAAGCCGAGGTTGGTCATCGTCGTCGTCACCACCGCGTCACCGGCGAGGGCCCCGCGGGCGCGGAGGTCGAGCGCGCAGACGGCCAGGATCTGGTCGCCGTCCACGGGGGTTCCGGACGCGTCCACCGCGAGGGCCCGGTCCCCGTCCCCGTCGAAGGCGAGGCCGAGGTCGGCGCCGATCGCGCGGACCGTCTCCCCCACCAGGTCGAGGTGGGTCGATCCGCAGCCGTCGTTGATGTTGACGCCATCGGGCTCGGTGCCGATCAGGGTGACGCGGGCGCCGAGGCGCTCGAAGATCTCGGGGGCGGTGACCGCTGTGGCCCCGTGTGCGCAGTCGACCACCAGGGTCATGCCGGTGAGGTCCACCGCGCAGCGGCGCAACACCGACTCGATGTAGTCGCGCCGGCCCTCGTCGCTCGCGACGATCTCACCCAGGTCGCCGCCCTCCGGGCGCTGGCCCTCGGCGCCGAGGTCGGCCTCCACGGCGGCCTCGGCGGCGTCGGCCAGCTTGAAGCCGTCGGATCCGAACAGCTTGATGCCGTTGTCCGGGAAGGGGTTGTGCGATGCGCTGATCACCGCGCCGGCGACGGCGTCGGAGCCCGCGACCAGCTCTGCCACGGCGGGCGTGGGGATGACCCCGAGCAGCACCGCATCGACCCCGGCGCTGGAGAGACCGGCGGCCAGGGCGCCCTCGAGCATCGGGCCGCTCCGCCGGGTGTCGCGCCCGATCAGGACGCGGGACCCGTGGGGCGACCGGCCCCCGAGGGCGCGCCCGATGGCGAGCGCGAGCTCGGGGGTCAGCTCACGGTTGGCGACGCCCCTGACGCCATCGGTTCCGAAGAGCGTCCGAGACGACGGTGGGGCCGTGCCAGGCGTCGGGGGACTACCTCTTCGAGAACTGCGGGCGCTTGCGGGCGCCCTTGAGGCCGGCCTTCTTGCGCTCCTTGATACGGGCGTCCCGGGTCAGGAAGCCCTCGCGCTTGAGGTCGGTACGCATGCTCTCGTCGACGCTGGTGAGCGCCTTGGCGATGCCGTGACGCAGGGCTCCGGCCTGGCCGGACACCCCGCCGCCGTGCAGGAGCGCCGTGACGTCGAAGCGGCCCTCGGTGCTCGTCGTCGCGAAGGGGGCGCGCGCCAGGGTGACGAGGACGGCGCGGCCGAAGAACTCGTCGATCGGCCGGCCGTTGCAGGTCACCGTGCCGGTGCCGGGGGTCAGCGTGACCCGGGCGACGGCGTTCTTGCGCTTGCCGGTCGCCCGGTAGCGGACGGCAGACGTTGCGTCGGTACTCACGCGGGAACCTCCGCGACTCGGGTGAGGCGCAGCGGCTCAGGCTGCTGGGCGGTGTGCGGGTGCTCGGGGCCCGCGTAGATCTTCATCTTCATCAGCTGAGCGCGGCCGACGCTGTTCTTGGGGAGCATTCCCCGGACGGCCTTGCGGAGGACCTCCTCCGGCTGGCGCGCGAGCTGCTCGCCGAGGCTCCGGCTCCTGATGCCGCCCGGGTAGCCGGAGTGGCGCCAGTAGAGCTTGTCCTTGAGCTTGTTCCCGGTGACCGCGATCTTCTCGGCGTTGACGACGATGACGAAGTCGCCGGTGTCGCAGTGCCGCGTGAACCACGCCGAGCGCTTGCCGGACAGGGTTTCCGCGATGATCGAGGCGAGGCGCCCGAGGTTCTGGCCTTCCGCGTCGACGATGTACCAGCGGCGTTCGACGGTGCCGGGCTTTGCGCTGAGTGTGCTCACGGGCCGGAAGTGACCTCCACCTGCATGACGACGCGGCGAACGAGCGCCGCGAGAACGACCGCGGAGTCTAGGAAAGAGCGGGGGCGCCCGCAAGGCGATGTCCGCGTCCGCGCTGGACTTCGTGCTCTCTGACGGTTACAAATAGTACACCGGGTAACAGTTGAAGGGAGTCGTCCACCACCTCGGTGGTGGCAGACGAGAGATGGAAATGCGTTCGGTCAGCCGGTGCGTCGCGATCGCGGCCCACGGCAAGAGGTGTCAGCAGAGCCCCTTTCGCGGGAGCCCATACTGCTGGCACCACACCCAGAGCCGTAAGATCTGGGCCCCGAGTCGGCCGGTGGGATCGTCCTCGAGCCCCGCCTCCGCGGCGCGGGCGACCGCGCAGGCCCAGGAGCTGGTCACCGAGGCGGAGCGCCGCGCGGGCGACGATCGCCGTGTGGGCGACGATCGCCGTGTGGGCTGGTCGGCCGACGAGGCCATGGGGCGGCGGCTCGTCGACGCCCTCGGCCCCGAGCGCGCGGCCGAGCTCGTCGATTTCCTCGAGAGCCCGGCCGACGGGGCCTACCTCCTCGTGCGCGACGAGAGCGGCCTCCTCAGCGAGCGCAGCATCTCCGAGCGCCCCACCCGCCGCCGCCACTCCGCCTAGCGGCCCGGGCCGCGTCGGGGATCCGCTCCCGGGCCGAGACGGCGATCGTGCTCATGCGGGTGGCGATGAGACAGACAGGCCTCTCCCATTGCCACCCCCGGCGGGGAGTCATCAGCCTCGTCGTCGCTGGGCGGACCTCTGGGCCTCGAGCCGCCGCCTGTCCCGGCCGCTCGGCCGGCCATGCATGTCGGCGCCGGGCGCCGGCGCGAGGCGCCGTTGCTCGCGCTCGCGCTCGCGCTTCTCGCGGCTCTCGGTGGTCTCGTCGTAGAGTAGGGCGGCCACGGTGGCCGAGCCCCGGCGGTCGCCGAGGGCGCGCACGACCACGCTCATCGTCGACTCCCCCACCGTGATCTGGAGCCGGTCCCCGACATGGACGTCGCGGGAGGGCTTGATGCGGGTGCCGTCCAGGTGGACCCGTCCGCCGGCGACGGCCTCGGTTGCGAGCGTCCGGGTCTTGAAGAACCGGGCCGCCCAGAGCCACTTGTCGATCCGCACGCGCGTCTGGTCGGTCATGGGGTGGATGATCCCACGGCGGCGGGGCGCGGGCCCGTGTAGCGGGAGCGGGGCCGGATCAGGCGGCTGTCGGCGCGGGCCTCCAGGGCGTGGGCGATCCACCCCGCCGAGCGGCCGAGCGCGAAGAGGCAGAACGCGGCGCCGTCGGGCAGGCCGAGCCGCCGCGAGAGCGCGGCGAGGCCGAGGTCGAGGGTCGGCTCCTGACCGAGCTGGTCACGGGCCAGGGCGACGAGGCCGGCCACGGGATCGGCGGCGGCGGGCAGGCCGTCGCAGATGCGCAGGAGCTCGGCCGCGCGCGGGTCGCCCCGGGGATAGAGCGGGTGACCGAAGCCCGGCAGGGCGCCGTCGGCGCCCTGCGCCCGCTCGGCGGCGCGCCGCGGACCGTCGCGCCCTGCGTCGCGCACGAGGTCCTCGACCCTCTCGGTGAGCCCCCCGTGGCGGCGGCCGCGCAGCGCGCAGAGCGCCGCCAGCACGACCTGCTCGAGCCCGGCGTCGGCCGAGGCGACGCAACGCGCCGTGAACGAGCTGACGTTGAGCTCGTGGTCGGCGCACAGGACCAGAGCGGCGTCGAGGGCCGCGGCGTGGGGCGTGCCCCAGCCCCGAGCGAGGCGATCCGCGAGCGGGCCCCGGCCGCCGCCGCCCACCGCGGCGAAGAGACCCGCCATCACGCGGGCGGCGCCGCGCAGCACGACGGCGTCAGGCGAGCCCAGAGTGACCAGCGAAGCGTCGGAGGCCCCCACCAGGTGGCGCGCCAGGGCGTCGGCCGAGGGGGCGCGCGGGCGCGCGGGCGTCGGCGGCGCGGCGACGGCGCCCTCGAGGGAGCCCGACCAGAGGAGACCCGCGACGCGCTCGAAGGACTCCTCGCGCGACAGCCCGACGATGTCGCGGCCGCGCAGGTGGCAGTGGCCGTCCTCGATCAGGGTGAGCGCCGAGTCGAGGACCGGCAGGCCCCAGTGGAGCGAGTCGTGCGCCGCCAGCCCGCGGTCGCGGGCGCGCTCGCGGCGCCGCAGGAACGCGTCGAGCTCGGCACGGGGATACCGCCGCGCGCGGCTCGGCCCCGGCCCGGGCGCCGAGGCCACCAGGCCGCGGCTGACGTAGGCGTAGAGCGTGGCGCGCGAGACGCCGAGCAGCGCAGCGGCCTCGGGGGCGGAGAGGGTCGCCGGCTCGGGGCTCATAGATTGATGATACGCATCAATATTGACGAGCGACAAAGCCCGGATCTACCGTCACGGCATGACCACACAGACGCTCATCACCGATCCCGACGCGCCCGAGCTCTTCGAGGACGCGTTCCCCCGCGAGGGCTTCCCCCGCTACGACTGGACCGAGCGGCCGCCGGACCTGCCGGCCGCCGCATGGACCACCGAGACCACCCACCGCGACGGCCAGCAGGGCGGCCTGCCGCTGACCGTCGAGGCGGGCGTGCGCATCTACGAGCGCATGTGCGCCTTCACCGGCGCGAGCGGCGCAATCCGCCAGGCCGAGTTCTTCGTGTATCGCCCGGCCGACCGCCGGATGCTCGAGGTCGCGCTCGAGCGGCACGCCGGCGGCGCTCCCGTCGAGCCGACCACCTGGATCCGCGCGAGCCGCCGCGACGCCGAACTGGTCGGCGATCTCGGCGTCCGAGAGACCGGCATGCTCGCCTCGGCCAGCGATTACCACACGTTCCACAAGTTCCGACCCGGCGGTCGCCGGCAGGCTGCCGGGGTCTACCTCGACGCGGTCTGCGCGGTGCTCGACGCCGGCCTGCGCCCGCGCCTGCACCTCGAGGACGCCACCCGGGCGCCCGAGGAGTTCATCCTCCCCTTCGCCGAGGCCGTGATCGCGGCGGCCGCGCCGTTCGGACCCGCGCTGCGCCCCAAGTTCCGCGTGTGCGACACGATGGGCCTGGGCCTCCCCTACGACCACGTCGCGCCGCCGCGCTCGATCCCCCGCCAGATCCGCGCGCTGCGCGCCCTCGGGGTCGCCTCCGAGGATCTCGAGTTCCACCCCCACAACGACACCCACCTCGTCGTCGCCAATTGCCTCGCGGCGATCCACGCCGGCTGCGCGGTCATCAACGGCACGCTCCTGGGAACCGGCGAGCGCACCGGCAACGCCCCGCTCGAGGCGATCGTGATGCACGCGATCGGCATGGGGCTGATCGAGGACCCACTCCCGGACTTCCGGGCCCTCAACGACCTCGCCGACCTCTACGCCGGACTCGGGCGCCCCGTCGCCCCGACCTATCCACTCTACGGGCGCGACGCGCACCGCACGCGCGCCGGCATCCACGCGGACGGGCTGAACAAGTTCTGGTGGATGTACGCCCCGTTCGACGTGCCCCGCCTCCTCGGCCGGCCGCTCGAAGTGAGCCTCACCCGCGACTCCGGGCTCGCCGGCCTCGTGTTCCTGATCCGCCAGCACACCGGGCGCGAACTGCCCAAGGACGACCCCGACCTGGTGCGCGTGCACGGCACGCTGATGGAGCAGTTCGACGCCGGCCGCCAGACCGCCGTGGAGTGGGAGGAGGTCGGGCGGATGCTGGCGTAGGCCCCGCCGCCCCGGCATGCGCGGCGGCGGGGCCTCCCTCCGTGACACTCGGGCGGGCCTCGACCGCGCCGCGCCGGTAGGCTTGCCGGGATGATGAAGGTCGTGATCGTCGGCGGGGGCATGGTGGGCATGACGCTCGCCCATCTCCTGCGCCGCAGGGGCTGCGAGCCCACCGTGCTGGAGCGGATGCCGGCCGGGCATTACGTGCCGCGCGGCTACATGCTCGGCTTCCAGGGCTACGAGCCCCTCGAGGAGGTCGGCGTCTACGACGAGGTGCGCGGGGCCGGACGGCCGATCGCGCCGCGCCCCGAGCAGCCGCCGGTGGCCGTCGCGGTCCGCTTCGGCGCGCTCATCGAGGCCCTGCAGCGCGACCTGCCGATCGTCAACGAGCACACGGTCACCGAGCTCGTCCGTGCCGGCGCGGACGGGCGGATCGTCGGCGTGGTGGCCGAGGGCCCGGACGGGCCGGTCGAGATCGAGTCGGACCTCGTCGTCGCCTGCGACGGCGTGAGATCGCCGACCCGCGACAAGGCGGGCCTCGAGGCTCAGTTCGACGCGCTGCCGGAGGCCGAGCTCGGCTTCATGAGCACGAAGGTCGCCGACACGTCGTTCGCGATGGCCTACATGTCGGACGGCGGCCACATCGGGATGCTCTCGTGGCACGAGGGCTCGGGCGGATGGCGCAGCATGGAGCGCGTCGGCCGCGAGGCCGCCATCGCCCCCGGGCTCGACGTGATCAAGGAGATGTGGGCGCGCCTGCTGCCGGCGTCCGAGTCGGCCCTCGACGGCATCGCCTCGCTCGACTCGATCCGCTACTCGGAGCCCGAGCTGCTGCGCTGCCCGCAGTGGTGGACCCCCGGCGCCGTGATCATCGGGGACGCCGCCCACTTCTTCGGCCCGGAGACGGGCATCAGCTCGGGCATCGGCCTCGGCGACGCCCACGCGCTCGCCCAAGCCGTGATGATGAACCCCGACGACGCCGATGCCGCGTGCCGCAGCTACGAGACCTGGCGCGCGCCGGCCGTGCGGCCGTACGAGGCCAACGACCCGGGGCGCCAGCGGATCATGGTCGCCGGCCAGGCCCACGGCCGACCCGACGAGGTGTGGCCGCCCGGGTCCTAGTGTCCTGAGTCGGGGTTCGTCTGCAGGTCCCGAGCGGATCTCCGGTGAGGCAGCCGCGAGCGCCCGCCGATTTCCCACTCGGCAACACCAGGGCCGTGACGGCGCCCGCCGGCCGGGCGCGCTCCCTCCGAATGGCCGGTCGGGCCCCAGGGTCGCACGATGCATCGTCGTCGCATCCGGCACGGGGCAAGGAGTGCGACGATGGCCGCGCGCACGGGCGCGAGGAACGGGAGCGGCGGCGGGCGCTCAGCGGCGGGCGCGCGCCACGGTCAGCCGCACCGGCGGGACGCTCCAGCGAACGCCCCGGGCCGTGAACCGGCTCGCGCGCACGCTGATGCGCGTCCCGGAGCGCGCCTCCGCGCGCCGCAAGGGAAGCGTCGCCGAGGGCGCGAGGACCACCGTGCGCCGGCGCGTGGCGCCGCGACGGGTCACCGCGATCCGCACCCCCCGTCCGCGCAGCACCCGCGGCCCGCGCACGACCAGCCGCCGTCCATGGAGGGCGACCCGAAGGCGGGCGCTGCCCGTCGTGACCCCCCGTTCGCCCCGGGTCCGGGGGACCGTCGGCACCGCGGGCCCCTGGGTCCGGAACGACCAGGTGCGCTTCAGCCGGACGCCGCCGGCGCCCTCCAGGATCACCGTGGCCGTGTAGCGCGTCCCGTCCGCCAGCGGCAGGCTGGGGATGACCATCCCGCCGGGCGGGATGTAGCCGGCGATCCGCGGCTCGGTGCCGTCGAGCGTCCGCACCTCGACCGGCCCGGTGGGCCCACGCAGGCGCGCGCGCACGATCCTCACCGGGCCGCCCTCGGCGAAGGGGCCGTCGGCGAGCACCAGGATGTGGGGTCCGGTGACGGCTGCCGCGGGGGGGACGAGCAGGTCGCCGGGGACGAAGGGGCTCTCGCGCGCCTCCTCGGACACCGGCACATCCCGCCGCCCGCCGCCGGGCGCCGTGAGGACGACGTCGGCCGTCGAGGCGGGCCCCTGCCCGCGGAACGTTGACACGCACACGAGGCCGTCGGAGTCGTCGGCGCCCATCGACGTGATGCGGGGGGCGAGGAGCTGCATCAAGTGGATCGGGGCCGTCGCGAAGGGGTTGCCGGCGCTCCAGCTGCGGGTGGCGAGGACGCCGGCGTTGCCGGCCTCGTCGCCCTCGGGGGTGAAGCCCGGAAGGCCCGGGGTCTCGTCGTGGCCGGTCGTGGAGATGCCGTTCAGCCGCCGGTAGGCGTTGTGAAGCGCGCAGCCGCGCGACCAGTCGGCGTTCTCGACGATTCCCGCGGGGATGCCGTTGCGCGCCCGCTCGGCGTTCACGGCCGCGATCACCTGGGCGGGGGTCGCGTCGGCGAGGGCCGTGGTGGGGAGCGCCCCCACGGCGGCGGTGATGATCGCCGCCCGCAGCAGGGCGCCGAGCCGTGAGCGGGCGGCCGTCACGCCCGCACTACATCACATCAGTGGCGCAATTATTCCCATTCGATGGTCCCTGGGGGCTTCGAGGTCAGATCCAAGGCCACCCGGTTGACCCCGTCGACCTCGTTGATGATGCGGTTGGAGATGCGCTCGAGGATGTCGTACGGGATGCGGGCCCAGTCGGCCGTCATCGCGTCGTCGGAGGTGACGGCCCGGATGATGATCGGGTACGCGTACGTGCGCTCGTCGCCCTGGACGCCGACGCTCTTGATCGCCGGCAGCACCGCAAAGCTCTGCCAGAGCTCCCGGTAGAGGCCGGCCCGGCGGATCTCCTCCTGCAGGACGAAATCGGCCTGGCGCAGGATGTCGAGCCGCTCGGCGGTGACCTCGCCGATGATGCGGATCGCGAGGCCGGGGCCCGGGAACGGCTGGCGCCAGACCATGTCCTCGGGGAGCCCCAGCTCCTCGCCCACCACCCGCACCTCGTCCTTGAAGAGCTGGCGCAGCGGCTCGATCAGCTCGACGGCCATGTCCTCGGGGAGCCCGCCGACGTTGTGGTGGCTCTTGATCTTGGCCGCGTCGCGCGAGCCCGACTCGATCACGTCCGAGTAGAGGGTGCCCTGCACAAGGAAGCGGGCGTCCTTCAGCTTCTCGGCCTCGTGCTCGAACATGCGGATGAACTCGCGCCCGATGGCCTTGCGCTTCTCCTCGGGCTCGGTGATGCCGGCGAGGGCCGCCTGGAAGTGCTCCTGGGCGCGGACGTGCACGAGCGGCACGCCGAAGTGCCTGCCGAAAGCCGCCTCGACCTGCTCGCCCTCGTTGTGGCGCATCAGCCCGTGGTCGACGAAGACGCAGGTGAGCCGGTCTCCGATCGCCCGGTGCACGATCAGCGCGGCGACGGCGCTGTCGACCCCTCCCGAGAGCCCGCAGATGGCCCGAGAATCCCCCACCTGGGCTCGGATGCGCTCGACCTGCTCCTCGATCAGATGGGTCGCGGTCCACGTGGGCGAGCAGTCGCAGGCCTCGAAGAGGAACCACTTGAGGAGGTCGTTGCCGAAGGGCGTGTGCACGACCTCGGGGTGGAACTGCACCCCGTACATCCGCCGCGACGGGTTCTCCATGGCCGCCACGGGCGACGAGCTGGTCTCCGCGGTGACAGTGAAGCCCTCCGGGGGGCGCGACACGGCGTCGCGATGGCTCATCCAGCACTGCTCGGCGGGCATGCGCGTGGAACATCCCCTCCCGCGAGCGCACGGTGATCGGCGTCTTGCCGTACTCGCCGGCGCCGGTGCGCGCGACCTCGCCGCCGAGGGCGAGGGTCATGGCCTGCTGGCCGTAGCAGATGCCCAACACCGGGATCCCCAGCTCGAGGAGCGCCGGGTTCAGCGAGGGGGCGCCGGGCGCGTAGACCGAGGCGGGCCCTCCGGAGAGGACGAGGCCCGAGGGGTGCAGCGCCCGGATCTCTTCGGGGGAGGCGTCGTGCGGGACCACGGCCGAGAACACGCGGCACTCGCGGATCCGCCGCGCGATCAGCTGGCTGTACTGGGCCCCGAAGTCCACCACCAGCACCCCGCCCGGCACGGCGACGGCGAGAGCGGGATCGAGCGCGGGATGTGCGGAGGCGGCCAGGCCGTCAGGTTACCGGAGCGGGCCGGATGGACCGCGCTACTCGCCCGCCTCCTCGCGACGACCCGTCTCGGGCAGGCGCACCTCGATCGGCTGCAGGCTCGCGCGGCGCCCCAGCGCGGCGAGGGCCCCCTGGAGGTGGGTCATCGCGGTCGGCTCGCCGTGGATCAGGCGGATCTCGGCGGGGTCGGAGGGGCGGACCCACTCGAGCAGCTCGGTCCGGTCCGCGTGGGCGGACAGGCCGCCGATGGTGACCACGCGGGCGCGCATCGCCACCTCGCGGCCCATGATCCGCACCGTGCGGTCGCCGTCGATCAGCCGCCGGCCGAGGCCGCCCGAGGGCTGGTACCCGACGATCATCACGGTCGTGCTCGGCTCCCCGCCGTGGGCCATCAGGTGGTGCAGGATCCGCCCACCCGAGAGCATCCCCGACCCGGCGATGATGATCGCGGCCTCGTCCGAGGCGTTGATCTCCCTCGACTCCGACACCGAGCGCGTGAAGCGCAGGTGCTTGGGCTGGAAGGGGTTGCGACCGGTCGCCCTCAGCAGGCGCAGCTCGTCGGAGAGCTCCTCGGGGAAGCGGTCGTAGACGTCCTCCACCCTGGTGGCGAGGGGCGAATCGACGTACACCGGCATCGGCGCGATGTCGTGGTCGCGCTCGAGGCGGGCGACCGTGTAGAGCACCTCCTGGGTGCGCTCCAGCGCGAACGAGGGCACCAGGATCTTGCCGCCGCGATCCTGGGCGTCGCGCAGGACCTGCGCGAACTCCTCGATCGTGGCGCGGTAGTCGCGGTGGTCCCGGTCGCCGTAGGTGCTCTCCATGAAGACCACGTCGGCCTCGGGGCAGGGGGTCGGATCGGGGAGGATCTCCTTGCCCGCGTTGCCGACGTCCCCGCTGAACACCAGGCGCCGCCCGCCCACCTCCACCAGGAAGCTCGCCGAGCCCGGGATGTGCCCGGCGACCTGCGCGGTGACGCGGAAGCCGGCCAGGTCGGCCGTCGCGCCGTAGGAGAGGGGCTCCATCCGCTCGAGCGCCCGGTGCACGTCGTCCTCGACGTAGATCGGCTCGTCGGCGCGGTGGCCGTGGCGGCGGTCGCGCTCGGCGTCCTCGCGCTGGATCTTGGCCGCGTCGAGCAGGAGGTGCTCGCAGAGGGCCCTGCTCGCCGGCAGGGCGTGGATCGGCCCCCGGTAGCCGTGGCGGAGCAGCACCGGAAGGCGTCCCGAGTGGTCGAGGTGGGCGTGCGTCAGCACGACCGCGTCGAGCGAGGCCGCGTCGAAACCGAGCTCCCGGCGATTGAGGTCGAAGAGGGCGCGCGATCCCTGGAAGGCGCCGCAGTCGACGAGCAGCCTCTTCCCACCCCACTCGACGAGGTGACAGGAGCCGGTGACGGTCATCGCTCCCCCGAAGGAGCGCACGGTCTCGCTCACGGAGCGCAGGGGGGTCGGAGCACGGCGGGCAGCCTACCGGCGGCCGTGCGCGGTCCGGGCCGGGGCCGCCGCGCGTGCGGCGGCCCCGGAGCCCTCACCCCATCCCCACCGCCTGGCTCTGCTGGAGCTTCTTGCCCTCGGTCTTCAGCGCCGGCGCGACCATGACCTCGCACTTCTGGAACGAGTGGATCGAGTCGTAGCCGCACGTGGCCATCGCGCTGCGCAGACCCCCGACGAGGTTGAGCGTGCCGTCGTTCTCATGCGCCGGGCCCGTGAGGATCTCCTCGAGCGTGCCGATCGTGGTCGTCTTGACCCGGGTGCCGCGCGGCAGCTGCGGATGGAAGGTCGCCATGCCCCAGTGGTAGCCGCGACCCGGGGCCTCGGCCGCCTTGGCGAACGGAGACCCGATCATGCAGGCGTCGGCGCCGCACGCGATGGCCTTGGCGAGATCGCCGGCGTAGGCCATGCCGCCGTCGGCGATCACGTTCACGTACTGGCCGGTCTCCATCAGGTGCTGCATGCGCGCGCCCGCGGCGTCGGCGATCGCCGTCGCCTGGGGGACGCCCACGCCGATCACCTGGCGGGTGGTGCAGGCGGCGCCCGGGCCGACGCCGACCAGCACGCCGACCGCCCCGGTGCGCATCAGATGCAGGGCCGTGTGGTACGACGCGCAGCCGCCGACGATGACCGGGACCGGAAGCTCGGCGATGAAGCGCTTGAGGTTGAGCGGCTCGGCAACCGAGGAGACGTGCTCGGCCGAGACGACGGTGCCCTGGATGACCAGGATGTCGAGGCCGGCCTCGATCGCGATATCCACGTAGTCGGTCACCCGCTGCGGGGTGAGCGAGCCGGCGACGGTCACTCCCTGTGCCTTGATCTCCTTGATCCGCTGCGCGATCAGCTCGGGCCTGATCGGCGCCTGGTAGACCTCCTGCAGGCCGCGTGTCGCCTCCGCGGGCGGCATCTTCGCAATGCGCTCCAGCTCGGCGTCGGCCTCCTCATACCGGGTCTGGATGCCCTCCAGGTTGAGCACCGCCAGCCCGCCGATCTTGCCGATGAGCCCCGCCGTGCGGGTGTCGACCACGCCGTCCATCGCCGAGGCGAGGAGCGGGAGCTCGAACGTGTGCCCGTCGAGCTTCCAGGTGAGATCGACGTCCTCCGGATCGCGCGTGCGCCGGCTCGGCACGATCGCGATCTCGTCCAGCCCGTACGCCCGCCGCCCCTTCTTGCCCCGCCCGATCTCGATCTCCACTCAGCGCCCCCTGCCCCGTCTGCCCGAGCGCACCCTCAGGACGAAAAAACCCAGGCTCGGCGTCGTCGCCGGACCTGGGTCGGTGTGCCCTGGTGATGTCGATCGGTGCCCATGAGAAATGATCCTCGGATCCTAGCGTCGGGGTCGGCCTCCCGTCTCCTGCCCCGCGGGTGAGAATTGGTGCAATCCCCCCGGACGATCGTCAGTCCTGCTCGACGACCTCGACCCGGCGCATGAACGCCTCGACGTCGGACGGGTCGAACACGCCGGCGCCGAAGCGCTGGGTGTTGGCGGCGCCGCAGGCCACGGCGAGCGAGAGAGCGGCCTCCGGCGGCTGGTGGCCGTAGAGCGCGGACAGGTATCCGGCCAGCAGCGCGTCGCCCGAGCCGACGGTCGAGACCACGTCGGGGCGGGCAGGCAGGCGCGCCCGGTAGGTGTGGTGGCGCTTGGCGCCCTCGGGGCGGATGCGGGCCACGCAGCCGTCCTCATGGTGGATGATCGCGCTGCCCGCGCCCATCTGGATGATCATCTCGGCGGCGGCGGCGATGTCGTCCTCGTCGGCGAACTCGTGGCCCACGATCTCCTCGGCCTCTCGCACGTTGGGGCTCACGACGCCGGGCTCCGCGGAGAGGGCGGCCCGCAGCGCGGGCCCCGAGGCGTCGACCGCGGTGATCATCCGCTCGCCGCGCAGCTCGCGCAGGAGCCGCTGGTAGTAGTCGACGGGCACGTCGCGCGGAAGGGAGCCCGCGAGCGCGAACACGTCGGCGCCCTTCGAGAGGTAGCGGATCTTGTCGGCGAGGACGTCGAGCTCGGCCTGGTCCACCTGCGGGCCCCACTCGTTGATCTCGGTCTGCTGGTTGTTGGTGGGGTCGATGACGGCGGTCGAGGTGCGCGACTCCCCCGCGATCCTCACGAAGTCGTTGAGGATGCCCTCGGCCGTCAGCTCCTCGATGATGTACGTCCCGGCGCGCCCTCCGGCGAGGCCCGTCGCGATCACCGGCTGGCCGAGCGACTTCAGCGCGCGGGCGACGTTGACGCCCTTGCCGCCCGGCATGCGCAGCGAGGCGTCGGCCCGGTGGCGGGCGCCCAGCTGGAAGTTGGGCACGCGCACGGTGCGGTCGAGGGCGGCGTTGAGCGTGACGGTGACGATCATGGGATCAGTCTTCCCAATCCGGAGCGGATGTGATCCCAGAGGCCGGGCCCGTCGGCCGACCGCTCGGCCACCAGGTTCCTCCGGCCGAGGATGTGGGAGCCCTGGCGCATGGTGACCGTGCCGAGCACCTGGCCCGCCGAGACGGGCCCCTTCACCTCGGCCGGCGCGACCAGCGTCTGGCTGACGGCCTGCCCGAGCCGCACCGGGGCGTTCAGCGCGGCCGCGACCCGGTAGGGCACCTCCACCCCCGGGCGCTCGTCCACGGGCGCCCGGCCCAGCACCGCGTCGGCGGCCAGGAGCGTCGCCGACGTGTACTGCGAGAAGCCCCAGTCGAGCAGCCGCTTCGCGTCCCGGGCGCGCGTGTAGGAGCTCGGCGCGCCGATCACCGCGGTGTAGAGCTGCACCCCGAGGCGCGGGCGCCGGGCGTGCGCGACCAGGGCGTACCCCGCCCCGTCGGTCATCCCGGTCTTGATGCCGTCGGTGTCGGGGTCGATGTCGAGCAGCTCGTTCTCGGACTCGTACACGCGCGTGCCCCGCCCTCCCGGCCCGGGCAGCCGGGCCTCGCGTGAGGCGACGATCGAGCGGAAGACGGGGTTGCGCATCGCCGTCGCCCCGAGGCGGACCATGTCCCTCACGCTGGAGTGGTGGCCGGGGGCGTCGAGGCCGTGGGGGTTGGCGTAGTGCGTCTCGGCCAGCCCGAGCTCGGCGGCCTTGGCGTTCATCAGCTCCACGAAGGCGGCCTGCGAGCCCGCCACGCCGTCCGCGAGCGCCACGGCCGCGTCGTTGCCGCTGGGCACGAGCAGAGCGGTGAGCAGCTGGCGCACCGTCAGCGACTCGCCGGCGACGAGGGCGCCCGACGACCCCTCGATCGCGCTCGCGGCGGCCGGCACGGTGATGCGGTCGCCGAGCCCGGCCCGTTCGAGGACGACCAGGGCGGTCATGATCTTGGTGGTGCTGGCCATCGGGAGCTCCCGATCGGGCGCGCGCTGAGCCAACGTCTCGCCGGTCGCCGGGTTCACGAGGATATAGGCGGACGCGTCGACGGTCGGGGCCGCGGCCCGCGCCAGGGGGGCCGAGATCACCGATGTCAGGACGGCCACGACCGCTAGTGCCTTGAGGCGCAGCACGCGGGTGACTCTACCCGTGCGATCGGCGACGGCGCTTGCGCTTCGTCGCGATCCGCATGCCGTGGTCGTCGGCGGCGACCCCGGACCGCCCGTCTTCCGGGACCGGGAACGGGCGATCCACGCCGCTCCCAGGGCGCGCAGCGATCCGGGTCAGCGGCCGGAGACGACCCGGACGCCGGGCCGGCGGGCGGCGCCGGCGAGGATGACGGCCGTCGCCGGGGTGGGGCGCGGGCGCCTCAGCGGGACGTCTCGAAGGCGCTCCAGAGGGCCTCGCGCAGATCCTCGGCCGCGCGGCGTGGGCTCTCGGCGAAGATGATCGAGCGGCTTGCGGCGACGAGCGCCCCGGCGGCGCGTCCGCCGAACGCCGCGCCGAGGTCCTCGGGCCGCCCCCCCTGGGCGCCGACGCCCGGGATGAGGAAGGGCTGGTGCGGCATCAGCGCGCGCAGCGCCGCGATCCGCTCGGGGACCGTCGCGCCCACCACCGCGCCCAGCGCGGAGAGGCCGGAGGCGTCGATGCTCGGCGCGCCCCACTCGGCCACCTTCCGCGCCACCGCCTCGTGCCAGAGCCCACCCGAGGCGAGGGGCAGGTCCTGCAGCTCTGCGGCGCCGGGGTTGGACGTCCGCACGAGGGCGAAGAGCCCGCGCGCTCCGGCCGTGGCCGCCTCGAGGAAGGGCGCCACGGCGTCGCCCCCGAGGGAGGGGTTGATCGTCAGCGCGTCGATCGGCGCGCGCAGGAAGGCGTCGGCGTAGGCCCGGCTGGTGACGTCGACGTCGCCCCTCTTGGCGTCGGCGATGACCAGCAGGTCGGCGTCGGCGGCGGCGGCCGCCACCCGCTCGAACGCGTCCCAGCCGGGAGCGCCGAAGCGCTCGAACGACGCCAACTGGATCTTCGCGGCCACGCAGGCCGGACCGGCCGCTGCGATCGCGCGCCGGCAGAAGGCCCGCGCCCCCTCGGCCCCGCCCGGCACGCGCCGCGGATCGGGGTCGAGCCCGAGCACGACCTGGCTCGCGCGCGCCGAGACCGCCGCCGTCAGCCGCTCGCCGAATCCGCTCATAGGAGCACCGCCCGCCACGCCGGCAGAGTAAGGGTTGAGAGCAGGGTCGTGACGACGACCGCGCCCGCGAGCACGTCGGAGCGGAGCCCCGAGCGGGCGCCGATCACCAGCGACATCATCGCGGTGGGCATGGCGGCCATGATCACGACCGTGTTGAACACGTCGTCGCGGAAGCGGAAGGCCTCGGCGATGGCCACGCCGATCAGCGCCGCGACCCCCAACCGCATCACCACCACGTAGCCGACCTCGGCCCAGATCCGACCCAGCCCCCGGAACTCGATCATCAGGCCGGCGTAGAGCATCGTCAGCGGCAGGGTCGCGGCGCCCAGGATCTCGAAGGGGCGCTCCACGATGGCCGGCAGGTCGATGCCCGCCAGGTTGACGGCGATGCCCGCGGCGAGGGCCCAGTTGGGCGGCAGGCGCAGGAACAGCGCGAGGCCGGCGGCCAGTGGCGGGCGCGGGGCGTCGTGGTGGCGGCCGTAGGCGTCGGCGATCGCCACCGTCGAGGTCCAGGTGATGATCCCCGTGCACAGCGCGTCGTACATCACCGCCGCCGGCAGGGAGAAGCCGCTGCCCGACGCGGCGATCAGCGGCAGCCCGAAGAACCCGGTGTTGCCGACGGCGGTCGCCACGATCATCGCGCCGGCGCGAGGGCGCTCCATCCTCCACAGGCGCACCGAGACGGCGACGATGCCGAGCAGGATGACGTGCAGCGCGAGGCCCGCGACCGGCACCAGCAGCAGGGAGGCGTGCAGGTCGGCGCGGACCAGGATGAGGAAGATCAGCGGCGGCAGGGCGAGGTTGATGACCACCCTCACCAGCAGGGGGCCGTCCTCGCGGGAGATGATGCCGCCACGGCGCGCGAGGGCCCCGGCCAGGATGATCAGGAGTGCCCCGAGGGCGGTCTCGGTCATCCGGGGCTCACCGCGCGAGGCTACCAGCGGCCCGGGCCGCGGCCCGGGAGCTCAGGAGGGCGGCAGCACCTCGCGCCAGTAGTAGGTGGCCCAGGTGCCCTCGAGGATCGGGTAGAAGGGCGGGCGCAGCCGCTGGAGCGTCTCGTCGTAGTTGTACTCGCGGCTGTCGAACATCGACGCGTAGCCGCCGTCGAAGGTCGTCTGCGAGCCGGTGTAGGTCATCGACGAGTGGTTGCCGTCGGGGCTGCCCTGGTGGGTGCGCCACTTGCCCGACTGGGCCAGCGAGGCGGCCCGCCAGGTGAGCACCGACGGGGTGTACTTGGTGACGATGATCTCGTTGGCCGCGATCAGGCCGAGCACGTCGTCGCCCGACGCCGCGTAGGAGATGTTGCCGCCGACGAAGACGTTGCCCTTGCTGGCGATCGTGACGCGGCCGTTGACCACCGAGGGGCGCGGTCCGACGGTGGAGCCGCACGAGTCGGTCTTGTTGGTGCCGTCCGAGACGATCACCGACTGCTCGAAGTACATGGCGCCGTTGGCCGGCACGTTGACCGTGGCCGGGCACCCGATGGTGTTGAGGCTCTGACCCGGATCGGGGGTACCGGTGATCTTGAAGACCCGTGCCCGGCCGTCGGCCAGGAACTGGACGAGCCAGGCGCTGGCGGTCGGGTCGTTCCACGCCGTGCCCCCGGCCGTGGCCGCGTCCTTGATGTCCAGGCGCGACTGCGTGAAGTGGCTGAAGTCGATCGGCGTCGGGAACTTCTTCTGGAACGACGGAGTGGTGGCCGAGTCGTAGGCGCCGGCGCGGAAGACCGCGGCCGGAGTCGAGGAGCTCGGGCAGGAGAAACTGCCACTCGAGCAGGCCCAATGCTGGGCGTAGGCCGGGGCCTCCGCCACGCCTGTGTGGTTGATGTCCTCCGCCGAGTAGAGCTTGCCCGTCGTGGTGGCGGTGGAGCCGTACTTGATGGTGGCGTTCGAGATGATCTGGAAGTCGGCGATCGACGCCGGGTGGATCTGGCTCTGCACCGACCGGGTGACGGGCGTGGGGCTGTTGCGCCCGGACTGCCCCGTGGACTGGATCGTCACGAGGTCCGAGCCCGCCGCGGGCGGGCGTGATGCGCAGCGAGTAGGCGGCCGTTCCGAAGCGCGCGTCCTGGATCTGCGACCAGGTCTGGGAGGGGCCCGCATAGGTCCAGCTGACGCCCGGCGTCCACGCCGTGCCGGGTGCGTGCACGGCGCCGTACGGGTCGATGCGCGGGTCCTCCGCCCGGTCGATCCAGTGGTCGAAGTAGCGCGGGTCCTCGACGAGTCGCGACTCGTACTCGCTGATGCCCGCGTCGGCGGCCTGGAGGGCGATGTCGGTGCGCCCCTGGCGCGCCGTCTGCTGGGTGCTGCTGCGCGCGAACGAGAGGCTGGCCAGCACGAGGAGCGCGAGGATCCCCGTGATCGCGATCGTGGTGATGAGACTGACGCCGGCCTGGGGGCCGCCGCGGCGGGGACTAGACGATGGCATTGCGGAGTGCGACATCCGTGGTCAGCTCCAGCGTCGTGGCCTTGTTGCCGGTCTTCTGGCTCACGAGGAGCCGGATCGAGATCTGGGCGATGTCGAGGGTCTGGGTGGCCGTCGGCGTCGCGGGCAGGGCAGTCCCGTCCTCCATGACGGCGGTGAAAGCGGCGGCCGCGCCGTTCGAGAGGGCCTCGATCAGCACCTCCGACTGGCGGTAGGAGCCGTAGGTGAACGGCGCCACGGCCCCGACCGGATCGGCCGCCTCGCGGATCAGCTGGTCGGCGACGATCGAGTAGCGGACCTTCTGGGGGCGCGGAACGGTGTCCGACGTCGCGCGGGAGGGGTCAACGTACAGCTCGATGACAGTGGGGCTGAGGGAGATGACCGGGGCCGCGATCCCGCCGTTCGGGCTCACCGACTGGCGGATGTCGGTCGCGAGGCGGTCGATCGCGGTGCGCCCGGCGGACTGCGCCCGCGCCTGCGACTCGCTGGTGCGGGCCGAGTTGACGCCGGAGAAGAAGAATGCGAACAGGCCCAGGGCGAAGATCGACGACAGGACGATGCCCATCAGCAGTTCGATGAGGGTGAACCCCCCCTGGTGGTGGCGGGAGCGGGTGTGCACGGGGGCGTGGAGGCGGCTCATGGGACCGAGTAGGTCTTGAGCTGGCCGCCGGTGGCCGAGACGACCTTGCCGGCGCTCCAGGTGGGCGTCCCGCCCGAGAAGCCGGTGGCGATGTAGGCCATGTAGCTGCCCCCGGCCAGGCCGGTGAAGTCGGCGTAGCCGAAGTTACTGGTGGTCTGAGACGCATCGTAGGTGCCCGAGAGCGCCTGCAGGCGCACCAGCCGGTTCGAGGCCCCCGCGTCGAGGCGGATGGTGCCGGTGGTCGCCGAGGGCGGCATGTAGATGGTGACCGGCGTCACCTGGTCCTGGTTCACCGAGGCCAGGACCGAGCCGGCGCCGTAGCCGGGATGGGCGACCGAAACGACGTAGCTGGCGGAGCCCGAAGGCGGAAGGCAGAAGCGGACGAAGCCGTTGGCGTCGGCCGTGCGGACGCGAGGGGCGAGGTTCGCCTGGCCGCCCGAGACCTGGACCTGCGCACCGAAGACGGGCGGATTGCCCGACTGGAGGCCACGCACGGTGACATCGAGATAGCCGCTCGGCGAGCGCGTCAGGGCGAAGTCGAACGTCTCCGTCAGGTTGGTCGGATAGCCCGTCGGCACCGGCCGCTGGATCGAGCCGTCGAGATAGCAGTCGGCCTGGGCGTTGACCGTGAAGTTGGACAGGCTCGGCTGGATGCCCTTCCCGCCGATCGTGGAGAAGACGTATGCGCCGGTGGTGCCGGACTTCTGCTCGCTCAGGACGTCGGGCCCGGGGGTCGTCACCTGGGCCGTGGAGTACTCGGTGATCATCTGACCCGTCGCGGCGTCGCGCAGGTTCACGTTGATCGTCGCCCGGCGGTACACCTTGAGCGTGGTGTTCCAGGTCTGGGAGGCGGTGAGGTGCTGCTGCGCCAGCGCCGGGATGTTGTCGGGGTGGGTGACCCAGGGGTCGGCCAGCCCGACGGTGAGGCGGTACTTGTACTTGGGGTCGTTCACCGGGATCGCGCTCGGCTGGAGGCCGGCGAAGACGACCTTGCCGTCGGCCCCCGTCGAGCGGGTCTGGGAGGGCGATGTGCTCAGGTCGGCCGTGACCGGGGCGCCCGCGACCGGCTGGTCGGTGAGGGCGTCGATGACCGTCGCGATGATCGTCGACTTGCCGGAGATCGCGCCGATCGAAGGCGGCGAGACGAGCGTCGTCTGCGTGTACGCGCGGGCCCGGTTGGTCTGGGGGGTGACCGTGACGGCCACCTTCTTGTAGTTGACGTAGGTCTGCGGCTGGCCGAGCGCCGGGTCGTCCACGTAGACCACATCGACGTCCACCTTGTAGGTGACCAGCCCGACGACCACGTTGCGGGTCGCCGCGATCACGCCCGGCGGGCTGCCGCCGACCAGGCCCACGTCGTCGTAGGGCATGCGGTGGGCGCGGTCGAGCTCGGCGGATGCCAGCTTGTTGGCCGTGGTCTCGACCTTGGAGGTGCCGAGCGCGGCGCTGGTCTGGGCAAGCCCCTGGGCGATCCCCCCGGCGACGATCGCCAGGATGACGATGCCGACCAGGATCTCGATGTACGAGAACCCGGCCTGTCGCGATCCCCTGCGTGAGCTCACCCGGCTCTCCCTCTCATCCGCGCACCGCCGACGTCCCTCCCGCGGGCCGGCCGGCGTAGGCACCGGACAGACAGCACATCCCCCCTATCGGCCGCCGGGTCGCGGGGCTTGATGGGCCGTCACGGCTAGGATCGCCGGGTGACCGTCGGAGAACCGCCGCCCACCCACGCCGCGGCCGGTGTGGAGAGCGTCCGCGAGCCCGGGTGGGGCGAGCCGGGCGAGCCCCGCTACCGCCCGATCGAGAGCTACGGGCTGATCGGCGACCTGCGCACCGCCGCGCTCGTGGGCCGCGACGGGTCGATCGACTGGTTCTGCCCCCGGCGCTTCGACTCCCCCAGCCTCTTCGCGGCGATCCTCGACGCCGACATCGGCGGGCGGTTCCGCATCGCGCCCGAGATCCCGTGCGCGAGCAAGCAGCTCTACCTGCCCGACACCGCGATCCTCCTCACCCGCTTCTTGTCTCCCGAGGGCGTAGCCGAGGTGACCGACTTCATGCCGGTCGCCCTCGAGCCGTGCGCCATCGTGCGCCGAGTGACCGTGGTGCGCGGCTCGGTCGCGTTCCGGATGGCCTGCCGGCCCGGCTTCGACTACGCCCGCCAGGACCACCGCGTCACGCTCGACGACCCGCGACTCGCGCGCTTCACCGCCGAGGACGGCGCCACCACCGAGCTCGCATCGAGCCTGCCGCTCACGCTCGACGGCCCGGCGGCGGCCGACCGCTTCCGCCTGGACGCCGGCCAGGGCGCCTGGTTCGTCATGCAGCCGGCCGGGAGCGGGCTGCGATGGGACGACGAACGGGTCACGCAGTGCCTCGACGAGACGCGCGACTTCTGGCGCCACTGGCTCGCCCAGTCGAACTACGACGGGCGCTGGCGCGAGATGGTGAGCCGCTCGGTCATCACGCTGAAGCTCTGTACCTACGCGCCCACCGGCGCGATGGTGGCGGCGCCCACCTGCAGCCTGCCCGAGGCGCTCGGCGGGGGCCGCAACTGGGACTACCGCTACGCGTGGCTGCGGGACTCGGCCTTCACGGCCTTCGCCTTCCAGCGGCTCGGGTTCCACCAGGAGGCCCAGCACTTCGCGAAGTGGCTCGAGGCGCGCTGCCGCGAGGCCGACCCCGACGACCCCGAGCTACAGATCGTCTACGCGATCGACGGCGGGCGCGACCTGACCGAGCACGAGCTGCCCCACCTCGAGGGCTACCGGGGATCACGGCCGGTGCGGATCGGCAACGGCGCCTACGACCAGCTCCAGCTCGACGTGTACGGCGAGCTGATGGACGCGGTCTACCTCTCCAACAAGCAGGAGCCGATCAGCTGGGAGCTGTGGATCAGCCTGCGGCGCCTGCTCGACTGGCTGGCCGACAACTGGCAGCGCCCGGACGAGGGCATCTGGGAGGTCCGCGGCGGCCGGCGCCACTTCGTCTACTCCCGGCTGATGTGCTGGGTGGCCTTCGAGCGCGCGATGCGCATGCAGTCGCAGCGCGGCCTGCCGGGCAACACGACCCGCTGGCGGGCGGTGCGCGATGAGATCTACGAGGAGATCATGGTCAAGGGCTGGAGCGAGGAGCGCCGGTCCTTCGTGCAGTACTACGGCGGCACGGTGCTCGACGCCAGCAACCTGCTGATGCCGCTGGTGAAGTTCATCGGCCCGCGCGATCCGCGCATGCTCGCCACCCTCGAGGCGATCGAGCGCGACCTCGTCTCCGACAGCCTCGTGTACCGCTACGACCCGCTCAAGGCGTCCGACGACGGGCTCGACGGCGCCGACGAGGGCTCGTTCTCGCTCTGCTCCTTCTGGCTGGTGGAGTGCCTCACGCGAGCGGGCCGCACCGACGACGCCCGCCTGGTGTTCGAGAAGATGCTGACCTACGCCAACGACCTCGGCCTCTTCGCCGAGGAGGTCGGCGACACGGGCGAGGCGCTCGGCAACTTCCCGCAGGCCTTCACGCACCTCGGGCTGATCTCGGCCGCCTGGGATCTCAACAAGGCGCTCGGCGGCTCGGACTGACGCCGGAGCCGACGCGCAGCGAACGACGCCTGCGGCGAGGGCCTCAGCCGCGCGGCGCACTCTCGAGCCCGGCGCACACCGTCTCCAGCACCGCGATGCGCGCGTGCGGCTTGTCCTCGGCGCTCACCAGGTGCCAGGGCGCGTCATGGGTCGAGGTGCGCAGCACCATCTGGTCGACCGCGCGCTCGTAGTCGTCCCAGCGCTCGCGGTTGCGGTAGTCCTGGTCGGTCAGCTTGTACTTCTTGTAGGGGGTTCGCGCCCGGGCCTCGAAGCGGGCCAGCTGCTCCTCGCGGGAGATGTGGAGCCAGAACTTCTGGAGCAGGCAGCCGGCCTCGACGAGCTGCTCCTCGAAGTCGTTGATCTCGTCGTAGGCGCGCTGCCACTCGGCGTCGGTGGCCAAGCCCTCGACCCGCTCGACCAGCACCCGGCCGTACCAGGAGCGGTCGAAGACCACGAGCTCGCCGGCGCGGGGCAGATCGCGCCAGAAGCGCCACAGGTAGTGATATCGGCGCTCGTCGGCGGTCGGGGCGGCGACCGGGATCACCCGGTAGTCGCCGACCTCCAGGGCCCCGGTGCACCGGCGGATGACGCCCCCCTTTCCTGCGGCGTCCCACCCCTCGAACACCAGGACCATCGGCAGCCCGGCCTCGCGGGCCTCGCGCGCCAGTCCGTGGAGGCGCGCCTGGAGCCCGTCGAGGAGCTCGCGGTACCGCGAGCGCGGCATGCGCGCGGAGAGGTCGATCTGGGAGAGCACGGTGGCCTGGTCCGTGCGGGGGGCGAACATCTCGGGCGGGGCGCTCGGGCCGTCGGTGGCGGGCGCGGCGAGGCGGGCGGTGAGCGCGTCGAGGATCGTCCGGGCCGCGAGCACGTCGCGATAGCGCTCGTCGGTCGCCTCGATGACCGTCCATGGGGCGCCGGGCGCGGAGGTCCGGCGCAGGATCCGCTCGACGAGAGGGCGCGCCTCGGGCATCGTCTCGAGCATCTCCCAGTCGCGGGGGTGGATGCGCCAGCCGCCCGCCCGCTCCCCGCCCGCCTCGAGGCGGGCGCGCTGCTCGCGCGCCGGAGTGTGCAGGAACAGCTTGACCACCAGCGCGCCGTCGGCCAGCAGCTCGGCCTGCAGCACCTCCAGGTGCCGGGTCCAGGTCTCGAGGGCGGCGTCGTCGATCTCGCCGGCGACCCGGGCGACGACCTGGCGCAGCAACCCTCCCGCCCAGATCGCGATGCGCCCGTCCGACGGCATCGCCCTCCAGAGGCGCCACTGCCGGGGCCGCTCGTCCTCCTCGGGGCGCGGATCTCCGAACACGCTGGTGTCGATGTAGCGGGCGTCCATCCAGCCGTGCAGCCGCTTGACGAGGTCGCTCGCGGCCGACGCGTCGTCTCCGGCCACCACCACGATCACCGGGAAGTCCGCGCTCTCCAGATCGAACTGGGCGTTCAGCAGCCCGACGCGCAGCCCGGGGACGACCTCCTTGAAGTCCTCCTTGCTCAGCCGGTTGCCGGCCTCGGCCGCTTCGAGCACGCCCGCCCCCCTCCGTCGTCGGCCGGGAGCCGGCGGGACTCGCCGGCTCCCGTGGGAAGAGTACGGGCGCGGAGCGCGCGGTGGGCGCGTGGCGATGACCCCGTCCCGGCGGTGCACCGCCGGCGCCGGCCGCCGATCGGGGCGTCAACGACGACGGGGGCCCCGGTTCCGCGGGCCCCCGTCGCACATCCACCTCCGGCGTGAGCCGGTGCTACATCATCCCGCCGCCCATACCCATGCCGCCCATGTTCGGGGACATGCCCCCCATGCCGCCGGCTCCGCCGTCGTCGTCGGGGGCGTCGGCCACCACGCACTCGGTGGTGATGATGTTCTTGGCGATCGAGGCCGCGTTCTGCAGCGCCGAGCGGGTGACCATGGCCGGGTCGATGATGCCGGCCTTGACCAGGTCCACGTACTCGCCGGTGTCGACGTTGAGGCCGATGCCGGCCTTCTTGGACTTGACCTCGCCGACCACCACCGAGCCCTCCAGGCCGGCGTTCTCGGCCAGCTGGCGAAGCGGCTCCTCGAGCGCGCGGCGCACGATCGAGGCGCCGGTGGCCTCATCGCCGGTGAGGGCGAGGCCGTCCAGGGCCTTGATCGAGTTGACCAGCACCACGCCGCCGCCGGGGACCACGCCCTCCTCGAGGGCGGCGCGGGTCGCCTGCAGGGCGTCCTCGACCCGGTGCTTCTTCTCCTTCATCTCGGTCTCGGTGGCGGCGCCGACCTTGACGACCGCCACGCCGCCGGCGAGCTTGGCCAGGCGCTCCTGGAGCTTCTCGCGGTCGAAGTCCGAGTCGGTGGTGTCGATCTCGGCCTTGATCTGCTTGATGCGGCCCTTGATCTCGTCCGAGTCGCCGGCGCCGTCGATGATCGTGGTGGTGTCCTTGGTGATCACGACCTTGCGGGCGCGCCCGAGCTGGGCCATCTGGGTGTTGGCCAGCTTGAGGCCCATCTCCTCGGCGATCACCTCGCCGCCGGTGAGGATGGCGATGTCCTCGAGCATGCGCTTGCGCCGGTCGCCGAAGCCGGGGGCCTTGACGGCGATGCCGGTGAAGGTGCCGCGCAGCTTGTTGACGATCAGGGTCGCCAGGGCCTCGCCCTCGACGTCCTCGGCGATGATCAGGAGCGGGCGGCCCTGGCCGATGACCTGCTCGAGCAGCGGCAGGACGTCCTGGACCGAGGAGATCTTGCCGCCGTGGATCAGCAGGAAGGGGTCGTCGAGGACGGCCTCCATGCGATCCTGGTCGGTGACCATGTAGGGGCTCATGTAGCCGCGGTCGAACTGCATGCCCTCGGTGAACTCGAGGTCCATGCCGAAGGTCTGGCCCTCCTCGACGTTGACCACGCCGTCCTTGCCGACCTTCTCGATGGCGTCGGAGATGACATCGCCGATGGCGCGGTCGCGGCTGGAGATGGCCGCCACCCGGGCGATGTCCTCCTTGCCCGAGACCTCCTTGGACTGCTTGGCGATCTCGCCGACCACGATGTCCACGGCGGCCTCGATGCCGCGCTTGAGGCCCATCGGGTTGGCGCCGGCGGCCACGTTCTTGAGGCCCTCGCGCACGATCGCCTGGGCCAGCACGGTCGCGGTGGTGGTGCCGTCACCGGCGACGTCGTTGGTGGCGGTGGCCACCTCGCGCACCAGCTGGGCGCCCTGGTTCTCGAAGACGTCCTCGAGGTCGATCTCGCGGGCGATGGTGACGCCGTCGTTGGTGATCGTGGGGGCGCCGAACTTCTTGTCGAGGACCACGTAGCGGCCCTTGGGGCCCAGGGTCACCTTGACCGCGTCGGCCAGGGTGTTGACCCCGCGCTCGAGCGCGCGGCGGGCGTCCTCGTTGAACTTGATCAGCTTTGCCATATCTGGCCCTTCTCCTTGCGTAATCCGGATGTCGGCGAGCTCGGGACGGCGCCCCGGCTACTTCTTCTTGGCGCCGGCCTTCTTCTTGGCCGGCGGGGCGGCGACGCGCGCGAGGATGTCGTGCTCGCTGAGGATGAGGACGTCCTGGCCCTCGAGCTTCACCTCGGTGCCGCCGTACTTCGAGTAGATGACCTCGTCGCCGTCGGAGACCTCGAGCGGGAGCCGCTCGCCGTCGACCCAACGACCCTCGCCCACCGCGAGGACGATGCCCCGCTGGGGCTTCTCGGCCGCCGTGTCCGGCAGCACCAGTCCGCTGGCGGTGACCTGCTCCTGCTCCACGGTCTTGACGATCACGCGATCGCCCAGAGGCTTCAGATTCATCGGCCCTCCCGGGTTCAAATGGGTGGCACTCCCGCACATGGCCCGGGCGCGACGCGCCGAACCTCGGGAACACTTGGCACTCACAGCACAAGAGTGCCAGGCGGACGATACCGGGTCGCCCGCCCGCCCGTCGACTATCCGTTGGCCAGGCCCCTCAGGACGTCTCCGGCGCCGGCCTCGCCGGGGCGCACGAAGACCCACCACAAGTAGAAGCCGTCGCGCTGGTCCGAGGTGATCGCCGCGGCGGGCTCGGGGGCCGCGGGCGGCTCCACCTCGAAGAGCCGCCGCGCTAGTGCCTCGGCCCCGACACCCTCGACCCCCCAGTGCTCGGCCGCGAGGGCAACCGCGGCGGGCGGGCTCTGCCCGCCCCCGGCGTACGCCGCGCCGCAACCGCCGCAGAGGCCCGGCGCCGGCTCGGCCCCATCCGCCACGGCGGTCCCGCAGAGCGGGCAGACCAGACGCGGGGCCATGAGCAGGTCAGAGGGCCAGGGGCAGGATGAGCGAGAGCGCCGAGACGACCACGACGCCGGCGGCGCCGACCGGGACGCCCCGGGAGCCCTGGAGGCGCCAGACCGCCAACGAGACCAGCCCGCCGGCGACGGCCGTGAGCACGATCAGGACGATCTGCCCGGGCTCGGCGAGACCGCGCGAGAGGCCGACTCCGGCCAGCACCGCGGTCAGCGTGCAGCCGAGGACGATCGACTCGATGCCGTCGGGCTCGCCGCGCCGCAGGCGCAGCGCCTCGTCGCCGAGCCACAACCCCACCAGCACGTTCCAGGCGGCGAGGATGATCGTGGTCTTGGGCCGGACCCCCGACTCGGAGAGCCAGTCGGCCCCGAGGTAGGCCCCGACGGCGAGGGCCACGAGCGCGAGCGCGGCGAGCGGCGGCCACGCGAGCCGCAGCGCGTCGCGCTGGCCCTGGTCCATCTCGGCGGGAGATGGGATCGCGACCGGTCCGGCGCGCAGCACCCGGCCCGAGGCCAGGAGGCGGCGCCGGAGCGCGAGCCCTGCGCCGAACACCGCGACGCCGGCCACGGCGCCCACGGCGAGCGACGGCCACGCAGCCTCCGAGGGGCTCGAACCCTCGATGCGCAGGACGTTGTAGACCACGAGCCAGCCGACCACCACGCAGCCGACGAGCCAGGAGAGCAGGCGAGAGGCCGGCGGCGAGGGTCGGTGGTCGACCGTCGTCACGGCCTCACCAGCCGTCCGCCGTCCACCACCAGCGTGTGTCCCGTCACGTAATCCGCCTCCAGGAGATAGCGGAGCGCCCCCGCCACGTCGTCGGGTGACCCTACCCGCTCGAGGACCGTCTTCCCGACCGCCCGTCGCGTGGCGGCCTCGCTCGATCCGTCGGGCATCAGCACGGTCCCCGGGGCGATGGCGTTGACCGTGATCTGCGGGCCGAGGGTCTGGGCGAGGCTGCGCGTGAGCATCACGACCCCCGCCTTCGCGACGCAGTGCGCGGTGAACCGCGGCCACGGCTCGATGCCCCCCACGTCCCCGAGGTTCACGATCCGGCCGAACCCCGCCTCCGTCATGGCGGGGGCGGCCGCCTGGGCGCAGAAGAAGGGCCCCTTCAGGTTGACCGACAGCGCACGGTCGACCTCGTCCTCGGTGGTGTCGGCGAACGCCGAGGCCACGAAGTTGGCGGCGGAGTTCACCAGCACGTCGACGCCTCCGAGCGCCTCCTGCGCGTCGGCCACGACGCTCCGGCAGCCCCGGGCCGTGCCGAGGTCGCCGCTCACGACGACCGCCCTGACGCCGCGCTCGCGACACTCCGCCGCGGTGAGATCGGCGGCCTCCGCCGAGGTGCGGTGGTGCACCGCGACATCGAGGCCCATGCGGGCCAGCTCGAGGCAGAGCGCGCGACCCACCCGCACCGCTCCGCCGGTGACCAGCGCCCGGCGGCCCGCGAGCGGCGAGCTCATCGGAGGCCGAGCATCGCCGCCATCCGGCGGGCGGCCCGGCCGCGGTGCGAGATGGCCGCCTTCTCGGCCTGGGTCATCTGCGCCATCGATCGCTCGTCGCCCTCGGGCAGGAACAGCGGGTCGTAGCCGAAGCCCCCCGCCCCCCGCATGGCCGGCGCGATCCGGCCGGAGCAGGTCCCGCTCGAGACCAGCATGCCCCCGTCGGAGCCGAGGGCCACCAGCACGCACACGAAGGCCGCGGAGCGGTCCTCCACCCCCTCCAGCTCCTCGAGCAGGCGCCGACAGTTGTCGGCGAAGGTGGCGTCGGGCCCGGCGTAGCGAGAGCTGAACACCCCGGGGCGGCCGCCGAGGGCGTGCACCACCAGCCCCGAGTCGTCGGCGAGCACGAGGGCGTCGTCGTCCACCTCGCCACGAAGGGCCGCGGCCTTGATCCATGCGTTCTGGAGGAGCGTGACCCCGGTCTCCTCGGGATCGAAGCCGGCGGGTGCCCCGCTGACGCGCGCGCCCGCGAGGAGCGGCTCGAGCTCGGCCACCTTGTGCAGGTTGCCGGTGGCCAGGACGATCCGCGGGCCGGAGCTCACGCCACGGCGACCGACTGGGCGGTGGTCAGCTCGCGTACGCCGGCCTCGGCCAGATCGAGCAGCGCGTCGAGCTCACCCCGCGAGAACGTGCTGCCCTCGGCCGTCGCCTGCACCTCCACCAGCTTGCCCCCGCCGGTCATCACGACGTTCATGTCCGACTCGGCCCGCGAGTCCTCGACGTAGGCGAGATCGAGCAGCGGCACGCCGTCGACCATGCCCACGCTGACGGCGGCGATCGAATCGACGAGGGGCAGCGCCTCGAGCCGCCCGGCCTCCACGAGGCCCGAGAGCGCCTGGTGCAGCGCGACCCACGCCCCACAGATACTCGCGCAGCGGGTGCCGCCGTCGGCCTGGAGCACGTCGCAGTCGAGCCAGACGGTGCGCTCGCCCAGCGCCTCCATGTCGACCACCGCGCGCACCGAGCGGCCGATGAGCCGCTGGATCTCCGTGGTGCGGCCGTCGGGGCGCCCCTTGGCCACGTCGCGCGGCTTGCGGTCGCCGGTCGACCCGGGGAGCATCCCGTACTCGGCGGTGACCCAGCCCTTGCCGCGGCCACGCATCCAGCCGGGGACGTTCTCGTCGATCGACGCGGTGCAGATCACCCGCGTGCGGCCCACCGAGATCAAGGCGCTGCCGTGGGCCGTCTCGACGAAGCCGGGGAGGATGTCGACCGGGCGGAGCAGGTCGGGGGTTCGTCCGTCGGCGCGCATCAGCGGCAGCTTAGCGTCGCGCCTCGGCGCGCTCCGCCAGGCCCGGATACGATCGGTCTCATGCCCGACGCACCCCGGCATCTCGCCGAGCTCCTGGCCGAGGCCGAGTACGCGGTCGTCCTGACAGGGGCCGGCGTCTCGACCGAGAGCGGGATCCCCGACTTCCGCTCCCCCGGAGGCGTGTGGGAGACGGTCGACCCGATGGAGGTCGCCTCGATGCAGACCTTCCTCACCGATCCGGAGCGCTTCTGGCGCTTCCACCGCCCGCGCATCGACATGCTGCGCAGCGTGGCGCCGAACCCGGCGCACCACGCGGTGGTCGAGCTCGAGCGCCGGGGCATCGTGAAGGCGGTCCTCACCCAGAACATCGACGGCCTGCACGCCACGGCCGGCTCGCGTGAGCTGATCCAGATGCACGGGGGCCTCGACCGCGGCATGTGCCTGCGCTGCGGCGCGCGCATCGCGTTCGACGAGCTGGTCGCGCGGGCCGACGCCTCGCCCAACGGCGTCCCCCTGTGCGACTGTGGCTTCCCGATGAAGAGCGGCGTGGTCATGTTCGGCGAGAACCTCCCCGCCGACGAGATCGCCGCGGCCTTCGATCAGGCCGAGCGTGCCGACGTGATGCTCGTGATCGGCAGCTCCCTGCTGGTCACGCCGGTCAGCCGGCTCCCCGCCGTGGTCCTCGAGCGCGGCGGGGCGCTCGCCATCCTCACCGAGGGCGAGACCCCCTACGACGACCGCACCGCAGTGCGCCTGCACGGGCGCGCCGGCGTGCAGCTCGCCGAGACCCTGGCCGCGCTCGACGCCCTGGCCTGATACTCAGACCGTCGCCCGCCAGAGCGCGTCCTGGCCGAGCGGCACGCGCTCGGCGCGGCCGTCGGCGGCGAGGCGCAGCAGCGCGGCCTCGGCGGCCCCGCGGTCGGGCGCGTCGTTGCGGCGGGCGAGCAGCGCGGCCACCTCCTGCGTGACCAGGCCGTCGGCGAAGTGGGCAAGGAGCGGAGCGGGTCCGTCCGGAGGCGGGCGCCGGTCGAGACCCGGATCGAGGTTGGCGACGAGAGCGTCGTAGACCTCGACCGGCTGCCACCCGCCGGCGATCAGCGTCCGACCGGCGGCTTCGAAGACGATCGAGGGCGCCGT
This sequence comes from uncultured Thermoleophilia bacterium, assembly GCA_963823515.1. Lineage (GTDB taxonomy): Bacteria > Actinomycetota > Thermoleophilia > Miltoncostaeales > Miltoncostaeaceae > Miltoncostaea. The sequence goes on from CAWGMB010000006.1 coordinate 333,027, forward strand.
GAAGCGGACCGGTCCGTCGGTGGTGGCGGTCTTCCCCTGGGCCTCCGCCGCCGTCCCGGCGGCGGAGCGGGCCTCGGCACGGTCCCGCTGGTAGGCGACATCGACCGCCGGGTCGTCGAGGAGCGCCACGATCGCCGCCGCGTCGAGACCGGGCGCCAGAGAGAGGGCCGCGGCGATGTCCCCGGCGTCGTCGAGCAGCGCCCGGGAGGTGAAGTTGGCGATCTGCAGCGCCCGCAACGCCCGCCACTCGCCGCCCGGATCCAGGATCCGGGCGGCGATCACCGCTCGGCAGGCCCTCGCCGTACCGGGCACCCGGTCCTTGGGCAGGAGCGCGAAGGGCATGCCGAAGCGATCCCGGAACTCGACATGGTCGGCGACCACCGAGGCGGGCGTGTAGCCGCTGCGCAGGTAGCGCTGCCCGTCCTCGGCGAGGCCGATCAGGACGGCGCGCCAGTCGAGCCCCGCTCCGTAGCGCCACTCCATCACCCTGAGCGCCGGCATGGCCGAGTAGGCCCAGGGGCAACCGGGATCGGTGTACAGCACGGCACGGACCGGCGTCCCCATGCTCACAACCGCTGGTCCAGCCATGAGACGACCGCCTCGGTCAGGGGCTCGTGCAGCCCGGAGAACCCGTGGTCGGCCTCCGGGATCGTCTCCCGCAGGACGCTCGGGCAGTCACCCTGGCGCGCGATGGCCTCCAGCTGGAAGCCCTCCTCCTCGCGCACCAGCTCGTCCTCGCCCGCCTGGATGATGGCCAGCGGAACGGTCACGTGCCCGATCCGCAGGCGCGACTCGGCGTGCGGCGCCCGGGGGCCGCGGGAGAACCACCAGGTGCGGTAGGTCCAGATCTCTCCGTCGAGCGGCCGGTCGCCGAAGGCCCGGGCGTGGCGCACGATGAAGATGCGGTCGCGCCCGGGGTCCTCGAAGTCGGGTGCCAGGCGGTGGTGCACGAGGTCGGTGACCTCGGCGTAGCCCGGGTCGGCGCCGAAGTAATCCCAGCGCAGGCGCAGCGCGGCCGGAAGCGAGGCCGGGTGCGCAAGGGTGCAGACACCGATCACGTCGGCCGGCTGACGCAGCGCCTGGTAGTGGGTGACGATCGTCGAGCCCATGCTGAAGCCCAGCAGCACGATCCGGCGGAAGCCGCGGCGGCGGAGCACCGCGAGCGCGGCGTCGATGTCGAGGGGCGTGCGGTGCATCAGCCCGCCGCCGAAGATGACGCCGTAGTTGGCCATGCGGGTGTTGACCGAGAGCACCGTGAAGCCGGCATTGGCCAGGCCGAACGACACCCGGCGCGGGACGCCGGTGAGGTAGTTGCCGACCGAGCCGTGCACCACCAGCACGGCGAGGCGCTTGCGTTGCGGATCGGCGTCGGCCGCCGGCTTGAAGATCATCCCGTCCCACTTCTGGCCGTCTTCGGTGTGGGTCACCACCAGGTCGATCGCCAGGTCGCGGTCGTCGGCGCCGAACAGCGGGGGTCGCAGCCGGCCGCCGCGGTTGGTGATCCGCGGGCTCACACCCGCTCGCGCAGCCAGGAGATCACAGCGTGGAGCGTCTCGATCTCGTGGTCCTGGAAGCTGTGGGGCGCTCCGTCGATGCGGATCACGGTCACGTCCCAGTTGCCCGCCGTGCGCGCGACGTTCGCGAGCGCCACCGCCTCCTCGAACCGCACCACCTCGTCGCCGGTGCCCTGCACCAGCAGGATCGGCGCCCGGACCTGGCCGATCTGCCGGAACGCCATCGCCGGGACGGCCGCCGGCCCGCGCGAGTGCCACCAGGTGCGATACGTGTAGACCTCGCTGTCGGAGGGGCGGGTGCTCGGCCCGCGGCTACGCTCCACCACGAAGAGCCGGTCGTCGTCGGGTGCGTCGGGGTTCGCCCCGATGGCCCTGCGCACGGTTCGGGTCAGCTCGCCGTACTCGGGGACCGCGCCGAAGCGCTCGGCGCGGTTCTGCATCGCCTGTGGCAGGCCCCACGGGTTGCCCAGGCACACCAGCCCGCGCAGGTCGGGCACATGGTGGGTGGCGGCGAAGCGGGTGGCCAGGGTCGCCCCGCTCGAGTAGCCGGACAGGATGATGGTGTCGTAGTCGTGCGCGCGCAGCCAGCGCACGGCCGCTTCGACGTCGCGGGTCGCGTCATCGAAGATCGCCTGCCCGAAGAGCTGGCCGACGTTTGCCATCCGGGTCTCGAGCACCAGCACCGGGTAGCCCGCGCGGGCCAGGGGCGACGGGAAGAAGCGCAAAGTGCCCACGAGGAAGTTCCCCATGATCCCGTGGATGTGGACGATGGCCGTGCGCCGGCCCGACGCGCGCTCACGCCCGCGGGCCGCCCGCTCGTCGATCTCGAAGAGGGCGTCATGTACCTCTCCGTCCTCGGCGGTGATGCTCACAAGGCGACGGTCAACGGGCATCGCTCGCGGTTCCTATTCCGGAGAGGGGACGAGGACCACGGCGCTACGATACCGGGGTGGCCTCCACCGATCGCCTCGCCGTCCGCCTCCTCTTCAGCCGAGCGTGCCCGTCGCACGAGGAGGCTCTCGCGCTGCTGCGCACAGCCGCCCGCGACGCCGGTGTCGAAATGGACCTCAGCGTCGTCGAGGTGGTGAGCGACGCCCAGGCCCGCGAGCTGGCCTTCCCCGGCTCGCCGACCTACCTGATCGGCGCCGACGATCCGTTCGCGCCCGTGTCCCCGGGCCACGACTTCCAGCACGACGCGTGCCGCGCATACGCGCGGCGGGGTGGCCGCATCGGCCCGCTGCCGCATCACGACGACCTCGTCGCCGCGCTCCGCGCGGCAAGGGAGAGCGCATGAGCATCGCCATCGGGGACCCCGCGCCCGGCTTCCGGCTGCCCACCACGGACGGAGGCGCGGCCTCGCTCGACGGGCTGGCCGGCGCGCCGGCGGTCGTCGTCGCCTTCTGGTGCAACCACTGCCCCTACGTGCGGGCGTGGGAGGAGCGCTTCGACGCGATCGCGCGCGAGTACGCCGCGCGGGGCGTCGCCACGGTCGCGATCTGCGCCAACGACGCCGAGAGCCACCCCGGCGACTCGTTCGAGGCGATGGCCGAACGCGCCGCCGAGCGCGGCTACGTCTTCCCCTACGCCCGCGACGACTCCCAGGAGGTGCCGCGGGCCTACGGCGCCGAGCGCACCCCGGAGGTCTTCGTGCTCGACGCCGATCGCCGGCTGGCCTACCACGGCGCGATCGACGACAGCACCGACCCGGACGCCGTCTCGCTCCACCACCTGCGCGCGGCCCTCGACGCGGTGCTCGCCGGCGAGGTGCCCGAGCGGGCCGAGACCCCGGCGGTCGGGTGCACGATCAAGTGGAGGAGGGGCGGCTGAGGCCGCCGACGCCCTGGGACTAGGCGGTCGCGCCGAGCCGCCCGTAGGCGCGGTTGCAGTAGAGCAGCGGGTCGGTGCCGGACCGCTCGGCCGAGACCACCCGGCCCACGAGGATCGTGTGGTCGCCGCCGTCGAGGGTCGAGTGCGCCTCGCACACCAGGCGGGCGACGCCGAACGGCAGCAGCGGCGCGTCGAAGGGGCCGGACTCGGCCGGATAGCCGTCGAACTTCTCGGTGCCGGGGCGGGCGAAGAGCGCCGACATCTCGGCCTGCGCCGCGCCGAGTACGTGGATGGCGAAACCGGGCGCGCTCACGAGGCCCTCGTGCGCCCGCGCCGTGCAGGCGACGCACACCAGCACCAGCGGCGGGTCGAGGGACAGCGAGGAGAAGCTGGCGGCCGTCATGCCGACCGGCTCCCCGTCGTGCCGCGCGGTGACGACCGTGACGCCGCTGGCCCACCTGGCCAGGGTGTCGCGGAACTCGTTCTCGGAGACGCTCTCCACGGCGGTCAGGTTACTTGTGCGGGTGAGGGCGCGCCCGGGACCTCCTCAGCCGTCGAGCGCGCTGGCGAACACCTGCCAGGCGAGGGCGGACGTCGCGACGAGGCTGGTGACCACGTGGGCCTTCTCGCTGAACACCACGTCCCGGGCGGTGTTGCGCCCGGGACGCAGGTTGCGCTCGTACCAGCCGCGCACCGGCGGTGTCGCCATCAACAGGTGGTCCGCCGCGGCCAGGAACAGGAAGAGGGCGACGAACGGCGCGACGCGCAGGTCGGTGAGGAGCTCGGGCGCGCCCGGCCCATCGCCCGGCGGGCCGGCGAGGAACGATGCGGTGACCGGCGTCGCGAAGTCGTTGGCCAGCGCCAGGATGACCACGCCCCGCACGAGGTGGGCGAGACCGACGGCGACGTTCAGGACCCGAAGGCCGCCGAGGCTCCCGGGCCGGCTGGTGGCCGTGCTCATATCGTGGGCATGCCCGACGGCTGCGGGCACCCGCCGCCGGCCGGTCGTCGGATCCGGTGGACGCCCGGACCGCGATCACTACACTGATCGATAGTTCTTCGGCGAAACGCGTCGAAGCAGGGCGGCAATCCGGTCGCCCGTGGGAGAACGTCCTCAACCCTCGAGTCACTCCGGTTGGACGGTCGAGCATGTCTCCCGTCCGATCCGCGGCTCACCGCCGCAAGGAGTTCAGTTTGTCAGTCACCACCTTCGCCGACCTCGGCGTGAGCGAGAGCGTGCGCGCAGTCCTCGACGAGCGCGGCATCACCACGCCGTTCCCCGTTCAGCAGCTCGTGCTGCCCGTGGCCCGCACCGGCCGCGACGTCCTGGTCAGCTCGCCCACGGGCTCGGGCAAGACCCTGGCCTTCGGGCTGCCGCTCATCGAGCGGCTCCAGCACGGCACGCGGCCCTCCGCGCTGATCCTCGCCCCCACCCGGGAGCTCGCCTCGCAGATCGAGGTCGAGCTCACCCCGCTCGCCGGCGCGCAAAACCTGCGGATGGCCGTCTGCTACGGCGGCACCGGGCTCGAGGTGCAGGCACGCAAGGCCGCCCACGCCGACATCATCGTCGCCACGCCCGGCCGGCTGATCGACCTGACGCGTCAGCGTCGCGTCGACCTGCGCGGCGTGCGGATCCTCGTGCTCGACGAGGCCGACCGGATGCTCGACATGGGCTTCCTGCCGCAGGTGAAGTCGATCGTGCAGCAACTCCCCGCCGAGCGCCACACGATGTTCTTCTCGGCCACCCTCGACGGGCAGATCGGACGGCTCGCGGAGCAGTTCACGCGCGACGCCGAGCGGCTGCACACCGTCGCGAGCCCGAACGAGACCGGCGAGCCCCTCTCGGACCGTCTGTCGCAGAGCTTCCTGGTCAGCACACCGGCGACCCGCCAGGACGACCTCCTGTCGCTGATCAAGAGCGAGGAGGATCTGGTGCTGGTCTTCTGCCGGACGCGACGCGGCGCCGGCCGGCTGGCCGAGCGGCTCGAGCGCAAGGGCATGACGGCGACCTCGATGCACGGCGACCTCAGCCAGTCGCAGCGGGAGCGCGCCCTGCGGCGCTTCGCCCGCGGCCACGCCCGCGTCCTCGTCGCCACCGACGTGGCGGCGCGCGGCATCGACCTCGACGACATCGGACTGGTCATCAACTTCGACCCACCCGAGGACCACGACGCCTACACCCACCGCGTCGGGCGCACCGCCCGCGCGGGCCGCACGGGCCGCGCCGTCACGATCGTGATGCCCGAGCACGCCGAGCAGGTCGGCAAGATGGCCCAGAAGCTCGGGTTGCACGAGCCCTGGGGCGAGACCGGCTACGAGCTGGCGCCCGTGCGCAGCGCGTCCTCGCAGCGCCGGCGGGGACCGAGCCAGCAGAATCGCCCCGCGCGGCCTCGGCCGGCCGCCGGGTCCGCGGCGCCGGTCCGGGCGAACCGCGTTCCGCGCGGGTCGCGGACTCCGTCCGCCTCCTGAGGTGGCCCGGCGGGCGGGCGGGGCGAGAGTCGCCCCGCCCGCCCGCCACCGAGGTCCCCGGCCGCGGATCGGCGAGACGGTCACGGGCGGCGCAACGGGAACGCCGGACCGGCACCCATCGGCCGGGCCCGTTCCCTTCCGACGCGGGAGCCGTTAGCGTCGTCCCCGGAAACGACGACGAGCGATCAAGGGGAATGGCGTGTCCTTCTTCAGCCGCCTGAAGGCGATCTTCCAGGCGAAGGCGAACAAGGCCCTCGATGCGGCCGAGAACCCGAACGAGATGCTCGATCTCTCCTACGAGAAGCAGACCGAGCTGCTGACCAAGGTGCGCCGCGGCGTCGCTGATGTGGCCACCAGCAAGAAGCGGCTCGAGCTGCAGGCGGCCAAGCTCGAGCAGAGCAGCGTCAAGCTCGAGCAGCAGGCCACCCAGGCGCTCCAGGCCGGACGTGAGGACCTGGCCCGCACCGCGCTCGAGCGCAAGGCCGGCGTGCAGTCTCAGCTCGAGAGCATCACCGCGCAGAAGGAGCAGCTCCAAGGCGAGCAGGACAAGCTGGTCGCGGCCGAGCAGAAGCTGACGGCCAAGATCGAGTCCTTCCGGGTCCGCAAGGAGACCATCAAGGCCCAGTACACCGCCGCCGAGGCCCAGACCAAGATCGGCGAGGCCTTCAGCGGCATCTCCGAGGACATGGCCGACGTGGGCATGGCGATGGACCGCGCCGAGGACAAGGTGCAGACGATGCAGGCGCGCGCCGGCGCGATCGACGAGCTGCTCGAGTCGGGTGCGCTCGACGACCTCACGGTCAGCGGCGACGTGGTCGACCGCGAGCTGGCGGCGATCAGCTCCAAGAACTCCGTCGACGCCGACCTCGAGCGCCTGAGGGCCCAGGTCGGCTCGGGCCCCGCCGCCGCCGGCGAGATCTCGGGGGGCACGCCGTGATCGTCCGGGTGCTGGGACACGGGCAGTTCCGTCTCGACGACGGCGACATGGCTGCGGTCGAAGCCGCCGACGACGCGGTCGAGGCGGCCATCGCCGCCGGCGACGAGGGCGCCTTCCAGACCGCCCTCGCCGGCCTGATCGAGACGATCCGCAGGGTGGGCGATGCGGTCCCCGACGACGAGTTCGTCGGCTCCGACGTGATCGTCCCCGACCGCGACATCACGCTCGCCGAGGCACGGGCCCTCGAGAGCGAGGAGGGCGAGGGGCTCATCCCCGGCTGACCCCGCCGAGCGGCCCCCCGGCGACCCACGCGGGCCACCGGGGACGGCCGCTCAGTTCGCGCGGTACCTCACCCCCTGCGTCTTGGGTCGCAGGTTCGCATGCGGTTCCCGAGCGAATCTCCCGCCAGGAGATGTGGGACCGCCACGCGAACTCCGGCTCGGGACGCTTGAGTCCCGGTCGCGGCGGGGCGCATCTCAGCCGGGAGGCTGCGGTCGGCTGAGGCGCACGGCGGCCGCGAGCCAGTCGAGCCCCTCCGGCTCGCCCCGCGACAGGGCCACGGCGCCGGCCGCGATGGCCCGGGCCATCGGCGTGCCGGGGCCCATCTCCAGCGCCTGGAGCGCGGCCGTCGTGGCCAGCCATCCGCGCGCGGAGTGGTCGGCGAGCGCTCGCCGGACCCCGCGATCATCGTTCAGGCGGGCATCGGCGCGCCGCTGTGGGTCGGGCTCCGGCCATGCCGACAGGTGGTCGAACACGGGACGCGCGAGGCGCATCGCCTCGTCGATCCCGAGACCGGACCCGCGCGCGATCAGCGGCCGGAGCGTGTCGCACACCGGATCGGCCGGATCCAGACGCCCCCGCGCGCGCCGCGCGCGCTCGACCAGCCCCGCGGTCGCATCATGTCGCTCCGCACCCGCCCTCATCCCGCCCCCCTCGTCGTCCCCGGTCGATCGCACCTACCGCATGCAACGAACGCGGGGCCCGAAGGTCGGCGCGATCGGCGGAGGCGTCAGGGCCGGCGCGGCCCGTGCGCGGGCGGACCGCCGGCGGGTGGGCCGCCGGGCGCCGGATGCGCGCCCCGGCCGTGCGCGGGCGGATCGGCCGGCGCCGGATCGGGGGTCGCGGCCTCGGCAGGAGCGGGTGAGGCGGACGCGGCCGGAGACGGACCGTCCGCGCGGAGCGGCCCGCGGGGCGCGGACGGAGGCGGGCCCGAGGGAGTGGACGTGGCGGGCGCGTTCGCCCCCTGCCCCTGCGCCGGTCCGTGACCGCTTCCGGGCGGCCCGACCGAGCCCGGCGAGTCGCCGCGGCGCGGACCAGGGCGGCCCGCCGGCGAGCCACCGGGGGAGCGACGACCGGCGGAACCGGAGGTCGCGGGCGTGGCACCGGTCTGGGGCGCGGCGGAGGCGCCGGGCGCGACGGCGGGCGAGACCTGCTCGGCGACGCCGGGCACCGGGCCCGCACCCGAGGCCGCCTTGGCGGGCGCGGGCACGACGGGCATCGCCGGAACGGCGGCCGCCTGGTCGTACTCTGCGACGACGATCGAGCCGATCTCGATCGGCATGGACGGCTCGACGAGCACCGGCGCGCCCGGGGCCGCGGCTGCCGGGGGGCCGGTGCCCGCGGTCGGCCCGGAATGGACGACGACCCCGGACGGAGCCGCTCCGGCGAGGCGGACCGGCCGCGGAGGCGACGCGGTCTCGGCGATCACGACCGGGGCGACGATCGCCGAACCCCCGACGATGGCGGCGACCACGACCGCAGCGAGCTTCGCTCCGGCCGTCACGCCGACGGCGCCGCCCGATGCGCCCGAGCCGATCGCCCCCGCCCCGCCCCCCGCGCCGCCGCCGGCGAGGATCGACCGGATCGCCTCGAGCACGCGCTGGCCGATGGCCAGCGGCACCATCGGCGCGAGGGCCGCGAGACGCGCCGGACCGGCAGCGGTGGCCTCGCGGAAGCCGCTGCACGCCGTGCACTCGCGCAGATGCGCTCCCAGCCCGCGAGCGCGGAGCACCCGGCCGTCGCCGTCGGAGATGCGCCGGCGCACCGTGTCGCAGTCGAGGTCGCGCCCGTCGGCCATCGCATGGAGCCCGACCCGCGCCTGGTAGATCAGCTGCTTGACACCGGAGGTGCTCTCCTCGAGCACCGCGCCGATCTGCGCGTGCGAAAGCCCCGAGAGCTCGCGCAGGACGAGCGCGCCGCGCTGCTCGATCGGCAGCGCGAGCAGGTCCTGCCGCAGCGTGCGCAGGTCATCGGCGATCTGCACCCGCTCCGGAACGCTCGGCGCGTTGTGCACCTCGTCCCCGGTGAACGCGCTCGGCGCCTGCGCGGGGCGGCGGCGGAGCATGTCGACGCACTGGTTGTGGGCGATGCGGTAGAGCCAGGGGCGCACCGCGACGTCGCGCCGCCCCCGGGCGGCGAGCGAGAGGTACGCGCGGAGCATCGCGCTCTGCAGGGCCTCCTCGGCGTCCTCGGGCTGGCGCAGGATCGACGCGCAGTACCGCTGCAGACGGGTGCGGTAGCGCGCGTACAGGTGCTCGAAAGCGCGCTCGTCGCCCTCGCCCACCCGCCTCGCGAGGGACTCGTCGGAGTGAATCGCCAGGGCGTCGGACGATCCGGCCCCGCGGCTCGACGGCCCGCCGATCTTGAGTGTCGTTCCCACTCCACCTGCCGTCCGTGATGGCCGGGCCTGCGAGGGACAGCCGCACTCTGACCCGGACGACGCGCGAATCAAGGCGGGAACGCTCGACGGACGTATAGCTCTCGCCGTCGTCCGACCAGTTCAGAGGGCCCTCGCTCCACCCCGCGCCGAGGCGAAGGGCGACGTCGATGTCGGCCGGAGCGGCCACCACTCGTCGCGGCAGCGGCGCGCCTCGTCGACGGCCTCGGCGTGGTAGCCCTCGGCCGCGGGGCGGGCGTCGGCGTCCACGGCCCGGGCTCCCGCCGGCGGTGAGGAACCCGCCCCCGGACGTGCGGTCCAGACGCCCCGCCGCCACGAGCGGCGCGAGCCCCCCGCCGTCCGAGAACCGGTCGCCGTAGGCGCGCCGCAGGTCGGCGGCGATGCTCGCGAGGGTGTCGAGGCCGATCAGGTCACCGAGGGCGAACGGGCCCATCGGGGCGGGCCCCGCCTCCACCACCGCGGCGTCCACCGCCCCGGGGTCGGCGCCCCGCTCGGAGGCGAGCCGATCGGCGGCCGCCATCGCGCGCACGAGCACCCGGTTGACCAGGAAGCCCGGGCACTCGGCAACGGCGACCGGCGTCTTGCCCATGGCGCGCGCGAGGGCGACGCCCGCCTCGGCCGTGGCCGGCGCGGTCCGCTCGCCGCGCACGACCTCCACGAAGCGCATCACGCTCGGCGGGTTGAGGAAGTGGAGCCCGAGGACCCGCTCCGGGCGGCCGGTGACCGCCGCGAGCGCGGTGATCGACAGGCCCGACGTGTTGGAGGCGATCAGCGCGTCCGGCGGGAGCACCGCGTCGAGGCGGGCGAACACCGCGCGCTCAACGTCGATCGACTCGGTCACGACCTCGATGGCGACATCGCACCCCGACAGCCCGTCGTCCGACTCCGCCGGGGTGATCCGCGCGAGCGCCGCGTCGAGGTCGCCGGCGCCCGCGCGGCCCTTGGCCACCTGGCGCTCGCTGACGGCGTGTGCGAGTGCGAGGCCGCGGTCCACGGTGGGGCGATCGACGTCGCGCAGCACCACGTCCGTCCCCGACAATGCCGCGACGAGCGCGATCTCTGCGCCCATCACGCCGGCCCCGACGACCCCCAGGCGCTCAGCCGCGGGCGGCGCTCCCGAGGAGGTCGCGGGCGATCACCAGGCGCTGGATCTGGCTCGTGCCCTCATAGATCTCCGTGATCTTGGCGTCGCGGTAGTACCGCTCGGCGGGGAACTCGGCCGAGTAGCCGTAGCCGCCCAGCGTCTGCACGGCGACGTCGGCGGCCTCGACGGCGACGGCGCTCGCGAAGAGCTTCGCCTTCGCCCCCGGCGCGGCGTGGGGCCGGCCGGCATCGCGCAGCGCCGCCGCGTGCCGGGTGAGCAGGCGAGCCGCGTCGAGCTTGGCCGCCACGTCGGCGATCGGGAATTGCACCCCCTGGAAGCGACCGATCGGCCCGCCGAAGGCCTCGCGGTCGTGCGCATAGGACACCGCCAGATCGAGCGCCGCGCCGGCGATGCCGCAGGCCTGGGCGGCGATCGTGATGCGCCCGCCGTCGAGCGTCGCGAGCGCGAGCTTGAGGCCCTCGTTCTCGGGGCCGAGCATCCTGCCGGAGGGTACGTGCAGGCCGTCGTACGACAGCCCGACGGTCGAGGACGTGTGCAGGCCCATCTTCGGGATCTCGGGTCCCACCTCGAAGCCCGCGCCGCGCTCGACGATGAACGCGCTCACCCCGCGGGGGCCCGGTCCGCCGGTGCGGGCGAAGACGATGTACAGGTCGGCGAACCCGCCGTTGGTGATCCACTGCTTGGCCCCTCGGAGCTCCCAGCCGCCGTCCACCGCGGTGGCCGTCGTGCGCAGGGCGGCGGTGTCCGAGCCGGCGTCCGGCTCGCTGAGCGCGTAGGCGCCGAAGATCTCGCCGCTCGCCAGGCGCGGCAGCCACTCCTCCTGCTGCGCGCGGCTCGCGCCCCGCAGCAGCGGTGAGGCCACCAGGCCGTTCTGCACGGCGACGGCGGTCGAGGTGCCGGCGTCGGCGCGGGCGATCTCCTCGACGACCAGCGCGAGCGCCGTCGCGTCGAGCCCGGCGCCGCCCAGGTCCTCGGGCACCACCACGCCGAGCAGGCCCAGCCCGCCCATCCGGCGGATGACGTCGATCGGAACGTGGTGGGAGGCGTTCCAGTCCGCGGCGTGCGGAGCGATCTCCTGCTGGGCGAACTCGCGCGCCAGCGCCTGCACCTCACGGTGGGTGTCGCTCAGCAGTTCTGTCACGAGTGCCTCCCCGGGTGGGCCGGACGGTCGTTTGCCGGTCTCGCCGCGCGCGGCGGTCACCGTTTGATCGTTATACCCGCGGCCTCACGGTCGAAGGTGTCGGGCGTGATGCCCTGCTCGCGCAGCTTGACCTTCTGGACCCGCTCGGTCGGGGTCTTGGGCAGGCTGTCGACGAAGCGGATGTAGCGCGGCACCATGAAGTAGGGGATGCGCTCGGCGAGCCAGTGGGTCACCTCGACCGGGTCGGGGGCCTCGCCCTCGGGGATGCACACGACCATGATCTCGTCCTCGGAGGAGGCGCCCTCGCCGGCCTTGACGCCGATCGCGGCGGCCTCCTTGATGGCGGGGTGGTCGCCGACCTGCTTTTCGACCTCCATCGAGGAGACGTTCTCGCCACGGCGCCGGATGTAGTCCTTGACCCGGTCCATGAAGTAGAAGTAGCCCTCCTCGTCCATGCGCCCCAGATCGCCGGTGTGCAGCTTGAGGTTGCGGAAGTCCTCGGCGGTCTTCTCGGGCATCCCGTAGTAGGCGCGCATGACGATGTTGGGGATCTTCATGTCGACGACGATCTCGCCCGGCGAGCCGGCAGGCAGCGGCCGGTCGGTGCCCGGCTCCACGATCGAGACCTCGTAGCCCGGGTTGGCCGTGCCGCAACTGCCGAGGCGGGGCGGCCGCGTGGGGTCCATGAGCGTGGCCACCCCGGTCTCGGTCAGCCCGTATCCCTCGGCCAGCCGCACGCCGAAGCGCTCCTCGAACTCGTGGTAGATGTCCTTGGGGGCCGGGGCGGCGGAGACCGTGTGGACCCGGTGCGCCCGGTCGTCGGGCGATGGCGGCTGGTTCCAGAGGAAGTAGAGGATCGCGCCGATGCCGTTGAACGTGGTCGCGCCGGCGTCGATCACCTGCCGCCAGAACCGGCTGCCCGAGAAGCGCTCCACGTAGGCCACCCGCGCGCCCGCGAGCAGGGCCGGGTAGGCGCAGAGCACCTGGGCGTTGGAGTGGAACAGGGGAAGGCACGAGAAGTAGGTCTCGCCGCCCAGTTCATCCGGCGCCACCCCCCGCCCGACGGCCATCGCCTCGACGGCGCTCCGGGCCGAGAAGTAGTCGGCGGCGTTCTGCTTGATGACGCCCTTGGAGCGGCCGGTGGTGCCCGAGGTGAACATGATCCGGGCGTCGTCGGTCCACTTGTGGGTGATGCCATCAGGCTCGGCACCGGAGGACTGCATCAGGGCCTCGAGCGGCTCCCACGCGATCGCGGGGTCCGGGCCGGCGCGATCGCCGGCGCCGGACGCAAGCACGATCACGCGTTCGAGCAGGGGCAGGTCGGCGATGACGAAGGCCAGGCGGTCGAGGTAGAGGTCCGAGACGATCAGCGTGCGGGCCTCGACCAGGTTGATCGTCCACGACAGGAAGTCGCCCTTGTAGGCGGTGTTGATCGAGCTCATCACGGCGCCGGCCTTCAGGATCCCGAACCAGACCGGGACGAACTCCTCGCAGTTGGGCAGCAGCACGCTGACCGACTCGCCCTTCGCCACGCCGCGGGCCATCAGGGCGTTGGCGATCCGGTTGGCGCGGGCATTCACCTCGCCGTAGGAGATCCACGGGCCGTCGCCGTATCGCAGGTACTCGCGATCGGGGTGCTCGGCGGCCTTCGCGCGCAGGATCTCGGCGAGGACCCAGCGCGTCGGGTCCTCCCGGGCGTACCAGTCGCTCCACTCGGTGCCCGCGCCCGGGCTCATGCGCCCGCCTCGGGCTCCGGCCCTTGCCCCTCGCGGAAGCGCCGCCAGTCGGCCGGCCGCTTCTCCTGGAAGCTCGCGATCCCCTCGGCGGGCTCCACGCCGTAGACGTGGTTGAGCGCCATCAGCTCCATCCCGTGATTGGTGGACGAGTAGAGGGCGTCGGTCGCCGTGTTCATGGCGATCTTGGCCAGACGCAGGCCCTGGGGGGAGCGGCGCAGGATCTGCTCGCACCAGCGGTCAACCTCGGCGTCGAGCTCCTGCGGCTCCACGACGGCGTTGACAAGGCCCATCGCGAGCGCCTCCTGCGCGGTGTAGTGGCGCGTGAGGAAGAGGATCTCGCGGGCCTTCTTCTCGCCGGTGATCGCCGGCATCAACTGGCAGCCCCACCAGAGCGGGGCGCTTCCGATCTTCGGGCCCGCCTGCCCGAACACGCCCGTCGTGTCGGTGATGGTCAGGTCGGAGACGATGTTGAGCTCGTTGCCGCCGCCGATGCAGTAGCCGCGCACCCTGCAGATGATCGGCTTCCCGTTGTTGCGCATCGCCCCCGCCAGGCGCGGGCCGATGATGTGCCCCGCGCGCTTCTCCTTCATCGTGCGCGTGGGCTCCCGGACGTCGCCGCCCACGCAGAACGCCCGCTCGCCGGCGCCGGTGAACACGATCACCCCGACGGCCTCGTCGTCGGCGGCCCGCTCGAACGCGTCGCACAACTCGAGCATCGTCAGGCCACGGAACGCGTTGAGGCGGTCCGGGCGGTTGATGGTGATCGTGGCCCGGCCGCCGCCGACCTCGTAGAGGATGTCCTCGTAGGGTGGGGCTCCGGTGAGGCCGCCGTAGGGCGTCTCGCCGCTCATTCGGCCGGGAGGAACTTGTTCGCGTCGATGCCGTGCTCCTCCATCAGCTTCTGGAAGGTCGCGCGCATCTCGTCGGGGTAGTCCGGCAGCTCCTCGGTGTCCAGCACGTGCTGGGCGTGCGCCCGCAGATTGGGGCCCAGGTCCCAGTCGTCGTCGGCCATCAGGCGCCGGATCTCCCGGGCGGGGAAGTAGAGCATCCCCGGGTCGCGGCCGTGCTTCTCGGCGATTGCGACCATCTCGTCGATGCGCCCTGCGGTCGGCGCCTGCTCCTGGATCAGCCCCTTGGCCCTCAGCATCTCGACCGTGTCGGGGTTGGAGGCGAGCGGCGTGCCGAACGCGTTGTCGTGGAAGAGCTTCTCGTACTTGAGGCGGGGGCGCTGGCCGCCGGCCTTCGCGTCCTCCAGCGGGTAGCCGACCGCGTGGCCCCAGGTGAACCGGTAGTGCGGCGGCAGGCCGAAGGCCTTCTCGATGCCGCCCGGCTTACGGCCGAAGGCGATCAGGATGTTGCCGACGCCGAGGCCCACGCCGGCCGCGATCGCGTTGGCGGCGGCCTGGCCGCTCTCGAACCGCAGCAGGATCTCCGTGCGCTCGGTGGGGAAGCTCATGAGGCGCGGGATGGTCTGCGTCATCGAGAACTCGTAGTTCCAGCCGTGGTACTTGGAGATCGCGCCGGCGAGGCTGACGGTGGAGATGCCGTCCACGGCACGGCCGTACCAGGCGTTCAGGTTGGTCAGCCAGAGGATCAGGTGGGAGGCCTGGTTGATGATCTGGATGTTGAAGCCCGAGACGCACTCCTCGATCTCCTCCCAGAGCTCGCAGCGGTCCCGCGTGACCACGATCGCCTCGGTGCAGTTGATGTTGCCCTGGCACGAGGCGAAGCGCGCCGCCTGCAGCATGGACTCGATCTTCCAGTCCTCGACGGTGCGGTCGGCGTCGAAATAGCGGATGCTGCGCCGGTCGCCGAGCGCCTGCAGGAGCGGGACGTCCGGGATCTGATCCGCCGGGGGCGGCCCGGCCTGGGAAGCGCTCATCGACAACCGTCCCTCCGCTGGCTTACGCTGTAAATCCGGCCCCACGCTAGAAGCGCAGGAGCGCCCGTGTCAAGACCCGAGCCCGTCGAGCGGGCCCCTCTCTCCCGCGATCGGATCGTGGCCACCGCGCTGCGCCTGATCGATGAGCGCGGCCTGGCCCAGCTCTCGATGCGGCGCCTTGGCGCGGAGCTCGGCGTGGAGGCGATGTCGCTCTACAAGCACGTCGCGAGCAAGGACGCGCTGCTCGACGGCGTCCGCGATTTGCTGCTCGCCGAGCTCGAGTCGACGCCGCCGCCGGGGCGCGACTGGGCCGAGGACCTGCTGAGCTTCGCACGCCGCTACCGCGCGCTGGGGCTCGCACACCCCGAGGCCTTCGGGTTGCTCGCGCGCGGGGCCGACCGCGCCTACGTCGCCGGGCGTGGGAGCGTCGAGGCGGGCCTCCAGGGCCTGGTGGCCGCGGGCTTCGACCACGAGACGGCCGCCTATGCCCTGCGCAGCGTCGTGCGCTTCGTGCTCGGCTTCAGCCTGATCGGCATGGACGGTGAGGACGCGGCCGCGCCGCTTGCGGATGCCGAGCTCGGCGCGCTCGCCCGCGAGCAGCCGATGGCCGCGGACCTGATGCGCTCGCTCGGGTCCCGGACGGAGGACGCGCTCTTCGAGTTCGGGCTGCGGGCGCTGATCGCCGGCATCGCCGTGCAGGCGCCGGAGGCGTAGCCCCCAGGGCGGTCCCGGCCCACCCGCCCTCGGCCCTACCCGCCCTCGGCCCGGCGCCGCCGGGCCTGAATGGGTCCGGCCCGCAAGAGGCCCTACCCGCCCTTGGCCCTACCCGCCCTCGGCCCTACCCGCCCTCGGCCCGGCGCCGCCGGGCCTGAATGGGACGTCCGGCCCGCAAGAGGCCGGACCCCTCGCGACCCGCCCCCGTGTCCAGGTAGCGCGTCAACGCTCACCGACCCCGAAACGCCACCGAGCCCCGAAACCCACCGAGCCCGTCGACGACGGAGGCCCCGCTGCGCGGGGCCTCCGTGACGAGCGTCCTGGTCGGGGCGGTTCAGCCCTGGCCGGAGGTGGTGATCAGCCCCTGCCGCTCGGGGCTCTGGGGCGCGACGAGCTTCGCGACGAAGGCCGTGTCGATGTCCGCGACGATGACGTCGCCGACCTCGTCGCTGACGTTGGTGAAGATGCCGCGCTTGGTCATGCTCGCGGCCGCTCCGTGGTTGTCCTCGGTCGGCGTGAGGTAGTGGATCTGATCCGCCTTGTAGCGGTGGATCAGGAACAGGTGCAGCAGCGTCATCAGGCGCTTGCGGCGCAGCGAGGTCTCGAACGTGTTCTGGTCGCGCACCGACAGGATCACGCTGCCGCGCCGGTCCTGGAGGCGGCTGAACACGATGTTCGCCAGCTTCTCGTCGCCCTCGCCGACCACGCTCAGCTCCAGCAGGTCGGTGCCGGCGGTGTGCGGACGGAGCCGCACGGTCATCGGCATGTTGACCTTGTTGTACGCGGCCCACTCGTCGAGCCAGCCGGCGAGCGTCTTCGGCGGGACCTCTGTCTGGACCAGGTGCTGGCTCTGGGTCGAGCCCTCGCCCATGGCCTTCGTGGTGGAGGTCTGCCCGGACAGCGACATGAGGGCCGCGTCCGCCCGCGGGCCGCCGACCAGGGTCTGCGGCGTGCGGTACGGGGACTCGAGCAGGCGGAACTTGCGCTGCAGGCGGGCCAGCGCGAGCATGCCGTCCTCGCGCAGGGCCGTCGTGAACTCCTCGGCGGCGAGGCCGTCGATCTGGTGGCCACCGTAGGTCATGAAGTTGAAGACGAAGCCCATCTTGCCCAGCTCGATCGGGAAGCTGCGCATCTCGTCGTCACTCATGCCGGTCGTGTCCCAGTTGAAGGACGGCGACAGGTTGTAGGCGAGCATGGCCTCCGGGTAGACGGCGTGGATCGCGTCGGCGAACTCCTTGGCGTCCTTCAGATCGGCCGTCTTGGTCTCCATCCAGAGCAGGTCGGCGAACGGCGCCGCCGCCAGCGACTTGGCCACCGCGTACGGGATGCCGCCCTTGATCTGGTAGTAGCCCTCGGGGGTCTGCGCCAGCTCGGCGTCCCAGACCACGTCGACCCCGAGCGCCTTCGCCTTGGAGCGGATCTCGTACCAGGAGGCGTCCGAGGCGAACTCCCGCCACTCCTCGACGGTGATGTCGGGGGCCGAATCCTCGTCGGAGCGGAAGGCGATGACGTCGGCGACGGCGTGTCCGAGCGTCGTGAGGCCGGCCTCCTCCTCCCACTTCTTCAGGAAGGCGTCGCCGGCGGCGTCCACGATCTCCTCGGGGGAGAGGATCTCACCCGACGTGTACTTCGCGGCGACGGCGTCGACCGCGGCGTTGACGCCGTTGACCTCGAGCCACGCGTCGGCGTCGACGTACTCCTCGTCCGAGACGGCGTAGACCAGGTGGCCGTTGACGTCCTCGATGCCGGCCGCGTTGAGGCGGCGCAGCACGGCGAGGAAGCCGGCCTTGTACGACGGCACCGAGGTGTTGGTGACGCCGAGGATGAAGGGCTGGTCGCGCTCGTCGCCGGAGCCGTCGAGCAGGTTGGCCGCCTCGGCGTCGGTGCGCGCGACGATGATGCCCTCGACGCCCATGATGTCGAGCTGGAAGCGGGCCGCGCTGAGGCGCTTGATCTGCTCGTCGGAGGGCACGAGCACCTTGCCGCCCTGGTGGCCGCACTTCTTGGCGCCGGGCTTCTGGTCCTCGATGTGGTACCCGGGGACGCCGGCCTCGACGAAGCGGCGGACGAGGTTGCGCACGTGCGCGTCACCGCCGTGACCGGTGTCGGCGTCGGCGATCAGGAACGGGCGGAAGTCCACCTCGGGGGTCGCCTTGCGCTCCGCTTCCGTCATGCGGCTGCGCAGGAAGCGTTGGTTCTTGTCGGCCGTCAGCAGGGCGCGGACGAGGCCGGCGGCCTCGTCGGGCACCTGGCTGAGCGGATAGCTCGCGAGGTCGGGGCCCGGGTCCTCGTTGGTGGAGCCCTTCGCGGACGTGGCCCAGCCGCCGAGGTAGATGCCCTCGATGCCGGCGCGCTTCATCTGCACGATCTGACCGGGCGAGTAGGGACCGAAGGAGGTGATCGACTTGCCCTCGGCGAACAGCTCGCGCAGCCGGGCGTAGAACTGGGATGCGGCGTCACGGGCGATCGTGTACTCCTGCGGCACGGTGCCCTTCTGCTCCAGCACCTGTGCCGGGGTGTGCACGCGCGTGATCCGCGAGAACCTGTCGCTCCCCATCCAGGCGCGGAGCGCCTCGACCTCTTCTTCGTATGCCCCCATGCGATGCCCCTTGTCGCGACGATTTCCACAGAGAGTCTACGCACGAACGCCGCGCATTTCGGGGGGTTTTGCTCGTGTCAGACCGCACAAGGGACGGCGGCGCGCGACGGGCCGCCGCCGGATGCCTGGTGCGCCCCACAGGGCTCGCGTTCCCGAGACGCCAAGAAGTTCGTGAGGATGATCACGTAACGCGACGTCCGGCCGAAAAGGCCGCGCCGGATCTCAGCGGGCGCGCCAGAGGGCCTCGATGCGGCGGCGATCGTCTCGCGCGAGTCCCGGATGCCGCGCGGCGCGGGCGTTGGCGACGGCGTGCTCCGCGTTCGCCGTGGCGGGGATGACGGCCGTGACACGTGGGTCCGACAGCGCCCAGACGAGCACGGCCTCGGCCCAGCTCTCAACGCCGAGCGGCCGCAGCTCCTCCACCGGCGGCCCGGATCCGAGACGCCCGCTGCCGAGGGGGCGCATCACCAGCACGCCGAGGCCCAGCTCCTCCGCGAGGGGCAGGATCTCGTCCTCGACCTGGCGCTCGTCCGGGTTGAGCGGGATCTGGACCATCTGGATCAGCCCCGAGCGCATCACCCGGGCCAGCTCGTCGAAGGAGTCCGGGCTGTAGTGCGTGGCGCCCAGCAGGCCGATCCGCCCGGCGGCCCGCTCCTCGGCCATCCACTCCAGGTGGGCGCGCCAGGAGACCAGGTTGTGGACCTGTTGCACGTCCACGCGCCCGCCGTACCACTCGAGCTGGCGCGCGAACTGGGCGCGGCCCTCCTCGACCGAACGCGTCCAGATCTTGGTGGCGACCACGGCCTGGTCGCGCCGCCCGGCGAGGGCCGCGCCGAGCACCGCTTCCGCGCGCCCGTACATCGGCGAGGTGTCGAAGAGGGCGCAGCCGGCGCCGAGCATGGCCGCGACCACGGCGTCCGCGTTCGCCTGGCGGTCCGAGCCGTGGTCGAAGACCGACCACGTCCCCAGGCCCACCCTCGCCACCGCGAGGCCGGGGCCGATCTCCCGTTGCTCCACGCCCACAGACTACGCGCGGCGGCGGTGCGGGCGACGGGCGAAGGACGCGGGTCGCCCACCGCCGCGTCGGGCGGCGGTGGGCGATCGCGACGCGACGCGCGGCGGATCGGCAGGATGCGCCCCCATGGCACCGCCCGTCCGCAACCTCCTCTCCCTCCAATCCGTCACCAAGGGCTACGCCAGCCGGGCGGTGCTGAGCGACGTCACGCTCGGCGTCTCGGCCGGCGAGCGGATCGGGGTCGTGGGACGCAACGGCGACGGCAAGTCGACCCTCCTGCGCCTGATCGCCGGGCTGGAGGAGCCCGACTCCGGGCTGGTGACCCGTGCGAACGACCTCGACGTGGCGCTGATCGCCCAGGGCGACGACCTGGACGGCGCGAAGACGATCCGGCAGGAGCTGGTCGGCGGGCGGGCCGATCACGAGTGGGCCGGCGACAGCGTCTTCCGGGGCGTCCTCGACGGCCTGCTCGGCGGCGTGGAGATGTCCCGCTTCCCGCGCGGCCTCGACACGCCCGTCGGACCGCTCTCGGGCGGCGAGCGCCGCCGCGTCGCCCTCGCGCGACTGCTGCTGCAGCCGCCGGAGCTGCTGTTGCTGGACGAACCGACCAACCACCTCGACGTGGAGGGCGTCGACTGGCTGGCCCGCCACCTCGCCGGCCGCCGCGGCTCACTCGTCGTGATCACCCACGACCGCTGGTTCCTCGACGCCGTGTGCACGGCGACCTGGGAGGTCGCCGACGAGGCCGTCCATCGGTACGAGGGCGGCTACGCGGCGTACGTCCTCGCGCGGGCCGAGCGCGACCGGCAGGAGTCCGCACGCGACGACCGCCGCCGCAACCTCCTGCGCAAGGAGCTGGCCTGGCTGCGACGCGGACCGCCCGCCCGCACCTCGAAGCCGCAGTTCCGCATCGACGCCGCGAACGCCCTGATCGCCGACGAACCCGAGGTGCGCGACCGTGCCGAGCTGCTGCGTTTCGCCACGGCCCGGCTCGGCAAGAACGTCCTCGACGCCGAGGAGGTGTCGGTGACGCTCGGCGGCGTGCGCCTCCTGCGGGAGGTCACCTGGCGCCTCGGGCCCGGCGATCGGGTGGCGCTGGTGGGGATCAACGGCTCGGGCAAGACGACGCTGGTCCGGCTGCTCGACGGCAGCCTCGAGCCGGATGCCGGAGTCGTGAAGCGGGGCGTGACCGTCCGCCTCGCCCACCTCTCACAGGACACGGCGGAGATCCCCGGCGGCCTGCGGGTGCTGGAGTCGCTCGAGAGGGTGCGGCTGCGCACCACCCTCGGCGACGGCCGCGAGATGACCGCCTCGATGCTCTGCGACCGCTTCGGGTTCCGCGGCGCGCGCAGCCGCACCCTGGTGAAGGACCTGTCGGGCGGCGAGCGGAGGCGGCTGCAGCTCATGCGCCTGCTGATGGAGGAGCCCAACGTGCTCCTGCTCGACGAGCCGACCAACGACCTCGACATCGACACCCTCACCGCCCTTGAGGACCTGCTCGACGGCTGGCCCGGGACGCTCGTGGTGGTCAGCCACGACCGCTACTTCGTCGAGCGCGTCTGCGACGACGTCTACGGGCTGATGGGCGACGGCCGCCTGCGCCACCTGCCGGGCGGCATCGACCAATACGTGTCGCTGCGCCGCTCGGCGGGCGCAGACCCGGCGCCCGCGCGCCCGGCCCGGCCCGCCGCCGCAGGCCCCACAGGGGCGACGCTGCGCGAGGCGCGCAAGCAGGTGCAGCGGCTCGAGCGCGACCTGGAGCGGCTGGACGCCCGCGAGGCGGCGCTCCACCAGGAGATGGCCGCCAATGCGACCGACCACGCCCGGCTCCGCGAGCTGAACGCGCGCCTGGCCGAGCTCGGCGCTGAGCGGGACGGCCTGGAAGCCTCCTGGCTCGCGGCCTCCGAGGTGCTGGAGGCCTGAGCCGGAAGGCTCCGGCCGCCCCGCCGGACGGGGCTCAGGAGGCCAGCGAGGCCTCCAGCGTGATCTCGGGCACGCTCGCGAGCGCCTTGCCCACCGGGCAGTTCTCCTTGGCCGCCTGGGCGTGCTCCGCGAAGGCCGCCTGGTCGATGCCGGGGACCGCGCCCACCGTGACGAGCGCGATCGCCGTGATACCCGTCCCGGGCGTCATGGTGACGGTGGCCTCCGTCTTCACCGAGTCCGGCGTGGAGCCGGCCTGGGCGAGGACGTTGGAGAGCGCCATCGAGAAGCAGGCGGCGTACGCCGAAGCGATCAGGTGCTCCGGATTGGCCCCGGGCCCGTCCTCGAACCGGGTCCTGAATGAGTACTCGCCCTCGATCCCGTAACCGGCCGAGAACTGGCCGCGGCCGGACTTCAGGTCGCCCTGCCACGCTGCACTGCCCTTGGACGCCGGCATCTGATCCCCTTTGGTTGTTGACCGTGCGATGAAGGAACCAAACCACTTTCCCCCGGAGGCGGCCCGGGGGCGCCCATCGCACGGCCGCCGAGCCGTCAGGCGACCGCCACGGGGGCGCCGACCGCGTCGATGATCTCGGCCAGAACGCGGGACGTCTCGGCGTGGGGTACCTGGCAGGTGCCGGCCGCCGGGTGGCCGCCGCCGCCGTGACCCAGCATCACCTCGCCGATGTCGGCGCGCGAAGTGCGGTCGATGATCGAGCGGCCGACGGCGAGCACGGTGTTCTGGCGCTCCTTGCCCCAGAGAACGTGCACGGACACGCGGGCCTGCGGGAAGAGCGCGTAGACCATGAAGCGGTTGCCGGCGTGGATGACGTCCTCCTCGCGGAGGTCGACCACGACCACGTCGCGCTCCAGGCGCGAGACGCGGCGCAGTTGCTCCACGAACAGCTCGCTCTGGTCCCGGTAGAGGCGCACGCGCTCGGCCACGTCGGGCAGGGCGAGGATCTCCTCCACGGTCTCGTGGCGCATGCAGGCGTCGATCAGGCCCATCATCAGCTCGTAGTTCGAGATGCGGAAGTCGCGGAAGCGCCCGAGCCCGGTGCGGCTGTCCATGAGGAAGTTCAGGAGCGTCCATCCCCGCGGGTCGAGGACGTCCCCGACCGCGTAGGCGGCCGAGTCGGCCTGGTCGACCGCGCTCATGAGGTCCTCGCGGACCATGGGGAAGCGCGCCGCGCCGCCGAAGTGGTCGTAGACCACCCGCGCGGCCGAGGGGGCGTCGGCGAGGATCACGTGGTTCGCGGGGCCTCCCCCGACGCGGATCTCCTCGGAGTGGTGGTGGTCGAAGACCAGATGCGCGGCCGGCGCGTACGGGAGGTTGGTCAGGATGTCCCGTCCCGTGATCTCGACGACCCCGTCCTGCACGTCCTTGGGGTGGACGAAGGCGATCTCGTCGATCAGCTCCAGACTGCGCAGCAGCACCGCGCACACCAGGCCGTCGAAGTCGCTGCGGGTCACAAGGCGGTATGTCACAGGGTGTCCTCCTCGGACGATCGGCATGCGGAGCTCAGCCCATTCATCGGCCGCGCGGGGGGGCCACTCAAACGCCGCGCAGGGTCGGTCGCGGAGTTCTGCCCCGGGCGTGTCGATTCCGGGCCGCTCCGTTCGACGCACGTGTGACGGGCCCCCCGGAGGGAGATCGCCGTGCCGGGGGATGCCGGATCACCCGAGACGAAGGAGACGACGATGCGTTGCATGGTCCTTCGAAGGCCACCACCGACAGCGAGGCCGGGAGGATGCCCCTGCCCGAGGTCTTCGAGGGACGGGGCGGCTCGGGGAGCTCGGCGGCGGCCTCGGCCCCTATTCCCTGCAGGCGGCGAGCGCGGCCTGCCACGCCCGCGCGCGCACCGCCGAGGAGACCGACTCGGGGCGAATCGCCGCGCTGGTGACGCCTGCGGTAGGCCCGGCTCGCGCCGGACCGCGTCGCTAGGGCGTCGACGCCTCCGCGAACGACCAGTCGAGCCAGGGCAGCAGGGCCTCGAGGTCGGAGGCCTCGACGGTGGCGCCGCACCAGATGCGCAGCCCCGGAGGGGCGTCGCGGTAGGAGCCGATGTCCATCGCCACGCCCTCGGCGGCGAGCAGCTTCACCATCGCCTTCGGCACGGCCTCGTCGGCGTCGAGCACCAGGCAGACCGACGTGTTGGAGCGGGTCTCGGGGCGCAGCGCGAGGTTGCGCGCCCACGGCGTCCGCTCGACCCAGCCGTCGAGGACCGCGGCGTTGGCGTCGGCGCGTGCGCGCAGCGCCGGCAGCCCCCCGATGCGGCTCGCCCACTCGAGCGCCGCCAGGCAGTCCTCCACGCAGAGCATCGAGGGCGTGTTGATCGTCTCCCCCTCGAAGATCCCGGCGATCAGCTTGCCGCCCTTGGTGAGCCGGAAGACCTTCGGCATCGGCCACGGCGGCGCGTACGACTCCAGGCGCTCCACCGCGCGCGGGCCGAGCATCAGGACGCCGTGCGCGCCCTCGCCTCCCAGCACCTTCTGCCAGGAGAACGTCACGACGTCGAGCTTCGCGAAGTCGAGGTCCTGGGCGAAGACGGCCGAGGTCGCGTCGCAGATCGTGAGGCCCTCGCGGTCGTCGGGGATCCAGGCGGCGTCGGGCACCCGCACGCCGGACGTCGTGCCGTTCCAGGCGAACACGACGTCGTGCGAGAAGTCCACCTCCGACAGATCGGGCAGCTCGCCGTAGGGAGCGCGCAGCGTGCGCGCACCCTCCAGGCGCAGTTGCTTGACGACATCGGTCACCCACCCCTCGCCGAAGCTCTCCCAGGCGAGGACGTTGACCGGGCGGGGGCCGAGGAGCGACCAGAGCGCCATCTCGACGGCGCCGGTGTCGGATGCGGGGACGATGCCGATCAGGTGGCCGGGCGGGACCTCGAGGACCTCGCGGGTCATCTCGATCGCCCGCTTGAGCCGGGCCTTGCCCTCGCCCGAGCGGTGCGAGCGGCCCACGAGGGCCGAGTCGAGGAGCGCGGCGGACCAGCCCGGGAACTTCGCGCACGGGCCGGACGAGAAATGGGCTTTTGCCGGCCGGGCCGGCGGTGTCTGGAGCGGCGTGATGTCCCCCCGGAGCTGGTCGTTGGCGGCGCGCATCCTGACAGACCGGTGCTGCCCGGCGCAGCGGGGTCAGCCGTGCCGGCGCATGACCTGCATCGCGATCCAGCGGATCCAGGGTTCGAGGCCCTGATCGTCGCGCGCGGCGGCGACCGGGAAGATCTCGAGGCCGGGGCAGCGCGCCTCCACCGCGGCGACCGCATCGGCCACCGCATCGGCCGGAAGGGTGTCGGCGTAGGTGACGACGACGGCCTGGGCGTCGGCCAGCTGCAACGGCGAGAGCGTCGAGGCCTCCCCGACGGGGATCACCGCCACCTGCACGTCCTCGCCGATCCCGTGCGCGAGGTCGATCTCCCCGTCGCGGTCCTCCACCAGGATCAGCTCGGCATCGGCCAGGCGGGTCACGATCCGGTCGAGGCCGGAGCGCCAGTGCGCCGCGGGGTCGCGCACCTCGCGCACGTCCTCGGGTCGCCCGGGGGCCGCCGGCTGGTCCACGCCCTCGAGGTTCGCCTGGACCACCACGGCGTCGAAGCGGCCGAGGTGCGCCAGCGAGCGCATGATCAGGGTGGTCTTACCGGCCCCCTGGGGCCCGGCGATGCGGACGACGACCGGCCGCGGATGGCGTCGGCCGATGCCGCGGCCCATCGCGGTGCGCACGATGCCCAGCACGTCCGCGCGCGTGATCACGCCCACGGGCAGCCCGGCGTCGCGCACGAGCACCGCCTCGGCGTCGCCCATGAGCGCGCGCACGCCCGCGTCGGCGCTCGCGTCCGAGGAGACCTCCTGGACGCGGTCGCGCCCCAGCATCACGACCCTGCCGTCGTCGGTGGCGACCCAGACCCCGAGCAGGAGGCCGTTCTCGACGATGGGCAGGTGGTGGATGTCGGCGTCGCGCATCAGGCGCAGCAGCTCCGCTCGATCCTGCTCGGCCGCCGAGACGAGGATCGGGTGGGAGGTCATCACGTCCTTGGCTCTCATGCGCGCGGCTCCGATGTCGTCGGTCGGGGGATCTCCTGCACGGCCGCGTCGGGCCGGACGACCAGGACCGGGCAGGGCGCGTGGTCGACCAGGTGACGGGTGACGCTTCCGAGTATCGCCGCCCCCCAGCCCCCGCGGTGACGCGCGGCCACGAGCAGGTCGGCCCCGGCCGACTCGGCCCAGCGGCAGATCTCCGGGCCCGCGAGGCCCTCGAGGAAGACCGCCTCGCAGCCGGGGTTGTCCCGCGCGAGGGCCTCCAGCCACGATCGCTCCACCGCGTTGATGTCGCGTGGCGAGACGACGGCGGCGCCGTCGGCCGTGTCGAAGATCAGGGGGACGGGGGCGACATGCACCAGGCTGAGCACGCCCTCGCCGGGGACCCACAACTCGCGGGCGTGCGCCAGGGCCGTCATCGAAGCGGCCGTCTCGTCGACGCAGCAGCCGATGCTGCGGTAGGGCGGCCGGTTCACGCGAAGACCGCGCGGGGCGGGGTACACGACGCGGGCGGCATGCCCCGCAGCGTAGCGCCGCGCGGGCGAGAGCCGGCGGCCACCGAGCGATCGCGGCGGCGCGCGATGGGAGCGATCCTGGTCATCAACCGACGCTAGCCCGCCCGGACCCCGCGCGTCAGCCGCGCCTTCCCCGCGCCGGAGTTCGGCAATGCCGCACGGCGCGCTGCGCGACGCACCGATGATCGCCGCCTTCCGGGGCCGGAGGATGACCACGGACGGCGCCACCGGGGCGCCGCTGGGGGAGGCTCTTCGATGGACATGCCCTACGCCAGGATCGCCTGCTGCGTCGACCGCGACGAGATGACCGACGAGATCCTCGCCGAGGGGATGCGCCTCGCCGGCGGCGACGCGCGGGCCCTGCAGGTGGTGCATGTCGTGGCGCCGCCACACACGTTGGTCGCAGGCCCGTTCGCATACATCGCCCCGATCACCGAGGTCTGGAGCCAGGCCGAGACCTGGCTCGACGCGCGCACCCGAGCGCTACCCGGCGCGACGCCGGTGATGCTCGACGGATCGCCGGCGCGCGCGCTCTGCGAATGGGCCGCGACGCACGACATCGATCTGATCGTCGCCGCCGCCCACCGGGGCCGCGTCGAGCGGGCCATGCTCGGCGGCTTCGCCTCGTACATCGCCTACCACGCCCCCTGCTCGGTGCTGCTGGTGCACCGCCGCGCCGGGGACGCGCCGACGCCGCCCGGCGAGACCGCTGGAGCGAACGAGATCACCTGACCGCATCGGGCCCCACCAGCCGCAGTGCCGCGCGTATGACGACGGCCTGCGGCCGGCCGGTGTCCAGCGGGAGGGCCTGCGGCCACGGGTCGGCCTCTTCCGCGAGACGCCGGGCGATCCGCGGCGTGGCGTCGGAGGGCCCCTCCCCGGCCGCCCGGCGCGCCGCGATGCGCCCGGCGGCGACGATCGGGTCGAGCTCGCACCGGATCTCGATCAGGGGCGAGCTCGCCCACGAGGCCGTCCGCCGCGCGAGCGCGCGTCGCGCCGCGGAGCCCCACGACGCGTCCAGCACGACCCCTTGGCCGAGCGCGAGGTGCGCGGCGGCCCGCTCGAGCATCACCTGGTGGACGCGGTCGGAGACCTCGGGCGCGTAGATCCCCTCCTCGAAGCCGACGGGCTCCGCCGGCGTCCCCGGCAGGCCCGCCAGCTCCTTGCGGGTCGCATCGGAGGCGATGACCGGCCAGCCGGTGGCCTCCCCGATCCCACGCGACACGGTCGACTTCCCGGTGCCCGGAGGACCGCCCACCAGGACGAGCGGCACCTGCGCGCGCGCGAGGTAGTCGAGCGACATGGCGTGCAGCGCACGGGCGCGCGTCGCGGCCTCGGGGTCGCCGCCCTGCGCCGACCGCAGCGCCGCGACCTTCGATCGCACGTGGGCGCGATAGGCGACGTAGTGGTGCGCCAGGGAGGCGGGATGGTCCTCGCCGAGGTCCTCTCCCCACGTCCGCAGGAGGAGCGCGCCGAGCTCGGCGTGGCCGTGGGCCTCCAGGTCCATGGCGAGGAAGGCGATGTCGCCGAGCACGTCGCCGTGGCGCAGACGGTCGGCGAAGGCGAGGCAATCGAGCACGCGGGGTCCGTCCGGCAGGCAGAAGACGTCGTCGGCCAGCAGGTCCCCATGCCCGTCGCGGACCCGGCCGTCGGCGATCCGCCGCTCCAGGAGGGCCCGGCGCCCGCCGACATATGCCCGCGCGAGCTCCACGGCGCGCGCGACCTCCTGGGTGGGCACGACCGCCGGAGTGATGGCCGCCAGCTGGCCGAGGCCCTCCTCCCAGAGGCCCAGCACGGTCTCGGGCGACCCGGCCTCCGCGATCCGGGGGGAGGTGGGCGCCGCCCGGTGGAACCCGGCGACCACCCGCGCGAGGGCGCGCACCTGCTCCGGCGCCTCATCCGCGTCGAGAAGTGACGACAGGCGTCGGGCGTCCGGCATCCGGCGCATCGCGACGAGGTGATCGCAGGGCGACCCGTCGGCATCCACGACGTCGAGCACGCCCAGGTACACGTCCGGGGCGAAGCGCCGGTTGACCTCGGTCTCGCGCAGGCAGGCCGCCCGCCGGTCCTCGCGCGAGCGGTGGTCCAGGAAGCCCATCGCGACGGGCTTCAGCAGCTTGTACGCATGGTCGCCGATCATGGTGATCACCGAGACGTGGGTCTCGATGAGCTCGGCGGGCTCCTGCGGGCCCTGCATCGCGACACCCTCCCCTGCTGCGGCGCACACACCCGGATCGTGCCCGCCGGCCGGTGAGGGGGCATCCGTGCGGGTTCGACCGCCGCTGCGGGTTTCCCGGCCCGCGCCCCCGGCTCAGTCCTCGTCGGTCAGCAGGCCGGCGTGGAGCGCGGTGCGCACGAGGCCGGCGCGGGTGCTCACGCGCAGCTTGGTCATCACGTGCGCGCGGTGGCTCTCGACCGTCCTCACGCTCACGACGAGCCGCTCGGCGATCTCCTGGTTGGTGTGACCGAGGGCGAGCAGCCGGAGCACCTCGCGCTCGCGCGAGGTGAGCTCATCCAGGGGGCCGTTGCGCTCGGCGGGGGCGGCGAGCGCCGCCCCGAGCGAGGGGTGCACGTAGCGCTCGCCGGCCGCGACGGCGTGGATGGCGCGGATCAGGTCCTCGTCGGCCGCCGCCTTGAGCAGGTAGCCGTCGGCGCCGGCATCGAAGGCGCGCCGGACGTCGTTGGCCTGGTCGTGCATGGACAGGACGAGGATGCGGACGCCGGGCATTCGCTCCTTGATCCGGGTGGCGCCCTCGAGCCCGCCCATGCCGGGCATCTCGATGTCGATCACGATCACGTCGGGCTGCAGGCGGGGGAGCGCCCGCAGCGCCGCCTCGGCCGACTCCGCCTCGCCCACGGCCTCGAAGCCCTCCTCGCGCTCGAGCAGGAGGCGCACGCCGGACCGCAGCACGGCGTGGTCGTCGACCAGCATGATCCGGATCGTCTCAGTCATGGGGGATCTCCAGGTCGACGACGACCGCCGTGCCCGTGCCGGGCGAGGACTCGATGCGCAGGACGCCTCCGATCAACCCGACGCGCTCGCGGATCCCGACCAGCCCGAGACGCGAGGTCGGCACCTCGGGATCGAACCCCGCGCCGTCGTCCTCGATCACGATCCGCAGGCGCGAGGCCGTCGCAGCGGCCACGACGCTGGCGTGCGTGGCCCCGCTGTGGCGCGCGATGTTGGTGAGCGACTCCTGCACGGTACGGAAGACTACGGTCTGGACGTCGTTGGAGAGGTCCGCGTTCAGCCCGCGCAGGTCGACGTCCACCTCGATGCCGGAGGAACGCAGGCGCTCGACCTGCTCCTCGACGGCATCGACCAGGCCCCGCTCGAGCAGCCGGGCGGGGCGCAGGCGGATGGCCAGCTCGCGCAGGCTCCGGGCGGCGTCGCCCACCGACCCGCGCAGATCCTCCACCCGGCGGCGGGCCGCGGGGGTCGAGACCTCGTCCTCGAGCGTGCGCAGGTGGACCGCGAGCGCGGTCAGCACCTGCCCGACCTCGTCGTGCAGCTCGCGGGCGACGCGCGCGCGCTCGGACTCCTGGGCCGCGACGGCGCGGCGCAGCCCCTCGGCCGCCGCCTGGTCGCGCGCCGCGGCCGCCTCCCGCCGCGAGGCATCCTTCATGCTCTCGCGCTCGGCGGCCACCGAGCGCGCATTGGCGAGCGCGATCGCCACCTGGCTGGAGAAGGTCTCGAGGAGCCGGCGCGCGCCGGTGTCGAACGGCCGCCATCCGATCGCGACCAGCGCCCCGGCCAGCTCCCCGCCGACCTCGAGCGCCGAGGCCACCACCACCGGAGCGCCGAGCGTCTCGCGCAGCGACGACTCCAGGCGCTCGATCTGGGCCGGCACGCGGACGCCCTCGAGCCCGAGGGCGTCGACCCCGTGGGCGTACTGGAAGGTCAGCCCGGCGCCGTCGGTGACGGCGAACCCGACGGTGTCGGCGCCCATCAGCCGCCGCGCGCGCCGGGCCACGAGGGGCAGCAGGGCTTCGACGTCGAGCGTCCCGAGGACGGCGCGCGCGATCTCGAGGACGCTCTCCAGCTCGCCCGCCCGGCGGCTCTCCGCCTCGAAGCGGCGCAGGTTGTCCACGGCCACGGCGGCCTGCGAGGCGAAGGTCTGGGCGATCTGCTCGTCCTCCGCGGTGAACGGTCCCCCGACCTTGTCCGTGAGGTAGAGGTTTCCGAAGGCCTCTCCGCGGAGCGTCACCGGCACCCCGAGGAACGAGGTCATCTGGGGGTGGTTCGGCGGGAAGCCGACGGAGCGGTGGTCCTCGTCCATTCGCTCGAGGCGCAGGGTTCGGGCGTCACGGATCAGCGCGCCCAGCAGGCCGTGGCCGGCCGGCGGGTCGCCGATCGCGGCACGCTCGTCCTCGCTCAGCCCCGCGGTGACGAACTCGGCCAGCCGGGTGCGGCTCGCGTCGAGCACGCCCAGGGCGGCGTACCGGGCGCCCACCACCTCGCGGGCGGCCTGCACGATCCGGGTCAACAGGTCGTCGAGCGCCAGCTCGCGGCCCAGCGAGAGGCCCGCGTCGACCAGGCTCGCCATGCGCGCGCGGGCGTCCTCCGCCCGCACCCGGGCCTCCTCGAGGCCGAGCCGCGAGGCCACCAGCCCGGCCAGCACCTCGAGGGCCGAGACCGCCTCGTCGCGATCGATGGTGCTCTGAGCATCGAACGCTCCCGATCAGCGTCGCCTCGACGCCCTCCTCCACATCCACCGCGGCGGAGATCACCGCGCCCCCGGATCCGCCGGCCGCCTCGAGGAGCTCCGCCGGCTCGCGTCCGCCGTCGCCCGCCCGCGCCCCGGCGATCTCGATCGGCCAGGAGGCGCGGACGGCGGACCCGTCGTGGCTGCTGACGATGACGGCGACCGCGTCCACGCCGGCCACGCGGGCGGCGAAGGCGAGCAGCTCGCCGTCGGGAGTCTGAGGATGCGCCCCGGGGGAGGAGGTGCCGCTCGCCTCGTCACCCGGTCTCGCCATGGCAGGAGGCTTGTAGTGCGAGGCACCGATGTCAAGCCGGCCCCACGTGACACCGGGATCAGAGGCGTGCGGCGGCCACCAGCGGTCCGGAGGGCCGCTCGTCGCGAGCGCAGCCCGGCGGGGACACGACGACCACGAGGCAGGGAGCGTACGCGAGCACGTGGTCGACCAGCCCGTCCGCCGCGTCCCCGCCCCCGCTCCGAGGACGATCAGGTCGACGCCTGCGCCCTCGGCCCACGCGCAGGTCGCCGGTCCCGGCCGGCCCTGGATGAGCACGGGCACGGCCCCGGCACCTCGCGCGCGACCTCGCGCAGGTGCGCGCGTGCGACGGCGTCGGATCGCCGCGGCGCAGGGCCGTCGCCAGGTCGAGCGGTCTCCCCGGGGCGACCGGCGCCATCCGGGCCAGGCTGAGCCTGCCCCCGGGGAACGCCAGAGCGCGGCGGCGCTCATGAGCGCCGCCGCGCGTCCCGATCCCTCGATCACGCAGCCGATGCGGGCGAAGGGGACCCCGGCGCGATCAGCCGTCGTCGCCTCCGAGGATCATCGCGGTGACCACCATGGAGCCGAGGGCGAGCACGGCCCAGATGGCAGAGAGGAAGATCTCGCCGACGGGCATGCCGTCCTCCTTCAGGTGGTGGAACGCCTCACGGAGACGCCAGGAGCGCGCCCGGCTGCCGCCATGGGCGCCCTCGCGGATCCGGCCGGCGGATTTCCCGCACTGCCCGAGGCGGGAGCGGGGGCGCGTTCGCCGGTCCGCCGGAGGCCCGGGTGCGGGCCCGGATCCGTAGTCGCCCGAAGGCCGGGGCCGCGCGATCCCGGTGTGCGCCGCCCGCGGACCGGAGGACATTCGAGTCCGACGCCGGCGCTCACCGCGCCGGGCCGGACGACG
Organism: uncultured Thermoleophilia bacterium; assembly: GCA_963823515.1. GTDB lineage: Bacteria > Actinomycetota > Thermoleophilia > Miltoncostaeales > Miltoncostaeaceae > Miltoncostaea. Next base: position 364,985 of record CAWGMB010000006.1, read on the forward strand.
AAGCGGAGGCTGTGATGTCCGTCGTGCTGCTCGCCCACTACGAGGTGCCGGACCCCGAGCGCTTCCTCGCCGCATTCGACGACTTCGACGCGCAGAGGCGCGGCGCGGGCGCCCTCACCCACGGCCTGGTGAGGTCGCTCGACGACCCCCGCACCATGGTCGCCGTGATCGCTTTCGGCTCTCGCGCCGAGGCCGAGGCGTTCGCGGCCGGCCCGCAGCGGGCCGCGGCGCTGCGCGACGCCGGGGTGACGCGCATCACCGACGAGTTCCTCGAGGCGATCCGGCCGATCGCCGCCGTCGCCGCGGCCTGAGCGGGCCGGCGCCGCACATGTTCCAGGTGAGGATCCACGGACGGGGCGGTCAGGGCGTGGTCACCGCCGCCGAGATGCTCTCGGTCGCCGCCTTCCACGAGGGCCGGCACGCGCAGGCCTTCCCGAGCTTCGGCTCCGAGCGCACCGGTGCACCGGTGGTGGCCTTCTGCCGCATCGACGACCGCGAGATCCGCCTGCGCGAGCCGGTGGCGGAACCGGATGCGCTGATCGTGCAGGACGCGACCCTCCTCCATCAGGTCGACCTCTTCTCGGGGCTGCGCCCCGACGGCTACGTCCTGATCAACTCGCCGCGAAGCGCCGACGAGCTCGGGGTGGGCGAGCTGAGCGCGCGCGTCCGCCCCGGGCGGCTGCTCACGGTCCCCGCCACCGAGCTCGCCCTGCGCCACATCGGGCGCCCGATACCGAACACCGCCCTCCTGGGCGGGTTCTGCGCGATCAGCGGGGTCGTCTCGATCGAGTCGCTCGCCCGGGCGGTGGGCGAGCGCTTCGACCCGGACCTGGCCGCGTCCAACGTCGCGGCCGCCCGGGACGCCCATGCCTGGGTCGAGACCGAGATGAGGGAGGTCGCCCATGCGCCGGCAGATTGAGGGCGCCCGCGGCGTCGCGGCCACCGTCGCCGCGTGCCGCCCGCGCGTCGTCTGCGCCTACCCGATCACGCCCCAGACCCACATCGTCGAGGGATTGGGAGCGATGGTGAAGGACGGAACGCTCGCCGGGTGCGAGTTCGTGAACGTCGAGTCGGAGTTCGCGGCGATGTCGGTGGCCATCGGGGCCTCGGCCGCCGGTGCGCGGGCCTACACCGCGACGGCGAGCCAGGGTCTCCTGTTCATGTCGGAGGCGCTCTACAACGCGTCCGGGTTGGGCCTGCCGATCGTCATGACGGTGGCGAACCGGGCGATCGGGGCCCCGATCAACATCTGGAACGACCACTCCGACTCGATGTCCCAGCGCGACTCCGGATGGATCCAGCTCTACGCCGAGACCAACCAGGAGGCGATGGACCTGCACGTGCAGGCGTTCCGACTCGCCGAGGAGCTCTCGGTCCCGGTGATGGTCTGCATGGACGGCTTCGTGCTGACCCACGCCTTCGAGCCGCTCGAGGTCCCCGACCAGGCGGACGTCGACGCGTTCCTGCCGCCGTTCGAGCCGCGCCAGTCGCTCGATCCGGACGACCCCGTGAGCATCGGGGCGATGGTCGGCCCGGAGGCCTTCACCGAGGTCCGCTACCTCCAGTTCCACCGGCAGGCGGAGGCGCTGGCGCGGATTCCGGAGATCGCCGCCGAGTTCGCCGCGGCATTCGGCCGCGACTCGGGCGGCCTGCTCCACTCCTACCGTTGCGAAGACGCCCACACCGTCGTCCTGGCCATGGGCTCGGTGCTGGGCACGCTCAAGGACACGATCGACGAGGTGCGCGACGAGGGAGCCGCCGTCGGCGTCGTCGGGCTCACCTCGTTCCGCCCCTTCCCCATTGCCGCCGTCCGCGCCGCGCTGGAGGGCGCCCAGCGCGTGATCGTCCTCGAGCGGGCTTTCGCGGTGGGGGTCGGGGGGATCGTGTCGGCGAACGTCCACATGGCCCTCGCCGGGCTCGATCAGCGGTACCACACCGTCATCGCGGGTCTGGGCGGCCGCCCGGTGACGCGCGCCTCGCTGCGCGGGATGCTGGCCGACGCCGCCGCGGAGCGTCTCGAGCCCCTCCGCTTCCTCGACCTGGACCGCGACCTCGTCGATCGCGAGCTCGCCCGCGTGCGCGCCCACCCCCGGTCGGGGCCGGCGGCCGAGAACATCCTGCGCGACATCGGCGTCGTCGCCGCGCGCCCCCACTGAGGAGGACCGATGGGCACGCGCGAGATCCGCTACTTCCAGGTCGGTAGCCACGCCGTCGGCAACCGGCTCCTCGAACCCGGCGAGCGCTCGGTCCAGGCCGATCCGGATCGCGCGAACGCCCTCACCTGCGGGCACCGCGCATGCCAGGGCTGCGGCGAGGCCCTCGGCGCGCGCTACGTCGTCGATGCCGCGCTGCGCGCCACGGCCGGACGGCTCGTGGCCGTCAACGCGACCGGCTGCCTCGAGGTCTTCTCCACCCCCTACCCGGAGACCTCATGGCAGCTGCCCTGGCTGCACTCCCTGTTCGGGAACGCACCGGCCGTCGCCACCGGGGTCGCCGCCGCTCTGCGCGCCACCGGCCGCGACGACATCCGCGTGCTCGCCCAGGGCGGCGACGGCGGCACCGTGGACATCGGCTTCGGCTGCCTGTCGGGGATGTTCGAGCGCGACGACGACGTGCTCTACGTCTGTTACGACAACGAGGGCTACATGAACACCGGCGTCCAGCGCTCGGGGGCGACCCCTCCGGCGGCGCGGACGGCCACGACCGAGGCGGTCGGGCCGGAGCCCGGGAACCCCTTCGGCCAGGGCAAGGACGTGCCGCGCATCGCGATGGCCCACGGGCTCCGCTACGTGGCGACCGCGACCGTGGCCGACCTGCGCGACCTCGAGGCCAAGGTCGAGGCGGCCATGGGGATACGCGGGGCGCGCTACCTGCACGTCCTGGTCCCCTGCCCGCTCGGCTGGGGCAGCCCGGCCGCGATGACCGTGCGCATCGCGCGGCTCGCCACCCAGACCGGCCTCTTCCCCGTGTTCGAGGCCTGCGACGGCGAGATCACCGACGTCGCGCGCATCCGGCAGCGCGCCCCGGTGGAGGAGTACCTGCGCCCGCAGAAGCGGTTCGCGCACCTCTTCTCGCACCCCTCGGGCCCGGCGGCGCTCGCCCGCATCCAGGAGATCGCCGACCGCAACATCCGTCGCTACGGCCTGCTCGGCCCGGAGGAGGGGGACTGATGGACAAGCCCTTCGCGATCACGCTCGACGTGGGCTCCTCGCGCGCGAACCACACCGGCTCGTGGCGCACCGAGCGCCCTGAGTACGTGCGAAACCTGCCGCCGTGCAACGGAGCCTGCCCGGCGGCCGAGGACATCCAGGGGTGGCTCTTCCACGCCGAGTCGGGCGACTACGAGGCGGCGTGGCGGACGATCGTGCGCGACAACCCCTTCCCCGCGGTGATGGGGAGGGTCTGCTACCACCCATGCGAGACCGCCTGCAACCGCGGCCGGCTCGACGAGGCCGTCGGCATCAACTCGGTCGAGCGCTTCCTCGGAGACCTCGCGATCGAGAAGGGCTGGGCGATACCGGTCGAGGCGCCCGCCTCGGGGCGCCGGGTCCTGGTGGTGGGCGCAGGTCCGTCGGGGCTGTCCGCCGCATACCACCTGCGGCTGATGGGACATGAGGTGGAGGTCCGCGACGCGGCGCCGGCCGCGGGCGGGATGATGCGCTTCGGGATCCCGCGCTACCGCCTGCCGCGTGAGGTGCTCGACGCCGAGATCGCCCGCATCCAGGACATGGGCGTCGTCGTGACGCTCGGCCGGGCGGTCACCGACCTCGCGGCGGCGATGTCGGAGAGCGGAACCGACGCCGCCTTCCTGGCCGTCGGAGCGGGAGTCGGCAGGAGGGCCTACGTGCCGGCGGGCGCCGCCGCGAGGATCATCGACGCCGTCGCGTTCCTCCACGGCATGGAGGACGAGGAGCCCCCGCGCATCGGGCGCCGCGTCGTCGTCTACGGCGGGGGCGACACCGCGGTGGACGCGGCGCGGACGGCCCGGCGGCTCGGCGCCGAGCCCGTGATCGTCTACCGCCGCACACGCGACCGCATGCCGGCCCACGACGCCGAGGTGGAGGAGGCCCTCGAGGAGGGGATCCTCACGCGCTGGCTGTCGACCATCGCGCAGGTCGAGCCGGGAGAGGTCGTCGTCGAGCGCATGGAACTCGACGAGGAGGGGTTCCCCCGGCCGACCGGGGAGACCGAGACCCTGGCTGCCGACACCGTGATCCTGGCGCTCGGCCAGGACTGCGACCTCTCCCTCGTGGAGGGTCTCTCGGGCGTCGAGGTCGCCGACGGAGTGGTGAGCGTCGGGGCCGACATGATGACCGGCCACCCCGGGGTCTTCGCCGGAGGCGACATGGTGCCGGCAGAGCGTACGGTCACCACCGCCGTCGGCCACGGCCGGCTGGCCGCACGGCACGTCGACGCGTGGCTGCGCGGGTCCGTCCACACGCCGCCCGCGCGACCTCCCGAGGCGACCTTCGACACGCTGAACACCTGGTACTACGACGATGCGCCGCGCGCGATGCGGCCCCACCTGGAGGCCGCGCGCCGGGAGTCGACCTTCGATGAGGTCGTGACCGGGCTCGACGAGTCGACCGCGCTCTTCGAGGCCCGCCGGTGCCTGTCGTGCGGCAACTGCTTCGAGTGCGACAACTGCTACGGCGTGTGCCCCGACAACGCCGTCATCAAGCTCGGCCCCGGCAAGGGCTACCGCTTCGACCTCGAGTACTGCAAGGGATGCGGGATCTGCGTGCAGGAGTGCCCCTGCGGGGCGATCGAGATGCGCCCCGAGGAGGGGTAGCCCCGGACCGAACGACCTCAGGCGCCCGTCGCCGCGGCATCCCGGTCGGCCACGAAATCGAGCTCCGTCGTGATCTCGATCGCCGCCGCCACCGATCGGGCGTTCGGGCAGTGGGCCGCGTGGTGGGCCCTCGCCCGCTCGGCGGCCTCGCGCTTCTCCTCGGGCGCCCGCAACGCGTAGCGCACCACGATCGAGCGCAGCCGCAGCACGCCGTCCGGGTCCACCACGACCTCGCCGATCGCGTCGGCCGTGAGCCGGTCGCCGGCGCTGTCGATGCCGCGGGCCCGGAGCGCCCCTCCGAAGGTGCCGATCAGGCACCCCGCGACCGAGGCGACCAGGTAGTCGAGCGTGCCGGGGTGCTCGGGGACCGACCCTGGGGCGAACCCGTAGTGCTCCCCCTGCCAGCCGGGCGTCCCGAAGGTGACCTCGTCGCCGGTCATCTCGAGCACCGCCCTGCGGATCGGGGGGTGCTCGCGCGTGAGGTGCACTCGCACCTCGTGGATGGTCTCAGTCGGCATCTCGTCCTCCGCGGCAGTCGGTGGGGAGTGGTGAACCTACGAGGCCCCGGGCACCGCGATCACGTGCAGCGGCGCCCGGGGACCGGTCAGCCCGGCTGCGGGACGATCCGGATGTAGGGCTTGGGCTCCTTCCAGCCCTCCGGCCAGATCTCCTTGGCCTGGTCGTTGGAGACCGAGCCCGCGATGATCACGTCCTGGCCGAGCTGCCACTGGGCCGGGGTGGCGACCCTGTGGTTGGCCGTCAGTTGCAGCGAGTCGATCACGCGCAGCACCTCGTCGAAGTTGCGCCCGGTGGTCATCGGGTAGACGAGGATCAGCTTCACCCTCTTGTCCGGGCCGATCACGAAGACGTTGCGCACGGTCTGGTTGTCGGCCGCCGTCCGCTCCAGCGGGTCGCCCTCGATGCTCCCCGGCAGCATCCCGTAGAGCTTCGAGACCGCGTAGTCGGCGTCCGAGATGATCGGGTAGTTGGGGGCGGTGCCCTGGGTCTCGGCGATGTCCCTCGCCCAGTCCGCGTGGCGGTCGGTGGGGTCAACCGAAAGGCCGATCACCTTCACACCGCGCCGGGCGAACTCCGGCTCGATCCGGGCCATGTAGCCCAGCTCGGTCGTGCAGACCGGGGTGAAGTCCTTCGGGTGTGAGAACAGCACGGCCCACGAGTCGCCGATCCACTCGTGGAAGGCGATCGGGCCCTCGGTGGAGTCCGCGGTGAAGTCGGGTGCGGTCTCGTTGAGCTGCAGTGCCATGCCTCTTGTCTCCTCTGGGTCGCGCGCCGGGGGTCGCATACCGGACAAACTTACCGGTTTTCCAGACAATAGCGCCCGCCGCGAGCTGCTAGCCGGCCCACTCCCGCTTCGCCGCGCAGTTGTTGGCGCCGACCTCGAGCCGGGCCGCGTCGTCGGCCGGCATCTCCTCCTCGCCGAGGTTCAGGGCGATGATCGCCAGGTGGTTGGCCGGCGTCGGCGGCAGCTGCGCCAGGATGCCGCGTACGAACGCCTCACGGCCGAGCGCGAGCTCGCCGACGCGCGAGCGCACATCGCCGAGCGTCGCGACGAGCGGCCCCGGCAGGCGTCCCCCGGCGTAGTGGCACGGCAGCAGGACCGTCGCGTCGGGCAGCCCTCCGATCCGCTCACGGAGAGTGTCGAAGAGCTCCTCGGCCGCCGCGTGCGCCCCGTCGGCACCGGCCTCGAGGTCCGGCCGCGCGACCGAGTCGGCGAAGACGGAGTCGCCGCCGACCAGCGCCGCCTCGCCCAGCAGCAGCCCGGTCATCTCCGTCGTGTGCCCCGGCAGCGCGACTACCCGCACATGCTCGTCGCCGAGGCTCAGGAGGTCGCCGTCCGCGACCGGCGCCACCGCCTCGCCGAAGCGAAGGCCCCGCCGCAGGGCCCCGCGCGAGAGGTGGAGTGGCGCACCGGTGCGCGCGGCGAGCTCCCGCGCTCCGGAGACGTGGTCCGCGTGGACGTGCGTGTCGAAGATGCGCGTTATGCGCGCTCCCCGGGCCTTCGCAGCGTCGAGGTAGGCCTCCACGGCGGGCGCCGGGTCGACGACGAGCGCCTCGCCCCCGGCGATCACCAGATACGAGAGGCAGCCGCGCGCCTCGCGGCGCAGCTGCACGACGTCGAACGGACCCGGCAGCGGCACGTCGTCTGCGCGCAGCAACCGCGACCAGCCGATCATCCCGCCGCGCACGCTGACCACCTCGGCGAAGCGACCCGCAAGGGCGGCGGCCACGCGCTTCGAGGCGATGCCGGCGTTGCAGATCAGCCTCACCCGTGCGCCGGAGGGGATGCCCGCCAGGACGCCGCCGGCGTCCTCCGCCAGCTCGGCCTCGGGCAGGTTGCGCAGGTCGCCCACGCCGACGTTCCACTCGGCGAAGGCCGCGCGCTCACGCGTGTCGAGCACCACGACGTCGGCGCCTGCCCGCAGCTCGGCCTCGAGCTCGGCGGCGCCGATCTCGCGAATCGCCGTGGCAGTCTGACTCATCGGACGGCTCCTCCCCCTTGTCTGGGACGTGGGCGCGGGATGGTGCAGGGGGTGATGCTAGACCGTCCGACGGCGGAGGTCACCACCGCGGCACGGATGATCCGAGCCTCTCCGGCGAGAATGCCCCGGCGGCGCGTGAGCGAGGGCAGTAGCGTTGCCCCGTGACGAGGAGCACAAAGCGGCAGCGCAGGTCGTGACCGCGCCGATCGGCGCATCGAGCGTCCCCGGCGCGGTCCGCTCGGCGCGACGGCGGAGGAGGCGCGGATGGTGACCGTGGAGGAGATGGGGCGGTTCGACGTGTTCGCCGCTCTCGATCCGGCCGACTGCGAGCGGTTGTGCCGCGTCGCGGCCGACATCTCGGTCGGCCCCGGCGAGTTCGTCGTGCACGAGGACGACGAGCGAGCGCTTTTCGGCGTGCTCGAGGGTCGCATGGAGGTCGTCAGCGTCGTCGACGGCGTGGAGCGTGTGATCGGCGAGCGGCGGCCCGGCGACGTCTTCGGGGAGATGTCGATCGCTCTCGGGATGCGCCACCCCGCCGGATTGCGCGCAGCGGAGGCGTCGCGCGTCCTGCGGATCGAGCCGCGCGATTACCACGCGGTCGCCGCCGTCGCGCCGGAGGTCGGCAAGCGAGTGGGCCTGCTGGCGAGCAACCGGATCAGCGGGCCCAGGGGCTGGCAGGCCCTCGTGTCCGCACCCGCCCCCTCCCGCGCGATCGTGATCGGCCATCGGTGGGATCCCGCCTGCGCGGAGCTGAGGCGCTTCCTCGACCGCAACCAGGTCCGGTTCAGATGGCTCCAGCCGGACGTGCCCGCCGACGCACAGCAGTGGTCGGGCGCGCTGCCGGCCGAGGGCGACTACCCCGCCATCCGCGTCGAGAGCGGCAAGACCGTCGTGCGACCGCAACTGCGCCGGGTGGCCGAGCTCCTCGACATCGCGACCGAGCCGGCGGCCGCGGAGTACGACACGGTGATCGTCGGCGCGGGGCCCGCCGGCCTCGCGGCCGCCGTGTACGGCGCATCCGAGGGACTCCGGACGATCGTGGTGGAGCGCGAGGCTCCGGGCGGCCAGGCGGGCACGTCCTCCCGGATCGAGAACTACCTCGGCTTCCCCTCGGGCGTGTCGGGCGACGAGCTGTCGAGCCGGGCGCTCCAGCAGGCGCGCAGGCTGGGCGCCGAGATCCTCGTCACGCGGTCGATCACGCGGATCGACACAGCCACGCATCAGGCCTTCCTCGATGGCGGCGACGTACTGCGGACGCGGACGATCATCCTCGCCTGCGGGGTCTCGTGGCGGCATCTCGGGATCGAGGGGTTCGACCGCCTGGTGGGCAGGGGGATCTTCTACGGCGCCGCGCGCAGCGAGGCGCCGAACGTCCACGGCCTGGACGTCCAGATCATCGGTGCGGGCAACTCGGCGGGCCAGGCGGCGATGTTCTTCTCGACCCACGCGCGCAGCGTGACCATCCTCTATCGCGGAGAGACGCTGGAGAAGAGCATGTCGCGCTACCTCGTCGACCAGCTCGCCACGCGGGCGAACATCCGCGTGCTCTTCCGGACGGAGGTGACGGCGGCTCACGGTGACGCCTCGCTCGAGGCGATCGACGTCCACGATGCCGCGACCGGCACGACGACCCGGCTCGAGTCGGGTGGGCTGTTCATCTTCATCGGTGCGGACGCCGAGACGGCGTGGCTCCCGCCCGAGGTCGCACTCGACGGCAGGGGCTACGTGCTCACGGGCTCCGACGTGCGCGCCGCAGGACGGTGGCAGCTCGACCGGGACCCGTATCTCCTCGAGACGAGCGTCCCGGGGATCTTCGCCTGCGGGGACGTCCGGTTCAGCCCCGTGAAGCGCGTCGCGGCGGCGGTCGGCGAGGGCAGCATGGCCATCGCCTTCGTGCACCAGTACCTGAGAGACGCCGAAGACCGCTCCGGGCCCGCCTGAGCCGCGCCGGACGGCGAGCGCGCAGGGCCGCGCGGGAGAGCGGGATCCGCCGCGCGGTCGGGTCAGCGCGACACGGCCGGCGACATCCGCCCCGGCAGCCTCGGCGTCGAGCGCGCATGACCCAGTGCGGCCGCGGAGAAATCAACCGCCGTTACCCGCCATCCGTGCGCGGCGAGCCAGAGCGTGTCGGACCCATGACCGCAGCCTGCATCGAGCGCGCGTCCTGGCTTCAGGCCCGAGACTTCACGGGTGGGATGAGCGTTCGGGGGACGATGCGCGACCCCGCTCGGGTGCCTCTACAACACCCGCCGACGCCCCTCGCGCCTCGGCTACCTCAGCCCCGCCGACTGCGAAGAGCAGCACCAGCAGGAGGCCATTCCGGCATAGCGACCAGGAGTCGTCGGAGACGGGTCAACTCCACCCAGAAGAGCGGGTCAACGCAGACGGGGCAGACCGAACCTACTTGGAGGCCTTCTGGTCGGCGAGGTACTTGGCCTTGGCCTGCTCGTTGAAGAAGGCGACGGCCTGCCTGCCTGTGCGGTTGGTGAAACTGATGGCGCACAGGTCCAGTGCGGCAGCCGACTCTGGCAACGTGACGATTATCGAGGAGGCTCCGAGATCCCAGGTGGCCTCGGCTCGCTCGCGGTCAGAGAAGCCGTCGGCGGCGAGGTTGGCGCAGATGACCTCAACAGGCTCCTCACGGGTGCTCGGAGAGCCCTGAGCGGGGTCGATGGAAACGGTGACCGTGTTCCCGACGACCTCGAAAGTGAACGGGGCGTCGATGGCCTTGGCGGTCTTGACCGTCGTCTGGGCTGCGCCAGCGTCGGTGCTCGCGACCGTGTCGGTGTTCGTGCCGCAGCCCGAGAGCAGGACCGTTGCGAGGGCGGCGAGCAACGCGAAAAGCCTGGACATGAGAGCCTCCACCGCAAGGTTATTGACGTTCCGCGACGGCCTGACGTCAGTCTAGAGGCCGCCGTCGAGGGCACCGGACAACCGCAAGCGGCCCCCTGGCCGACCTCCGGCGCCCCGGGGACGCCTTTCGACGGCGGATTCCCACGGTCGCCCGGGAGTCGTTGCCTGGGAGTCCCTTGGCGCCTCCCTTGAGATCTCCTCCGAGGGATACGCTCCACCGCCCCTCAGCTCCGCAGGGGAGGCCGCCCCATGAAGCATCTCCTGATCGTGCCGGCCCTGTTCATCGCGATCTCGGTGGTCGCCGGCGCCCCCCGAGAGGCGAGTGCAGCCGCGCCGGTCGGTCTCGGACGGCACGTACCTCAAGGACGTCCGGGTCGCCGCCGGCGATCTGCAGCGCTGGGGCGGAGTCCTCGGGCCGTGCGAAGGACGTCTCTCAGCTCGAGCGCCAGCGCAAGGTGTTGCGCACCGCGCTGCGCAACTTCGACCGGCGCACCTACGCCATGTCGCGCTATCGGCTCGACACCGGCGGCCTGAATCGCCAGCGCTCCCGCCTCGCGGCGACGGGCTCCCGGCTCAGCGTCGGCCTGAGTGACTTCACCGAGTACGTCCTTCTCGACAACCTGGCCCAGGTACAGCGCCTGGTCGGTGTCCTCGGGCGTCGGATCGCCGCCTTCCAGCGGGCTGCGACCGGATAAGGGGCGTCCCGGGTGGGGCACCCACTCTCGACGACCCGCCCCTCTCGCGGGGTACCCACCACCTACACCCCCGGAGGCCGCCCTTGATGCCCTTCGGGGCATGGCTCCTCACGGCTGCCGGGTCGCCGAATCGCCAGTTCCGCGGAGCGATAGACCGCGTGTTTCGGATGCCGGGATCCGCCTTGACACCCAGGCCCGGCGATGACCTAGTCGGACGGCACCCGAACGGAACGGCCCACCTGCCGCTCCCGCTTCTGGAGCGCGGCGGCAGCAGGTGGGATCTCCAATCACGAAAGGGGGATCTCGATGTCGTACCCGATGCACGAGGACCGTCCGGTCGGTGACGGAGGCGGCCTGGCGGTGTACCAGCGGCCGGACGGGAGCCGTTACGCCCTCGACCGCGAGGGTTGCGGGCATGAGCTGTGCTGGGGCGAAGGCGCCATCGGCCCGGCCCGCTTCGACTCCCGCGCCCTCTCCGACGGCCACTGGCCCGGTTCGCGCTCTGTGGTCTCGGTGGCGGTGCGGGCCTGACCTCAGGCACCCGCGAGAGCCCCGCGCCCTGCGGGGCTCTCGCGGGTCGGTCCCGGCTGTGGGCGGTGCGATCGCGTCGAGGACACGTTTCGTGGTCTCACCGGGGCGGGCCTCTGAACCCCTCCCTGCCCTTCAGGCTGTGGCTGGCCATCGCGAGACCCTTTCGAGCCCGCTTACCAGCCGGGCTCTGCGAGCCCTCCGTCTGGCCCCGGACCCCGTCGTGAGAAGATGGGCGCGGCAGGACTCGAACCTGCGACCCAGGGATTATGAGTCCCCTGCTCTAACCAGCTGAGCTACGCGCCCGGTGTGTGTCGGCCCGGACAATGCCACGCCGGATCGGTTCAGGCGGGCTCGTGGCGGGCGGCGGCCGCTCCGAAGCCGGGGCGCGGCGCGCGCTCCTGCGGCGTCTCGAGCTCCTCGAGGAGGGTGATCTGGAGACCGGCCGGAGCGTCGAGGCCCGAGTTCAGGGAGCGCCACGGGGTCTCGACCGGGGCGGCCACGAGCTCGGCCCCGGCCTCGACGAGCGTCGTCGTCACGCTGTCGCCGTCACCCTCGAAGGCCGCCTGCTCCGGCAGGCAGAGGGCGCATCGCGGTAGAAGGCCACGGCCTCGTCGAAGTGCTCGGCCTCCACCACGAGCCGCAGCTTGATCGCCGATGGCGTCGCACGCTCGTCGGGAATGTGGCAACGGTAGCCCTCCGGGCGCGCCCGGCGCCCCACGGCCCCGGCGGGATCTCAGCCGGCCTCCTGGACCGCCGCCAGCTCGACGTCGTCCAGACGGAGCGCCCCACTGGAGCCGGCCCAGGCGATGTCGGCGGCGTCGCGGCCGCAGGCGATGCGCACCAGCGTCTCGACCGGGGCCAGGCCGGTCACGTCGACGATCCGCCACGCGGTGCCATCGTGGGCCTCGAGGAGCGCGTGGAAGTCCGGCGGCTCGAGCCAGGGGGCGTACGCCGCGAGCATCCGCGCCGAGACCTCCAGCGCGCGCAGGAAGCTGATCGCGAGGTGGGCCATGTCGCGGCACACGCCCTCTCGCGCCAGCAGGGTCTGGTCGGCGGTCGTGAGCTGATCGCTCGCACCGGGCCGGTAGGCGATGCGCTCGCGGACCCAGTCGGCCACCGCGAGGATCAGCGCGCGCGTCCGGGGCAGGTCGCCGAAGATCGCCTCGGCGGTCGGTCCGAGGGCGTCCGAGGGGCAGTAGCGGCCGGGCAGGGTCCCGCCGAGCAGCGCGAAGTCGAGCTCCGCGGGACCCGGGAGCGGCCGGTCGTCGCGCGGGCAGGTCCTCTGCCTCCGTGCGACGAGATGTCCCCTGGTCCAGTCTCCCAGACGCCCGGGCCGCAGGACGGCGCTCGGGCGCCACGCGCGCGCTCAGGCGGTGGGCTGCGGATCCCCGAGGGCGGTGACGGCGGAGTGGCGCTCATCGGAGCGCTCGCGCTCGTCGGCGCCGGCCGGCTCGGGCGCCGCGAGGGCGACCTCGAGCGCGGCGCAGGCGACCTCCAGCTCCGGCGGGTCCGGCGGCGCGGTGGTCAGCTTCTGCGCCCACATCCCCGGCCAGGAGAGGAAGCGCAGCTTTCCGTCGGCGTGGCGCGAGGCCTGGCGCTGCAGCTCGAAGGCGATGGCCGTCACGATCGGGGCCCCCAGAAGCCGGGTGGCGATCAGCGCGAGGTAGGTGAAGACGCCCGTGATCGCCAGCACGGCGCCGTAGACGACGATCGAGACCAGCGCCGAGACCACGAGGAACGAGGTGCCGCACCGGGGGTGGAAGCGACTGAAGCCTGCGGATGCCGAGGCCGTGATGGGAGCCCCGGCCTCATAGGCCGCGATCGCCTTGTGCTCGGCTCCGTGGTACTTGAGGATCTTGCGGAACGGCCGGAAGAGGCTGAGCACGAGGAGCATCCCGAGCAGCAGGGCGAGCCGGATCACCGCGTCGGCGACGATGAAGGCGGCGCCGTCGAGGCCCGCCTCCTTGGCGATCACGATCGGGCCGATCCGGAAGGCCGCGATCTGCAGGCCGGCGCCGATCAGCGCGCCGAAGCCGATGGCGACCTTGCCCCAGAAGCCGATGCCCTCCTCCTCCTCGGACCCGGCATCGTCCCCGGGGGTCCGCAGCTCCTCCCAGCGCAGGCGCTCGGAGATCGCCATCGACCGCTGGCCGGTGGAGACCGCGCTCCGGATGGCGAACACGCCCCGCATCAGCGGAAGGCGCATCCACCGCGAGGTGGAGGGGACGAGCTCGAAGGACTCGGTGACGATCGCGCCGTCCTCCTCGCGCCTGACGGCGACGCCGACCCGGTCGCGGGTGCGCATCATCACGCCGCCGGGGAGGGCGCTGCCACCGACCGTGCCCGTCGGCTCCTGCTGGGCGCCACCTGAAATGCCAGTCCACCTCCGGTCGGGCCGTGCGCCGATTCATCGGCATCGGACCGGCGAAGTGTAGGGGACGACCCCGGGAGCGCCCTAGGAGCGGCGGCCGCCCATCGGCGCGGCGTCGTCACCCATGGTCACCGACAGCTCGACCAGCTGGGCCTCGCCCATGCCCGCCACCTTGAGGGCCTCCTTGGCCAGGCGGCTGCCGTCGCGAGCCGCGTCGGCCATGCCCAGGCGGACCTCGATGCGGAAGGTGGCGCTCACCGCCGACCCGCCCGAATCGGGGTCAACGTCGGCCACCCCGCCGACGCCGGGCATCGTCACGAGGGCCTCCCTCAGGCGCTCACGCGCGTCGCCCGCGAGGGGGCCGCTCGATGTCGCGCTGAACCTCACCGAGTAGTCGCTCATACGCTCTCCCGTCGCCTGCCCGCGAACCCTAGCGCCGCGAGGCATCCTCCCACCCGCGCGCCCCGGCCAGGTCGGTCACCGCGTCGAGGGCGTCCAGCGCCGCGACGCGGCCCTCCGGAGGCACGTCGCGGCGGGCGGCCCACTGCCACACCGGGCCGTCGGCCCGTCGGCGGACCAGCCCCACGCGGTGCTCCGGCGTGGGCTCACCCATCGCCAGACACGTCATGGGGATCGCCGGGTGCGGCCCGAGCACCAGCGTGATGCGCCCGCGCGAGTCGATCATGTAGGGCCCCGCCCCCTCGCTGAGGACCACCGCGAGCGTCACCTCGACGAGGCCGTCGTCCCAGCGGTCCGCCCCCAGGGCCACGAGGGCGGCGGTCGCTGCCTGCGCCTCCGGGCGGGTGACGCCCGCGAAGCGCTCGGCGCCGTCGGGGAAGGAGAGCGCCCACCGCCGGCTCACATCACCGGACCCCGCCGGGGCCCGGGGCGCAGCGACGATGCGGATCTCGGTGTCGGGCGGGGGCACGGTCACATCGCGAGGATAATGGGGGTCTCGGATTCCGCCGCCCGCGCCGATGAGCAGATGAGTCGCGTGCTCGTCCCCGCCGCGCCGCCGCATCCCGTGACGACCAGGGAAGGTCCCGATGTCCGCTCGCCGTTCCGCACGTCCCGTGCCCGTCGACGTCGCCCGGGCCCTCCGCGCCCACGAGCGATGGGCCGCGGGGTCCCGGGTGGGAGCGCGGCGCGCCGGGTCCGACGGGGCCGACCTGTCGGGTGCCGACCTCTCCGGGGCCGACCTCGGCCGGGCCGACCTCGACGGCCACGACCTGCGCGGCACCGACCTGCGCGGCGCCCGGCTCAGACGCGCCAGCCTTCGGGGGGCCGACCTGCGCGGCGCCTGCCTCGACGGCGCCGACCTCGCCCTGGCCGGGCTGGCCGGGGCGCGCCTGGACGGCGCGACGGCCCGCGACGCCTGCTTCGAGGAGGCGGTGATGCTGGGCGCGAGCCTTCGCGACACGGACCTTTCGGGGTCGCGGATGTCGGGGGCGACCCTGGACGGCGCCGACATGTGCGCTGCGAACCTCGCCAGCACCGAATGGGACCGCGCTCTCGAGCGGACCGGAGTGGGGGCGCCACAGGGCGCACACCGGCTCTTCGGCGCCGTGCTGCGCGACGCCGACCTGGCCGGCTTCTCGCTGATGGGAGCCGACCTCACCGACGCGGACCTGACCGGTGCCGACCTGCGCCGCACCGATCTGCGCGGCGCGTGCCTGTTCCGGACCCGGCTCGTGGAGGCGCTGCTGTGCGGCGCAGGCCTGCGTGCGGCGGATCTGACGGAGGCCGACTTCAGCGGCGCCGACCTGACCAGGGCGGACCTCACCGGCGCCGACGCCAGCGGCGCGGTGTTCGCGCGGGCCGACCTTCGCGGAGCCGCGTTCGACGACCTCTCGGGGGCGCGCCTGGCCGGAGTGATGCTGGGCGGCTTCAACCACTCGGGGCACCATGGCGGCGCGAGCCTCGGGTCGGCCCCCGATCTGCGTGGGGCCGACCTGCGCGGCGCGCTGATGGACGGGTTCGACCTGCGCGGGGCCGACCTGCGCAGGACCGACCTCACCCGGGCGCGCATGACGGGCGCCGACCTGCTCGAGGCCCGCCTCGACGACGCGGTGCTCGCCGGGGCCGACCTGACGGGCGCCCGGCTCGCCCGGGCCTCCCTGGTCGAGGCCCGGCTGCTCGCCGCGGTTCTGCGCGACGCCGACCTGACGGGCGCCGACCTGCGGGGCTGCGACCTGACGGGCGCCGACCGCACCGGCGCCCGGGGCGTGAGCGCCCCGGTGGAGCGCCCGGCCGCGCACGGCCTGCGCGCGGTCCGTCAGATCGCCTGAGCAGCCGCCCGCCGCTACAGCCCGCTCGAGGCCTTCTTGATGGCGTCGGCGATGGCCTTCTTCAGTCCGTCCCCGACCGCCGGCGCCCAGCCCTTGGCCGCCACGGCCACCGCGGCGATCAGGAGCGTGACCATCACCACCACGCCGACGTACTCCACCGTCCCCTGACCGCTGCGGTTCTGCCGCGCCCGCTCCATCGCTGTGAGCGCCGCGGCCTGCGCCCATGCGGCGATCGCGTAACCCGTCATCGCTTCCCCCTCTGCCGTGGTTGACCATTGACCGATCGTGCGAGACCGGCCTGGCCCGGCGCGACACCGGGATGTGCCGATCGACGACCGAGGCCGTCACGGCGCGCGCGGGGGCGTGCGCTCCCCCGGGGTCCCGGGCTGCGGGGTCGTGCGCCCGCGCGTCAGGCGGCGGCGCAGCGCGGCCTGGGCCGCCTCGACCGCGGCGTCGGCCGACACCCGCCCCGCGTCACGTGACGCCCGCAGGATCGCCGTGCGCGGCGGCAGCGTGCGCAGGAACTGCGCGTAGTCCCAGAGCGCGCCGGCCCGCTGCGCCACCGCGAGGCCGATGCCCCGGGGTGTGAGGAAGTCGGCGTCGGGCAGCTCGGCGCCGTCGCCGAGCGGGTCGCGGATGAACCCGGCCGCCCGCTCGCGCAGCCGCTCGCCGAAGCCGACGATGAACTGATTGCGGGCCTGCACGCCGACGACGACCCCCGCCACGGCGCCGGAGCCCACCGTCCGCAGCGCCCGCCCGATCGGACCGTCCCGGCGCCGCCCGGCTGAGAGGCCGAGAAGAGACGGCAGGGACGGCCTCTCCCACAGGCGCTGGTCGTAGGGGCCGGCGAGCGGCTCGGCCACGCGGCCGATGACGTCGGGGGGGTTGCCGGGGGGATGGGTCGTGGTCGCCATCCATGCCGCGAGAGCGGCGAGCAGGAGGGCGACCACGACCGTCACGCCGACGCCCTCGATCGCGGCCTGGCCCGCCTGCGGATGCGCGCGATCGGTCATGCTCCCGACGCTACGACGGCGTCCTCGTACGGCTCTGCGCGCGATCGCGCCGCGACACGACCCTGAGTGCGCCGGCACCGGGTGGGTACAATCCGTTCACGACGGCCCGCGGGACGGCTCGAAGGAGGCGCTGATGACGGTTCTGGACACCCTCACCAAACAGGCCAACCGCCTGGCGACCGACGTCCAGACCTCGCTCAAGCGCGCCCGCGTCGAGGGCGAGCGGAGGCTGCTCCAGCGCCAGCACCGCGCGGCGCTGGAGGAGCTGGGCGAGCGGACCTACGAGCTGGTGAGGGCGGGCACCGTCCCCGAGGAGCCCCTCGCGACCGAGGTCGGCGCCGTGGAGGCCAAGCTGATGGAGATCGAGGCTAAGGTCGCTGAGATCGAGTCGATGCGCGGGGACGAGGACGACGAGGCCACCCCCCCGCCCGCCGCGGACGCCTCCGAGGCCTCCCGCACCGCGTTCCCGATGGTGGACGACGCCGCACCCGCCGAGGCCCGCGACGGCTCGCCCGGCCCCGGGTGGGACGCGGCCGAGAAGTTCTTCGGAGACGCGCCCGAGGGGTCCTGACGGGACCCGATCCGGCACCGCGGCCCACCCTGCGGGACTGATCCTCCGCGGGCCTCGGAGACGTTTGACCGTTCGCCGCGCCGGTGTATGCTCTCGTTCACGCCGGGCGGGCGCCGGGCGTTCTGTCACGTAGTGCATGGGAGTTCCGGCGTGAGAGCCGAGTCCGATCTTCAGGGACACCACCGCTCCGAAGCGCCCGCATGCCACCGTTGCGGCCTCCCCCTTCTGGCCGAGGCCCGCTTCTGCCCGTACTGCGAGCGCTGGCTCGACGAGGGCGGACTGCCGCGGCTCCTGGCCAAGCGGCGGGGCGAGGACGGGATACGCCGGATCGCCGGCGTATCCGAGCGGCTTCTGCTCGTGGTGGGCGTGACGCTCTTCACCCTGGTGGCCGCGGCGAGCATCGTCGCCGCCGTCGCCACCTGAGCACCGGCCCGCCGGGCCCGCCGAACGTCTCCCCGGCTCGCGGCGTCACGCCGTGGGTCCGTCCAGCAACGGAGGTACCGCCGACCATGTCGAGCACCCAGAAGAGCGAGCTGTTCCAGGTCGGCGACGAGGTCACCGGCGCGTTCCGCTGCGCGGCGTGCGACCTGCTCGTCAGGTCGCCCCTCGAGAACGACGGCGTGCTCGTGCTGGGGCTCTGCCCCCTGTGCGGATCCGAGGAGTGGCGCCGGGCCGGATGACCGCCCCGGAGGCGGCGCCTAGGGCGCGTCGCCCCCGCTGAGCGACTCGATCAGCTCCTCGACCGGAATGGCCGCGAGAACCTCGAAGGAGGCACTGCCGCGCGAGGTGAGCTCCATCGTGAGCTTGGTGATGGTCAGCGAATCGGGCGCCTCGACCACGCTCAGGAAGTCGTAGGCCCCGAGCAGCGCCCACTGCTTGACGACCCGCCCGCCGAGTCGTTCGATCTCCCGGTTGACCTCGAAGAGGCGCTCCGGGGTGGCGGCGAGGGTCTGGAGGCCCTGCGGGCTCAGGGACGAGAGCAGGAGGAACGTCCGCATCGGGACGAGTCTACGCCCACGGGGGCTCGCGCACCCCGATCGGGCGGTCCGGAGAGCCTGCGGCGGCCCGGCGGGCAAAGGGGGCTACACTCCCCCCACGGCCGGTCCCCTTTTCGAGGTGAGCATGCAGCGAGACAGCGACGCCACACCGAACGCCCTCCAGAAAGCGCTTCTGGAGTACGACCACCACGACCTCGAGGTCGCTCTGATCGAGTGGACCAAGGAGCACTGGCCGATGGCGGCGCGGGCGATGGTCTACAACCGCACCGAGGCCGACAAGACGGTCGAGGGCGTCAGCGGCATCCGCAGCGACGACGCCCGGCTCGCCCTCGAGGTCGCCGCCCGCGTGGCGATCTCCGAGCGCGAACTGCTGTGCCGCGGCATCGCCGCCGTGCTGCCGGAGTGGCTCGAGACCACCTACGGCCTGCGCCCCCGCGGCACCGCCTGAGGCTCAGGGGATCTTCGGCTCGACCGGGTAACCGGCGTCCTGCCACGCGGCCCAGCCGCCCACCAGGACGCCGACCCGGGACCGCCCGTGGTCGAAGGCCCACATCGCGACCGTGAGGCTCTTGGCCTCACCCGGCCGGTCGCAGTAGAAGACCAGCTCCCTCCCCTGGGGCAGCCCGGGGACGAGGGCCTCGAACTCCATCGGGTCAACGCGCAGGGCGCCCTTCACCTGCACGTCGGAGTCGCGGTACCCGAGGTCGCGGACGTCAACCGGCTGAACGGCGTCGCCCATCTTGAAGGCCGCCGCCAGGTCGACCGGCTGCCAGCGTGACACGTCATCCCAGCCCATCGGCTCCCCCGTCCGGATCAGGTCGATCGAACGCTACCAGCCGCTCCGCCTCCTCCAGGGAGGCGGCGCCGCAGATCTCCAGGATGCGCGCGGCGTAGGCCGCGCTGAGCGGCGTCTCGATGCCCGCTCCGATTGCGCCGGCGAGGTAGGCGACCCCGTTGCGCGCGCCGTTGCGCCCGCTCGAGACGGCGCGGCGCGCGAGCGCGTCCGGGGTCATGTCCGGCGCCGGCAGGTTGCGGGGCAGCGACGCGGCGAGCACCAGCCGCTCGCCCGGCATGTCCACCTGGATGACGCCGCGGGCGTCCTCAAGCCCCTCCCGCACCGCGAGCATCTCGACCGCGTCGCCCAGATCGACGTCGTCGGCCAGGAGCAGCAGCGCTCCGGCGACCGGCGCGCCCGCGGCGTGCGGCACGAGCACCGGCCCCCCGCCCCAGCGCCGCGAGGCGCGCCCGTACTCGACCGGGAACGGCGTGAGGCACGGCTCGACGCCGGCGATCCGCGGCGCCAGAACCGCCCCGGGCGAGTGGATCAGCGAGCCGTAGGCGAGGATCGCGATCCGGCGCTGGGCGACCGGCGACGAGGCTCCCCTCACGGGCGGGCTCTCAGATCGCCAGACCGAGCACGGACGCGGCGTGCCCCTTGGGCTTCACCTTGTAGAGCGCCTCCACGAGGACCCCGTCGGGCCCGATCACGAAGGTGCTGCGCTCGATGCCCATGTAGGTGCGGCCGTACATCGACTTCTCCACCCACACGCCGTAGGCCTCTGCGGCCTCGTGCTCGGGGTCGCTGAGGAGGGTGAAGGGCAGGTCGTGCTTGTCGCGGAACTTCTGATGGCTCTTCAACGGATCCGGGCTGACGCCGATCACGCGCACGCCCGCGGCGTCGTAGTCGGCCTGCATGTCGCGGAACTCGCAGGCCTGCGCCGTGCAGCCTGTGGTGTCGTCCTTGGGGTAGAAGTAGAGGGCGACGGTGGTCCCTCGCAGGCTCGCGAGATCGACCGTGGACCCGTCGTCGGCCTGCAGGGAGAAGGCGGGGGCGGATTGCCCGGCCTCGAGTCGCGCCATCTGTGACCTCCGGTGAGCCGTGGGACGGTCCCGGAGGCTACCGGGGTGCGCACCGGCGGAGACTGGTTACCATCCGGATCGCCATGACCCGCTCGCACGCCCGCCCGGCGATCCGCCCCGCCGAGGAGGCGGACGCGCCCGCCATCGCCCGCCTCGTCGCCGAGGCCCTCGGCGACAAGTACCGGCCCGCCCTGGGGCGCCGCGCGGAGAGCGCCATCGAGGCGCTGGTGCTCCGCGACGTGAGCGCTCCCGGCGCGACGCGCCGCTGGGTCGCCGAGATCGACGGGCGGCTGGCCGGCGTCGTGAGCGTCGCCATCGGCGCCGACGTGGACGCGGGCTTCCCTCAGGCCCTCGCGGGCGCCGTCGGCTGGTCGCGCGCCATTCGCGCGACGCTCGTGCTGAGCGTCCTCGCGCACGGCCGCCTGGACGCGGACGAGGCCTACATCGACGAGCTGGCGGTGGACGCCTGGGCGCGCCGGCGGGGGGTTGCGAGCGCCCTCCTGGAGGCCTGCGCCGACCGGGCCCGCGCGGCGGGGCGGCGGCGGCTCACCCTCTGGGTGACGATCGACAACGCGGGCGGACGCGCCCTCTACGACGCCACCGGCTTCGCGGAGTCCCGGCGGCGGCGGTGGCTGGTGGGGCGCCTGCTCTTCCGGGCGCCCGGGGCGATCCTCATGGAACGGCGGCTGGCGCCGGAGCCGGCGCGGGGTCGGTCGGCGACGGATCCGGCGGGCCGGACGGCATGAGGGCTGCGGGCAGCTCCAGGCGCGCCCTCCCTCCCGGGCCCGCCTCGATCACCAGACGCCCCCCGAGCCGCTCGGCGAGAGCGCGCGCCACCCCGAGGCCGAGGCCCGCGCCCGGGAAGCCGCTGGCGGAGGAGCCCCGTCCGAAGCGCTCGCCCACGGAGGCGAGCTCCTCCGGCGGGATGCCCGGGCCGCTGTCGCCCACCGAGAGCTCCACCAGCCCGCGCGGCAGGCTCCGGGCCGAAAGCGTGATGACGCCGCCCCGAGGGGTGAACGTCGCCGAGTTGGCGATCAGCTCGGAGAGGATCTCGTGCGCCAGGGCGGCGTCGGTGCGCACCGGCGGCAGGTCGCGCGGAAGGGAGGTCTCGAGGCGCAGCCCCCGTTCGCGCAGCCGGCGGTCGAAGGCGGCGCCGAGGCCGTAGGCGAGCCCGGCAACCCCGACGGCGCGCAGGCGCAGGGGGTGGGCGCGCGGATCGGCCGCCGTGCCGCGCAGCAACTGGGAGACGAGGCGCTCCATCCGGTCGCCGGCAGCCTGGATCCGGCGCACGGCCGGAACGGCAGACGATGGGACGTTGCCGAGCAGGTCGGAGCCGAGCGCCTGGATCTCGTTCACGGGCGCCTGCAGATGGCGGGCGGCCGCCCCGGTCACCTGCCGGCGCACGGCCTCCATGCGGGCCTGCTCGGTGCGCTCGCCGACGGCCACCATCCGGCCTCCCGGGACCGCCCACGCCTCCATCTCGAGAGCGCGTCCGTCCGAGAGGACGATGCGGCGCGACACCGGCCCCGAGGCAGAGAGCCCCATCGCGACGGCGTCGTCCACCTGGGCCGCGTCCGGCGGCGACATCGTGGCGACCAGGCGGTCCAGCGCGTCGTTGCGGATCAGGCTCCCCGAGGGCGTGCGCGCGGCGGCGGGGTGGGCGAGCGGGGCGAGCGCGGCGCCGAGCGCCTCGACACGCGACTCGGCCGCCGCCTGCAGGGCCGCGACCCGCGCCTCGGCGGCGGCGACGGCCTCCGATGCCCGGCGCCATTCGCCGCGCCCGCTGGGCGCCACCGCACCGGGCCGGCCGGCGGCCATCGCCTCGCCCGCCAGCGAGATCGCCATCAGGCGTCGGCCCGACCGGGCGGCGAGAACCCATCCGAGCGCCCCGCCGACCAGCGACAGCGCGCAGACGGCGATCAGGATCGGCGCCAGGGCGTCCACGCCCCCCGTCCCCGGCGCCAGCGGCGCGCGCACCACGACCGCGCCGCCCGAGGGCAGCGCTCGCCGGGCCTGGACGGCTCCGTCGCGCAGCGACCACCCGTTGACGCGCGCGGTGGCCAGCGCCCCCATCAGCCCCGGGCCCGCGACGGCCCAGACGGCCGCCCCCCCGGTCTGGACGCGCACGCGTCCCGCCGGGCTGAGCAGGCGCGCCGGGACATCCGAGGCCTCCATCGCGGCGCGCGCGCCGACGATCCGTGAGGGGTCGATGCGCGCGGCGAGCGCGTCCGCCGTCCGGCCGAGGGGCTCCGCCGCGCGGGCGGCGTCGGCCCGGAGCTCGAGCCCCAGCGCGAGCGCCGACATCAGCCCGAGCGCGGCCGCCGAAGCCGCGAACGCTGCGAGCGCGGCCCGCCAGGGCCGGCGAGGTCGGTGTGACTGATGCATTCACGGCAGGGCTTCGCCCCGGGCGGGCGAAAGTCCTTCCGTCGGCCGCGTCAACATCGACGCGGTCCACGGTTCGGCGATGGACGAAACGCTCGGGGTGGCGATGACTGACGACGAGGGCTGGCCCAAGGCGCGATCGGCACGCGCCGGCCGCGGCCGGCGGACGCTCACGGCCAGCGAGGCGGCCGCGCTGATCGGCGTCAGCGTCGCGACCATCCGGGGTTGGGCCGACCAGGGGCGCCTGCCCTCGCACCGCACCGTGGGCGGCCACCGGCGCTTCGAGTTGGAGGAGCTGCGCGAGTGGCTCGAGGGCCGAGGCGCCCCGGCTCCCGAATCGCGGCGGATCCGGCGGGCGCCCCAGGAGATCCCCGCGTGCCCCCTGCTCGCGCGCGAGCTCAACGCGCGCACCGAGGCGATCATCGAACGGGCCCTGGCCGGCTACGACGACGGCGTCCCCACCCCCCTTCCCGCGCCCAGCGCTCCCTCGATGCGCCGCCTCACCCTGCGCTTCGTGCGGGTCCTCGCCGCGGGCCTCGAAAGCGGCCGACCCGCGGCGACCGCGGGCCGCGCCGAGCTCGCCGGCCTGCGCGGAGGCCTCCAGGGGCCCTCGGGCGCCCGCGTGCTGGTGGAGCACACCCGCATCGCAGCGGCCGTGCTGACGGAGGCCGAGGCGGCGCAGCGCGACGGGGTCACCATTGAGCCGCTCGCCATGCCCGCCCTGCACGCGGTCATCGACCACGCCCAGGCCGCGGTCGCCCGGGGCTTCGAGCAGGCGCACTCGCTGCGCGGACCCCTCCCCCCCGGGTCACCCGCCGGGCACTGAGCCGGGGGCGGCGCTCGGGACCGGACGGCCTGGGAAATAGAAAACCCTGCTTTCGCAGGGTTTTCCGTAGCAGGCCGTAAGCCGGATTCTGTCGTGGGCAGCCATCCATCTGGGACATCTGTTGCCAGACGCCTCATGCGGCCTACCTGGGACTGGGCGAGCAACCCGTGGCGCCCCGGTTTGGCCTTGCACCGAGTGGGGTTTACCGAGCCGGCCTGTCACCAGACCGCTGGTGCGCTCTTACCGCACCTTTTCACCGTTGCCGCCGACGCGAGCGCCGAGGCTGTGTATTTCTGTGGCACTTTCCCTGGGGTTTCCCCCGCTGGCCGTTAACCAGCACCCTGCTCTGCGGTGTCCGGACTTTCCTCGAGCCGCACGAGTGCGACCCGCGGCTGCCTGGCCTGCCGGGTCAGACTAGCGCTCCCACGGGTCGCCGCCCACTCCGCGTCAGAGCTTGCGCAGCACTCCGACGACGACGCCGAGGAGCGCCACCTCGTCGGGGACGATCGGCGAGAAGGCGTCGTTCTCGGGCATCAGGTGGACCCGCCCGTCGACCCGCTTGAGGCGCTTGACCGTCGCCTCGTCCTCGATCTGCGCCACGACGATCTCGCCGTCGTCGGCCGTCGGCCGCCGTGCCACCACCACCAGGTCGCCGTCGAGGATCCCCGCGTTGATCATCGAGTCGCCCGTGACCCGCAGCATGAAGTCGCCCTCGAAGGGCGAGGCGATCCAGTCCTCCACGTCCTGCTCGGCGAGCTTCGGGACACCGGCGGCGACCGATCCCACCAGCGGGAGCGTGTTCGCCGGCGGGGCCGGGACGGTCGCGGGGGCCTCGACCTCGGCGGCCTCGCGGCACACGAACATCGCGCGCGGCTTCGTCGGATCGCGGCGGATGTGGCCGGCGCTCTCGAGCTTGGCCAGGTGCGCGTGGACCGTCGAGGGGGAGGCGAGCCCGACGGCGAGGCCGATCTCGCGCACGGTGGGCGGATAGCCGCTGTCGCGGCAGTGCCGCGAGATGAAGGTGAGTATCGCGGTCTGACGCTCGGTCAGGTCGTCCATGCCGGGGTAGCCTCCGAGACGCGAACAGGTGTTCTCAACGCTACCAGAGGTCGCCGCGAAATCCACATCCCGGGTCTCCGGCGCGCTCGTCTATACTGCCCGGACGCCGGCGCCTGTGGCGGAATTGGTAGACGCGCAAGGTTGAGGGCCTTGTGACCCATATGGGTCGTGCTGGTTCAAGTCCAGTCGGGCGCACTGCGGAGGGCCCCGCTTCGGCGGGGCCCTCCTCGTTTCAGCCTGGATCCGTCGCCGGGCTCAGCGCCAGCAGGACCGGCGCCAGTAGACGAGCAGGCCCACGAGGAACCGGTGCGCATGTCTCATGTCGACCTCATCGGCGCCGGGGCGCCGCAGGGTGAGCCGGTCGACGACGACTTCGGCCCGGGGGCGGCCGAGTCCTGCCCGGTCAGGTGGCCGGGAGTGCCTCAACGGTTCGCGGCAGGGCCGGCGCCGACGTCTCGTCGGCGCGGCGACCGGGCCGGTCAGCCGAAGATGTTGCCGATGATCTGGACGACGTAGGCCAGTACGTAGACCTGGACCACGGCGCCGATGTAGAGACCGAACGCGACCACGGGGACCGCGACGAGGGCTCCCACCCATTTGACGGATGTATTCATCGCGGCGAACCCTACCCGGCGCCGCGGCCGTCGGGAAGGGCGCTCCCCGAGAAGGGCCACCTGACCCCGGCAGGCGGGTCCGAGGACCCTGAATAGACTGGAGTCCGACACCCCCGGATGAGGATGGCCCGTGGAATGAGCACCGACGAACGCCCCCGCGTGACCGAGGAGACGACCCGCGCCGCCCTGCTCGCGGCGATCGAAGCCCAGATCGCGGGAGCCCCGAACGCGACGACCCTGCTGCGCCTGGCCGAGGCCTACGCCTGGGCCGTCGAACCCGGCCAGACCCACGGCGGCGGCGACAAGAGCTGAGCCGCCGCCACGAGCGCCCGGCCGCGGGCGCTCGTGGGCGACGCCAGCACCCGGGCGGCCGGGCCCTCCTCAACGATCCGGCCGGCGTCCATCACGGCCACCCGCCCGGCGACTCCGCTCACCGTGGCGAGGTCGTGGGAGATCAGGAGCAGGGCGAGGCCCTCGCTTCGCCGCAGATCGGCGAGGAGCGCCATCACCTGGGCTCCGATCGAGGGGTCGAGGGCCGAGATCGGCTCGTCGAGGATCACCAGCCGGGGGCGCAGCGCCAGGGCCCGCGCGATGGCGACGCGCTGGCGGGCGCCGCCCGACAGCTCCGAGGGGCGCCGGACGGCCGTCCCCGCGGGCAGGCCGACCGCCTCCAGGAGCTCTCCCACACGCCGGGCCCGTTCCCGGCGGCGATCGGCACGGGCGAGGCTTCGGTCGGGTCGGATCGCGAGCGGCTCGGCGATCGTCGTCCCGACACTCAGTCTTGGGTTGAGGCTGAGGTAGGGGTCCTGGAAGACGATCTGGGCCGCGCGGCGCGCCGCGTCGCGCGCGGCGGGGTCGGCACTCGCGGGATCGACGCCGGCGACGCGCACGGTGCCCGAATCGGGCGCCGCCAGCCCCACCAGCAGGCGCGCCAGCGTGCTCTTGCCACAGCCCGACTCCCCCACGATCGCCACGACCTCACCCTCGGCTACCTCCAGGTCGACCCCGTCCACCGCCCGCACCGGCGCCTGCCCCCGCCGGCCGGGGAAGACCGCGACGACGTCGCGCGCCTCGAGAAGCGGGCCGCTCACGTCGCCCCCCCGGGCGGCGACGCCGCCTCCCCCTCGCCGAGCAGGCAGGCCACCCGGCGCTGCGGGCCGGCAGGACGCAGCGACTGAGGCTCCGCGCAGGCGTCCCGGCGCGCCGGGCAGCGCGGGGCGAAGGCGCACCCGGACGGCCGCTCGTCCGGCTCCGGAGGCGCCCCCGCCACCGGGATCCGCAGGGCCGGAGGCCCCGTCATGCGCGGCGCCAGCGCCAGCAGGGCGGCGGTGTAGGGGTGCCGGGGCGCCGAGAGCACCGCCCGCACCGGGCCCTCCTCGACGATCCTCCCGGCGTACATCACGGCAACCCGGTCGGCGAGCCGCGCCACCGACCCGAGGTCGTGCGAGATCAGCAGCACCGCGAGCCCGTCGCTGCGGCCGCGTGCGGCGATCAGATCGAGCATCTCGATCTGGACGGTCGGATCGAGCGAGGCCGTCGGCTCGTCGGCGATCAGGACGTCCGGCCCCGGCGCGAGCGCCATCGCGATGAGCGCCCGCTGGCGCTGTCCGCCCGAGAGCCGGTGCGGGTGGTCGTCGCGGAGCACGCCGACCTCCGCGAGGGCGCGCGCAGCCGCCACGCGCGCCTCGGCGCGCCCGAGACGCCGGTGCACCCGCAGGACCTCGGCCACCTGGGCGCCCACGCGCGCCACCGGGTCGAGCGCCGCGGCGGGATCCTGCGGGACCAGGGCGATCCGGCCGCCGCGCACCGCGCGCATCTCGCGAGACGGCAGGCCGCTCACGACCCGGCCCCCCAGAGATACCCGGCCGGCGGCGATCCGCGCGGGCGGGGGCACCAGGCCGAGGAGCGCGAGCCCGGTGAGGCTCTTGCCGGCGCCGCTCTCGCCCACCAGGGCCGTCACGGTGGCCGGGGCCAGGTCGAGGTCGACCCCGTCCACGAGCGCGACGCCGGACGGGCCGGTCACCCGCAACCCGCGCGCCTGCAGGGGCGCGCTCACCCGAGCCGCCGCCGCGCCGCGCGACGCCCGCCGCCCGGGCCGAGGGCGTCGCGCAGGCCGTCGCCGATCAGGCTGACCGAGAGCACCGTGGCCAGGATCATCAGCCCCGGGAAGAGCGTCAGCCAGGGCCGCTCCTCCACGGTCTCCTGCGCGCCGATCATCAGCGTCCCCCACGACGGGTCGCCGGAGGGGTCGATGCCGAGCGACAGGAACGACAGGGCGCTCTCGGCCAGGATCGAGACGCCGACCGCGAGCGCGGCGAAGGCGACGATCTCCGGGATCGCCGCGCTCAGGAGGTGCGTCCGCACGATCCGCGGCCCGCGCGCGCCCGCGGCACGGGCCGCCAGGACGTACGGGAGCTCGCGGGTGCGCAGGGCCGACGCCCGGGTGAGCCGGAAGAGCGGCTGCCACGACATCAGGGCGAGGATCAGGATGACCTGGGCGGCGCCGACGCTCTCGAAGGTCAGGCTGAGCACGATCAGCACGACGAAGCCGGGGACGATCAGGAACAGGTCCGTCAGCCGGGAGAGCGCCGAGTCGACCCGCCCCCCCCGCCATCCGGCGAGGAGACCGAGCCCGGCGCCCACGACCGTCGCCGCGGCGGCCGTCGCGAGGCCCACGAGCAGCGAGATCCGGCCGGCCGCGAGGACCCGGGTGAGCACGTCCTCCCCGAGCTCCGCGGTGCCGAAGGGGTGGGCCCAGCTCGGGCCTTGGTTGCGCGCGAGCAGGTCCTGCTGGGCGACCCCGTAGGGCGACAGCGCCGGGCCGATGAGCGTCGCGAGCACGATCACGGCCAGCATCACGGCGCCCGCGGCGCCCGGCGCGCCCAGTCGCGCGAGCCCCTGGCGGACCCGCCTCACGGGCGTCCTCCGCGCAGATCGACCCGCGGGTCGAGCGCGGCGTAGGCCAGGTCGGCCAGCAGGTTGGCCACCACCACGGCGACCGCCCCGATCATCACGATGCCCATCGCCACGTTGATGTCGCGAGCCACGGCCGCGTCCCGCAGCAGGCGCCCCATGCCCGGCCACGAGAAGACCGTCTCGGTGACCACGGCGCCGCTGAAGATGGCGCCGAGGTCGAGGGCGACGAGGGTCACGATCGGCGCCAGGGAGTTGCGCAGAGCGTGCCGGATCACCACCCGGCCCTCGCCGAGGCCGTGGGCGCGGGCCGCCGCCACGTGGTCGGAGCGGAGCTCGTCGATCAGCACCGCGCGCTGGAAGCGACTCCACACGGCCACGTTCACCAGCGAGAGGGTCAGCACGGGCAGCACGAGATGCTGCAGGTGGTTGAGCGAGAGCAGATCCCCCTCGTGGCCGAACGAGTAGCGCTGGCCCGTGTAGAGGATCGTGCTCCCGTCCCCGCCGAGTTGATCCCACAGCACGACGGCGAGCAGGATGAGGATGGCGCCGGCGCTCAGGACGGCGATCGTCGTCGCGCCGCCGCGGCGCACGCGCGCGAGGCCGACGAGGACGAGGATCGTCCCGAGCACGAAGGGGATCACCGCCCAGCCGTGCTCGCGCGTCCAGATCGCGCCGAGCTGGAGGAGGATGCCCGCGAGGAAGGTCGGGGTGGCGAAGCCGACGTAGGAGATGCCGCTCACAGTCAGATCGGTGCCGGACATGGGCCGCGTGGCCGACAGAACCCCCAGCGACACCCCGAGCACGGCCGACACCAGCAGCGCGAGGCCCATCAGCTCGATCGTCGCCGGCACGGCGGCGCCGATCGTCTCGAGGGCGCCCGCGCCACGGTTGGTGGTGCTGAGGCCCCAGTCGCCGCGGACGAACCCCGAGAGCCAGCGCCAGTAGCCTTCGTACCAGGGGGCGTCGAGGCCCTGCTGCCTCACCAGCCTGGCGACGTCGGCCGGACGCACGCCCGGCACTTGGCGCAGCCGGGCGACCGGATCCGCCGCGCGGTAGAGGAGCAGGTAGGCGAGGACGCTCACCAGCCACAGCAGCGGCACCGCGATGGCGAGGCGCCGCCCGACGTACGCGCTCACCGCGCCCACGGACCCTCCCCGGCTAGCCCCCGAGCGACCACACGGCGCTGTTCCAGAAGACCTCGGCCTGAGTCGGGTTCTCCCTCACCCCGGTGAGCCCCTCGGGGTAGACGACGGTGTTGGGCTGCTGGTAGAGCGGGATCAGCGGCACCTGGCGCGCGACGATCTCCTGCACCTCCCCGAGGGTCGCGGAGCGCGCAGCGTCGTCGACCTCGCGGTCCGAGCGACGCATCAGGCTGTCGGCCTCCGGGTCGCTCCACCGGTACACGTTCTGACCGGAGAAGCCGTTCTCCTCCGTCGGGATCTGGTCAGTGGCGAGCAACCCGGTCACGCTCGGGTCGACCCCGCCGCCGAAGGCCGCCATCACCGCGGAGAAGTCGCCGTCGTTGAGAAGGGTGCCGAAGAGCCGCTCGGCGGACACCGGACGGGGCTGGATGGCGATGCCGGCGGCGCGGGCCTGGTCGGCGATCAGGCGGGCGGTCGTCGCGCGCAGCGCGTTGCCGGTGTCGTAGATGAGCGGGATGCGCAGCTCTTGGCCGTCCCTCGCGAACACGCCATCCGGGCCGCGCGCGAAGCCCGCCTTCTCGAGGAGCTCGGCGGCGCGGCGCGGGTCGCGGGAGTAGCCCGCGAAGGCGGGTCGGTAGCCGAGTTGCTCGGGCCGGACCACGCTCTGCAGCACGGGCACCGAGCCGTTCAGGAGGACATCGACGATCTGCTGCCGGTCGATGGCGTACGCGAGGGCGCGCCGCACGCCCGGATCCGCAAGGGGGCCCCGGCTGGTGTTGATGATGATGTGCTCGAAGAAGAGCGAGGGCACCGACTGGACGCGCACGCCCTCGATGGAGCCGGCCCGCGAGATCAGCGCCGGATCGGGCGGCGGGCTCGTCATCTGCGCCTCGCCCTGGCGTACGGCCGCGAGCGCGGCGGACGGGGACGCCAGGAAGTCGAAGACGAGACGGCCGACGGGCGCGGCCCCGCCCGGGGGCCCGGGGCCCCAGTAGTCGGGATCCCGCTCGAGCACCGCCCGCACGCCAGGCTCGAAGCCCGTCAGGGTGTAGGGCCCGGAGCCGACGATCCCCCCGGTGTTCCAGACCGTGTTGAAGTCGGCGCCCCTCAGCACGTGCTCGGGGAGGATGTAGTTGCCGCCGGAGACGCTGAACACGTCGCGCCATGGAGCGTAGTCGCCGGCGAAGGCGACCGTCAGGCAGGTCGCGGCGTCGCAGACCTCGCCCGCGGCGGTGCGGCCGGGGGTGACGGCGCGGATCTGATCCCACCCGCTGCGACTGGCGACCTCGTTGGCCGGATCGGTCATCGCCTTCCAGGTGAAGACCACGTCGGCGCTCGTCACGGGCTCGCCGTCCGACCAGCGCGCGCGCGGCTGGAGGCGGAAGGTGACCCGCAGCGGGCCCTCGCGGACGTCCGCGCCCGAGGGGACCTCGGTCGCGAGCTGGGGCACGAAGGCCCCGTCCTCGTCGGAGGTCAGGAGGTTCTGCTGGATGTTGGAGACCACCCGCTGGCCCGCTGCCGTGACCCCCTCGGGCAGCAGGACGTTCAGGATCGGCGGCGATTGGCCCTCGGCGTCGATCAGCGTGCCGCCGTCGCGCGCCTGGTCCGGCGCGTCCGATCCGCAGCCCGCGAGCGCCAGAGCCGACATCGCCACGGCGACCACCGTGGCGGCGACGCGGCCCGCGCCCGCTCCCCAGCGCCTCGTCGCGCTCCTCACGGCGACCCGGGACGCACCTTACGAGCATGCGGAATCACAGTAAACGCAACTTTCCAGGAGACCGGCACGCGCGTGCCGGAGACGCTCAGAGCGTCTTGGCCAGGAAGAAGGTCGTCACGAAGAAGAGGATCGCCGACGCGACCGTGACGCGGTCGAGGTTCTTCTCCACGATCGCCGTCGAGCCGCCGTAGGAACTCGAGGCGCCACCGACGCCGAAGGCCCCCGAGAGGCCGGCGTCCTTCCCGCTGTGCAGGAGCACGAGGAAGACCAGGAGCACGGCGTTGAGCGAGTGGAGGACGACGAGGAAGGCGGTCACGGACCGGACGGTAGCATGGCGTCCCGCGATGGACGACCTCCCGCTCCTCAACCCGCCGGCGTGTCCGGACTGCTTCGTGTGCGGGCCCGCCAACCCGGACGGGCTGGGGCTGCGGATCCACCGGGACGGCACGGACGCCGTCGCGCGCTACACGCCGCGCGCGACGCACATCGGCTACCCGGAGCGGGTCCACGGCGGCCTGATCGGCATGCTGGTGGACGAGATGCTCGTGTACGCGGGAGCTCCGCACGGGCTGTGGGGCATGACCGCCAAGGTCCGCTACTGGCTGCGCCGGCCGATTCCGGTGGGCGACGAGCTGACGCTCCGCGGGCGGCTGGTGCAGCGCAGCGAGCGCGGCTTCCGCGCCGTGGTCTGGGTGCACCTGCCCGACGGCTCGCTCGCCGCCGAGGGAGAGGGCATGTGCGTCATCCGCCGGCAGGCCGCGGTGACCCCAGAGGGCGCGTAGCCGCCGCTCCCGGGCGGTCGTCAGGGGGCCTCGGGCGCTCGCGGGTCGCCCGCCAGCAGGACCCCCCGCGAGCGCAGCCGGTCCGTGAATCGCGGCGAGGACAGGAACGCCCTCATGGCGCGACGCATCGCGGCGTTGAGGGCCCGCGCCTCGGCGCGACGCCCGACCAGCCTGCGCGTCACCACGTAGCGCACGGGGAAGGACTCGGGGTACGTGAGGGCCGCCACGGTCGCGTCGGTCGGCGTCACGCCGTTCAGCGGGACGGCGCAGACCGAGCCGCCCAGGGCGCGCACGCGTGACCAGGTCGTGATCGCCGCGATCGACGCGTCGCCGCGCGCCGCCAGCGACGCGCCCGCGTCCGGGAGGCCGACCGCGGCGCGGGCGTAGTTGACCCGCTGCCGGTTCAGCCTTCCGACCCAGGCCGTCCCCATGTGGGGCACGGCGGTCCCCGAGCCGTCCACCAGATGGCGTACCCGGATCGCGCCCGCGCCCGCGCCGGCGACGACCTGCGACCAGCGCGTGACGGCGCCCCGGGCGATGGCGCGGGCCTGCGCGCGCGAGAGGCCGGCGCACGCGGGGTGGCCGGCCGCCGCGACCAGGACGTCGGCATCCCGGTAGAGATCGCCGAGGACGATGAAGCGCCGCTTCTCGGCGGCGGTCAGCCGGCGGTCGGTGATCACCCCGTGCGAACCGGGGCCGTATCGGCTCCGCGCCTCCTTCCACTCGCGCGTGAGCGCCTCGGAGGTGGAGCGGGTACTGGCCGACGCCGGGATCCAGACCCCGACGAAGGTCCGCTTCCCGACCCGGTAGCGGTAGACCCGGTCGATGGGCTTCGGGAGCCCGAACGGGATGAACGAGGTGTCGTCCCAGACGCGCGACGGCGTGAGCTGGAGCATCTGGAAGCTCGTCCGGTAGGTGGCGGGCGCCGCGGCGGAGGGCGCGAGCGTCGCGGCTCCGAGCGCCAACATCGCCGAGATCGCACGGAACCTCATGACGCCTCCGCTCTCGCCGGTCGACCGAGACGCCAGTTTCTCCAAAAGGGAGGGTGCGCGCCAGCCCGGGCGAGCAGAAGCGCCGGGCATCGACGGGAGCGGTGACGGGGACGACCGAGGGGGCCTACATGTGCGTCATCGGCCCGTGGGCGGGGTGAACGCCGGCAGCCCGTCGATGCTGAGGGCGTTGCGCTCGGCCCGGTAGGCGGCCAGGCCCTCCGGGCCGCGGCTGGCGGCCCAGCGCGTCAGCTGGTCGCGCTGGTCGTCGACGGTCATCCTCGGCACGCCGAAGCCGCAGGAGTCGGCGACGCGGGTGACGTCCACCCGCACGACCGCCCGCGCCCCGGGGTGGCCGGCGAAGCCCGCGGCGAGGTCGTCGAAGCGCGGATCGCCCAGCAGGACGGCCTCCCCGCGGCCGTGAAGGCGCACGATGCGCGGGGGGCCCTCGAACGCGCAGAACATCAGGCAGATGCGCCCGTTGTCGCGCAGATGCGCGATCGTCTCGGCGGCGCTGCCGGTGAGGTCGAGGTAGGCGACCTCACGCGCGCCCCGCACCGCGAACGAGCCGTCGAGGCCCTTCGGCGAGACGTTCACCATGCCGTCGAGCGCGGTCGGCGCGGTGGCCACGAAGAACACGGGCTGCGCGCCCAGGAACGTGGAGAGCGCCTCGTCGATCCCGTCGATGACCTTCCCCATCGGCCGAGGATAGCCGTAGTCTGGAGACATGGAGATCCGCTCGCGCTCCGCGGCCGTCCCGTTCACGACCGACGACGGCAGCACCATCCGCTCCCTCCTCGACCTCTCGAACGCACCGGTCGCCAACCACAGTCTGGCCGAGGCCACGATCGAGGCCGGGGAGTCAACCGTCCGCCACCACCACCGGGTCAGCGAGGAGATCTACTACCTCCTCGAGGGCGCCGGGACGATGGATCTCGACGGGGAGACGACGAGGGTCTCGGCGGGCGACGCCGTCCTGATCCCCCCCGGCGCCTGGCACCAGATCACGGCCTCCCCGGACGGCCCCGTGCGCCTGCTGTGCACCTGTTCACCGCCCTGGGCGTCGGACGACACCTACTTCGCGTAGGGGCAAGGGCGAAGCACTAGGATCACCGGGTACGTCCACCCGCCGGAGGAGCCTGCGTGCCCGACCGCCTGATCCGTCTCGGGCACAGCCCGGACCCCGATGACGCCTTCATGTTCCACGCCCTGGCCGACGATCTGATCCCGACCGACGGCTTCCGGTTCGAGCACGTGCTGCGCGACATCGAGACGCTCAACGACTGGGCCAAGGAGGGGCGCCTCGAGGTCACGGCCGTGTCGGTGCACGCCTACGCGTACCTCTCCGACACGTACCGGCTCCTGCCCCACGGGGCGTCGATGGGCGAGCAGTACGGGCCCATGGTCGTGGTGCGCGACGGCGCGGACATCGACCCGGCCGAGCTGCCCGGCCTGCGCGTGGCCATCCCCGGCGTGCTGACGAGCGCGTTCCTGGAGCTCCAGCTCGCCGTGGGCCGCATCGCCGACCCGGTGATCGTTCCCTTCGACGAGATCCTCGACGTCGTCGAGGCCGGCGAGGTGGACGCGGGCCTCGTGATCCACGAGGGCCAGCTCACCTACGAGACCCAGGGCCTGCGCTCGATCATCGACCTGGGCCGGTGGTGGCACGACTTGACCGGCGGCCTGCCGCTGCCGCTCGGCGCGAACGCCGTGCGGCGCGACCTCGACGAGGGCGACACCATGCCGCGCCTGTCGCGGATCCTGCGCGACTCGATCGCCTACGGCCTCGAGCACCGCCAGGCGGCGCTCGCCTACGCCGAGGGCTTCGGCCGGGGGCTCGACCGCGGCCTGGCCGACCGCTTCGTGGGCATGTACGTCAACGACCGCACGCTCGACTACGGCGACGACGGCAAGGCCGCGGTGGCCGAACTCCTGCGCCGCGGCCACGAGGCCGGCCTGATCGACCGCGCACCGGTCGTCAACTTCGTGGAGGACTGACCGCGCCCGCTCGCGACTGGCAGGGCGAGATCGATCGCTGGACGGAGCGCTTCCGTTCCGTCCAGAATCCTCCCGAGCCCTTCGCGACCGCGCTCCGCGACGGCTGGACCGACGAGGCCCGCGCGACGCTGGCCGCCGAGGCCGAGGCGTACGCCGAGCGTCACCGCTCCTGGACCGCCCAGATCGGGGGGGCGGGCGAGGACCTCGTGCGGCTCGACTGCAAGGCCGGCTCGTGCGGCGTGTGCGTCAAGTACTGCGGCAGCGCCTACTCGTTGTCCGGGGCGACGGAGGGGCTGCCCGCGCCCCCTCCCCTTCCGATCTGCCCCGCCTGCCGCCACACGCTCAACCTGCTGACCCCGTTCTTCATGCAGAGCCTGGGCGTGGACCTCGACGATCTGATCGAGGCGTCGCAGCCCTTCGTCAACTGATCACCACCGTGCCGGGGACATCCCGGGGTGGTGGCGCGGCGGCCTACTCCACGTGCACGGCACGGGCTGCCGCGGGCGGCACGTCCTCCACCCGGTCCTCGCCGATGCGAACCGAGATCGGCCCGCCGAAGGGCGAGTGCGAGAGCACCTCGACGTGGACGTCGGGAACCAGCCCGCGCTCGGCGAGGAACCGCAGCAGCGCGTCGTCGCGGTCGTCGACCCGGCCGACCACCGCGGCCGTGCCCTCGGCCAGCTCCGAGAGCCTGCGCGACGGGACGACCGCGACCTGGCCGGCGCTCGTGGGAATCGGGTGACCGTGCGGGTCGCGCTCGGGGTGGCCGAGCGCCTCGGCGATCCGGTCGGCGAGCGCCCCGGAGACGTGGTGCTCGAGCACCTCGGCCTCCCTGTGCACCTCGTCCCAGGACATGCCGAGGCTCGTCGCGAGATAGGTCTCGAGCAGGCGATGGCGGCGGATCACCTCGAGCGCGGCCTGCCGACCGAGGTCGGTGAGAGCGACGCCCTGGCGCTTGACCTGCACCGCATAGCCGAGCGCGTCGAGCTTCTTGAGCATGTTGCTGGCCGATGCGGTGGTGACGGCGAGGGCGTCGGCGACCTGCGAGGTCGTCACCGGCCCTGCTGCCTCGGCGACCTCGTCGAGCTGATAGATCGCCTTCAGGTAGTCCTGAACGGCGGGGCTGGGCCGGTCCACCAGATCTCACTCCTCGCCGGGTCGCGCCCGATGGTACCTCGCAGGGGCTCCCGGAGGTTCCCCGCTCCGAAAGGCCCCCGGGGTGATTCAGGCCGCTGGGCGCGGGCATCACCCAGACATCTTGCATCCGTTCTTAGCGCCCCATAACAAACGGGTGCCAGAGTTCCCGCCGTGGCCATCGCCCCCTCAGAGCTCCGCCAGAACGGTTTCCGGAGCTCCGGCGTGAGCGGCCCGGGCCGTATCGACCTGACCCGCATGGATCTGTTCGCAGGGCTCCCCGAGCTCGACCTGACGCTGCTCGACAGCCGCCTGCCGCTCGTGCGCTGGCCGCGCGGCGCCGCGATGCCCGAGCCCCTCAGCCGCCCGGATCATCTCTTCGTGGTCCGCGACGGGCGCCTGGCGCTCTTCGAGAGCACCGCCCCGGGCCACGAGATCATGATCTCGCTGCTCGACTCCGGCGCGATCTACTCGACCCTGGGCTCGGCGCCCGCGTCGAGCGTGACGGCCCTCGAGGACTCCGCCGTCTCGCCGCTGTCCGGACGGGCCGTGGAGGGCCTCATCGCGCGCTACCCGCGCCTGGGGCGCAACCTCGCCGAGCTGCTGTCGGACCGCATCGCGATGCTGCGCGAGACCGTCGCGCTCGTCAGCGAGATGCGCGTCGAGGACCGCCTGCGCGCCCGGCTGCACCAGCTCGCCGACCGCTTCGGCGTCGCCACGCGCGCGGGGATCGAGCTGCGGCTCGAGCTGACCCA
The DNA here is from genome assembly GCA_963823515.1 of uncultured Thermoleophilia bacterium. Classification (GTDB taxonomy): domain Bacteria; phylum Actinomycetota; class Thermoleophilia; order Miltoncostaeales; family Miltoncostaeaceae; genus Miltoncostaea. The sequence continues at coordinate 401,772 of CAWGMB010000006.1, forward strand.
CGCGCAGTGGGCGTCATTGGTCGGTGCCTCCCGGGAAGCCGTAACCACCGCATTCAGCAAGCTCCGCACCAGCGGCTCGGTCGAGATGGACGGCCGCTCGATCACGATCCCCTGGGAGGTCGTGCGGGAGCGCGAGGAGGCCCTCAGCCTCGCCGCCGCGCAGAACATGTAGGACGCTCCTGGCCGTCGCGGCGGGCCTGCTCCTGGGCGCGTCCACGGCTCTCGGCGCCCCTCGCGTCGCGGTCCACGAGTCCGCCCTCGGGCGCTCCGCCCGGGGGCTGCCGATCCACCTCACCCGCATCGGCGGCGCTGATGCCGCCGTCCGGGTGCTTGTGGTCGGGGCGATCCACGGCAACGAGCGGGCCGGGCGCGCGGTCGTCTCGCGCCTGCGCGCCCGCCCGCCGCGGCTGCCGGCAGGGGTCGCGCTCTGGCTCATCGACGACCTCAACCCGGACGGAGCCGCGGCGGGAACCCGCCAGAACGCCCGCGGCGTTGACCTCAACCGCAACTTCCCCGACCGCTGGCGCGCCCAGGGCGCTCCGGGCGACACCTTCCACTCCGGGGCGCGACCGCTCTCGGAGCCCGAGTCGCGGCGGGCGGCGCGCTTCATCGCGCGCCTGCGCCCGGCCGTGACCATCTGGTACCACCAGTCGCTACGGCTCGTGGACGTCGGCACCGTCGCCGACCGGCGGGTCCCGTGGCGCTACGCCCGCGCAGCCGGGCTGCCCGCGACCCGCCTCGGCTTCCTTCCCGGCGTGGCGACCCGCTGGGAGAACCGCACGATCGCCGGCGGCAGCGCCTTCGTCGTGGAGCTTCCGGCGGGACCATTGGGCCGCAGCGGCGTCACGCGGCACGTCCGCGCGGTGCGAAGCGTGGCGGCCGCGGTCGCCACGCGCGACCGGACGGCCGCCCGGGCTCGAGGGCGGGGCGCGGCCCGGGGCGTATCCTCGACGGGACGGTTTTCGGATTTCGACGTAGCCCGGACGAGGCCATGAGCGCAGAACCCCCGAGAGGACCCGCGCCCGGCGCTCCCGTGGGCGCCGCATGGCTGGACGGCGCGCAGGGCCTGGCGCCGCACGAGGCGCAGGCCCTGGCCCACCCGTCCCGCCGGCGGATCGTCTCGGCCCTCGGCGGATCGGCCTCGGGTCACAGCGTCTCCGAGCTCGCAGCCCTGATGGAGATGCACCCCAACGCGGTGCGGCAGCACATGGAGGTGCTCGCCAGGACCGGAATCGTCACCGGGGCCGTGGCCGCCCCGGCCGGCCGGCCCGGGCGGCCGGGCACGCGCTACACGCTGGTGGAGCCGCGGGCGGTTGCCGGAGTCGGCAGCCGAGAGCTGATGAGGCTCCTGCTCGAGTTGGTGCGCCGGACGGGAGCCGGCAGCGCCGAAGCCGAGGCCGTCGGCATGGAACAGGGTGGCCGTCTCGTGGCCGACGGCGCGCCGCCCGAGGCGCTCGCCGAGGCCTTCGCCGGCCTGGGCTTCGCGCCGCAGGACGTCACAGGCGCCACCGACCGGCGAGCCGGCAGGCGAGAGCTCCTGCTGCGCGCGTGCCCGTTCAAGGACGCCGTCCTCTCCCAGGGGGGCGAGATGGTGTGCGCCCTTCACCGGGGCATGGTGCAGGGCGCCCTCGCGAGGATCGACCCACGCGCCCGGCTGGCGGCCTTCGAGCCGCACCATCCCGTCCACGCCGGCTGCAGGGTCGCCATCGAAGGGCTGGGGGCGGACTGAGCGGACGTCGTCAGCCCGTCACGCGACCGCGGCGGCCCGGGTGCGCATCGCGGATCGCCGTCGTGGCGGCGGCGCTCGCAGGACTGGCCGGGATGACCGCGTGCTCACACCAGAGCACGGCGCCGGGTGCCGGGACCTCCGCGGGCTCCGCGCCGGGCCGGGCGCCGACGGAGCTCGCGGCCCTGCACCTGCTCAGCCACGGCGCGCGCCGCGCGGCGGCCGACCATCCCGGGGGCCGCTGGTTCCGAGGCGACCTGGTCCTGCCGGCCGGAGGACCCACCTGCGCCGTGGCGGGGATCACCTCGGCGTCCCACGCCCCCCTGATCGTGAACGCCGTGTTCGACCCCTCGGGGACCATCGCCGTGCGAATCCGCGCCGCCGAGCGCGATCGCGCCGCGTGCCTCGAGGCCGCGGGACGGGCGCTGGCCGGTCTGGACCTTCCGGCCGGCGGCTGAGCGGGGCCGGTGTCGGCGACACGCCGCCGGCCCCGCTCATGCCCGACGATCAGTAGATGTCGCGGGCGGTGTTGTTGACGTTGAACTTGCCGGTCGGCGTACGCAGCCAGGGTCCGCTGATGCGGTCGACGACCTTCAGCGTGCGATCGTCGTAGATGACCAGCTCGCCCTTGTTGTCCCAGTTGGACACCCAGACCTGAGTCCCCTGGCGGTTGTACTCGAAGTGCGTCGCCCGGCCGTAGCTGCTGATGGGGAAGCACTTGTGGAGCTTGCCCTTCGCCTTCGAGTAGACGCACACCGTGCGCGCGGCCTTCGGATCGGTGCTGACGGTGGCGTCGGTCCACACCCACGGCGACCGGGGGTGCGTCTTGACGAACAGCGTGCCCGCCGACGGGAGCTTCACCTCGCGCACGACCTTCCACGCGTGCTCGGGATTCCCGGCGGGGTCGGCGCCGTAGATCGTCAACTTGCCCTCGCCGATGTGGGTGGTCGCCATCACCCACCCGAACTCGGGGTCCTTCCAGTTGGCGCCCCGACCCGGATGAGGCTTGATGCCGGTGTCGATCCGGGCGACGCGCTCGCCCTCCTTAAGGTCGACCACGACGATCTGGTTCTTGTCGTTGGCGGCGATCGCGAAGTAGCGCCCGGTGTGATCGAGGCCTCCGTCGTGCAGGAAGCGCTGCCCCTCGATCATCTTGGTGATCTGGAAGTCCTCCTTGGAGTAATCGACCAGCGCGATGAAGCCCGACTCCTTGAGCGCGACGACCCACTGGGGGCCGTCGGGGTTGGCGACGATCGCCGCGACGCGTACCTCCTTGAGCGGCTCGCCCGTGTCGAACGTGTCGGTGGGGTACTTGGAGAGGGTCTTCGGCTCCAGCGTGAGGCCGTCGAAGACGACGTACTGCAGGGGCCAGTAGCAGCCCTCGATGAGGTACTTGTCCTCGAAGCCCTTGAACTTGCTCGACTCGACGCTTCGTGCGTCGATGCAGCCCTTCACCTCGGCGACCGTGCGCGGCGTCTTGTACCAGAGGTCGATCAGGGTGACCTTCCCGTCGCGCCCGATCGCGTAGAAGTACCGGCCTGTCGCGCTCGCGCGCAGGATGTGCACCGCATAGCCGGTGTTGAGCAGCGCGACGCGCTCATGGGTGTCGCCGTCGAAGATGGCGACCTTTCCGGCGTCGCGCAGGATCACGCCGATGTAGTTGCGCCAGTCGCGGTCGGTCTGCGGTGAGCTCGGCCGGTCCGCGACCGGGGTCTTCAACGACCAGCTCGCGCGGATCTCCTCGAGGCTCAGTTGGGGCGGCTCGGCCACCTCCATCTGCAGGTAGCGCGCCATCAGGGTGACCTGGTCCGGCGAGAGGAAGCCCGCCTTGCCCCAGGGGGGCATGCCCCCCGGAAGCCCGTTCTGCACGATCGCCTCGATGACGTTGGTCCCGCGCTGCTGCATCGTCGCCGGGTCGAGCGCCGGGCCCGTGGCTCCCGCGCGCAGCGTTCCGTGGCAGCCCGCGCAGGTCTGGAAGAAGACGGTCGACGCCTCCTGGAACTGCGCGGCGTCGAGGGCCACGCCGGGCGGCGGCGGGGGGGCCGCCCCGCCGCCGCCTGCGGACGGCTCCGTCGACGCGCCGCCGCCCCCAACCCCCGTCGTCGCCTTCGCGTCGTCTCCGTCGTCCCCGCCACTGCAGCCGACGGCCAGGACGGCGGCGGCGAACAGGACGGCGGCGACGCCCACCAGCGACCGCACACGCCGCGCCCAGCCCCCGCCACCGGGCCGCGGCAGGCCTGCCGGAGGCATCGGCCGGAGCCTCCCCCGTCCCCCGGTTCGCGCCCTCTCCTCGCTCATCGTCTGCCTCCGCACTCGACTGGATTTCACTGCTTGTCACCGTGGCATGTGGAGAAACTATGTGACGTTGGTGACGAAAGTCGAGGACCGAAAGCCCGTAAGGGGCGATTGTCAGGGCCGGGGGGTGCCGCGTGGAGCCTCCGCAGAACCCCAGCAGCCGGCTGGGATCGACGCGGATCCGCGGACGGGTGGCGGTCCGGCCGGCGGGTCGCGGCGTATCGTGAGTCGGATGTCGATCTCACGGATCCGGCGGGCGGGCGCCGCACTCGTGGCCGCCGGGTCTCTCGCGATCGCGTCGGGATGCGGAGGATCCGGCGCACGCTCCTCGGGCGCGGCGGCCGCCGATCGCCCGCCGGGCGCCTCCTCTGTCCCGGTGATCGCCCCCGCCGACCGCGGCCCGGGCCTGCTTCGCGGGAGCATCGAGATGATCGACGGCGAGCGCCTGGCGCTCTCGCGCCTACGCGGCTCGGTGGTGCTGGCCGTGAACACGGCGAGCCGCTGCGGCTACACGCCCCAGTTCGAGGGACTCGAGTCGCTCTACCGGGCGAAAGCGGCCTCGGGCTTCACGATCGTCGGCTTCCCGAGCAACGACTTCCGACAGGAGCTCGCGAAGGACGGCGCGATCGCCGACTTCTGCACGCTCAACTACGGCGTGAGCTTCCCCATGGCTTCCCGCTCGCGGGTGAGGGGGCCGAAGGCCAACGCGTTGTTCGCCGCGATCGCCGCCCGTCCGGCGCCCGCGGGCGAGGAGCCCGCGTGGAACTTCACCAAGTACCTGATCGACCGGTCCGGGCGGCTCGCGGCTCGCTATCCGTCGTCGGTCGAACCCGATGACCCCGGCCTGCGCGGTGCCGTCGACCGGCTGCTCGAGGAGGCCCGAGGCCTCTGAGCGATCGGCTCCGCGCCGAGCGGGAGCCGATCGCCCGGAAGGTGGCTAGCGGCGGATCCAGGTCGCGGCAACGGCGCCGTTGGCGGCGACGAGGGTGGCGATGGCCGCGGCGGCCACGTACAGAGCGGTGAGGTTGCGACGCATGTCGTGTATAACCTTTCGATGGAGGGGGACAGTCCGGTGTGAGGCCCGGCTTGCCCCCTCTATCGGTGCCCGGGGACGGTTCCTTACGGATGCGCACACGCATGAACTGGCGAGTTCCGCTCCACCCATGAGGACACGGCTCACCGCGGCCCTCGGGATCCGCCATCCGATCGTGCTGGCCGGGATGGCGGGCGGGCCGACGACGCCCGAGCTGGTGGCGGCGGTCTCGGACGCCGGCGGCCTCGGCACATTCGGGCTCACGGGAATGAGCCCGGAGGCCGTGCGGGCCGCCGTCTCCGCCGCCTGCGGTCTCACGTCCGCGCCGATCGCCATCAACGTGCTCGTCGCTCCGGCGACTCCGCCCGACCCGGCCGGATCCGACCCGCGCGCGGCGCTCGCGCCCCTACGGGCGGAGCTCGGGCTGCCGGCCGAGTCGCCGGCCCCACCTCCTGTGGCGACGCCCGCCGAGCTGGTCGCGGCCGGCCTCGAGGCGGGCGCGCGGGTCGTGAGCGTGGGGCTCGGGGATCCCACCGAGGTGCGGGAGCTCACGCGGGCCGCAGGGGCGCCGCTGCTGGCGATGGCCTCGTCGGTGGAGGACGCCGTTCGCGCCGTGGAATCGGGCGCCGACATCATCGTCGCCCAGGGCTCGGAGGCCGGCGGGCACCGCTCCACCTTCCACGTCCCCGAGGACGGCGTGGTGCCGCTGGTCGGGACCTTCGCGCTGGTGCCGCAGGTCGTCGCCGCGCTCGATGTGCCGGTGATCGCCGCGGGCGCCGTGATGAACGGTCGCGGGCTCGTGGCCGCGCTCGCCCTCGGCGCCGACGGCGTGCAGATGGGGACCCGCTTCCTGGTGGCGCGCGAGAGCGGCGCGCCGCCGGGCTACCGCCGGCGGGTGAGCACCGCCCGCGACACCGACACCGTCGTGACACGGGCGGTCTCCGGGCGCCCGGCCCGCGGCATCCGCAACCGCCTGATCGCGACGCTCGAGGCGGCCGGGTCACCGGCGCTCGGCTACCCCGGCCAGGCGAGGGCGACCGGGGAGGTGCGCGCGGCCGGCGCCCGGGCGGACGATCCGGAGATGATCGCCCTCTGGGCCGGTCAGGCCGCCGGGCTGTCGGGCGAGGGCCAGACGGCCCGGGAGATCGTCGACGAGGTCATGGCACAGGGCGCCGCCGCCATCCGGGGGCTCGCGGGCGCGCTCTGAGCCTGGATCGTCCGCGGAACGATGGGGCCGGCCTCCCGACGGCCCCATCGTTCGCGGGTCCCATCACCCGCGCGGCAGCTCGGGTGCGGGCTGGTCCGCCGTCCCGCTGTCCTGCGGGGCGGCGATCTTGTGGAGCGCGATCATCACGAGGGCGATCCCGGCGAGGACGCAGGCCGCGGCCGTGACGAGCCAGCCGTAGCGCCCACCCTCGTCGGCGAGGCTCATGAGCGTGACCCTGACCAGCAGGGCGCCCCCGGCGAGGAGCAGCGCCAGGCCGGCCGAGGGCGCGAAGCGGCGGCGGATCATCCGACCAGGACCTCCTGCTCGAGGTCGCGCCGGGAGTGCACGCCGCGCTTGCGCAGGATCGACTGCGCGTGGGTGCGGACCGTGTGCCACGAGACGCCGAGGCGCTGGGCGATCTCCTTGTAGGTGAGGTGCTGACGCATCAGCCGCAGCACCACCCGCTCCTGGTCGGTCAGCGACGCGTCGGCCGCGTCGCGTCGCCGCGCCCATTCGGCCAGCGGCTCCGGTGTGTCGCAGCAGCCGTCGTCGCCGCCCTGGAGAGCGGCGGCGAGGTCCTCCGGGAGGCCGGCCCCAGCCGCCAGCGCGCGGGCGAGGGCACGGTCGATGACGACGAGGTCGTGGTCGCCCGCCGCGAGTCCTGCGAGGGCGTCCTCGGCGGTGGCGGCGATCTCGACCCGCAGGCGCTCGGGAAGCAGACCTGCGATGCCCGCCGACCAGGCGGGGCTGCGGCTTGCGATGAGCACCCGGATCGGGGCCTTGTGCACTGCCACCATCCTCGGCGTCGACCTCCTCGGCAGGCGGCGGGGCGGGCCCCCGCTCGCACTCAAGGCATCGGCATCGCGCCGCGGGAGCATGATGGCCCCGGGGGCCGTCAGGGCTGGGCCGTGATGCTCCTGAGGTCGCCGACGCTCCGGGCGTAGCGGGCGGTGGCCGCCTCGACGATCTCCGGCTCCCCCGCCGCCGCGGCGTCGGATACCAGGGTCATGCCGACGACCACATCCGAGAGCGCCGCGGCGGCCCGCGCGCGCTGCTCCTCCAGGCGCCGGTCCTCGAGGCGCTGGGCGTCGAGGCGGTCGGCGATCGCGGCGGCGCGATCGCGGGCGGCGTCGAGGCGCGGGGCGAGCGCGACCAGCGCGGCCCTGCGCGCGACCGGCGCGACCTCGGCGAGGATCGCCGAGAAGTCGTCCACCGCGCCGGCCGCGGCCGAGGTGTCGGCGAGGTAGCGCTGGGGTGAGACCTGCGCGCCCTCGGAGAGCGGCGCGGTGGACGCGTCGAGCGAGCCGCCGCCGCACCCCGCGAGGGCCGCGCCGAGGCCCACCAGCACGAGGGTCAGGAGGAGGCGGCGGATGGCAGCGAGCGCAGCGAGTCGAGGAAGGGGGCGACGGTGGCGGGCAGTCCGGTGCGGTCGTCGGACGCGAGGGCGTCGGCGGTGGTCTGCATCCGGGGGATCATGCGCGCGTAGGCTCCGGCGAGCCGGTCGCGCTGGCGCCGCAGACCGGAGTCCTCGAGCCGGAGGGCCCGGAAATCGGCGAGGCGGTCCCTCGCACCCGCCATGAGATCGCGCAGACGACTCCTCGCCGGCGGGGGCGTGGGGTCGGGGCCGGTCGCCTCCGAGATCATCGAGGCGAGACGAGCGGGCGGACCGAGGAGCGCGTCGACCGCCGCGATGTACCGCGAGGGCGTCGCGGTAGCCGTGGCGGGCTCGGAATCGCGGCATCCGGCGAGAGAGGCGCACGCGACGGCACCGACGGCGAGCACGACGGACAGACGGGGCGCCATCGGGCGATGGTACTGGACCGCCGCCCGCACCCGGGCCGGGGCGGAGGTGGGCTATTGTCGCCGGGTGAACTCGGCCGGCATCCCGCTCGCCCTGTCGTACGACGACGTCCTGCTCTCGCCGCGGCGCAGCGGCATCGGCTCGCGGTCCGACGTGGACGTCTCCACGCGGCTCACCACGCGCCTGCGCCTGGCGATCCCGATGGTCTCGGCGAACATGGACACCGTCACCGAGGCCCCCATGGCCATCGCGATGGCCCGCGCGGGGGGCATCGGGATCGTCCACCGCTTCCTGTCGGTGGAGCAGCAGGTCGCCGAGGTGGCGCGGGTGAAGCGCGCCGAGGCCCTGGTGATCCCTGATCCCCACACCATCGGGCCCGACGCGTCGCTGACGGACGCCCAGGCCGAGATGCAGCGGCTGGGCGCGACCAGCCTGGTCGTCTGCGAGCCGGGCGGCCGGCTCGCGGGAATCCTCACGCGCCGCGACGTGATGCTCCAGACCGATCCGCTGATCCCCGTGCGCGAGCTGATGACGCCGCGCGAGCGCCTGGTGACCGGCGGCCCCTCCACGACCAGCGACGAGGCGGCCCGCCTGCTGCGCGACGGACGGGTGGAGAAGCTGCCGCTGGTCGACGCGCAGGACCGCGTGCTGGGCCTCATCACGCTGCGCGACCTGCTGCAGCGCGCCGAGCGGCCGGAGGCCACCAAGGACGGCCGCGGCCGCCTGGTCGTGGGCGCGGCCATCGGGGTGCGCGGAGACTTCGTCGAGCGGGCGGGCGCGCTCCAGGAGGCCGGAGCGGACGTGGTGGTGCTCGACATCGCCCACGGTCACGCCGAGCACTCGGTGCGCGCCGTCGGAATCGTGCGCGAGGCGCTCGGCGACGGCACCGACATCATCGCCGGCAACGTCGCCACGGCCGAGGGCGCGCGCGAGCTCGCCCAGGCCGGCGCGAACGGCGTGAAGGTCGGCGTGGGTCCGGGGTCGGTCTGCACGACACGCGTGGTCGCGGGCGTCGGCGTTCCCCAGCTGAGCGCGGTGATGGAGTGCGCCGAGGCGTGCGCCCCGCACGGCGTGCCCGTGATCGCCGACGGCGGCATCCGCGTCGGTGGCGACGTGGCCAAGGCGATCGCGGCCGGAGCCGAGACCGTCATGATCGGCAACCTCCTGGCCGGCACGCCGGAGAGCCCGGGGGTCGTGGTCTCGCGCAACGGGACCCGGGTGAAGGTGTTCCGCGGCATGGCGTCCAGCGCGGCGGCGGCCGCCCGGCGCGCCTCCGAGGGCGAGGACAGCACCGAGTTCACGCCGGTCGTGGCGGAGGGCGTCGAGGCCGTGGTGCCGCTGCGCGACGACGCCGCGGTGGTGCTGCACGGCCTGGTCGGCGGCCTGCGCTCGGGCATGAGCTACTCCGACGCCCATACGATCCCGGAGTTCCACCGCAACGCCCACTTCGTGAGGATCACCCCCGGCGGCCTGCGCGAGAGCTATCCGCACGACGTCAGCTACTAAGGAGCACCCGTGTCGACAACGCTCGCCTCGCCGGAGCTGGCCATCACGACGGTCCGCACCCTCGCCATCGACGGCGTCCAGGCGGCCAACAGCGGCCACCCCGGCGCGCCGATGGGCCTTGCTCCCGTCGGATGGACGCTCTTCTCGCGACACCTGAAGCATTCGCCCACCGACCCCGGCTGGCCCGACCGCGACCGCTTCGTGCTCTCCGCGGGCCACGCGTCGATGCTCCTGTACGCCCTGCTCAACCTGACCGGGTACGACCTGCCGATCGAGCAGATCGAGAAGTTCCGCCAGCTCCACTCCGAGACCCCGGGCCACCCGGAGCGCGGTGACACGCCGGGGGTCGAGATCACGACCGGCCCGCTCGGCCAGGGCTTCGCCAACGCCGTCGGGTTCGCCCTCGCCGAGGCGATGCTCGCGGCCCACTACAACCGGCCCGGCCACGACGTCGTGGACCACCGGACCTGGTTCATCTGCTCGGACGGCGACCTGATGGAGGGCATCTCGCACGAGGCGGCCTCGATCGCCGGCTTCCTCGGGCTCGAGAAGCTGATCGGGGTCTGGGACGACAACCACATCAGCCTCGACGGACCGACCACGCTGTCGTTCGGCGAGGACGTCCCGGCGCGCTTCGCGGCCTACGGCTGGCGGGTCATCCGGGTGGAGGACGGCAACGACATCGCCGCCATCGACGCGGCCATGACCGAGGCGAGCGTCCCCGACGGACGCCCGACGCTGATCGCCTGCCGCACGCACATCGGCTTCGGGTCGCCCAACAAGCAGGACACCTCGAGCGCCCACGGCTCACCCCTGGGCCCCGACGAGGTCGCGGCCACCAAGCGCGCCTACGGATGGCCCGAGGACGCGCAGTTCCTCGTACCGGACGAGGTGGCCGCGTGGGCTCGCGAGCTCGCCGAGCGCGGCCGCGGGCTGCAGTCCGAGTGGGACGCCCGCGTCGCCGCGTACGCCGCGGCATACCCGGCCGAGGCCGCAGAGCTCGCTCGCGTGGGCGCCGGCCGCCTGCCGGAGGGCTGGGAGGACGCCCTGCCCTCCTTCCCCGCGGGCGAGTCGATCGCCACGCGCGCATCGGCGGGCAGGGCCCTGAACGCGTTCGCGGCGGCGGTGCCGGAGCTGATCCAGGGGGCGGCCGACCTCTCGTCGTCGACGAGCACCGACCTCAAAGGGCTCGGCGTGGTCACCCGCGACGACTTCTCGGGACGCAACATCTACTACGGCGTCCGCGAGCATGCGATGGGCGCGATCACCAACGGAATCGCCGCCCACGGCGGCCTCAGACCGGTCTGCTCGACCTTCTTCACGTTCTCCGACTACATGAAGAACACGATCCGGCTGGCGGCTCTGATGCGCCTGCCCTCCGTCTTCGTCTTCACCCACGACTCGATCGCGCTCGGAGAGGACGGCCCCACCCACCAGCCGATCGAGCACCTGGCTGCCCTGCGGGCGATCCCGAACCTCGTGACCATCCGCCCCGCGGACGCGAACGAGGCGGCCGACGCCTGGCGCATCGCGATCGCGCGCACCGATGGACCCACGGTCCTGGTGCTCAGCCGCCAAGGCCTCACCACGCTGGGGGGCGCGCCGCCGGTCGCCCGTGGCGCATACGTCCTCGCCGACGGCGGCGACTGCATCCTCATCGGCACCGGCTCGGAGGTCGGGACCGCGATGGCCGCCCGCGAGATGCTCACCGGCGAGGGGATCTCCGCCCGCGTGGTGAGCATGCCCTCCTTCGAGCTCTTCCGCTCGCAGGACTCCGCCTACCGCGACGAGGTGCTGCCCCCGTCGCTCACCGCGCGGGTCGCGGTGGAGGCTGCGAGCCCCTTCGGGTGGGCCGAGTGGACCGGACTCGACGGCGCGATCGTCGCCGTGGACCGGTTCGGGCTCTCCGCCCCGGCCCCGGAGGCGATGGCGGAGGTGGGGGTCACGCCCGAGGCCGTCGCGGCCGCCGCGCGGGCCCAGGTGCAGGCGGAAAAGCGATGAACCTCGACCTCGACATGACGGTGAGACTGGCGGCCTGAGCGTGGGGGGCGGGCGATGACCACCGCCGGCGCGACCGCGTCGGCCGCCGCGCAGGCCGATCTGCGCCTCACGCGGATCGCACCGGCCGCGGTCATCGTGATCTTCGGGGCCACCGGGGATCTCACCCGGCGCAAGCTCGTCCCGGGTCTGTACTCGCTGGCCACCCAGCAGCTCCTGCCGCCGGAGACCGCGATCATCGGCGTCGCGCGCCGGGACATCGGCGACGACGAGTTCCGGACCCAGATGCGCGCCGGGCTCGAGGCCCACGGCCGCCTCCCCATCGACGAGGACGTCTGGGAGGGCTTCGCGGCCCGGTTGCGCTACCTGTCGGCCCCCTTCGACGACCGGCAGGGGTTCGAGCGGCTGCGAGCGATGCTCGAAGAGGAGGACCGCGAGCGTGGAACCGGCGGCAACCGGCTCTTCTACCTCGCCACCGCGCCGGAGTTCTTCCCGGTGATCGCCGAGAGCCTGGGCGCCGTGGGTCTGGCCGACGAGGGCGACGGCGCCGAGCGCTTCGCCCGGCTGGTGGTCGAGAAGCCGTTCGGCCACGACCTCGGATCGTCACGCCGGCTCAACACCCGCCTGGGGGCGGTGTTCCGCGAGCGGCAGGTCTACCGGATCGACCACTACCTCGGGAAGGAGACGGTCCAGAACCTGCTCGTGCTGCGCTTCGGCAACGCGATCTTCGAGCCGATCTGGAACCGGCGCTACGTCGACCACGTGCAGATCACCGTCGCGGAGGAGCTCGGGGTGGGCTCGCGGGGCGGTTACTACGACACGAGCGGCGCCCTGCTCGACATCGTCCAGAACCACATGCTCCAGGTGCTCTCGATCGTCGCGATGGAACCGCCGGCGCGGTTCGAGAGCCGCGACGTGCGTGACGAGAAGGTGAAGGTGCTGCGGGCGATCGAGCCCTTCGGCGCCGGGTCGGTGGCCCGCGACGCCGTGCGCGGTCAGTACGCGCCCGGCTGGATCGCCGGAGAGCGGGTTCCCGGCTACCGTGAGGAGAAGGGCGTCGATCCGGAGTCGAACACCGACACCTTCGTCGCCATGCGCGTCACGGTCGACAACTGGAGGTGGTCCGGCACGCCCTTCTACCTGCGCACCGGCAAGCGCCTGCCGCGCCGGGCCACGGAGGTGGCGATCCAGTTCAAGCAGGCGCCCCACCTGCCCTTCGCCGACTCGGCCGTCGACGGCGGCGCGCCGAACCTCCTGATCCTCCGGATCCAGCCGGACGAGGGCGCCTCCCTGCGCTTCCTGGCCAAGGTGCCCGGCCCGCAGATCGACCTGCGCGCGGTGAGCATGGACTTCACGTACGGCAACTCCTTCCTGCGCAGCTCGCCGGAGGCCTACGAACGCCTGCTCCTCGACGCCCTGCTCGGGGACTCCTCCCTCTTCGCGCGCTGGGACGAGGTGGAGCGGGCCTGGGAGATCATGCAGGGACTCCTCGAGAGCTGGTCGGCCGAGCCGGGGCCGTACCCGAACTACGAGGCGGGCTCGTGGGGCCCCGATGCGGCCGACGCGCTGATGGCGCGCGACGGCCGCGAGTGGCGGCGCCCGTGAGGACGCCCGCGCCCGACCCGCCGGTCGCCGCCTGGGACGGCGCGGGGGTGAGCATCGCGCAGGTGCTCGACCGCCTCGCGGAGCAGCGGCGCCCCTCGGACGGGCCGCCGCTCAACCTGGCGGGCGTGCTGAACCTCGTCGTCCCGGTGCCCGATGGCGACGACGTCAACGCCATGCGCGCGATGATCGAAGGCCTCGCCGGCCACCAGCCCTCGCGGGCGGTCCTCCTGGTGGAGTCGGACGTGGGCGAGGGCATCGACGCCACCGTCAGCACCAGCTGCCGCTGGACCGGGGGGGCCGCGAGCGTCTGCGTCGAGATGGTCGTGCTCTGGGTGCGCGGCGAGGGACGCGCGGGCGACGCGAGCGCGATCCGACCCCTGCTGCGCTCCGACCTGCCCACCGTGCTCTGGTGGCCGGGCGCGCCCGACCCCTCCCCGGAGGGCCCCCTCGCGCGCCTGGCGCGCCTCGCCGACCGCATCGTCACCGAGTCGGGCCGCGACGACGACGGCGTCGCGGCCGTCGCGCGGCTCGCGGCGTGGGCCGCCGGCGCGCGCGCCGCGGTCACCGATCTCGCGTGGGCCGCGATCACCCCCTGGCGCCAGCTCGTGGCCCAGATGATCGACGTCCGCGAGATCGCCGCAGCCGACGCCGGACCGGTGCGCGCGGTGATCACCCACCCCGAGGCGGGGCCGACGGTCGAGGCCCTCCTGCTGGCGGGCTGGCTGCGGGATCTGGCGCGCGAGCGTCTGGATCTCTCGCTGCGCGCCGCGCCGGGCGACGCCGCCGTGCTGGGCGTCGACCTCGGCCTGACCGCGCGCGCGCGGCGCATCACGATCGCGCGCATGCCGGGTCGCCAGGCCGCGACGGTGTGCGTCACCCAGACCGGCCGCGAGGGGCCCGACCGCGCCCTGCCCCTCCCCGTGTCCGACCGCGGCCGGCTGCTGGCCGGGGAGCTCGAGCTCCAGCGCCGCGACCACGCATTCGAGAGAGCCCTGACATTCGCCGCGGAGGTGGCCCACCGATGAACGACGCGACAGAGATCATGGTCGTGGCCGATCTGTCCGCCCTCGCCGACGAGGCCGCGGCGCGCATCGAGCGCGTCGCCCTCGACACCCCGCCAGGGGGCCGTGCCACGATCGCCCTCGCGGGCGGCGGCACGCCGAAGGCCGCCTACCAGCAACTGGCCGGGCGCTGCCCCCCGTGGGGGCGGGTGGAGTTCTACTTCGGCGACGAGCGCTGCGTGCCGCCGGACGCGGAGGGCTCGAACTACGGGATGGCCCGTGAGGCCCTGCTCGACCGTCTCCCGCTGCGCCCCGCGCAGGTGCACCGCGTGCTCGGGGAGCTGCCGCCCGATGAGGGTGCGCTCCGACTCGAGGGGGACCTGCGCGCGTCCGTGCCCGGGAGCCCGTTCCCGGCGTTCGACCTGATGCTGCTGGGAATGGGCCCGGACGGCCACACCGCCTCGCTCTTTCCCGGGTCCGCCGAGGTGGAGGAGTCCCAGCGGCTCGCCGTGCCGGTCCACCGGCCGGAGATGCCCCAGCCCTGGCGGGTCTCGATGACGCTGCCCGTCATCAACGCCTCGCGGCAGATCCTGATGTTGGTCAGCGGCCTCGCGAAGGCGCCCATGGTGCGGCGGGCGATCGCCGGCGACCAGGACATCCCCGCCGGGCGCCTGCGCCCCGCGGGCCGGATGACCTGGCTGCTCACCGAGGACGCCGCATCGGAACTGGAGCGCCCCGACAACGACGACTGAGCGAGGCGGCCGGCGGCGCACTCGCGGAGGAGGCCGATGGGCCACCGCCTCGCCCCGCCGCGCGACCGGCGCCTCCATGCCCGCGCTGCCGAGCCTCGCGGCCGGCGAGCCGGTCACTCCCGGGGGCGGCTGACCGAGGCGGCCGGCACCCCGCCGCCCCCGAGTGCCCGCAGGGCGTTGAGGATGACCGCCACGTCGATCACCTCCTGGAGCAGCGCCCCCGCGACCGGCGGGATGTAACCGAAGGCTGCGACGACCATCGCCAGGATGCTCAGCGACATGCCCACGATCACGCTCTGGCGGGCGATGTGGAGCGAGCGCCGGCCGATGGCGATGGCGTCGGCGACCCGCTCCACGCGGTCGAGAGGGATGACGACGTCGGCGGCCTCCGACGAGACCGTGGCGCCGCCGAAGGCCATCGCGATCCCCACGTCGGCCGCGGCAAGCGCGGGGGCGTCGTTGATGCCGTCGCCGACCATGACGACCGGCCGGGTGACCGGGCCGACCTGCATCGCGCGCACGATGTCCACCTTGCCCTGGGGATCCAGGTCGCCGTAGGCCCCATCCACCCCGAGCCGGTCCCCGACCTCGGCGACGGCGTCGGACGCGTCGCCGCTGAGTATGGCGACCGTCTCCACCCCGGCCTGGCGCAGCCGGGAGATCGACTCGGCTGCGCCCGGGCGCAGCGAGTCGGCGAGGACGAGGATGCCGGCGAGCCGGCCGTCCACCCCAACGAGCACCCGGCTGTGCCCGCCGTCGAGCGCCGCGCCGTCCGCGCCGTCCGCGCACTCGCGCTGCCGCAGCCAGCGGGAGCTCCCCGCCGTGACGCGCAGGCCGTCGACCCGGCCCTCGATCCCCATCCCCGCACCCTCGAGGACATCCTGCGGCATCGCGAGGGCCAGGCCGCGCGCGCGGGCCGCCTCGACGATCGCGTGGCCGATGACGTTGGGCGACATCTGCTCCAGGGAGGCGACCAGGCGCAGGAGCTCGTCGGGGGCGATCTCGCCGGCGGAGGTGACCCCGTCGATCGCCGGCGTTCCGGTCGTGAGGGTCCCGGTCTTGTCGAGCAGTACCACCCGGGCGCGGCCGAGCTGCTCGATCGCGCCCGAGCCCTTGGCGATGATGCCGCGCCGGGCCGCGCGCGAGAGCCCCGAGACGAGCGCCACCGGCGCGGCGAGGATCAGGGGGCAGGGGGTGGCGACGACGAGGACCGCGAGGCCGCGCACGGGGTCGCCGCTGAGCGCCCACGCGGCGGCGGCGAGGACCAGCGTCACGGGCAGGAAGACCACCGCGTATCGGTCGGCCATGCGGACGAAGGGGGCCTGCTGCGACTCGGCCTGGCGGACGAGCCGCACGAGAGCTGCGTAGGCGCTCTCGGACGCCGGGCGGGTGGCGCGGAGGTCGAACGCCGAGCCCGCGTTGGCGGTGCCGCTGCGCACGGCCGAGCCGGCGGGGTGCAGCACCGGCAGGGGCTCGCCGGTCAGCGCCGACTCGTCGAGCACCGCCTCCTCACCCTCGATCGTGCCGTCGACCGGCAGGACCTCGCCGGCGCGGACGATGAGCACGTCGCCGGGGACGACCTCCTCGACGCCGACCCGCTCGATGGCGTCGCCACGGCGCCGCTGCGCGAAGGCCGGGGCGCGCGCGAGCAGGGCCGACAGCTCGCGGCGGGCCCGGCGGCCCGCGGCATCCTCGAGGGCCATCCCGCCGGAGAGCATCAACGCGACGATCGCGCCCGCCAGGTACTCGCCGAGGGCGAGCGCGGCCGCGATCGCGATCAGCGCGATCAGGTCGACGCCCAAGCGGCGGCGCAGGAGGGCGACCACCACCGACCACGTGAGCGGGATCAGGATCACGGCCGCCGACAGCGCCCAGACCGCGCGGCCGGCCTCCTCGTGATCCGCCCGGTACAGGACCGCCCCGGCGAGGATCGCCAGGAGCTGCCCGGCGGCCAGCGCGTTCGTGCCGGCGGCCGCCCACCACACCCGCAGCCGGGCGACCGGGCCCTGCGGCGCCCCGGAGGGGCTCACCCTCGGAGCTCGAACGCGCGGCCCTCGAGCCAGCGCGACCACGCGTCGAGCCCGCGGTCGTCGTGCCCGGCGGCGACGGCGAACGTGTGGAGGCCGGCGCACCGGCCGCGGAGCGCGCGCAGGGCGTCCTCGGTGTCCATCTCGGGCGCCTCGTCGGCGCGGGTGACGACGAGCGCGCCGACGTCGCGGAGTCGCTCGGGCGAAAGACCGGCCAGCTCGGAGACCGGCACGACCGCGACGCGGACGTCCTCGCCGACGTCGCCCATCGCGTCGTGGGGCCCGTCGCGGTCCTCGACGAGGATCAGCTGGGCGTCGGAGAGCTTGCCCACGGCCCGGCGCAGGCCGATCCTGCGGTCGATCTCGGGCGCGTCGAGGCCGCGGCCGCCCGCGAGCGCCGCGACCTCGCCCGCCGCCGGAGCGTTGCCCTGGATGATCGCGGCGTCCACGCGGCCCAGCAGGGACAGCGTGCGCATCAGCAGCGTGGTCTTGCCGCAGCCCGCAGGGCCGGCCAGTCGCACGACGGCGGGACGCGGATGGCGCCGCCCGATGCCCCGGTCCACCGCGGCGCGCACCAGGGCCCGCAGGTCGGATCGCGTGAGGACGCCGGCGGGGGCGTCCTCATCCCACACGAGCACCGCCTCCGCCCCGCCGATGAGGGCGTCGAGCGCGTCGGCCGCCGGGGCGGTGACCGGCATCTGGTGTACGCGCTCCGGCCCCAGCATGACGAGCGGTCCCTCGTCGGTGGCGATCCAGATCCCCACGAGGCGCCCCCCGTCCACCACCGGGAGGTGGCGGACGTGGCCGACCTCCATCAGCCGGCGGACGTCGGCCGAGCGCTCTCCGACCACGATGGGCCGGCAGCTCATGATGTCGCCGACCCTCACGACTCCTCCGGCCGCGCGATTGCACTCCCCCCGACGGCGTGCGGCGATCTCCCGTACGCGTGATCCCGCCGGCCGGCCCGGGCCGCACCGGGGGCGTCCCGGACGGACCCCTGCGGCGCTTGCGAGAGGGATGCGAAGAGGTCGGCGTCGGCCGTCAACTGGCTGGTGCTGAGCAGGCTGCGCCGCACCCGCTCGCGCGCGGCGGTGCCGAGCGCCGCGGCGCGCTCCGGCTCGTCGAGGAGGCTCTTCAAGGCCCCCGCGAACGCCTCCTCGTCGCCCGGGTCGGCGAGCAGCACGCCCTCACGGTCGTCGTCGATCTGCCCGACGATGCCGCCGACGGCGCTGGCGATCACGGGACGCGCCTTCCACATCGCCTCCGCCACGGTCAGCCCGAAGCCCTCCTGGATGCTCTTCTGCACCACCACCGTGGCGTGGCGCTGCAGCGCGTTGACCATCGCCGCGTTCTCCTGGGCGTCGACCACCGGCAGCGACACGAGTTGCACCCGGCGGCGGGTCTGGTGGGGCAGGGCCCGCCACGCGCGCGTCAGCTCCTCGAGGACCGCCGGCCCCTCAGGATCGTCGGCGACGCCCGTGACCGCCGGCCCGGCCAGTACGAGTCGCGCGCCCGAGACGTCGGCCGGATCGAGGCGGGCGAAGCCCCTCATGACGCCCAGATGGTCCTTCAGCCGGTCCCATCGCGAGACCTGCACGACCAGCGGCGTCCCCCAGGCCGGCGCCCGGCCGACGTGCAGGATGTCGGCGCCGCGGTCCACGCGCCCCGGGGCCCCGTCGTCGCGGACGTACGTCGGGGGCTGCCTCCCCTCCCCGTCTCCGACCAGGCCCGCGTGCGCCAGGATCGCGCGTACCGCGCCGGGCGCGAGGTCCTGGTTCTTGGGCGAGAAGGGGTCGATCGAGGGCGTGATGATCTGGACCGGGCGTGCGGCGCAGCAGCGCGGGACGTACGCGCGGCGGGAGAAGACCGTCGCGTCGGCGGCCTCCACGTAGCGCGCGAGGAAGCTCCACGCGCGTTCGACGCACGGGTGGTCGATGTCCTCGTGACCGACGTGGCAGCGCCACACGACGCGGGCGCCCAGGCGGCGCATCGCCGGCACCAGTCCGGCGGTCTGGGGGTCGTGCAGCATCACGATGTCGCCCGCGCGCACGACGGCCGACATCTCGATCGCGTTCTCCCAGAGGACGCCCTCGTAGAGTCGCCGCTCCGCGGGGCCGAGCGCGCCCCCGTCGCCGGGGTCGGCATGAAGGAGGTTGTGAACCCTCTTGGTGATCGCGAAGAACTCCGGCGTGCCGGCGATCACCATCCAGCGCGTGTCGGCGCCGCCGTCGCGGGCGTAGCCGATCAGCGGCCCCATCATCTCCGCCACGCCTCCACCGCGCGCGGTGGAGCTGACGTGCCAGACCACCCGGCCCGCGAGCTGCTCGGCCGCCGCCGCCAGCGCAGCGCAGCAGCGCTCGTAGCCGTCGCTGTCGAGGAGGTCGGCGAAGGGCGCAAGCGGCTTCACGGGAAGCCGCACCTCGAACGGCCGAAGCCCCCGGGACGACCCCGGTCCGGGGCGGCTCACGGCCGATGCGGCGCGGACGCCGGGATGGGGACAGGATCCCTCATGAAGATCAGCCTGGACCCGCTGAGCACCCCGGGCAGCGGGGCGCGCACGGCACGCCGCTGCGGGAAAACCGTGCCGCGACCTGGGCGCGTGCCGTTGTGCCCGCGCGTGCCCGCCATCAGTCTGTGGGTGGGACCGGCCAACGAGGACTGATGACGACCCCCTTCCAGACGATCGGCTGCTGCGTTGACCACAGCCCGGCGGGACTCGCCGTGGCCGACGAGGGCGTCCGGCTCCGGGACGCATCGGGCGGCGCGGCCCTCCACCTGGTGCACGTGATCGAGCCGCCGCCGGTGCTGCACGCCGGGCCCTTCACCTACGTCGAGCCGGAAGCGGTGGTCCGCACCGACGAGGATCACTGGCTCCACGCCCGCGTGGCGAAGATCCCCGGAGCCACGGGAGTGCTGCTCGAGGGCGATCCGGCCGACGCGGTCTGCGAGTGGGCGGCCCGGGCGGGCGCCGACCTCCTGATCGTGGCCCGTCACCGCGGGCCGCTCGCGCGCGCGCTGCGCGGCTCGTTCGCAGGGCGCGTGGCCGGGCACGCCCCCTGCCCCGTGCTGGTGCTCCGACCGCCGGGCTGAGCCTGAATCCGTCGGAGCTCCCGGCTCGGTGCGCGCGGATCGCTCTCGCCATACGCGAGTCAGGCCGAGGACGCTCAGGAGCCCGCCTCGACGCGGACCAGCCAGGGCACGCGGCGGACGGCCGCGAGGGCCACGATCCCGGCCGCCAGGCACGCGGCGACCACGGCCCAGACGTCGGCCGAGGGCTGCACCGCAGCGAAGAACCAGCGCAGCCAGGGAAGCTGGATACCGAGCACCAGGAGCGCGCCGAGGACCGCGACCATGCCCCAGACCCACGGCCGGACCGGGCGCCCCTCCGGGCCCCGCTCGACGGCGACGACGATCGCGAGGCCCATGCCGGTGGTGGCGAGGACCGCCGCCGTGCGGCCCTCGGCGATCCCCGCGTCGAGGGGCCCGCGGACCAGCAGGTAGGCCGTGAGGGTCGTGAGCGCGCTCACGACGCCCGCCGGGAGGACGAACGCGAGCAGGCTCGGGATGAACCGGTCCCGCCGCACCGGCCCCTCGGAGGGGGCGAGCGCCAGGAAGAACGCCGGCACGCCGATCGTGAGAGTGGAGGCGACCGTGATCTGGCGCGGCAGGAACGGGTAGGCGATCGGCGCCATGCCGAGGGTCGCCAGGATCACCGCCGAGTAGACCGTCTTGGCGACGAAGAGCTTGGCGACGCGGTGCGTGTTGCGGATGATCCGGCGTCCCTCCTCGACGGCGCGGGGCACGGTGGCGAAGGAGCTCGTGAGCAGGATCAGGTCGGCCACGCCCTTGGCCATCTGGCTGCCGTTGCCCATGGCGATGCCAAGGCGCGCCTCCTTCAGGGCGAGCACGTCGTTGACCCCGTCTCCGGTCATGGCGACGTAGCGCCCGCCGCGGGTCATGGCCCGCACGAGCTCGCGCTTCTGCTCGGGCGTGATGCGCCCGTAGACCACCGTGTCGGCCACCACGGCGTCGAGGCCGGCCGGGTCGGTGGGCAGATCGGCGCCGCCGAGGGCCGCGGCGGCCCCCGGCACCCCGACGGCCTCGGCGACCGCGCGGACCGTGGCGGGGTCGTCGCCCGAGATGACCCGGGTGGCGACGCCCTCGCGGGTCAGGTAGGCGATCGTCCCCGGCGCCTCCTCCCGAATCGCCTCGGCGAGCATCACGAGCCCCAACGGGACGAGGCCGCCCGCCAACTCCTCGCCCGCCAACGGCTCCGGTCCGCCGGCGAGGAGCACCACGCGGCGCCCCCGGGCCGCGTGGCCGGCGACGCGCGCGCGCAGCGCCTCGTCCACCGGAACGCCGGAGCGCGCGAGCACGTCGGGGGCCCCGAGCACGAGCGACCCGCGCCCCGCGAGGGTGACCCCGCTCCACTTGCGCACCGACGAGAAGGGGACCTCGTGGAGCACCGGGACGGCCTGCCCCGGCGCGGCCTCGGCGACGGCGCGCATCGTGGAGTTGAGCGCCCCCACGCTCGCGGCCAGCGCGCCGAGATCGGCGCGCAGCGCGTCCTCGGAGCGGCCGTCCACCGGCTCGAGGCCGCTGACCGCGATCCGGTGCTCGGTGAGGGTGCCGGTCTTGTCGAGGCAGAGCGTGTCGACCGAAGCGAGGCTCTCGACCGCGTTCAGGCGCTGGGCCAGCGTGCCGATGCGCGCGAGGCGCACGGCGGCCACGGCGAAGGTCAGGCTGGTCAGCAGCACCAGCCCCTCGGGCACGAGCGGCACGAGCCCCGCGACGATGGTCGCCGCCGCCTCCTTCACGCCCGCCCCTCGGATCGCCAGCGAGGTCACGAGGAGGATCGACAGCGGCACCATCGCGCCGACGGTGATCCTCAGGATCCGGTTGATGTCGGCCTGCAGCGGGCTGAGGGGCGACCCGGCCGCGCGGGCCTCGACGGCGAGCCGCTCGGCGAAGCTGTCGGCGCCGACGGCCTCGACGGCGTAGTCACCGGAGCCGGCGACGCAGTAGGCGCCCGACAGCACCGGCTCCCCCGGCTCCCGGGGCACCGCGTCGCTCTCGCCCGTGAGGATCGACTCGTCCAGCGAGAGGCCGCGGGCGGAGATCACGCTGCCGTCGGCGACGACCTGGTCTCCCGGCTCCAGGCGCACCGCGTCGCCGGGGACGAGGCCCGCGACGGGCAGGTCGACCAGGATGCCGTCGCGCCATGTGCGCGCGTGCGGCGCCACGAGCAGGGCCAGCCGGTCGAGTACGCGCTTGGCCCTGACCTCCTGCACGATCCCGATCAGGGTGTTCGCGACGATCACGCCGCCGAAGAGCGCGTCCTTGGGATCGCCGAACGCCAGAGTCAGCACGAGCAGCCCGCCGAGCACCAGGTTGAACAGCGTGAGGGTGTTCGCGCGGACGATGTCCGCGTACGTGCGGCTGCCGCGCGCCCGCGGTCCCTGCGGACGGGCGGCGAGGCGCGCGGCGGCCTCCGCCGAGCCGAGACCCGGTGGGGGCGGCTCAGCCGGTGCGGTGGTGCTCAGCTGCCCGGGTCCCAGCGCCACCTCGTGACGTCGGGATGGTCCTGGCCGGTCTCGCGCGTGTGGGCCCGCAGCCGCAGGCGCTCATCGACCATGTGCTGGCGCAGCGTGGCTTCGCGCTCGGAAAGCCCCGGCACCCGGTCGATCACGTCCATCACCAGGTGGTAGCGGTCGAGGTCGTTGAGCATGAGCATGTCGAAGGGCGTCGTGGTGGTGCCCTCCTCCTTGTAGCCGCGCACGTGGAGGTTCTCGTGGCCGGCGCGCCGGTAGGTGAGCCGGTGGATCAGGAACGGGTACCCGTGGAAGGCGAAGATCACCGGCCGGGTGGTGGTGAAGAGCGCGTCGAACTCGGGGTCGCTCAGCCCGTGCGGGTGCTCGCCGCGCGGCTGGAGGCGCATCAGGTCGACGACGTTCACGAGTCGTACGCGTAAGTCGGGCAGCCTCCGCCGCAGGATGTCCACCGCGGCGACGGCCTCGATCGTCGGCGCGTCGCCCGCGCACGCCATCACCACATCCGGGTCGGTGTCGCAGCTCGCCCACTCCCAGATGCCGATGCCGCGGGTGCAGTGGGCCACGGCCTGGTCGATCGTCAGCCATTGGGGCAGGTTCTGCTTTCCGGCCACGACCACGTTGACGTAGTCGTGACTGCGCAGGCAGTGGTCGGCGACCGACAGGAGGCAGTTGGCGTCCGGCGGCAGGTAGATCCGGACGATCTCCTCCTTCTTGTTCACCACGTGGTCGATGAAGCCCGGGTCCTGGTGCGAGAAGCCGTTGTGGTCCTGACGCCAGACGTGCGAGGTCAGCAAGTAGTTGAGCGAGGCGATCGGCCGCCGCCAGGGGATCTCGTTGCACACCTTCAGCCACTTGGCGTGCTGGTTGAACATCGCGTCGACGATGTGGATGAAGGCCTCGTAGCAGCTGAACAGGCCGTGCCGGCCGGTGAGCAGGTAGCCCTCGAGCCACCCCTGGCAGAGGTGTTCGCTCAGCACCTCCATCACCCGGCCGTCCGTGGCCAGGTGGTCGTCGGTCGGCAGGATCTCGGCCTCCCAGGTCCGGTCGGTGACGCCGAAGAGGGCGCCGAGGCGGTTCGACGCCGTCTCGTCCGGGCCGAAGACGCGGAAGTTGCGGTGGGGCGCGTTGGCCGCCATCACCTCCTCGAGCATGCCGCCGAGCACCCGCGTGGCCTCGGCATCGACGGCCCCCGGTGCCGGCACGTCCACTGAGTGGTCACGGAAGTCCGGCAACGTGAGCGGCCGCATGATCGCGCCGCCGTTGGCGTGGACGCTGGCGCTCATCCGCCGCCCGCCGCGCGGGGCGAGGGCGGCGAGCTCCAGCACGAGCGCCCCGGACTCGTCGAACAGCTCGTGCGGGCGGTAGGAGCGCATCCACGATTCGAGCTGGGCCAGGTGCTCCGGCTTCTCGGCGAGCTCCGCGAGCGGCACCTGGTGCGAGCGCCACGACCCCTCCGCCGGCAGGCCGTCGACGGTCGCCGGCCCTGTCCACCCCTTGGGCGAGCGCAGCACGATCATCGGCCACAGCGGGCGCCCGCTGTGGCCCTCGCCGCGCGCGGCGGCCTGGATGCGGGCGATGTCGTCGAGCGCCTCGTCGAGCGCGGCCGCCATCGCGCGGTGCATCGCCTCGTGCTCGGAGCCCTCGACGAAGAGGGGGCGGTGGCCGTACCCGCGCATCAGGCTCTCGAGCTCGTCCCGGGGGATGCGGGCGAGGATGGTCGGGTTGGCGATCTTGTAGCCGTTGAGGTGCAGGATCGGCAGCACCGCCCCGTCGCCCACGGGGTCGAGGAACTTGTTGGAGTGCCAGCTGGCGGCGAGCGGCCCGGTCTCCGCCTCGCCGTCGCCCACGACGCAGCAGACGACGAGGTCCGGGTTGTCGAAGGCCGCCCCGTAGGCGTGGGCCAGCGAGTACCCCAGCTCACCGCCCTCGTGGATCGAACCCGGCGTCTCGGGCGCCACGTGGCTCGGGATGCCGCCCGGAAAGGAGAACTGGCGGAACAGCCGCCGGATCCCGTCGGCGTCGCGGGCGATCTCCGGGTAGACCTCGGAGTAGGTCCCCTCCAGGTAGGCGTTGGCCACGAGGGCCGGCCCGCCGTGGCCGGGCCCGGTGACGAACAGCGCCTCGAGTTCGCGGGCGAGGATCGCCCGGTTCATGTGGGCGTAGATGAAGTTGAGGCCGGGCGAGGTGCCCCAGTGACCCAGCAGCCGCGGCTTGACGTGCTCGATCGTCAGCGGCTCGCGCAGGAGCGGGTTGTCGAGGAGGTAGATCTGCCCGACGGAGAGGTAGTTCGCCGCACGCCAGTAGGCGTCGATGAGGGCGAGGTCGCGGTCGGTCAGCGGGCTCGCGGTGGTCGTCATCGGAGATCTCCCGTGGTGTCTCGTGCGGCGGACACGGCCGCCCGGGCGGCGCGCGCGATCACCAACTCCTCGCGTGAGCGTACGACGAGGGAGCGTACCGTGGCGTCGTCCGCGGAGACGTCGGCGTCGCCGCGGGCCGCGGCGTTGCGGTCCGGGTCGATCCTCATGCCCAGGAAGCCCAGGCGGCGGGCGGCCTCGGCGCGTACGCGCGCCGACCCCTCCCCCACCCCGCCGGTGAAGGCGACCGCGTCGAGACCCCCGAGCGAGGCGGCGAGGCGCGCGACGGTGCCCGCCAGGCGGTGGTCGTGCACGGCCAGGGCGCGCAGGGCCGCCGGGTCGCCCGCGTCCGCCCGTGCCTCGACCTCGCGCATGTCCGGCGTCCCCGCCAGGGCGAGCAGCCCGCTGTCCTCGTTGAGCGCCCGCCCCACCTCCTCGGGCGCCATCCCCCGGCGGGCGATCAGGTCGAGGACGACGCCGGGGTCGAGCGATCCCGAGCGGGTCGCCATCACCAGCCCCTCGAGGGGGCTGAACCCCATGCTGGTGTCCACCGAGCGGCCGGCGCAGACCGCCGTCGCCGAGGCCCCGCCCCCGAGGTGGCACACCACCAGCCGGAGGCCCCCGCCGGCCCGGCCGGCGGTGCCGAGCATCGCCGTGGCCCGGCCGGACGCCCACTCGACCGAAAGGCCGTGGAACCCGTGGCGGCGGACGTCCCATCGGGTCATCCATTCCTCCGGCACGGCGTAGGCGGCGGCCTCGTCCGGAAGGGTGGCGTGGAAGGCGGTGTCGAAGACGGCGACGTGGGGGACATCCGGCAGCGCCGCCCGGGCCTCGCGGATGAGCGCGACCGCCGCCGCGTTGTGCAGCGGCGCGAGACCGCCCTGCTCGGCGAGCGCCGCGGCGACGCCCTCGTCGATCAGCACCGGCGCCGTGAAGCGCGCGCCGCCGAAGACCACGCGGTGGCCCACCGCCATGAGCCCGGGCGGAGCATCCCAGAGGCCGGGGAGGGTGGTCGCGCGGTCCGCGCGGTCCACCAGGAGCATCTTCACGCCTGTCGAGCCCGCGTTCACCGTCAGCACGCTGCCGGTGGTGTGATCGGCGGGCGGCATGGATGGAGCTTCGCGCGGGCGAGCCGCGGAGGCAACGCGGGGCGTGTCACCCCGGGCATGCGGACGAACCGCAACACCCGGTGAGTCTCCCCCGATGCCCCACGGCGCTCGGGGGCGCAGCATCTCCGCCGATGGCCGCGTCCCCGCACACCCAGCATTCCCAGGTCGTCGTCGCGGGGGGCGGGATGGCCGGCATCGAGGCCGCGCTCGCCCTGCGGGAGTTCGCGGGCGAGCGGGTCGCCGTGACGCTCATCGATCCGAACCGCCGGTTCGCGATGCCGGCGAGCGCCACCGGCAGCGCGTTCGGCATCTCACCCGCGGTCGATGTCTCGCTGGCGCGCGTCGTGGCGCGCACCGGGGCGGCGCTGCGCCGCTCGCACCTGGTGGCCCTCGACGGCCGGCGGGGCCTCGCCATGCTGGCCGGCGGAGAGCTGCTCCGATACGACGACCTGATCGTCGCAGTCGGGCCACGACTCGAGTCGAGCATCCCGGAGGCCCTCACCTTCCGGGGGCATCGCGACGTCGAGGAGCTCCGCAACCTGGTCTCCGGGATCGTGGACCACTCCGAGCGCGGGGGCGACGCGGACATCGTGATCGTCATCCCCGCCGGATGCGGCTGGCCGCTCGCCGGCTACGAGATCGCCGTGATGACGAGGGAGCACCTGATGGCGGGGGGGCACGCGGAGCGGTGCCGCGTGACCGTGGTCACCGCCGAGGACGTCCCGCTGACGGGATTCGGGCCCGTCGCCGGCGGCGCGGTCGCCGCCAAGCTGCGAAAGACGGGGATCGAGATCGTCACGGGCGCGAGCGCGAAGGGCTTCGACTGGGGACGGCTGGAGCTGACCGACGGCACCGCGCGCCCCGCCGACCGGGTGATCTGCCTCCCGGTCATGCGCGGGCCCGCCCTCGACGGCATGCCCACGGACGCGGAGGGCTTCCTGCGGTGCGCGCACGACGGCACGGTCGAAGGGGCGCCGGGGGTGCGGGTGGTGGGCGACGCGGGCGCCTTTCCGTTGAAGCGGGGCGGGATCGCCTGCCAGCAGGCCGATTCGGTCGCCGCCGCGATCGCCCGCCGACTCGGGGCCGAGGTGGACGACCTGGCGTTCATGCCCTCCATGCCCGAGTGGGTCTGGGACGGCGCCGACGAATGGCTCGCCCGCGACGACGGCCCCCAGTCGGACGGCGGCACCTCCTCGCCTTGGTGGCCGGTGCCGAAGACGGCGGGCCGCTTCCTGGCCCCGTTCCTCCACGAGATCGCCACCGTCTCGACGTCCGCGCCCGCTCAGGACCGGTCCGCCTGACGGGGTCGGACGGGCTCAGGGACCCGCGCGCTCGAGCGCGCCCATCTCCAACGCGCTTCGATTGATCTCGACGACGATGACGTCGTCGATGCGCTCGCCGGCCCCCGCACGGCGTCGAGGAGCCGGAGCCCTCGCCGAGGGCGTCGAGCGCCCGGTGCAGGCGGGAGCCGCCGTCGGGGTCGCGCGGCCGGCCGGGGCTCCGGCGACCACCGGCAACCGGCGGGGCATCCCCTATGCGTCTCGGCCCGCGGTCCGCGCTTGAGGACCCCCGGGGGGGCGCGAGACACGTCCAGGTGTCCTTCAGGCGGTGCGCCTAGAGTTCGATCAGCTCATCGTCCGGCTCGCCGGCGCGCCCGGCGTACGAGAGCTTGGACCCCCGGTCCATCGCGCGCTGGCCGAGGAGGTAGAGGAGGCCCAGGGCCAGGAGGCCGAGGGGCAGCCAGGGCGAGCGGCTCGCCTTGATCGTGACCTCTCCCGCACCCTTGACCGCGTTCGCGACGCCCTGGGGCGACAGGCGGTGCGGGCGGACGGGATGAGCGATGGAGTGGTACCGGACGGCGGCCGAGACGACCTTGGACGGCGCCCGGCTCGCGGGCGGCGGGAGGATGGCGACGGGGATCGCGTCGGCCCCGGCGCCGGCCTCCGCGGGCACCGGCGGGACATCGGGTCGCTCGGCGGGCGGCAGCACCGGGGCGGCGGCGGGGATGACCGTCTCGGGCGCGATCACGATACCGGTGACGCCGGTGGCGGGCGTCGCGGGGGCGAAGGCCGACCCGGCGTCGATCCGCTCGGCGGCGTCGCCGGCGGACGGCTCGGGGGCGGCGACGGGCTCGTTCGCTGCGGACGGACCGGCGCCGCCGGCGACGACGCCGAGCAGGTAGGAGCCGAAGGCGTCGCGGAAACCGGGGGGCGCCGCGGGATCGACTTCCTCAGGGCCGCTCGGGTCGTCCTCGTCGGCGACCTCGGCCGGCGGGGCGTCCGGGATGATGACGGTCGGAGACGGGGTGGTCGCGGCGGCCGGCGGCGGGCTGATCTCGGCGCCGACGGTCGAGCCATCGACCGCGCGGAACACGAGCCCGGCGGGCGTGGTGGCGACCGGCACGGCGGGCGTGAGGGCCTCCGCCGCCGGGATCTCGGGCCCGGACGTGGCCGCAGGGGCCACCGGATGGCGGGGGGTCGTGGCGCGGTGCTTCTTGCCGGCCTCGTGAGCGGACGGGGCGGGGACCCCGGCGGCGTCGGGCTCCGGCGGGATCTCGGCCGGGAGCGGGAGGGTCTCTCCGGCCCCGGGATCCGGTGTCGCGGGCGCATCCGGGATGACCGTGTCCGCGGGGGCCAGGATCTCCGCAACCGGGAGGTCGGCGGTGGTGGCCTCGTCGCCCGCAACCGGGAGGTCGGCGGCCGGGGGGTCGGCGACCGGCGCGGGGTCGATGGGCGCGGAGTCGACGGCGGGCTGGACGGGGGCGGCGGACCCGGCCGGGCTCGGCCCTGTCACGTGCACGTGGGTGAGGGCCGCGCCCTCCGCGTCGGGCGCCGGCGAACCCGCGCCGGCGGCGAGGACGCCGGCCGGGGAGCCACCCACCGCGAGCGCCGTCATCGCGGCGACGAGCGCTGCCGAGCGGCGGCGGGAGGAGCGGGAGAGGTGATTTGAGGCGAAACCCATGGCGCCCCCCCTATCGGCAGGAGGGCCGGATTCCTTTAGCCCCCCGCCGAAACTTCTCGTCAAGCAGCTAACGTGATGCCCGAAACCCCTTTACGGAGGGCGATGTCCACGAACCCCGGCGACTCCGGGACAGCGGTCCCCGGCGCTCGGGCCCGCCGACCCTGGTACCAACTCGAGGATCGGCACGCCGTCATGGCGCGCGGCCGTGTCGCTGTCCTGATGGCCCTGGCGGTGGTCGCCGCGGTCGCCCCCCTCGACATGACGGGGTCGGAGCGGGTCCGGGCGGTGGCCGTCTGCGCCGGGGCGATCGCACTCCACCTGATGCTCGCCTGGATACCGGGCCGCCACCCCCGGCGCCTTCTCGCCGCGGTGGACGTGAGCCTGATCGTCAACGCGGTCGCGATCGGCCTCCTGGCGCTGCTGTCGGGCGGCACCGACAGCCTCGCCGTCTGGCTGCTGCCGCTCTTCTGCCTCGCCGCCACGGTGGCGCTCGAGATGCTGCAGGGCGTCAAGGCGCTGATCC
Organism: uncultured Thermoleophilia bacterium; assembly: GCA_963823515.1. Taxonomy (GTDB): domain Bacteria; phylum Actinomycetota; class Thermoleophilia; order Miltoncostaeales; family Miltoncostaeaceae; genus Miltoncostaea. Next base: position 431,222 of record CAWGMB010000006.1, read on the forward strand.
TCTCGGCCCTGGTCATCGGCTGGCTCACCGCCGAGGAGGGCGGGTCTTTCTCGTCGCTCGGGGACTCCGACGCGATCGGCCCGCTGGCGCTGGCCGCGGCGATCGTCGTGCTGGCGGCCGCCCTGACCCGTGTCAACGAGAGCTGGCTCAAGCGCCAGAGCGAGCGGATGGAGGAGCTGCACGCCGCGTCGCTCGCCTTCGCGAGCGCTGACGCGGACGCCGCGTCGAGCCTCACCGACATCGCCGGGCAGGCCGCGCGCGCCCTGCTGCCCGGCTGGGACGTCACGGTGGGCAACGGCGGGGAGGGTCTCGAGGAGCGCCGCTGGCGCGCCGAGGGCCGCGCCTTCATCGAGATCCCCGTCGTCGGCCACCTGAACGACGACCAGGGGGAGCGCCGGATGGGCGCCATCACCGCCTCCCGGCCGGTGCCGCGCGACGGCCGGCTATGGGTGCGGAGCGATTCGCTCACCGCCGTGAGGATGCTCGCGACGGCGCTGTCGGCGGCGCTCGTGCAGCGGGAGCTGCTGGAGAGGCTCGAGCACCTGTCGATGTCGGATGCCCTCACGGGGCTCGGCAACCGGCGCGCGTTCGACGAGGCCCTGTCGGCGGAGATGGCGCGCGCCAGACGGGCGAAGGGCTCGATGGGGCTCGTCATCCTCGACGTGGACCACTTCAAGCAGTTCAACGACCGCCACGGGCACCAGGCCGGCGACGACGCCCTCGTGACCGTGGCGCGGGTGCTGGCCGACGAGGCGCGGGCCGAGGACCGCGCGTGCCGGATCGGCGGCGAGGAGTTCGCGCTGCTCCTTCCGGGGGCCGACGGCGCGACGGCGGCCGCCGTCGCCGAGCGCGTGCGCCGGGCCATCGAGGAGAACAGCGCCCCGGTCGCAGGTGTCACCGTGAGCCTGGGGGTCGCGTCGTCGCGCGGCGACGACGCGCGCAACCTGCTCGAGACGGCCGACGCGCGCCTCTACGTCGCGAAGGAGGCCGGCCGCAACCGGGTGGTGGCCTCCTAGCGCCCCGGGTCGGAAATCCCGTGGCGGTACGGACTTCCGACCCGGGGAACTAGGCCTGGGAGCCGATCACCGCCAGCAGCCGGCCGCCGTCGCGGATCACCCTCACGGGAGCGCCGAAGCAGAACGACAGCGGCTCGTCGTCGAGCACCTCCGCCGCGCGGCCGGCGGCCACCACCCGGCCGGCGCGCAGCAGCAGCGCGTGGGTGACCGAGGAGGCCAGCTCCTCGAGATGGTGGCTGACCTGCACGATCGCGAGGTCCGGCTCGGCGCGCGCCAGGTCGTCGAGCCGGCCGAGGAAGATCTCACGCCCGGGGAGGTCGAGTCCGGCCGTGGGCTCGTCGAGCAGCAGCAGGCGCGGCCGCGCCATCAGCGCGCGCGCCAGCAGCACGCGCTGCTGCTCGCCGCGCGAGAGCAGGCCGAAGCGACGGTCGAGCAACGCCCCGCAGCCCATCCGGGCGAGCAGTTCCGCGGCCCGGGCGCGGTCGTCGTCGCCCAGGCGCCCGGGCCGCAGGACAATGGTGGCGGTGGCGCCCGTGAGCGCCACATCGAGCGCGGTGGCCCGCGGCCGGAAGGCCACGGCCATCCGGGCTTCCACGTGGCCGATCGAGCGGCGCAGTTCTCGCAGGTCGGTCCCGCCGAGGGGCTCGCCGAGGACGCTCGCCCGGCCCTCGCTGGGATGCCCGACCGCTCCGGCGATCGCCATCAGGGTGGTCTTGCCCGCGCCGTTCGGGCCGATCACCGCCCAGCGCTCGCCGGCGGCCACGGTCCAATCGACGCCCTCCAGCAGCACCGTGCGCCCCCCGCCCGGCCCGGAGCGCCACACCCCGAGTCCGGCCACCTCGATCGCCGGCGCGTCCGGCGCGGCGGCGCTCCACCGGGGCCCCTCGTCGGACCGCGGCGGGTCCGGGCTCAGCGGAGGTAGAGGGCGCGCGCCTCGTCGACCACGCGATCGCCCTCGACATCGGCCCGCATCCGCTCCTCCGCGGGGACCTCGGGCTCGGGGTCGTCCGACATGCGACGCGGCAGGGCGACGCCGAGCATCTCCTCGCCGGGCCTCCACCACGCCTCGGGGATCTCGTCGTCCAGCTCCACCCCGAGCATCTCGGCGAAGAGGAGGGTCCAGGCGCGCGGGACAACCTGGAAGGTGTACCCGCCCCCGCCGAGGGCGACCCAGCGCCCCTTCGCCGCCGAGCGCGCGAGGTCGTGGAGGACCCGGTACGCCTCGGGGAAGGTGGGCATCGTGACCTGCAGGTGCGCGAGCGGGTCGGCGTGGTGCGGATCGGCCCCGTCCTGGGTCACGATCACGTCGGGCTCGAAGTCCTGGACCGCCGGCGCGATGACGTCCTCGATCGCGCGCATGTAGGGCCGGTCTCCGGCGTAGGGCGGCAGCGGGATGTTGATCGCGGTACCCTCCGCCGCGCCGACGCCCCGCTCGGCGAATCCGCCGGTGCCCGGGAAGAGGTAGCGGCCGGTCTCGTGCACCGAGCACGTGAGCACGCGCGGGTCCTCGAAGAAGATCCACTGGGTCCCGTCGCCGTGGTGCACGTCGATGTCGATGTAGGCGACCCGCTCGGCGCCGGCGTCGAGGAGGGCCTGGATCGCGACGGCGGTGTCGTTGTAGATGCAGAACCCGGCGGCGCGGTTGGCCATCGCGTGGTGCAGGCCGCCACCCGCGACGAACGCCTGCTCGGCGCGCCCCTCCCAGACCTCCATGGCCCCCGCCACCGAGGCGCCGCAGATCGCCGCCGCCGCCTCGTGCATCCCGGCGAAGGCCGGGGTGTCGCCGCCCGCGGCCAGGCCCCACTGACCCGCCTCCCACGCGGAGGCGAGCAGGGGGTTGGCGCTGTACCTGCGCACCGCCGCGACGTAGGCCGGGGTGTGGACGCGCTCGATCACCGCGTCGGGCGCGGGCGAGGGGGTGACGGGGACGACGCCAGGGTGCCGGTCGAGCCCGTAGGCCCGGATCAGATCGACCGCGAGCTGACGCCTCAATGGCGTCATCGGGTGATCGTCGCCGAGGTTGTAGGTGGGACCACCCTCGGCGTGGACGAAAGCGGTCGTCATGACCGGGAATCTATCCGACCCGCCCGGCCGGAGCCCCCAGGAACCCCGGTGGGGGTCAGTCCCTCGCGGCGACCACCGTCCAGGGGAGTATGCGCCGGCCGGTGACGAGTCCCGCCGCGACGTAGGGGTCGCCGTCGGCGTAGCGCGCGATCTCGGCCGACGGCACGTCGCCGAAGACGAAGAGCGCACCGCTCGGTGGGTCGCCGAGGGCCCCGGCCATGATCATCGCGCCCGCCTCGATCCACTCGCCGATGTGGGCGAGATGCGCGTCGCGGTGGGGCGCGCGGCGCTCCAGGATGTCGGGGACGTAGTCGTAGACGAGGACGGCGTGGGGGCCGGTCGCCATCAGCGCTGCCGTTTCAGCCGCAGGGTGTACTTGCCCCCGCCCCGCCGCGCGAAGACGTCGATGTAGTGGCGGCCCGTGCGCTTCGCGCGATAGACGAGCACGCCGCGGCGGGTCGTGCCCGGCCGGTACTTGATGAGGTGCCGCTCGAGGTTCCCGTTCTCGGTGCCCACGGTTCGCGTTCCGGGGTCCCAGAGGTAGAGGTCGAGCCGCGCCGGGCCGTGGGTGATGACGGCGCGCAGCCGCTCGCCCTTCTTCAGGCGGACGGCGTAGACGTCCTCCGGGTCCTCGAACCGGTCGGCGGTCGCCTCGATCAACTTCGACCGGCCGATCTCGTTGAGACGGGTGGTGCGCCTCAGCCACTTGACGTCGTCGTTCACCTCCTCGGGGTCGTCGGCCGGGCCCTGGAGCGTCACCGCGGCGCGCGGGTTGACGACCCCGTGGCCGCTGACGTTGTCGCGGCCCTTCCTCCCCGAGTCGGTCGCGGTGTTCTCGATCTGGCGGAGCACCTGATAGGGGCTGAGCGTGCCGTTGTTCGCCGCGATCACCAGGGCTGCGAGCCCGGAGACGTACGGCGCGGCCATCGAGGTGCCGTCCTTTAGCGCATATCCGGGCGCGACCGCGCGCTCGGTGACGCGGCGCGGCACGCTCGAGAGCACGTTGACCCCCGGGGCGATGACGTCGACCGTGCGGTTGTGGTTCGAGAAGGTCGCGGCGGCGAAGGGGCGCGGGCAGTCGAAGGTGACGGCCCCGTCACACTGGGCGCCGACGCCGAGGACGCGGCGGTACCCCGCGGGGTAGTTGAGCGCGTTGACGTCCTGGCCCTGGTTGCCGACCGATGCCACCACGAGCGCGCCACGGGCCGTGGCCCACAGGATCGTGTCCTGGAAGGCCTGCGAGTAGCCGGGGCCGCCGGCCGAGATGTTGATCACCCGGGCCCCGTTGACGACCGCGTGACGGATGCCGCGCATCATCGTCTCGTCGGTGCTGGAGCCGTCGCGGTCGGCGATCTGGACCGGGATGACCGGCGCGGCGCCCGCCACCGCGGGCGCGACGCCCACGATGCCCACGCCGTTGGCCGGCGCGGCGGCGATGCCGGCGACGTGCGTCCCGTGACCCGACAGGCCGTGGTCGGAGGCGTCGCCGTCGCCGCGCAGGGTGCTGCGGGGGGCGATCAGCGGGCTGGCCGGCCCTCTCCACTCCTCGTGCGCGTTGTCGATGCCGCTGTCGAGGATCGCGATGGCGGGCCGGGGGCCCGTGACCGTCAGGTCGGTCCCCCAGGTCGAGCCGGTGAGCAGGCCCCACTGGGAGGACGGCGCGAAGAACGGATCGGTGATCGGCGGCGGTGCTCCAGGCGGAGTGGGCGGCGCGGGCCGGTCGGCGCTGCGACGGGTGAGCGACCACTCTGCTCCGGAGACCCGCAGCCGCGACAGGGCCCGCTCGCGGGCGGTGGCCGGCGCCGAGGCCGAGACGCCCCAGACGCCGGCCTCCGGGACGACCGGCGAGAGCTCGCCGAGGCCGGCGAGGCGAGACTCGGCCACAGCGCGCGCGGGCGCGTCGATGAAGGTCACGAGCAGGCGCGAGGCCCCGGGCGTGGTGCGGGCGAACTCGCCGTGGCTGGTCGGGCCGCCCGACGGGGGGAGCGGCTTCGCCGGACCGGCGGCGGTCGCGGCGCCCGCCCCGCAGAGGACGATGGCGGCGGACAGGGCGGCGGAGCGGCGGATCCAGGCTCTAGACATGACGGCTCGTTATCGGCATCCGGCGATCCCGGCCGAACGCCCTCGAGGTGATCTTGATCCCCACCGGCCCCTGGCGCCGCTTGTACTCGGCGCGGTCGACCATGCGGATCACGTCGGCGACCACCCGCTCCGGATGCCCTTGGTCGACGATCTGCCCCGCCTCGAGCCCGCGCTCGACGTATCCCTCGAGGATCGCATCGAGCACGTCATACGGAGGCAGGCTGTCCGTGTCGAGTTGCCCGGGTCGCAGCTCGGCGGTCGGCGGTCGGTCGATCGTCTCCTGGGGGATCACCTCGCGCCCCTCGGAGGCGTTGCGCCAACGGCAGAGCCGGTAGACCCAGGTCTTCGAGAGGTCCCGCAGAGGGGCGAAGCCGCCGACCATGTCCCCGTAGAGCGTGCTGTAGCCGACCGACATCTCGCTCTTGTTTCCGGTCGCCAGCACCAGCGGGCCGAGCTTGTTGGAGAGCGCCATCAGGAGCGTCCCGCGCGTGCGGGCCTGGAGGTTCTCCTCGGTGATGTCGGCGGGCAGCCCCGCGAGCGGCTCGGCGAGGGCCTCTTCGAAGGCGTCCACCACCCCTGCGATCGGCACCGCGATCAGCCGGATGGCGAGCGACTCGGCGAGAGCCCCGGCACCGGCGAGGCTGACCGGAGAGGAATGGGCGGAGGGGAGCGCGACGCCCGTGACGCGATCCGGCCCGAGGGCGTCCGCCGCCAGGGCTGCCGTGAGGGCGGAGTCGATCCCTCCCGAGAGGCCGATCAGCACCCCCGGAAAGCCGTTCTTGTCGACGTAGTCGCGGATGCCCAGGCGCAACCCGGCCCAGACCTCGGCCTCGTCGCGCAGGACCTCGACGCGCGCCGGCTGCCGCTCCGGCCGACGGGCGGGCGGGCGGACGCGGATCCGCACGTGGCGCTCCGCCGAAGCGCCGGGCAGGCGGCGCGAGAGCGGCTCGCGCAGACGTCGGCGCGCCGACGTCCCCGGGTCGATGTCGGCGATCAGAAGATGCTCGACGAACTGGGGCGCCCGTGCGACGAGCTCGCCGGCCGCGTCGAACACGGCCGAGCGCCCGTCGAAGACGAGCTCATCCTGACCGCCCACCTGGTTGCAGAAGGCCAGGGCCGCGGCGCAGTCGTCGGCCCGCGTGGCCAGCATGGCCTCGCGGCGGTCGCCCTTTCCGCGGTGGAAGGGCGAGGCGGAGATGCAGCAGACCAGATCGACCCGCGCCGCGGCGAGGTCGGCGGCGACGGGGGTCGGGTACCAGATGTCCTCACAGACGGCGAGGCCGATCTTCGCGCCGTCCACCTCGAGGATCATCGCGGCGTCGCCGGCGCGGAAGTAGCGCGCCTCGTCGAACACCCCGTAGTTCGGCAGGAAGCGCTTGTGGTAGACGGCCTGAACGCGGCCATCGGCCACCACGGCCGCCGCGTTGTGGCAGTCGCCGTTCCACTCGGGGAAGCCGATCACGGCAAGCCCCGAGGTGACCTCCATCGCGACCCGGTCGACGGCCGCGCGGGCCGCCGCCGCGAATGCGGGGCGCAGTAGGAGATCCTCCGGCGGATAGCCCGTGACCGCCAGCTCGGGCACCAGCGTGACGTCGGCTCCGGCGCCGGCGGCCTCGCCGAGGGCGGCCGCGATCCTGTCGGCGTTGCCGTCGATGTCACCGACCACCGTGTTGATCTGTGCCAGGGCGACTCTGATGTGCGTGCGGGCTCCGGTGTTCCAGCCGACCCGGGGCTCGGTGACGGGGCACCGGAGCGGTAGGCTTTGGTGACACAGACGATACGCCTCACGGGTGCGCGCGCGTTGCCAACCCGTCGGGCGCCGAGCGCGGGAGTACGCATGGGAAGTCTGCCACCTCAGCGTCGTCAGGCGGGTGGCCCCGGGGGCGGACCCGGCGGCCGCGCGGGACGGACCAACATGAGCCCGAAGGAAGGCGCGGAAGAGGCCGAGCGCCGACTCGGCAAGCCGTGCTTCCATGCCGGCCAGAAGGTCCTCGGAACCTACGCCTGCGTCGCGTGCCAGTTCCAGATCCGCAACCGCGGCACGCTGCCGACCTGCCCCGATTGCGGGGAGATCGTCTGGGCATACATGGAGAGCGGGCCGCGCCCGGTCCCCGAGGGCGAGCAGCCCGGCGACTCCGGGGCCCCGGCCCCCGCGGCGGCCCCCGCCGCCACTGTCGAGGAGGGCGCGCAGATGGAGTCGCCCGGCGTGTCGGTGCAGGAGGGCGTGAAGCTCCAGCCGTGACGGGAGGGGGCCCGGCGGCCCCCTCCTTCACATCTTGCGAACAAAGTGACGCAAAGCCCTTACTCATCGTCGGTCGGCCCCACATTCGGGCGATTCATGATGCCTCCGACCACGGCGGGGCCCGAACGGGTATCCGTCACCCTGTCGGAGGTGGAGTGATGCGTCGCGCGCTGCTGGTCGCGCTCGCCCTGATGGTGCTCGTCCCCGCCTTCGCCGAGGCCACCAAGACCCCGCTGCGCAAGGTCCGCGGCGGGAATCGGGTGCCCTCGGCGCAGCTCGCGGCAACGGGCAGCGGGGCGATGACGATCGTCGGCCGTATGACGGTGAACGGATCGATACCCGGTCCGGCCCTGGTGACGGTCATCGACAGGGGCGGAGACGCCCGGGCCTACCTCGCGGGAAGGGTCCTTGAGTTCTCGGAGCGCCGGGTACGGGTCGCCAGGGTGCGCCGGGCCTCGGGGATCCTCTTCGTGAAGGGCTCGAAGGTCTCGGTTCAGATCGTCGGGGTCGACCTCCGCTTCTCCGTTGCCGGCAACGGCCGCGCGCGGCTGCTCGGTTCCGGTAGCTACCGGCTCAACTGGTCTCGGGCGAAGAGCTGGAAGCGCGGCTGGATCAAGGTCGCTCCCTCCTCCGCGAAACGAAGGAGGGACGAACGGTGCGCAGACTGCTCATCATCGGCGGCACCACAGCACTGACCGCGTCGCCGGCGAACGCGCCGGCGAGGGGCGCGACCACCGGGCCGGTTCCCGAGACGGACCCGACCGCGGAGGACGTGCGCGCGCTACCGCAGGCCGCCCGAGCGATTCCGCCGAAGTGAGCCCGACCCTGCCCCCGTCGTCCCGCCCCGGGGGGATGACCGGGCGGGGGCGCCCCGCCCCCGCGGTGGACCCCGCCACCCGACGCGACTACCATCGTGCGCCGATGGCCCCCCCGGACGATCGCCAGCGAGTCCTGATCGTGGAGGACGAGCCCAACATCGCCTCCTTCGCCCGCATGTACCTCGAGGCGGCCGGCTTCCATGTGACCGTCGCCGACCGCGGAGACGAGGGCCTGAAGCTCGCCGAGGCCGACCCGCCCCACCTCGTGATCCTCGATCTGATGCTGCCGGGCGTGGACGGCTACGAGATCACCAAGCGCCTGCGCCGCAACGGGCACACGCCGATCATCATGCTGACCGCCCGCGACGACGCGGTCGACAAGGTGGTCGGGCTCGAGCTGGGCGCCGACGACTACATCACCAAGCCGTTCAACCCGCGCGAGCTGGTGGCCCGGGTGCGCGCGGTCCTGCGCAGGGCGGAGGGGCGCCAGCAGAGCACCGCGCAGCCGGAGCCCGTGACGATCGAGAGCGGATCGCTGCGCATCGAGGTCGGCGGCCGCGAGGTCTTCGTCGACGACGTGGGCGTCCAGCTGACACCCAAGGAGTTCGACCTCCTGGTGACGCTGATCGAGAACCGCGGCCTCGTGCTCACGCGCGAGCAGCTCCTCGAGCGCGTCTGGGGCTTCACCTTCCTCGGCGACAGCCGCACGATCGACGTCCACGTGCGACAGCTGCGCCGCAAGCTCGGCGACGCCTGCCCCATCCAGACCGTGTGGGGAACCGGGTACAAGGTTCCCGCCAAGCGGTGAGCCGCCCCCTCCCCCGGCCGTGGCGCACCCTGCGGGGGCGCCTCGTGCTGGCAGCGGCGGGGGGCCTGATCGTGGCCGCGGTGGTGTTCGCCGCAGTGGGAGGGGGGTTGATCCGGGCCCAGTCGCGCGCGGTCGCGCGCGCCGAGCTCGATCGCCAGGCCGTCGCGCTGGCCGCGATCGTGAGCGGCCAGGCCGAGAGGCAGCTCGCCGGGGGGGTCTGCTTCAGCTTCGTCGCCCCCAGCAGCCTGGTGGCGCTGGTGGGCCCGCGCACCAAGCTCTACTACACCGGCCTCGACCTCACCCCCGGCTGCCCGCGACCCAACGACGAGATCCCGTCGGTGGCCGCCGAGGCTCTCGACTACGGCGTCCTCGAACGCGACGAGGTGCAGCGCATCGACTTCGCCGCGGCGCCCGGCGCCACCACCACCGAGGTCTCGGCCGCTCCGGTCTACCTCGGCGGCGAGTCGGTCGGGGCGATCCTGCTCGCGCGCCCGCCCGGCGAGCCGGCGTCGGCGTGGCCCGACGTGGCCCCGCGCGTCTTCCTGGCCGCCGGCGTCGGGCTGGGGGTGGCGCTCCTTCTCTCGCTGCTCCTGACCAGCCGCATCACGCGACCCCTCACCGCGATGCAGGCGGCCACCCACCGGGTCGCCGGCGGCGACCTGCGCACCGAGCTCGGCCCGACCGGCACCCAGGAACTGGACGAGCTGGGGTCCGACTTCAACCTGATGGTGCGCCGCCTGGCCGAGCGCGAGGGCGAGACCCGCGAGTTCCTGATGCGCGTCACCCACGACCTGCGCACCCCGCTCACGGCGATCCGCGGGCACGCCGCCGCCCTCGCCGACGGCGTGGTGCCCGACGGCGACGTGCCGCGCTCCCTCGCCGCCATCGAGGGCGAGTCGGCCCGCCTCGAGGCGCTCGTCGCCGACCTGCTCGACCTCGCCCGCCTCGACGCCCACCGCTTCGCCCTCGACCTCGCTCCGGTGGAGCCGGCCGGGGTGCTCGACCGGGCGTTCGACGCGATGCAGGCCGAGGCGACCAGCCGGGGCCTCGCGTTCGAGCGCGGCATCGACCCGCTCGCGCCCGTCGTGACCGACGAGTCGCGCGTGCACCGGATCGTCAGCAACCTCCTCGACAACGCGATCCACTGGACCCCGCCGGGCGGCACCGTCCGCCTCGAGGGGCACGGCCGCCCCGACGGCGGCTTCAGCGCGTCGGTCACCGACACCGGCCCGGGCATCCCGGTCGCGCAGCGCGAGAGCATCTTCGAGGCCTTCCAGTCGCAGGAGACCCCCGACGGCCGCCGCGGCACCGGCCTCGGTCTCGCCATCAGCCGCCAACTGGCACGCGCCCTCGGGGGAGACGTTCGCGTGGAGAGCTGGGAGGGAGCCGGAAGCCGCTTCGTCCTTGACGTGCCCGCCCGGAGGTAGCCCCCGCGTCCAAATGGACCCCGGGCACTCGTCCAATTGGACCACCACGCAACGGCGCCCCGGAGAGGGGCTCCCAGGACCGCCTCACACGTCTTCCGCAACCACCGGATCCATCCCGCGTGGCCTGCCCACGCGGCGAAGCGTCTCGGTGTTTCGACGGCCGTCCCCGCCGAAGGCGGTGCCGTCAGATGCGAAATCGCCCGACCTAGGGTGGTTTTGCCGCCCTGGGGGCCCCGCAAGAGGGCCCCCAGGGCGCAGGCGCACGACCGACGCCCGATCGCGTCCCCGGCACGGCGATCGTCCCCTGGAAAGGGAGTGAGACCACCCCGAAGTGGTCTCGGCCCGAAGTGGCCTCGGCCCGAAGTGGTCTCAGCCCGAGCTGGTCTCGGCCCGCCCGGCGGAGGACCGGACCGCGACCTCCCCCGAACGCAGCGAAGCCCCGTCTCCGGGGCTTCGCGTCGTGCTGTTTCCGATGTCCGGGCGGAGCGCCTGCCGGAACCGATGCCCCGGCAGGCGTCGCGCCCGTGATCCCTTCTGTGCGCCCTACGCCGGAGTCTCCTCCGGGTGGGCCGCGAGGACGACGGCCCCGCGCTCCCCGGTGCGGACGCGGATCGACTCCTCGACGGCGAAGATGAAGATCTTCCCGTCGCCCGGCTCGCCCGTGTGGGCCAGCTCGAGGATGGCATCGATCGCCCGATCGACATCCGGGTCGTCGAGCACCAACTCCAGCTTCAGCTTGGGTCGCAGGAAGATGGTGGTCTTGGCGCCGCGGTAGCTCTCGGTGAAACCCTTCTGGCGACCCGAGCCCTTCACCTCGGTGACGCTCATGGAGGGGAGCCCCATGGTCGCCAGCCGATCGTGGATGGCCTCGAGTGCCTCGTGGCGGATGAACGCCTCGATCTTCTTCACGTTCGCTCCCTTACGAGGCGGTGGCGGGGCTGGTGGAGGTCGCGGCGCCCGCGGGGGACGGCGCGGCCGACCGTTCTGCCGTGTCGGGCTCGGCGCCCGGCACGTCGATGAAGCGCTCCGGGTACCCGAACATCGAGTGCTCGGAGATGTCCAGACCGCGCAACTCGTCCTCCTCGCTGACACGCAGACCGACCGTGTACTTGATGGCCAGGAACGTGAGCAGTGAGGCCGTGAAGGTGAAGCCGATGGTGGCGGCGACACCGTAGAACTGCACCCAGAGCTGGCTGGCGCTCCCACCGACGAGCAGGCCCTCCTCGCCCACGCCCAGCGACGCGGCGCGGTCGGCGGTTGCGAACAGGCCACAAGCCAGGGTGCCCCAGATGCCGGCGATGCCGTGCACCGGCAGGGCGCCGACCGGGTCGTCGATCTTGAGCTTGTCGATGCCCACCACGAGGGCCGGCACGATGACGCCCGCGACGAAGCCGATGACGACCGCGGCCCACGGGTCGATGAACGCGCACGGTGCGGTGACCGCCACGAGGCCCGCGAGGGCGCCGTTGCCCATCTGCGACACGTCGAGCGTCCTGAAGGTGATGAGCGAGCCGATCGTGGCGCCGATGATGCCGGCCGCAGCCGCGAGGTTGGTGTTGACCGCGACGTCGGCGAAGTTGGCGCCGATCGCGTTCAGGAACGATCCCGGGTTGAAGCCCATCCAGCCGACCCAGAGGATCAGCACGCCGAGGATCATCAACGGCATGGAGTGACCGGGGATCGGCACGGCCTTGCCGTCACGGAACTTGCCGATGCGCGGACCGAGGACGAGGGTCCCGGCCAGTGCGGCGAGCGCGCCCTGGAGGTGCACGATCGAGGATCCGGCGAAGTCCTGGAAACCGTCCTGCAGGAGCCAGCCGCCGCCCCAGGTCCAGTGGGCGACGATCGGGTAGATCACGCCGGTGAAGACGATCGCGAACAGCGCATAGGCGATGAACTTGGTGCGGTCGAGCATCGCGCCGAACACGATGGCGAGGGACACGGCACAGAAGACCACCTGGAAGAAGAAGGTGACCTCGAAGTTCGTGTTGCTGTAGGCGAGCGACGCGAAGTCGACCGCGGTGTTGTTGTTGTCCAGGAACCAACCGCTCGAGCCGACGAAGTTGTTACCCGTGCCGAAGGCGAGGGCGAAACCGACGGCCCAGAACATGAGGAAGCTGATCGACACGTTGATGAGGATCTTTCCCATCACGGCGCCAGCGTTCTTCATGCGCGACAGCCCGACCTCGAGCATCGCGAATCCAGCCTGCATGAATAGAACGAGGACGGCGGCCACGAACACCAGGAGCGTGTTGATCGCGATGTCCTGGTCCGTCACGTCCTGCGCGGCGGCGAGAGCCGGAACGAGCAGCAGCATCACCGCCGCGAGCACCGGTACCAGCCGGAATGGCCTTGAACGCATCTACTCTCCTTGCGCTGGTGGAGTGGGCCTTGGGGAACCCCAGGTGCGCCCAGGCTAGGGGCACCCCCTCCGGAGCGGCTTTAGCCACAGGTATGAGAACTCGGCCTCGTGCTACTCCCCATGCACAAGGCCCCGGCCGTGCGGGGATCGGCGGCGGCGGACCGCTCTCAGCAGAGCGCGCGGGCGCGGGCGAGTAGCCGAGAGGCCTCGTCGAGGAGGCCCTGGGCCCGGTACCAGGCGCCCGCGTCGGCGGCCGCCAGCGCCCGCCATCCCTCCACGCGCGGACCCATCCCGGGCAGCCCGTATCCCTCCAGCACGCCCTCCGCGACCGGCTGCGGGAGGGCGTTCGCCTCGATCAGGTAGGCGAGATCCTCGGCGGGATCCCCCATGCGCGAGAACTCCCAGTCCACGAGCCCGGGCCCGTCGGGACCCCAGACGACGTTCGCCTCCACCAGGTCGCCGTGGAGCATCCGGAACGGGATCTCGCCACACTCGATCCCGTCCGCCGCCGCGAGCGCACGGCGGGCGAGGCCAGCGTCGGGGCCCCCCTCCAGGGCGCGCTCGGTGTCCTGGGCCCGCAGGCGGCGATACTCCCCGAGTGTCGCCGCCTGGGCCTCCCAGGTCCACAGGCCGCCGTGGCGGGCGCGACGGGTCTCGTGGGCCGTGCGCAGCACCACCCCCAGGCGGCGGGCTTCCTGCTCCGCGACGGCGCTGATCGCGCGGGGCGCCCCCGGCAGCCGGGTCAACCGCATCCAGCCCGGGCCGTGCCCGATCAGCGCCGGCGCCCACGGCGCCCCGGCCACCTGCGTCAGCGCCGCGACCTCGCGTGCGAGGGCGTCATGGTCGCCGCGCTTGTCGACGAGGGGCGTCTCCCCCGAAACGTCGGTGAGGCGGAAGCGGGTCGACACGCGCGAAGGGTAGACGCCGGGACGCCGGGCTGACACCGTGCCGCTCGTGCACGAACGCCGGACGAAGATCCTCGCGACCCTCGGCCCGTCCACCGACCCGCCCGGCATCCTCGACCAGCTCGTCGAGGCCGGGCTCGACGGAGGACGGATCAACTGCGCCCACGACACCGCCGACCGCTGGCGCGAGCGCGCCGCGGCCCTCCACGCGGCCGCCGCCCGCGCCGGGCGCCCCCTGGCGCTGCTCTTCGACCTGGCGGGCCCCAAGATGCGCCTCGGCTCGGCGGTGCGCCCGCGTCAGGTCACGCGCGGCGAGGACGTCGTGTTCTCCGTCGCCGACGACCTGCCGAGCGGCGCCGTGCCGGTTGTGTGGCCCGGGCTGGCCGACGCCGTTACCGTCGGGCGCTCGGAGATCGTGATCGGCGACGGCACGCCGCGCCTGTTCGTGACCGAGGCGCGGCCCGAGGAGGGCCTCGTGCTCGCGCGGTGCGAGCGCCCCGGGGCCATCGGCCCGCGCAAGGGGATCTTCCTCACCTACGTCCAGACGCCGACCTCGACGCTGAGCGAGCAGGACCTTGCCGATCTGGCGGTGGCCGTCGAACTCGAGGCCGACATCGTCGCTCTCTCCTTCGTGCGCTCGGGCCAGGACGTGCGGCGGCTGCGCGGGGCGCTCGACGCCATGGGCAGCCACGCACGCGTGATCGCGAAGATCGAGAAGGTGGAGGCCGTCGAGGCGATCGACGAGATCGTCGCGGTCTCCGACGGAGTGATGGTGGCGCGCGGAGACCTCGGCGTGGAGGCCGGGGTCGCGCGCGTCCCCCTGATGCAGAAACGGGTGATCGGCCGCGCCGAACTCGATGGCAAGCTCGTGATCACCGCGACGCAGATGCTCGAATCGATGATCGCGCAGCCCGAGCCGACCCGCGCAGAGGCCACCGACATCGCGAACGCCATTCTCGACGGGACCTCGGCCGTGATGCTCTCGGCCGAGACGACGGTCGGGAAGTACCCGGTCGAGAGCGTCGCCGCGATGGCCGAGATCGCCGAGGAGGCCGAGAAGGGCCCGCTCCTCTCCCTGGTGGTGACCGCGCCGGTCGCCAACCGCTCCGAGGCGGTCATGCAGTCGGCCGTCCACCTCGCCCATCAGGTGTCGGCGGTCGCCCTGATCGTCTCGACCGTCGGCGGCGGAGCCGCGCGCGCCGCGGCCAAGTACCGCCCCCACCTCCCGGTGATCGCCCTGTCCGAGGACGAGCGCGTGCGACGCCAGCTCGCCCTGGAGTGGGGCATCGTGCCGACCTGGCTCCCGCCGCGGGTGGACACGCTGGAGAGCCACCGGTTGGCGATGATGCAGCGCGCCCAGGAGGCCGCGGGCCTGAGGTCGGGCGACGTGGTCGTCCTGGCGTACGGCCCGCCCAAGGCGGGCCCCTCCCAGACGAGCTATCTGGCGGTGCGCGAGATCCCGTGAGGGCGCCGGGAGGCCATCATCTGGCCGACCGCGCGCAGGGGGACGTCGGCCAGGCGGGCCAGCTCCACGGCGCCGCCGGACGGCATGCCGTGGCGGGCGAGGTGGGTGACGATCCGCTCGCGATGCTCGGCCAGGAGGCGGCATCCGGGGCAGTCGGGGCGACCGAGGTTGCGCGGCGCGCCGCAGCGGTCGCACCACCGCGCGGCCGAGATCCTGCGCGCGGGCGCCGGGAGTCCGTCATCCTGCTCGGCCGATGAGCCGACGAGGGACGAGAGGAGGTCCAGGGCTGTCGCGTTTCGGGGGAGTGCCACGAACCTGGACGTCGTCCGGCGCCCTGGCGGTCTTGAGTGCCGCGGTCGCCGTCTCGGCGGGGTGCGGCGGCGGCGGGCCGTCCACGACGTCCACCGCCGCGACGCCGCCGGACCGCCTGGCCGTGACGCTGAGCGGGGGCGGCGGCCCCCCCTTCCGATTCGAGCTCGAGTGCGCCGTGGCCGATCGCGGCGCGTGCACGGAGGTACTCGGCGCCGTCGCCGTCGCCGACGCCGACGACACCTGCGAGGCCGCCCCCGACGGGGGCGACGCGGTGATCAGGGTGACCGGCACGATCTCCGGGACGCCGGTGAGCGCGGAGATCGACCGGCGGACCGACTGCCAGATCCGCGCCTACGAGGCCATCATCGCGGGCCTCGGGCTCTGAGCCCGAGGCCGTCGTCAGAT
Source organism: uncultured Thermoleophilia bacterium (assembly GCA_963823515.1). GTDB lineage: Bacteria > Actinomycetota > Thermoleophilia > Miltoncostaeales > Miltoncostaeaceae > Miltoncostaea. The sequence continues at coordinate 447,128 of CAWGMB010000006.1, forward strand.
CGGGGATGCGGAACGCGCGAATCGGCGTGTTGCGAAGCCGATTCGCGCGTTCCGCGCCGCGAGATGCGACCGGTTCAGGCTCTGATCCACCCGCGGAGGATCCCGGCCGCCTCCCCGAGATCGGCCGCCACCGCGTCGGCGTCCGCGAGGGAGGCCGCGTCGTGCGCGCCCGTGGTGAGCGCGACGCACCGGGCGCCCCCCGCCCGGGCGCAGGCGATGTCGCGCGGCGTGTCGCCCACGACCACCACGGCCGACGCCCCGCCCGCGCGCCCGACCGCGATCGGCACCAGGGCGTCGCGACTCTCGTGATCCGAGCCGAACGCACCCTGGCCGGGCGCGAAGTGCCCGCCGAGGCCCGCACGCGCCATCTTGTGACGCGCCAGCGCCTCGATGTTCCCGGTGAGCAGGGCGAGGACGGCGCCCTCCTCCCCCAGGCCGGCGAGGGCGGCGCCGGCGCCGGGGGCGGTGGACTGCGGCGGCGTCACGGCGTCCAGGGCGGGGAACAGCTCGGCGACCCGCGCCATCCAGGCCGGCAGCCCGCGGGTGATCTCCTCGTCGGAGCGGTCGAGGTCGCGCAGCACGAGCCGGGCGATCTCCTGGTCCGTGCGGCCCGCCGGCCGGATCGCCCTGACGTGGTCCGCGCGCGCCTCCACCCCGTAGACGTCCGCGGCCGCGCACACGAGGGCCTCGGTGTGCGCGCGGGGCGTGCCCAGCAGCAGGGTCCCGTCGATGTCGAAGAGCACCAGCACGGGCACGAGGATAGGCCCCCGGCGTGGCACACTTGATCCCCGCCACCCGGCCGCGGCCGCCCGGAGACCGGAGATCCGTGAGACGGCGTTCCCTGACATGGCTTGGCGCCGCGGTCATTGCGGCGATCCTCGTCGCGACCGTCCTCGCGACCGCCGCCGCGATCCACGACGTCCGCCGCGAGTCACGCGACAACCGCGCGGCCATCGCCGGGCCCGCCACCCGCGCCCTCGCGGCCGACGTTGACCGCTCGGCCGCCAGCCTCGAGGACCTGCGGGCCCTCTTCGAGTCGTCGGACGGCGTGACCGCCGCCGACTTCGCGAGGTTCACGGCGACGTCGCTGCACCGCCAGCCGTCGCTCGACCACCTCAGGTGGGTGCCGCTCGACGGCGGGTCGCCCCGCGCCGCGGGACGACCCGGAGGCTTCGCGGTCACCGACGTGATGGCCGACACGCGCGCGCGCCCGGTGCTGGAGGAGGCCCGTGACACGGCGGTGCCGTTGATGACGGCCCCCTTTGCCGCGCCCGACGGCGAGCGGGTGGTGATGATGGTGGCCGCCGTCTACCGCCGAGGCGAGCGGATCGCGACGGTGGCGGAGAGGCGCGGCGCCCTGCGCGGCTACGTCACGGCGGTGTCGCGACTGAGCGCCCTGGGCGAGGCCACGCAGGAGGACCTGCCCGCGGGCGCGCGCATCCACGTGAGCGACGGCGACGCCGTCGTCATCGGCGACGGGACCGGCGAAGACGCCGGCGGCGTCATCGACGTCGCGGGCCGCAGATGGAACGTCGCGCTGGCCGGGGTCGTTGGGACGAGCACGGCGCTCCCGATCGCGGTCGCGGTCGCCGGCCTCCTGCTCGCGGCCGTGGTCGCCCTGATGTTCGTCGAGTCGGCCGGGCGCGAGCGCGACGTGCGCGACGAGCTGGCGCGCCTGCGCGTGCGCCACGACCTGATCCTGGCGTCCGCCGCGGACGGGATCGTCGGCGTCAACGGCTCCGGGCACGCCGGCTTCGTGAACCCGGCCGCTGCCCGCATGCTGGGATGGAGCGTGGACGAGCTCACCGGGCGACCGGTCGACGACGCCCTCGTGCCGCCGCTGTCGGAGGCGCTGCGCGAGGGGCGCGCGCGCTCGGGCGAGGAGACCATGCGCCGCCGCGACGGATCGACCTTCCCAGGCGAGTTCACGGCGACCCCGATCACCGCCGGGGAGGGCGGCGTCGTCGTGACCTTCCGCGACGTCACCGAGCGCAAGCGCCTCGAGGCCCAGACGCTCGAGAGCCTGGCCGCCGCCGAGGTGCTCGCCGCCGTCAACCCCCTCACCGGCCTCGCGAACCACCGGACCTTCCACGAGCGCCTGTCGGCCGAGGTGGAGCGCGCGCGACGGCTGGGCCGCGGCCTCTCGCTCGTGCTCATGGACCTGGACCACTTCAAGCGGGTCAACGACCTGCACGGCCACCAGATGGGCGACCGGGTGCTCGAGCGGGCCGCACGGGTCTTCGAGAGCGAGACCCGCACCGGCGAGCTGGTGGCGCGGGTCGGGGGCGAGGAGTTCGCGATGATCCTTCCGGAGGCCGACGCGGACGAGGCCTTCCGGGCCGCCGAGCGGATCCGCCGGGCGGTCGCGTCCGCCGCGTTCCCCGCGGTCGGCTCGATGACGATGTCCGCCGGGGTCTGCGACCTCGCCCACGGGCCCGACGCGGACACCCTCTACCGCCTCGCGGACGACGCCCTCTACTGGGCCAAGCACGGCGGCCGCGACATGGTGCTGCGCTACACGCCCGACGCCGTCACGTCGCTCTCCGCGCGCGAGCAGGCCGAGCGCCTGGAACGCCAGCAGGCCCTGGTCAGCATCCGGCTCCTGGCGCGCGTGGTCGACGCCAAGGACCCGTCCACGCGACGCCACTCCGAGCGTGTCGCCGACCTGTGCGCCGAGCTGGCCGAGGGGCTCGGGTGGGCGCCCGAGCGCGCGTCCCTACTGCGGGAGGCCGGGCTGGTCCACGACGTGGGCAAGATCGGGATCCCCGACGCCATCCTCTTCACGCCCGGCCCCCTCACCCCGGAGGAATACGAGACGGTCAAGGGCCATGCCGACCTCGGCGCCCGGATCGTGCGCGAGGCGCTGAGCGAGGAGCAGATCGGCTGGGTGAGAAGCCATCACGAACGCTGGGACGGGAAGGGGTATCCTGACCGCCTGACGGCGGAGGAATGCCCCGAGGGTGCCCGCATCATGGCCCTCGCCGACGCCTGGGATGTCATGACCTCGGAGCGCCCCTACACGACCGTGCCCTCTTCTCCGGCCGATGCGATCCTCGAATGCCGCGCCCACGCGGGCAGCCAGTTCTGGCCGCCCGCGGTCAACGTGCTGGCCCGGATCAAGGGAGGCGCGTGAGCGCCACGGGCGGGCGGCGCCTGGCGGTCGCGGCGTGTGCGGTCGCGGGCGCCGCGGTCACGGGCCTGCTCGCGCTCGCCGTCACCCTCGCCGGTGACGGCCCGGCCGACCGCGGAACCGTGCGCGTGGTGGTCGAGCGGCCCGCGATCACGACGGCGGTCCCCGACGCCGCGCCGCCCGACGCCCCCGCGACGCAGCGCGTCCGCGTGGCCACCGATCCGCCTGCGCCGCGCACCTCCCCCGCAGTGGCGAGGCCGGGGCGCCGGACCGGCGGCACCCTGGAGGACGACGGCACGCCCGCGGCGGACCCGGCACCCGCCCCCGTGAGCCCGGCCCCGCGCAGGGCGCGGCCGACGCCGGTCGCGAATCCGCCGAAACCGGTCACGGCGCCCGTCGCACCGTTGACACCGGCCGCACCGGTGGTACCCGTCGCGCCCCCCGCGGTGGTCGTCGCAATCGATCCGCTCCCGCCGGCGCCGGCGGCCGACCCGCTGCCCCCCGTGGTCTCTCCCGGAGCCCCCGATCCGCAGGCGCCCCCGGTGGTCGACCCCCCGCCCGAGGCGCACCCGCCCGTCGTCGAACCCCCCGCGGAGCCCGGGGCCGGTGTGAAGGATCCGCCCGAGGTGAAGGATCCGCCCGAGGTGAAGGCTCCGCCCGAGGTGAAGAATCCGCCCGAGGTGAAGGACCCGCCCGAGGTGAAGGACCCGCCCGAGGTGAAGGACCCGCCCGTCCCGGCGGATCCGACGGCGACGCCGGGCGGCGGCGAGCCCGGGCAAAGGACACCCCCAGGCTCGGGCGGCCATGACGGCGGCCGGGGGGGCCCGCCGGCGCCCCCCGGAGTCGCGGCGCCGGCCGGAGGCTGCGGCTCCCGCTAGTGCCCCGAGTCGGAGGTCCGTCTGCGGTTCACGAGCGAATCTCGCGCGAGACAGCCGGGAACCACCGTGCGATCTCCGACTCGGGACATCAGTTCAGGAGCGGGAGAAGGGCAGCACGATGGTGAGCCACTCGACCAGCGCGTCCGGATTGCGGCTCTGCACCATCACCTCGCCCGGCCCGCACGGGCGCCAGTGAACCACGCGCACTCCCGCCCGGGGGAACAATCGCGCACGCCATTCCCTGTGCGCGGGGCCAAGGCCCCCGCCCCGTCAGAAGTCGAGACTGATGGTGCGAGCGGGGTGGAGTGCACTGCCTACCGGGTCAACCCCGTTCGCCTCGGCGAGCGGCGGGGATCGGGAAGTCGCCCCCTTCTTCCCGATCCACGCCCTCGCTTCCTGTTGCGATCGCCGCCCTGACGAGGGCGGCGATGACACCACTACCGGGGTCGGCCTCGGGGTGCCACTGCACCCCGAGCATCCAGTTCGGCCCCTCCGACTCGACGGCCTCGGGCAGGTCGTCGCCCACCGCCCGAGCCGTGATGCGAAGCCCCTCGCCGGGTGCGTCGATCGCCTGGTGATGGTGCGACGCGACCCGGTGCACCGTCTCGCCGGCGGCCGCGAACGCGCGCGAGCCCTCCTGCACCCGCACGTCGTGCTCGTTCCCGTCGAAGCGGCCGATCTCGCGGCGGTGCTCCTCGTGCCCGAGCTCCTCCGGCAGGTGCTGACGCAGGGTTCCGCCGCCGGCGACGTTGATGACCTGGGCCCCGCGGCAGATGCCCAGCACGGGCAGCCCGCGGGCGGCGGCGGCCCGCACGAGGGCGGTCTCGACGGCGTCGCGCAGCGGGACGGGGGGATCGTTGAGGGGGTGCGCCTCCGCGCCGTAGGCCGAGGCCGCCACATCCGCGCCGCCCACCAGCAGGAGCCCGTCGAGGCGGTCGAGCACCCTGCCCGGGTCTTCCACCAGCGCGGGATCGGGCGGGATCAGCACCGCAACCGCGCCCGCCGCCTGGACCTGCTCGATGTAGTTCATCGGGACGAGCGCCGCCGGGAGATCCCAGACGGACCACCGGGCCGGCTCCATCGCGGAGCAGATGCCGATGACGGGGGTGTGGGCTCGCCGGTCGATGCCCCCAGGGTAGTGCCCGGGGCGGCGGCGTGCGGCCCCTCACGCCCTCAGGCGCGCCACTCCCGGGTGTGGAAGGGGCGCATCTCGTAGGGCAGGGCGCGCGCCGCGTCGCCTCCGCGCACGACGCCGGTCGAGCCGTATGACACCACCCTCGGCGCGGGCGCCGCGATCGCCTGGTCGATGAGGGTCTCGAAGGCCTCGCGCCCCGTGGCGAAGCGCCAGGCCGCGCCGGGGTCTCCCGGGCAGCGGTCCGGGTGGTGGTCGCGGGCGAAGCGCCTCCAGGCGCTCACGAGATCATCGCGGGCGGGGCGCGCGCTGGGCAGGCCGAGCACCTGGGATGCGATCGTGGTGTTCATGGATGGACCGTAGGAGCGACACGGGGGCGCGCCGCCATCCGCTCGGCCGGTCCCCACCTGGACTCCGGTCTAGACTGCACCCATGTTGACCGTCGGATACTGCATCGCCGGAGTCCTCATCGGCTTCGGCGTGATCCTCGCCTCCGGGGTCGTCGGCGGCCTCTGGTTCGCGGTCTCGTCGATGCGCCCCGAGCTGCTGGAGAAGCCGCCGCGGGGGGACGACTGAGCCTGAGCGGCCCCTCCGTCCGGGCGCGCGACTAGCGTGCGGCTCCACCGTGCTTCGGGAGGACCCACACGCGCAGTTCGAATCGGGCTTCATGCGCCGCCGCTTCGTCTCCGGGCGCCGTGAGTTCGAATTCATCTCGGCGGGCGCCCACCGGGCGATCCTGCGCGAGCAGGAGTCGGCGCCGGTCGCGGTGGCCGAGGACGAGCGGCGCACCTGGTGGATGTTCCGGGGCCGCTTCTTCTGGGAGGACGACGGCCTCGCCGCCGACGACGTGATGGCTCTCGTCCACGAGCGCGACCGCCGGCTGCGCCGGCGGATCGAGCGGGCGAGGGACATGATGCTCGCCGACGGCGGGCCGCCGGGACCGCGCCGCGAGTCCATCCCTGACGACGTGCGGCGCGAGGTCTTCCGCCGGGACGGCGGTCGCTGCGCCGCCTGCGGCGTCGACGAGCTGCTGCAGTTCGACCACGTCATACCGGTCGCGCTCGGCGGCGCGTCCACGCCGGAGAACCTGCAGCTGCTGTGCGCGCCGTGCAACCGCGAGAAGGGCGCCGGGCTCTCGTGAGCGCGGCGCCTGCGGTCGACCCCGCGCGGACCCTCGCCTGGATGCGCGAGCACGGCGAGGTGCTGCGCGCCCTGCTGGGCGAGGAGCAGGGCGACGACCCCGACCCGGCCCCGGGCGATGACGCCGCGATCCGCTCGCACCTGCGGTTCCTGGCCACGGCGCTCGCGGAGACGGCGGCCCCGGAGGTAGCCGGGCGCATCGCGGGGTTCGCCGACGACCTTCCGGAGTGGTTCGCGCAGAACCGGGACCTCTACGACGAGCACCTGAGGACCGGGGTCGGCGCCATCGCCCTGGAGGAGCATCTGCAATACGGCGCGCGGCCGGGCAGCGACCCCTCGCTCGACGCGGGACTGGAGCGCCGGGTACGCATCGGTGGCCTGATCCGGATCTTCCTCCTCGGCCTGGAGCTGCGGCTCGGCCCGCCGGCCGACGGGCTCGAGGGCGAGACGCTCGGTTGGATGGGCGCCCACCAGCGCGAGCTGGCCCGCCTGATCTTCTCCCTCGACCGGCACGCCAAGGCGTCGGCGCGGGGTCCGGCCGGCGAGACGGTCGACCTCGACACCCAGGACGCCATCGGCCAGGCCGCGGCGGTCCAGGGTCACGTGCGTCTGCTGGTGGAGGCCCTCGCCTCGTCCCTCCCGGGGGATCGCCCGGCCCAGGAGGGCTAGGCGGTGAGCATCGAGGCGGGCCGCGTGGCGGGGTCGCCCACCGGCAGCGGGCGCCCGATCAGGTAGCCCTGGAGGATGTCGCAGTCGAGGGTGTCGAGGTGGTCGGCGCCCCGGCGGTCTCGACGCCCTCGGCCGCGACCGTGAGGCCCAGGTCGTGGCCGAGCCGGATGAGGCCCCCGACGAGCGCCGCGTCGCGCTCGACGTCGTCCATCCCGCACACGAAGCGGCGGTCGACCTTCAGCTCGTCCACCGGCATGCCGCGCAACGTTGCGAGCGGAGCGACGCCACCCCGCTGGCCGCAGGAGCACGGGCGACGCGCGCGTGCAGGCCGGAATCGCGGAGGTTGCGGGCCGAGATGTTCACGGCGATGCGGAGCCCCGCGGCCGGTCCCCGCCAGCGGGCGGCGCCGCGCAGGGCGATCGCGAGCACGGCCTCGGTCAGCTCGCAGATCAGGTCGCTCCCCTCGGCGAGCTGGAGGAAGTCGTGGGGCATCAGGAGCCCGCGCCTGGGGTGCCGCCAGCGCACGAGGGCCTCGGCTCCGACCGGCCGGCCGTCGCGCGCCATCTGGGGCCGGTAGTGCACCTCGAGCCGCCCGACCCCGATGGCCTGGCGCAGCTCAGGCCAGAGGATCAGGCGGTCCGGCGCACGTCGGTGGACGCCGGCGCGGCGTTCGACCCGGTCTACATCTCGGCGCTCGCGTCGTCGGAGATCGAGGTCGGTGCCTGGGCCCCGGCGCCGGTGGCGCAGGAGGCGACCGCTCTCGCGTGATCCTGGCCGTGCGAGGGATCCTTGGCCGCGCGCGCGTATGACAGTCTCCCTGGCCGTGGAATCGCACCCCCCGACAAGGAACTGATGCGCGTGCTCACGATCTACGTCACCGGTCACCGCAACCCCGACATGGACTCGATCGCCTCGGCGATGGGCTATGCCGAGCTCCGAGGCCGGCTCGACCCCGCCAACGAGTACGTGGCGGTGCGCCTCGGCGAGATCAACCCGCAGGCCCGCTGGGCCCTGGAGCGCAGCGGCGCGCCCGAGCCCCCGTTCCTCGACCACGTGATGCTCCGCGCGCAGGACGTGATGAGCCCGGACCACCCGACGGCCAACCACGAGGCGTCGCTGCGCGAGGTGGGCATCGCGATGGCGAAGGCCGACCTGGACCTCATCCCCATCGTCAACGACGCCGGCAAGGTGGTCGGCATCCTGACCGCCCGCGACCTGGCCCGCCGCTACATCAAGGAGTCGGGGGAGCCGTCCAGCTTCGCCGACCGCCCCGCCTCCGCCGATCTGATCGTCAGCGTGCTCGGCGGCCGGATGATCGTGCCGCCGACCCGCCGCCTGAACGGCCGCCTCTGGGCGGTGACGGTCAACGTCGAGAGCATGGGCAACACGATGGGCGAGAACGACATCGTGGTCGTGGGCAACCGCACCGAGGCCCAGCGCCGCGCCGTCGAGCTCGGCGTCGCCCTGGTGGTGGCGCCCTACGACTCGACGCCCGACGACGACGTCGTCGAGCTCGCGCGCAAGAGCGGCACGGGCGTGGTGCTCTCCCCTCTCGACTCCTACGTCACCGGCCGGCTCGTCTCGCTCTCGGTGCCCGTGCGCGAGGTCATGAGCCGCAATCCGCTGGTCTGCGAGCCCGACGACCTGCTGAGCGACGTCACCGACCGCATGCGCGAGGTGCACTACAGCGCGGCGATCGTGGCCGATGAGCAGGGCTCGCCCGTCGGCCTGATCACCCGCTCCGAGCTGGTCAACCCCACCCCCCGCCAGGTACTCCTGGTGGACCACGCCGAGCAGGCGCAGAGCGTGGCCGGCATCGAGCAGGCGCACATCGTCGAGATCCTCGACCACCACCACATCGGCTCCATCGAGACCCGCTTCCCCGTCGCGGCGACCTTCGACCCGGTGGGCAGCACCGCGACGCTCGTGGTGGAGCGCTTCCGCTCGCACGGCCGCGAGCCCCAACGGCCGACCGCGATGATGCTGCTGTCGGCGATCCTCTCCGACACGGTCATCCTCAGCTCGCCGACGACGACCGACCGCGACCACCAGGTTGTGAGCTATCTGGAGGAGCTCGTGGGCGTCAACGCACGCGACTTCGGCACCGAGCTGTTCGAGGCGTCGTCCGATGTCGGCGACGTGCCCGCCGCCGACATCATCCGGCGCGACTCCAAGGAGTACGAGGTGCGCCCGGGCAAGCGCCTGTGCGTCGCGCAGATCGAGACGGTCGGCCGCAGCCTGCACAACCGCGGGCCGGAGCTCCTGGGCGCGATGGAGAACGTCCGCTCGCGCCAGGACTACATCCTCTACGCGCTGATGGTGACCGACATCGTCGAGCGCAGCACTGAGCTGCTCGTGGCAGGCGACGTCGCCACCGTCGAGCGCGCCTTCGGCGTCGCCGCGGTCGAGAGCATCCTCGACCTCCCCGGCGTCATGAGCCGCAAGAAGCAGGTCGCCCCCAGGCTGCTGGCGGCCTTCTAGCCGGCCCGATCCGTCGGCGGCGGGCGGCGTCGTGCAGACTCCCTGTGTCCGCATGACACGCACGAGGGGGATGCGATGGAACTCGCCGACGCGATCCGCAAGCGCCGCGCGGTCAGGAAGTACACCGACCGGCCGGTCGAGGACGAGGTTCTCGACCGCATGCTGCGGCTCGGTCTCCGCGCGCCGAGCGGAGGCGGCCAGCAGGCCTGGGGCTTCATGGTCGTCCGCGACCCCGCCAAGCGCCTGGCCGTCGCCGAGCTGATCATCGCCGGCGGCGCGGAGTACTTCGCGCTGATGCGCCCCCAGAAGGACGCGACCGACGCCGAGCACGCCGCCTGGGCGCGCGACTACGCCGAGACCGTCATGGGCACCTATCGCCACGTCCCGGCCTTCGTCGTGGGCCTCCTCGTGCCGCGCGGCTACCCCGAGGGATTCCCGGGCGGCTACGAGGACGACCTGATCTCGCTGGCCTTCGCCTTCCAGAACCTGATGCTGGTGGCGCGCGAGGCGGGCCTCGGCACCGTCTCGATCACGGCGTTCGTGCGCTGGGAGAAGGACCGCCTGCGAGAGATCCTCGGCGTCCCGGCCGAGGTGGACCCGGCGATCGTCACCCCGGTGGGGTACCCGGAGGAGTTCCCGAAGGGCCTCGCCCCGGCGCTCCAGCGCAACTTCCGCACCTGGAAGGCGCTGGTGCACGACGACAACTACGGCAACACGCGCGAGTAGGAGGAGGCCGATGGCGGAGCCCCTGAGCGACGCCGACCTGGCGGCGCGCCTGTCGGCGGCGCTTCCACGCTGGGCCTTCGCCCAGGGGACGATCCGGCGCCGGTACACCACCCAGGGCTGGAAGAGCGCGCTGATGGTGGTGGCCGTCGTCGGGCATCTCGCCGAGGCGGCCTGGCACCACCCCGAGGTGCGGGCCTCCTACGGCTGGGTGGAGGTGATCCTCTCGAGCCACGACGCCGGGGGCGTCACCGAACGCGATCTCGCGCTCGCGGCGCGCATCGAGGAGGTCGTCGCGTGGCGGCCGGGCGAGGGGGGCGGCCCCCTGACCGGGCCGCCGGACGATCCGCGCTTCGCATACGTGCTCCCGGACGAGTGATCCCGTAGCTTCAGCCTCGACCTAAGGCTGAGTTAACTACCGCTCGTTGTGCTCTTTTGGGGTGCGCGACCCGAGGAAGCCCATCAGGAGAGCGTGGCCGTGCTCGGTGAGCACCGACTCGGGATGGAACTGGAGGCCGACGATCGGGTGCTCGTGGTGGCGGAGGGCCATGATCTCGCCCTCCTCGCTCCACGCGGTGATGACGAGTTCCTCGGGCAGGTCGCGCGCCTCCACCACGAGCGAGTGGTAGCGGGTCGCGTGCAGCGGATGGGGCAGGCCGGCGAACGGGCCCTCCCCGTCGTGCGCGATCGGCGACGCCTTGCCGTGCATCGGCCGCCGCGCCCTGACGATCTGGCCGCCGAAGGCCTGGCCGATGCACTGGTGGCCCAGGCAGACGCCGAGCACGGGGATCGTCGGGCCGAGCCGGCGGACCAGGGGCACGCTGATGCCGGCCTCGTTGGGGGTGCACGGGCCGGGCGAGATGACGATGTGGCTCGGCCGACGCTCGGCGACCTCGTCGACCGAGACGGCGTCGCAGCGCAGCACCTCGGTCTCCCAGCCCAGCTCGCGCACGTAGCGGGCCAGGTTGTGGACGAACGAGTCGCGGTTGTCGATGACGACGATCACGCCGAGAGGGCGGCCACGAGGGCCTGGGACTTGGCGAGGGTCTCCTCGTACTCGGCGGCCGGATCGGAGTCGGCGACCACGCCGCCCCCCGCCTGGAAGGTCACCCGCCGGCCCCGGATGGCGAAGGTGCGGATGACCACGCTCGTGTCGAGGGCCCCGTCGAAGCCCAGATAGCCGATGGCCCCGCAATAGGGCCCGCGGCGGGTCGCCTCCAGCTCGGCGATGATCTCCATCGCGCGGATCTTCGGCGCCCCGGTGATCGAGCCGCCGGGGAAGCACGCCGCGAGCAGATCGACGGCGCCCGCCCCCGGCCGCAGGCGGGCGGTCACCGTCGAGACCAGGTGCATGACGGTCGCGAACCGCTCCACGGCGCAGAGCTCGGTCACCTCCACGCTGTCGTCCCGGCAGACGCGCGAGAGGTCGTTTCGCAGGAGATCGACGATCATCACGTTCTCGGCGCGGTCCTTCTCGCTCGCCGCGAGCTCGGCCGCCAGCGCGTCGTCCTCCGCCGGCGAGGACCCGCGCCGGCGCGTACCCTTGATCGGCTGGGTCTCCACCAGGTCGCCTTCGAGCCGCAGGAACCGCTCCGGCGACGACGAGGCGACCACGACGTCGTCGAGCTTGAGGTAGGCGGAGAAGGGCGCCGGGTTGCACGCCTCCAGCCGCCGGAAGAGATCGAGCGGGCCGAGCCCCTGGGGCAGCTCCGCCACGAACCGCTGCGAGATGTTCGCCTGGAAGACGTCGCCGGCGAGGATGTAGTCGATCACCCGGCGCACGGCGGTCTCGTACGCCGCGCGGGTCACGTCCGGAGTGATCGACGGCGGGCCGGCGGGCGCGGCGGGGGGGCCGAGGGGCGTGACGCCCTCCAGACGCCGGGCGGCGTGCTCGAGGCGCTCGGCCGCGCGGGCGCGGCGGGCCCGGGGGGTGGCCTCGGGGTGGCCGCTCGAGATGATGAGGGCCCGCTGCTCGAAATGGTCGATGGCGACGACGAGATCGCAGAGCAGGAGCTGCATGTCGGGGAAGTCGTCGGCGTCCGGCGCCGGCAGGGGGACGTCCTCCAGGTGGCGGGCGAGCTCGTAGCCGAGGTAGCCGATCGCGCCGCCCTGGAAGGGGGGCGCCCCGGGCAGGGCGGCGGAGGGGTGGCGCGCCAGCTCCGTGCGCAGCACCCCGAACGGGTCGCCGGCGACGGGGGCGCCGTCGATCGTCGCCACCCCGTCGCGCGCTCCGAGCACCCGGAATGGCTCGAGGCCGATGAAGGAGTACCGGCCGCGCGCGCCGGGCCCGTGGAGCAGCGCGGCGTGGGCGTCACCGGCGACGACGCCGAAGAGGTCGACCGGATCGGCGTAGGGGATCTCGCGGGCGAGCGGCGCGGCGGCGGCCCGCGGCCCGGGCGCTGATGTGGTCCTGGCGATCGGCCCATTGTCCGCCGCCGCCCGGGCGGGCACAACGCCGGCACGCCCCGCGGAGGCCCGCGATCCTGGGAAACGGCGGCGGGATGCCGATGAAAGAGGAGGATGTTCCGGCACGAACACAGACGGCGTCGGCGCATACGCGTCCTCGCCCTCAGCGGTTGCGCGGCGGCGATGGCGGGTGCGATCGCGGTCGCGCCGATGGTCGTGGGCGCCGACCCGCTGCCCGATGCCACCTCCTACCTCAACCGCGTCGAGGGCGGCGGCTTCGACCACAATCGTGCCCACATCCGCGCCAACCCCGCGGCGACACGCCGCGCGGTGGTACGGGCCCGCCTCTGCGACACCGACGCCGCCTGGCGCGACGCGAACGCGGAGCAGTGCCCGGCCGATTCGCCCACGCCGACCGAGTCGATCGCCGCCCGCGTCGCGGGCACCCAGCTGAGCGCCCTCGGGCCGACACAGCCGGACGGGCTCTGGGGGCCGCTTCTCTCCATCCCCTCGACCGCGATCCACTCGATCGTCATGCCCACCGGCAAGGTCCTGCTGATCTCCCAGCCGAAGTGGCCTACCGAGAACGAGGCCGTCGTCGGCGGCAACGCCTATGTCTGGGATCCCGCCACCAACACCAGCCGCTCGGTGCCGCCCCCCGACGTGGACTACCCCTCCGGCCCCGACCGCCCCGCCAACCTCTGGTGCGGCGGACACGTGACCCTCGCCGACGGACGCGTGCTGGTGGTGGGCGGAAACCTCGAGTACCCGGCCAACGGCGGCATCGGCGCGGGCAACGGTTTCAAGGGCGGCAAGTGGGTGATGACCTTCGACCCCTGGACCGAGACCTGGACGCGCTTCGCCGACATGCCGCATGGGCGCTGGTACCCGACGCTCACGGAGCTGGCCGACGGACGGGTGCTGATCGTCGGCGGCTGGGACGAGACCGGCGGGGACGAGGGTCCCGGTGGCGCCGGCGATCCACCCACGATGGTCAACGACCAGGACGTCGAGGTCTTCGATCCGTCCACGCCGGCCGGCGGCCAGGCCACGACGGTCGTGAGCCAGCTACCGCCCAACGGCGCCGGCCAGCCGAAGCCCTATCCCGACCACCGGGACATCGGCCTCTACCCGCACATGTTCCTGCTGCCCGACACCACGGCCCTCGGCCACGGGGGCGACAAGGTGCTGGTCGCGGGACCCGGCAAGTACGACTCGGCGATCATCGACACGACCACGTGGATCTGGACCGACGTCCTCGATCGCAGCGTCCCCGACACCGGTCAGCCGCGGCTGTCGAGCGGCCGCTCATGGGGCACCGCGTGGCTCGCGCCCGGGGACGCCCGGGGCGGGAGCGAGGTCGTGATGCTGGGTGGCGCCGACTCCGCCGCCCCGGCTCCCGGTCCCGGCACCGCGCCGCCGCCGCTGTCCACCGCCGAGGTCCTCGACCTGGACGATCCGGACGCGGGGTGGAGAATCGACCCCGCGCTCGAGCTGGGCCACGCCCGGGCGCACTTCAACACGGTCCTGCTCCCGGACGGGTCGATCTTCACCAACGGCGGCGGCTTCGGACGCCGCAACGACACCCTCTACGCCGACCCGGTCTACCGCGCCGAGCTCTACACGCCTGGCCAGGGATGGCGCGACGTGGGCGACGAGTCGGACGCGCGCACCTACCACTCGACCTCGGTGCTGCTGCCGGATGGGCGGGTGGCCTCGGCGGGCGACGACCGCGACATCGCGCCGGAGCACATCACCCTCGGGGGACGCACCGCCCAGCTCTGGAGTCCGCCGTACCTCTTCAACGGCGGGCGGCCCCAGGTGACCTTCGCCCCCGGTGCGGTGGGCTACGACGCCGCCTTCCGAGTGGCCGTGGCGGGGGCGCCGGCCGACGTGACGCGCGCCGTGCTGATGCGGCCGGGCGCCGCCACGCATGCGGTGGACATGAGCCAGCGCTCCCTCTCCCTCGACGTCACCGCCCAGGCCGACGGCCTGACGCTGCGCTCGCCGCTCAACGCCACGGTGGCACCGCCCGGCTACTACATGCTCTTCCTCCTCAACGCGGAGGGCGTCCCCTCCGTGGCCTCGTGGGTGAGACTCGACCCCGCCGCCGGACCCGCGCCCGCCCTGCCGGCCGCGCCGGCCGCCGCCGCCCCGGCCGCGCCGGCCCCGGGCCCGTTCACGGCCCCGGCCCCGCCGCCCCCGCCCCGCCCGGCACGCTACGGGTCCGCCGCCTGAAGGTGAGGGTCCTGAACCCGAGGGTGGCCGCGATCGGCCGCACCGTGCGCGTGCGCGTCGGCCTGCGCGCCAACCGGCGCGCCACCGCCCGGATCACCCTGCTGGTCCCGCCGCGCACGCGCACCGCGAGAAGCCGCGGCGTGGCCAAGCGGCGCGTCAAACTGCGCGCCGGCCGCACCGTCCGTCCGACGATCAGGATACGACGGGCCCGGCTCTCGTCACGGCGCACCATCCGCATCTCGATCGTCGCCCGCGACGCCCGCGGCGCGCGGCTGGTGATCAACCGCATCGTGGAGCTGCCGAGGCGCTGATCGGGGTCGGCGGGTCGGGCTCACGACCCGCGCGTCGACGACGACCTGACGACCCGCCTCGCGATCGCCCCCCCGGCGCGAGCGCAGAGGCCGAGGCCGCCGCTGGAGCCCGACCTCGCGCCGATCCACACGATCGCGGCATTCATCGCCTTGTCATCTTCGCGGGACTAGCCTGGCCGGCGTGCGACGATTGACGAACCCCGGATCCATCAGGGCCCTGTTCCAGGTGGAGCGCCACCCGCGGGGACCGCGCCTCTACGTCCTGGGCGCGCGGGTGCACGAGGCCGTGGCGGGCATCGCCCTCCTCCTCGCCGCCCTGGTGCTGTCGGTGACCCGCCTGGGCCTGCCGGTGCACCTGACCGGTGCAGCCTGGGTCGTCGGCACCTGGATGCTCGCCAAGGACTGGCGGGACCTGGTGCCGCGCTGGCGCAACACCGCCGCGTGGAGCCTCGGACTGCACCGGCCGCATGCCCCCCTTCGTACGGCGCGCCGGGCGATGTGGCTGCCGGGTGCGACGGCCACCCTCGTCGGCCTGGCAGGGCTCGGCCAGCTCCTGCGCGCCATCGACGGCGGCGCCGGACAGCGCCTGGGGCTGTCGGGCCTCGTGGGGCTCTTCGGGTTCAGCGTCCCCCTCGGTGTGGCGGCGACCGTCGGCGTCGGCCTGATGGGGCTCGCCGTGGCGATCGAGGACCGGCGGCGACCCGCCTGGGGCCTGCTGGTGGCGCTCGCCGGCGGCGGCGCGGCGGGGGCGGCCGCCTCGGGCCGTCACGCGGCGCATGTGGCGGCGGCCGGGGCCCTCGCCGCCGTGCTGGTGTGGGGGCGCGAGGCCTTCTGGGTGCGCGGGGATCTGGGTGAGCTGCGGCGCGCCCTGCGACTCGCCCCCGCCGTCCTCGCGGGCGCCCTGGGGCTCGCGCTGCTGACGGTGATGGCGACAGGCCGCGGCGCGACCTCCGACGTCAGCCTGGCGAACGCACTGCGCGAGGCGGCCCACGTGATCGTCCTCACGCCCGGGCCCCTGGCCTTCGACGACCACCTCGGCCTGCTCCCGATCGCCGCCGGCATGCTGGGAGCCCTCGGGCTCATCGCCCTGGCCTCCCGTGCGCTGCGTCCGGCCCCCCCGCCCCCGCGCAACGACTGTGAGCGCTCCTTCGCCCGCGCCGAGCGCATCGTCCGCAGCCATGGCCACGACACGCTGAGCTTCTTCAAGCTCCGTCGCGACGCACACAAGCTGTTCGGGCGGGGCGGACTGTCCGTGCTGGCCTACAGGGTCGAAGCCGGAGTCATGCTCCTGTCGGCCGATCCGGTGGGCCCCGCGGCGGAGCTTCCCGGGCTGGTGCGCCACGCCGCGGCCGAGGCCGAGGCGCACGGGCTTCGGCTCGGGGTGGTCGGCGCCCGCGCCTCCATGCTGCCGCTCTACCGCGACGCGGGGCTGCGGGCCTTCTACCTCGGCGACGAGGCGATCGTCGACGTGGCCTCCTTCTCCCTCGAGGGCCGGGCGATCCGCAAGGTGCGCCAGTCCGTCACGCGCCTGGTCCGCCTCGGGTACACCGTCGAGCTGAGGCCCCTCGGCGAGCTCGGAGCCCGGGACCTGGCCGAGCTCGACGCCGTCTCCGCCCGCTGGCGGGGCGACGCGCCCGAGCGCGGCTTCTCGATGGCGACCGACCTCCTGGGCGGGGACCACCAGGCCGACAGCCTCGTGCTGACGGCGCGCGACGCGCACGGGGCGGCACGGGGATTCCTGCACTTCGTGCCGTGCTTCGGCCGCCCGGCGCTCTCGCTGGGGATGATGCGCCGCGACCGGGACACCCCGAACGGCCTGATGGAGTACCTCATCGCCACCGGCATCGGCATGCTCGCGGAGAGTGGCGTCGAGGAGCTTTCGCTGAACTTCGCCACCTGCGGGCGCTGGATGCGGTGCCCGTCCTCGCGCGCCGAGGCGCTTCTCGGCCGCCTCGTCGGCCGCCTCGACCGCTGGTTCCAGGTGGAACGGCTCCTGGCGTTCAACGCGAAGTTCTCGCCCCGCTGGGAGCCGCGCTACCTCTGCTACGAGGGCCCGCTCGGGCTGCCGCGGGCGGGCCTCGCCGCGCTCCGGGCCGAGGGGCTCCTGCCCCGTGCGGGAGGTCGCCCGGAGCCCGCGCCCGACGTGTTGACCGACCCCGTCCGTGGAATGACCCCGAACTGACGAGCCCCCCGGCGCGGCCGGGCCCCTGCACGACGTAGGCCCGCGCGGCGGTCGTCGCCCGGCTGGGCGGCGCCCGCGATCCGGGCGCGCGTAGCCTTCGGCCCCCCGGGGAAGTCCCTTGGGGGACGCGACGACGGGAGCGG
>CAWGMB010000007.1:0-13282 GCA_963823515.1 uncultured Thermoleophilia bacterium
CCCCCCGGCGGCGGGCGCACGCACCCGACTCAGCCGCGGGCGATCACCTCGGCCAGCTCCTCGAGGCTCTGCAGATTGTGGCCGGCATGGAAGACGTCGATGTGCGGTAGCGCCGCCGCCATACCCCGCGCGAGGGGCTCGTAGCCGGCCGTGCCCTTCAGGGGGTTGAGCCAGATGACCCGGTGGGCGAGGCGTGCGAGGCGCTCCATCTGGCGCCCGAGCTCGAGCGGGTCGCCGACCTCCAGGCCGTCGGAGAGGATCACGCAGACCGCCCCGCGCACCACGCCCGTACGCCCGTGCTCGTCCATCAGCCGTTTGAGCGAGGCGCCGATGCGGGTGCCGCCGTCCCAGTCGGTCACCTCGGCCGCCGCGGCGGAAAAGGCGAGGTCGGGATCGGAGTTGGCGAGCGCGCGGGTCATGCGCGTGAGGCGGGTGCCGAAGGCGAAGGCCTCCCAGCTCGGCCGGCTCCGCAGCGCCGCGTGGGCGAACATCGCGAGCGCCCGCGAGTAGGTTGAACATCGAGCCCGACACATCGAGCACCAGCAGCAGCCGGCGCGGCTTCACGCGCCGGCTGCGCCAGGCGCGGTCGATCGGCTCGCCCCCGGTGCGCATGGCCCGCCGCAGCGTGCGCCGCAGGTCGGGGCTGCCGGCACGTGCCGGGCTGCGCCGGCGCGTGCGGCGCGCCGGGGCGTCGAGTCGCAGCCGGGCCATCAGCCGCGCGAGCATCGCGATCTCCGCTTGCGTGCACTCGGCGAAGCTCTTGGTGCGCAGGGCCTCGATCGCGCTCGCGAGGTTCGCCTCGAGCGAGTCGCCGGGGTCGCCCGCGGCCAGCGTCAGCTCGCTGGGGGCGACGATCGTCGAGAGGTGGTCGGCCACCTCCTGCGGGAGCGGCGGTGCGCCGGTCTCGATGCCGAAGGCGATCTCGAAGGCGCGGTCGAACGCCGGCAGATCCTCGCGGCGGGAGATCAGGGTCGCCCGCGCGACCCAGTAGAGGTCCTCGGGGCCCACGGTCTCGGCGCCCCGGGCCATCGATATCACCCGCCCCGTGCCCACCGGCACCCCCGCTTCGCGCAGGGCCCGGGCGAGGGTGAGGGCGGTGGCGAGCCCCGTCGGGTGCGGTTCGGGCACTAGACCACCTCGGGCAGGATCTTCCGCACCACCGTCATGTCGTCCTGGTTCTTCACGGCCGCGCCGAGCGTCTCCGCCGCCGAAGCGGCGTCGATGCGGCCGATGCCGAGGGCGGCAAGGGCGCGCGTCCAGTCGATCGCCTCGGCCGGACCGGGTCGCTTCACCAGGTCGAGGGCGCGGAGCCGCGCGACCACCTCGGCCACCGACCGCGCCAGCGCCTCGGACGCCTCGGGCGCGCGCAGCCGGATGATGGCCGTCTCGCGCTCGAGATCGGGGTAGTCGATCCAGTGGTACAGGCAGCGGCGCTTGAGCGCGTCGTGCAGCTCGCGCGTGCGGTTGGAGGTGAGCACGACGACGGGCGGCGCGTCGGCCGTGATCGTGCCGATCTCGGGGATCGTCACCGCGGAGTCGGAGAGCACTTCGAGCAGGAAGGCCTCGAACTCCTCGTCGGCGCGGTCGATCTCGTCGATCAGCAGCACGGCCGCCGCGCCCGCGCGCACCGCGCGCAGCAGCGGGCGCTCGACCAGGAACTCGGGGCCGTAGAGCTCGGCGGCCCGCCGCGAGGGGTCGAGCCCTCCGTCCTGCAGGGTGCGCGCGTAGAGCAGCTGGCGCGCGTAGTCCCACTCGTAGAGCGCCTGGGCCGCGTCGATGCCCTCATAGCACTGGAGGCGGATGAGGTCCGCCCCGGTCACCCGGGCCAGGGTGCGCGCGATCTCGGTCTTGCCGACCCCCGGCTCGCCCTCGAGCAGCAGCGGCCGCCGCAGAGTGAGGGCGAGGTAGACGGACACCGCCAGGCCGCGGTCGGCGAGGTACGACTCGTCGGCGAGGGCGCGCTCGAGCTGGTCGACGTCCGTGAAGGCCACCTGCCCCCCTGGCTCGGTTCTTGACTTCGTGATGATATTGACGATCTTCCCGGCCGGTCGTAAGGTCAAGGGCCGGGGACGACGACGAGGTCCACCCCACCGTGCGCGACGTACTGCCGACAGTCGAAGGGTGGATCCGCGACGGCAAGAGGGTCGCGGTCTGCACCGTGGTGCAGGTCGAGCGCTCCGCTCCACGCCTTCCGGGCAGCGTCATGGCGGTGGCCGATACGGGCGAGGTGGCCGGCTCGGTGACCGGCGGCTGCGTCGAGTCGGCGCTCTACGAGCAGGCCGGCGAGGTGCTCGCCGGCGCACCGCCGCGGCTCGTGACCTTCGGGATCGTCGACGACGAGGCTTTCGCGGTGGGGCTGCCCTGCGGGGGAACCGTCCACGTCTTCATCGAGGTGCTCGACCCTGGGGTCTTCGCGCAGGTGGCCGAGGCGATCCGTGCCGAGCGCCCCGTCGCATACCTCACGACCGTCGCGGGGGCGCGCCTCGGGGGCGCCTGCGTCGTCGGCCGTGAGGGCGAGCCGGCGGACGCCGCCGAGGCCGCCGCCCGTCCCCTGCTCGTCCTCGGCGAGAGCGGCCTGGTGAGCGCCGGCGACGACGAGATCTTCGTCTCGTCGCTGGTGCCGCGCCCGGCGATGTACATCTTCGGGGCCATCGACTTCGCTTCGGCGCTGGCGACGGTCGGACGCTTCATGGGCTACCGCGTGACCGTCTGCGACCCCCGTTCCCTGTTCGTCACCCCGGTGCGCTTCCCCGACGCCGACGAGCTCGCGATCGAGTGGCCGCACGAGTTCCTGCAGCACGCGCCGGTCGACGAGCGCACGGCCATCTGCGTGCTGACCCACGACGAGAAGTTCGACGTCCCGGCGCTGAAGGTGGCGGTCACGACTCCGGCGCGCTTCATCGGGGCGATGGGCAGCAGCCGCACCACGGCCCGCCGCCGCACCCGTCTGCTCGAGGAGGGCGTCTCGGAGGACGATCTGGCGCGCATCCACGCCCCGATCGGCGTGGCGATCGGCTCACGTACCCCGGAGGAGGTGGCGATCGCGATCGGCGCTCAGATCGTCGCCGTCGCGAACCAGGCGCCCGCGTCGATCGAGGGGGGGGTGCCCGCGTGAAGCTGGAGCATGCGTTCGAGGTCCCGGCGTCGCCCGAGCAGACCCTCGCGTTGCTGCTCGACGCGGAGAAGGTGGTGCCCTGCATGCCCGGAGCGACGCTGAAGGAGGTGGTGGACGACACCACCTGGAAGGCGTCGATGGCGGTGAAGCTCGGGCCCGTGGGCATGCAGTTCCTGGTCAACGTGACGATGCTCGACCGCGACGACGAGGATCACTCGGTGAGCCTGGGGCTCAGCGGGCGCGACACCCGTGGCAAGGGTGGGGCGGAGGGCACGGTCGACTCGGTGCTCAGCCCCGCTGGGGTCGGAGGAACCCGTGTCGAGATGGTCACGGATCTGCGCTTCTCCGGGCAGGTGGCGCAGCTCGGGCGCCCCGGCGTGGTGCAGGACGTCTCCAACAAGCTCGTCGACCAGTTCGCGGAGTGCATCAAGGCGCAGCTATCGGCGTCGCCCGAGGTGGCGGCGGCGGCGGTCGAGGCACGGAAGCCGGTCTCCGGCTTCTCACTGGCGATCGCGGCGCTCATGTCCGTGGTCAAACGACTGCTCGGTCGCGGGAGCGACCGACACGAAGGAGGTTCGGCGTGAAGCGCATCACGGTCACGGTCAACGGAGAGCGTCACGAGCGCGACGTGGAGGAGCGCGAGCTCCTGGTCTACTTCCTGCGTGAAGGCCTCGGACTGACGGGCGCCAACGTGGGATGCGACACCTCGTCGTGCGGCACCTGCACGGTCCACCTCGACGGCCAGTCGGTGAAGGCCTGCACGCTGCTCGCGGTCCAGGCCGACGGGGCCGAGATCACCACGATCGAGGGTCTCGCCACCAATGGCGAGCTGCACCCGATGCAGGCCTCCTTCCAGGAGCACCACGGCCTGCAGTGCGGCTACTGCACGCCCGGGATGATCATGGCGGCGGTCGGTTTCCTGGAGGAGAACCCCCGTCCCAGCGAGCTCGAGATCCGGCACGGCCTCGAGGGCAACCTCTGTCGCTGCACCGGTTACCAGAACATCGTCAAGGCCGTCTCGGCCGTGGCCGGATCCTAGGAGGCGGCAATGGCGACCACAGTGAACCCCTCCGCGTTGATCGGCCAGCCGCTGAGGCGGAAGGAGGACCCTGAGCTTCTGACGGGCCGCTCGCGCTACGTCAACGACATCACGGTCCCCGGGATGCTCTGGGTCCAGGTCGTGCGCAGCCCCTTTGCGCACGCGCGGATCAACGGGGTCGATGTCTCCAAGGCGCTCGCCATGGAGGGCTGCGTGGCGGCCTTCAGCGGCGCCGACCTGGCCGGCGAGTGGGCGGCGCCCCTGGTCTGCGCCTGGCCGATCACCGACGACATCAAGATGAGCGAGCACTGGCCGCTCGCCAAGGACAAGGCACGTCACGTCGGCGACGGCGTCGCCGTGGTGGTGGCCGAGACGCGGGTGCTCGCCAAGGACGCCGCCGAGCTCGTCGAGGTCGACTGGGAGCCGCTGCCGGCCGTGACCGACGTGCTCGCCGCAATGGAGGACGGCGCCCCGCTCGTGCACGACGATTTCGGCACCAACGTGTCGAGCGTCTGGGGATTCGACAGGGGCGACTCGCCCGCCCCGTACAAATCGTCCAAGCCCTTCTTCGACGATCCTGCGCTGGTGAAGGTGAAGCACCGCTTCCGGCTGCGGCGCGTCATCCCCAACGCCATGGAGCCGCGCGGCGTGGTGGTGGAGCCGAACGTGGCCATGGGCGAGTACACGATGTACACCGCCAGCCAGATCCCTCACATCGTCCGCACCGCTCAGGCCATCACCTGCGGCATCCCCGAGGCCAAGCTCCGCGTGGTGGCCCCGGACGTGGGCGGCGGCTTCGGCTCGAAGCTCGACACGTACGCCGAGGAGTCGATCTGCCTCGCCCTCGCCCGGCGGCTGAACCGCCCGGTCAAGTGGACCGCGGAGCGCTCGGACGACTACGTGGCCACGATCAACGGCCGCGACCTCTACACCGACATGGAGATGGCCAGCACCCGCGACGGCGTGGTCAAGGCCGTGCGCGCGACGGTCTACTGCGCGGTGGGCGCCTACCACCAGATCGTGACACCAGGCATACAGATGCTCTCGGCGTGGCTCTACGGGGGCCTCTACGACATCGAGGGCTACGACTTCGAGTACACGAACGTCTATACCCACACGACCCCCACCGACGCCTACCGTGGCGCCGGCCGGCCCGAGGCCACCTATGCGGTCGAGCGCACGATGGACCTGATGGCGCGCGAGCTGGGGATGGACCCGGCCGACCTGCGCCGCAAGAACTACATCCCCACCGAGAGCTTCCCCAACCACACCATCGCGAGCGGCCTGACGGTCGACTCCGGTGACTACCCGCTGACCCACGACGCGATGATCGCCGCGGTCGGCTACGCGGACGTGCGCAGCCGGCAGGCCGAGCGGCGACAGAGCGGGTCCACGAAGCAGATCGGGATCGGGCTCTCCACCTGGACCGAGATGTGCGGCCTCGCGCCCTCGCGCGTGCTGCACGCCCTCAAGTACATCGCGGGCGGCTGGGACGCGGCGACGATCGAGATGCTCCCCACCGGCACGGTGCGGGTGTTGATCGGAGTCACCCCCCACGGTCAGGGGCACGTGACCACGTTCTCCCAGATCGTCGCCGACCAGCTCGGCGTCGGCTTCGAGGACGTCGAGGTCCTGCACGGTGACACCCAGGTGGTGCCGCTGGGCATGGACACCTACGGCAGCCGCTCGCTGGCCGTCGGGGGGGTCGCGATGCACTTCGCTGGCGAGAAGGTCCTCGCCAAGGCGCGCACCCTCGCGGCCCACCAACTCGAGTGCAGCGAGGACGACCTGGACTTCTCGGGCGGCGATTTCACGGTGCGGGGAACGGACAAGTCGGCCAACATCAAGGCCCTCGCGTTCGCCGCCTGGACCGCCCACGACCTGCCCGACGGCATGGAGCCCGGACTCACGGCCACCCACCTCTACGACCCGCCCAACTTCTCGTGGCCGAACGGGGCGCACGCGTGCGTGGTCGAGGTCAACACGGAGACCGGCAGCGTCGACATCCTGCGCTACGTCGCCGTCGACGACTGCGGGGTGGTCATCAACCCGATGGTCGTCGAAGGGCAGGTGCACGGCGGGGTGGCCCAGGGCATCGCCGAGGCCCTCTTCGAGGAGGCGGGCTACGACGAGGAGGGAAACCTCCAACATGGAACGATGACCACCTACATGGTCCCCGGAGCGCCCGAGATCCCGCACATCGAGCACTCGCGGACCTGCACCCCGAGCCCCACCAACCCGCTCGGCGTGAAGGGCGTCGGTGAGGCCGGCACGATCGCCTCGCCCCCCGCGGTCGTCAACGCGATCGTGGATGCCCTGTCGCACCTCGGCGTGACCGACGTCGGGCGCCCGGCGACCCCCGAGAGAGTCTGGAACGCGATCCAGGAGGCCCGGCGATGATCCCGTCATCCTTCGACTACGAGGTCGCCGAGTCGGTCGACCACGCGCTGGAGCTTCTGCGCTCCCGGGAGGACGCGAAGCTGATCGCCGGCGGGCACAGCCTGCTTCCGCTGATGAAGCTGCGCCTCGCCCGGCCGGGGACGCTCGTGGACATCGGGCGCCTGGGCGACCTGCGCGGCGTCCGCGACGCGGGGGACCACCTGGCCATCGGCGGCCTCACCCGCCACCACGACCTCAACACCGACGCCCTGGCGCGCCAGCACTGCCCGCTGATCGCCTACGCAGCGGGGCTGGTGGGGGATCCCCAGGTGCGCCACCGCGGCACCATCGGCGGATCGCTGGCCCACGGCGACCCGGCCTCCGACCTGCCCACCATCTGCCTCGTCCTCGACGCCGTGATCGTCGCCCGCGGGCCCGATGGGGAGCGGGCGATCGACGCCTCGGCGTTCTTCAACGGCTTCTTCGACACGGCCCTCGCCGACGACGAGATCATCACCGAGGTCCGTGTCCCGAAGACCGGTGGGGCCGGGTGGAGCTACCTCAAGTTCCGCCAGCGCGCCCTCGATTGGGCGACGGTCGGCGTGGCCGCGGTCGTCGGGGCGAGCAACGGGTCGATCCAGGGGGCGAAGGTCGCCTTCACGAACATGGGTCAGACGCCGCTGCGCGCGGCGGCCGTCGAGGCGGCGCTCGCGGGCGCCCCGCGCGACGCGGTCTCCGAGGCGGCCCAGAAGGCCGACGAGGGAACCGACCCACCCAGCGACACCTGGGCGAGCGCCGACTTCCGCCGGCACCTGGCCAGGGTCCTCACCGGGCGCGCGGTCGAGGAGGCGCTGTCGCGATGACCGCCGTCCCGGCCGGGCTCCCCGGGGCCCGGCCGGGCCCGGACGCGTACCCTCCGACGATGATCACCCCCACGGCTCTCACGGACGGGTTCGGCAGGGTCCACCGCTCCCTGCGGGTGTCGGTCACGGACCGCTGCAACCTGCGCTGCCGCTACTGCATGCCTGCGGAGGGGATGAAATGGCTCGGTCGCGAGGAGCTCCTCAGCGACGACGAGCTCGTGCGGGTGATCGGGGTGTTCGCGCGCATGGGGATGAGCGAGCTGCGCGTCACGGGCGGCGAGCCCCTCGTGCGCCCGGGCCTGCCCGCCCTGATCGGGCGCTTCCGCGCCATCGAGGGGGTCCGCGAGATCGCGATGACCACCAACGGCGTCCTGATCGCGGACGCCATCGACGAGCTGGTGGAGCGGGGGCTCGACCGCGTCAACGTATCGATCGACTCCCTCGACCCGGAGCGCTTCGCGGCGATCACGCGGCGCGACGACCTGGCGCGGGTGCTCGAGGGGCTCACGGCCTGCGAGCGGCACGCGTCGCTGCGCCCGATCAAGGTGAACGCCGTGGCCCTGCGCGGGGTGAGCGAGCCCGACGTCCTCCCCCTCGCCGAGCTCGCCCGCGAACGCCCGTACGTGGTGCGCTTCATCGAGGTGATGCCCCTGGACGCCCCGCGCGAGTGGACCCGCGAGGCAGTGCTGTCCGGCGACGAGCTGCGCCAGATGATCGGCGCGCGCTGGCCGCTGCTGCCCATGAGCCCCGAGCGCGCGTCGGCCACCGGCACGCGCTGGCGCTTCGCCGACGGGGCGGGGGAGCTGCAGTTCGTCTCGTCGGTCACCGAGCCCTTCTGCGCGAGTTGCGACCGCCTGCGCCTCACCGCCGACGGCCAGCTGCGCACCTGCCTGTTCGCCGAGTGGGAGACCGACCTGCGCGGCCCGCTGCGGGCCGGGGCGACCGAGGACGAGCTGGCGGCGATCGCCGCGTCGGCGGTCGGCCGCAAGGAGTCGGGTCACTCCATGGCCGATCCCACCTGGACCTACACCGGCCGGCCCATGAGCATGATCGGCGGATGAGCCCGGACGGCGCTCCCGCGTCGCCGGCCGGGATCGTCCTCGCCGGAGGCCGCTCCTCGCGCATGGGGGCGGACAAGGCGGGCGTCGCCTGGGAGGGTTCGACCCTCCTGGCCCGCGCCGTCGGCGCCCTGCGCCCGGTGTGCGGCGAGCTGGTGGTCGTGCGCTCGCGCGGGCAGGGTCTCCCGGCGCTGCCGGCGGGCGTGCGCGTCGTCGAGGACGCCCACCCCGATCGCGGCCCGCTGGAGGGCCTGGCGAGGGGCCTGCGCGCAGCCGGTCCCGGCGGGGTCGCCTTCGTCTGCGCCGCCGACATGCCGCTGCTCGACGGCCGGTTCGCGGCCGCCGTCGTGGCCGCGCTCCCGCCCGGCGCCGACGCCGCCGTGCCCCGCGTGGACGGGCGGCCCCAGCCCCTGGCGGCCGCCTACCGCACCGACGCCGTGGACGCCGTCGAGGCCGTCCTCGGCGCGGGCGGGCGCAGCCTGGTGGCGCTGCTCGACAGGCTCGAGGTGCGCTGGCTCGACGACCTGCCCGGGGCCGCCGAGGCCGTGCGCAACGTCAACACTCCCGGGGAGCTGGAGGCGGCCCGTCAGGCGAGCCGCGTGAAGCGCACCTCCGAGCCCGCGGCGCCGTGGTCGTCCTCGCCCACCCAGGCGAGCGCCGTGGCCCCGGCCAGGGAGGTGACGGCGTGAGGGCCCTGATCCGGGGCCGGCGTCAGCCCCTCGGGGCTCTCGGCGCAGCGCAGCAGCTCGGCGCGTCCGGGGCGGGTCTCGACGGAGGCTGTGAGCTCCGCGCGGCGCCACCAGTCGTCGGGGTGTCCGAGCAGGGGCCGGCCCAGCAGGTGGAATCCGACGGCGGCCGAGGCCGGGTTGCCCGGCAGGCCCAGCACGACCTGGTCGCCCCGCCGGCCGAGGTAGGTCGGATGCACCGGCTTGGCCCGCACGCCGCGCGCCACCTCCTCCACCCGCAGCCGCCCGAGCGCCGGGCGCACCAGGTCGTGGTCGCCCCCGGAGATGCCGCCGTTCGTGATCACCACGTCGGGCCGCTCGTCGGCGTCGAGGAGCGCGGCGAGCGCGGCGACCGTGGCCTCCAGCTCGTCCCCGACCGCCACCGAGGCGACCACGACCGCACCGGCCGCGACCGCCTGCGCCGCGATGCCGTGGCGGCTGGAGTCGTGCACCTGGGCCGCGGCGAGCGGCGCCCCGAGCGCGACCAGCTCGGCGCCGGTCGCGAGGATCGCGACGCGGGGACGGCGGGCGCACAGCACCTCGGCCCGGCCCATCGCGCCGAGCGCGCCCACCTCGTGGGGCGCCACGCGATGCCCAGCGCCGAGCAGGAGCGCGCCCGCGCGGATCGTCTCGCCCCGGCTACGCACGTCGCGTCCGGGCGCGACGGCCTCCGCGACCGCGACGGTGGTCCCCTCGACGTGCGCGATCTCGCGGCGGGCCACGGCGTCGGCGCCCTCGGGCAGGAAGGCCCCCGTGGAGACGGCGATGGCGCATCCGGCGCCGAGGACGACGCGCGACGGGCGTCCCGCCGCGCTCTCCCCGGCGATCGTCAGCGCGCCGGGCGTGTCGGCGGCCCGCAGAGCCCAGCCGTCCATCGCCGAGCTGGCGAGCGCGGGCAGGTCGCGGCCTGCATGGACGTCCTCGGCAAGGACGCGTCCGGCGGTCTCGGGCACCGGCACCGGCTCCACCGAGAGCGGCGGGGCGAGGGCGCGCGCCAGCTCCAGGGCCTCCTCCACGCCGATGCCTCGTCGTCCGCCCATGCCGGGATGGTGTCATGAGCGGGCCGGCGCCCCGGCGGTCGGTGCTCGCGGTGCGTGGGGAGGAGCGCCGCGTGCGGCGTGACCGGCTCGCCGCGGAGGAGCCGATGGAGATCCGCGCCACCGGCCCCGACGGGCGCACGTGGCCCGTCGCGGTGACGATGCGGACCCCCGGTGACGACTTCGCTCTGGCTGCGGGTTTCCTCGTCACCGAGGGCGTGATCGCGCCCGGGTCGATCCGCCGGGTGGCCTACTGCGACGACGTCGAGGGCGAGCAGCGCTTCAACGTCGTCACCGTCGTCAGCGCGGCGCCGGTCGAGATCGGCGAGGCCCGGCGGGTGGCCGCCACGTCCGCGTGCGGCATCTGCGGCGCCACCAGCCTCGATGCGGTCCAGGTGCGCTGTGCCCCTCTCGCCACCGGCCCGGAGCTTGCGCGCGAGGTGCTGCTCGGGATGCCCGCTGCCCTGCGCGCACGCCAGCGCGTCTTCGATCAGACGGGCGGGCTGCACGCCGCCGGCCTCTTCGGCCCCGGCGGCCGCCTGCAGGGGCTGAGCGAGGACATCGGCCGTCACAACGCTGTCGACAAGGTGATCGGCCGGGCGGCACTCGACGGCGACCTGCCCCTCTCCGACCAGGTCCTGGTCGTCTCGGGGCGGGCCGGCTTCGAGATCGTCCAGAAGGGGGCGGTCGCCGGCATCCCGATCGTCGCCGCGGTCTCCGCCCCGTCGAGCCTCGCGGCCGACGCCGCGGAGCGTCTCGGCCTCACGCTGATCGGGTTCCTGCGCTGCGACGGCTTCAACGTCTACGCCCACCCCGAACGGGTTCTCCCCTGATGGCCCGGACCCGCCCCCGTCGCCGCGATCTCCGGGTCAGCCTGCGCCCCAACGGCATCGGGCTGACCAAGCCGAACCACTACCTCGACATGCTCAAGGTGGTCTGGGAGAACCGCCGCGCCCTGCCCCACGCCTCGCGGATCCTGCGCAAGGGGGTCTGCGACGGCTGCGCCCTCGGGGTGGCCGGGCTGCACGACTGGACGATCGACGGCGTCCACCTCTGCACCACCCGCCTCAACCTGCTCAAGGTGAACACGATGGGGGAGATGGACCACGCCCTGCTCGGCGACGTCGAGGGCCTGCGGCGCCGCTCCGGCGCGGAGCTGCGCGACCTGGGCCGCCTCGCGTATCCGATGCTGCGGCGAGCGGGCGAGCCCGGATTCGCCCGCGTCACCTGGGACGAGGCCCTCGATCTGGTCGCCGACCGGATCCGGTCGGCGGGCGGCGAGCGCTTCGCCCTCTACATGACCGCCCGGGGGATCACGAACGAGGTCTACTACACGGCCGGAAAGGTGACGCGCTTCCTCGGCTCGAACAACGTCAACAACGCCGCGCGCATCTGCCACGCGCCCTCCACGGCGGCGCTCAAGACGATGGTCGGGGCGGGCGCGACCACGATCTCCTACTCCGACCTGATGAAGAGCGACCTGATCGTGCTGTTCGGGTCTGACGTGGCCAATGCCCAGCCGGTCGTCATGAAGTACCTCTACCTGGCGAGGAGGGCCGGCACGAAGGTGGCGGTCATCAACCCCTACCGCGAGCCGGGTCTCGAGAGCTACTGGGTGCCCTCCAACGCCGAGAGCGCCCTTTTCGGCACGAAGATGACCGACGAGTTCTTCGCGGTGAACGTCGGCGGCGACATCGCCTTCATCGCGGGGGTGATGAAGGTGATCGCGTCGACCGGCGGCCTCGACAAGACGTTCATCGCCGATCACACGGCGGGCTTCTCCGAGCTGTCGACGACCCTCGACGGCCTGGCCTTCGGCGAGCTCGAGTGCCTCTCGGGCGCGAGCCGCGCCGACATGGAGCGGTTCTCCGCGATGTACGTCGCGGCCGAGTCGGCGATCCTGGTCTGGTCGATGGGCCTCACCCAGCACGCCTTCGGCTCCGACAACGTCCGCGCGGTGATCAACCTCGCCCTCGTGCGAGGCAACGTCGGCCGCGAGGGCGCCGGGCTGATGCCGATCCGGGGGCACTCGGGTGTGCAGGGAGGCGCCGAGATGGGCGCCTACGCCACCGCCCTGCCCGGAGGCATCCCGCTCGACGCGGACTCGGCCGCGACGCTCTCGGCACAGTGGGGGTTCCCGGTCCCCCTGACCGCCGGGCTGACCGCGCCCGAGATGGCCGCGGCCGCCGCCGACGGCCGGGTCGAGGTCCTCTACTCCAGCGGCGGCAACTTCCTCGACACCCTGCCCGACCCCGGCCGGGTGGCGGAGCTGCTCGCCCGCGCCCCGGTGCGCGTGCACCAGGACATCGTCGTCACCTCCCAGATGCTGGTCGATCCGGGCGAGGCGGTCGTGCTGCTGCCCGCCGCCACCCGCTACGAGCAGCGCGACGGGGGCACCGAGACCACCACCGAGCGCCGCATCGCCTTCAGCCCGCAGATCCGCGGGCCGAGGGTCGGCGAGGCCCGCACCGAGTGGGAGATCCTCGGCGACCTGGCCGCTCGGGTGCGCCCGGAGCGCGGCCACCTGATCGCGACCCCGTCGGGCAAGGCGATCCGCGAGGAGATCTCCCGGGTCGTGCCGCTCTACGCCGGCATCGAGACCCTGTCGCGGACCGGCGATCAGGTGCAGTGGGGCGGGCCGCGCCTTTGTGACGGCTGGGTCTTCCCGACCCCCGACGGCCGCGCCCACTTCGCGGTGGTCGAGCCTCCCGAGCGACGGGTGCCCGAGGGGCGGCTGATGCTCTCGACGCGACGGGGCAAGCAGTTCAACTCGATGGTCTTCCGCGAGCGCGACCCCCTAACGGGGGCGGGCCGCGACGCCCTGTTCATCTCGGCCGGCGACGCGGGGCGGATCGGCGTCGCCGAGGGCGATCCCCTCGTGGTGCGCTCCGAGACGGGAGAGGTCCGTGCGCGGGTCCATCTCGCGAGGATGCGCCCCGGCAACGTCCAGATGTTCTTCCCCGAGTGCAACCCGCTGATCGCATCCGGGCGCACCGACGCCAGCGGCGTGCCCGACTACAACGCGATCGTCGAGGTCATGAGGGCGCTGTGAGCATCGCCCTTGCA
>CAWGMB010000008.1:0-144719 GCA_963823515.1 uncultured Thermoleophilia bacterium
GAATATCAGCGTGAGATGGATGCCGCCAAGGCGGCGGGCGTTCCATGGATCAGCCTTCCGGCCGGTTGGCCCGGGTTGCAGCCCACGCCCGAAACGGTGCCAGGGCCGGACGGAGCGGGCGGCACAGCGTGGCGCGAGCTCGAGGCGCGGCTCCGATACGCCCACTCGATCGGCCTGAAGACCTTCGTCCAGTTCACGGGTGCCCCCGCATGGGCAACCGACGGGCGACCGGCCAACAGCAAGGGCAACGTGCCCCCACGCCTCGACGCGCTTCCGGCCTACGCCGCTTTCTTCGAGGCCTTCGCGCGTGGCCTGGGCCCCTACGTCGATGCGTACTCGCCCTGGAACGAGGTGAACCAGCCCGACTTCTGGGATCAGATCGACCCCGTCCTGTTCTCGCGCCTCCAGCAGGCGGTCTATCCGGCGATCAAGCGCGGCGACCCGACGGGCATCGTCGTCTCCGGCACCGTCTACAGCAAGGATGGGTCCTTCGACTTCCTGCGAGCCGCTTACGCGGCGGGGATGCGCGGCAGCGTCGACGTGCTGGGGTGGATGCTCTTCCCGTCGGTCGAGCCGGAAAGCCCGCCCCGACCGGGCTACGGCTTCCCGCAGCGCAACCTGTCGTCGGTGGCCGACCTGCAGGCGCTTCTCGGGGAGCTCGATCCCGGCCGCCGCATCTGGATCGTGGAGTACAGCTACAGCACCTGCACGCCGGGCCCCGGCAGGGCCCTCTGCGTCACCGAGGCCCAGCAGGCCGACTACCTGACCCGAGCCTTCACGTACCTTCGGCGGAACCTCGAGGTCGAGCGGCTCTTCTGGTTCAGTCTCCGCGACAAGGAGGTCCGCGACATCATCGAGGCCAACTACGGCCTGCTGCGATTCGACTTCTCCCCCAAGCCGGCATACGCGGCGTTGCGGGCGCTGGGGGTGGAGGCGCCGAGCACCCCGGGGGCGGGGGGGTCGGCGACCTCCGCGAAACCGCTGCCGCCGGCCCTTCCGGCTGCCGCCGCGGTTCCGCCCCAGCCGGCGGTCTTCCGCTCGGGTGGGAAGCTCGTGGCCCTCGGTCGTCCAAGCCTCCGACTGGCGAGGGGCGTCTTCACGCTCCGGCTGAAGGTCGGCCTCAGGGGCGGCGCGACGCGCGTCGTCGTCCAGGGCTACCGAAGCAAGCGCTGGCGGCCGATCACCGGCGTGACCCTCCGGAGGTCCGCGCGGATCCGGATCACGTTCCGCGACAGGGGCTTCCTCGGGATCCGCGTGCGGGCCAGGGTTCCGGGATCCCGCACCTGGGCGGCCTCACGGGTGGTGCGAGCGCCCCGAGCGGCGCCGAGCCTTCCGGCTCTCGCGGCCGTTCCGCCCCAGCCGGCGGTCTTCCGCTCCGGTGGGAAGGTCGTGGTCCTCAAGCGTCCCGGCCTCCGACTGGCGAAGGGCGTCTTCACGCTCCGACTGAAGGTCGGCATCAAGGGCGGCAAGACGCCTGTCGCCGTCCAGGGCTACCGCGGCAAGCGCTGGCGGACGATCGCCGGCGTCGGTCCGCGCAGGTCCGGCCGGATCCAGGTCAGGTTCCGTGACAAGGGCTTCCTCGGGATCCGCGTGAGGGCCAGGGTGCCGGGGGGCGGCCCCTGGGCGGCCTCACGGGTCGCGCGGGTGCCGGGCTAGGTCTCAGCCTGAATCCGCCGCATCTCGCGGCGAGGAAGGCGCGAAACGGCTTCGCGATACGGGATTCGGGGCTTCCCTAGGGGCACCATGCGGTGCGCCCCGAATCCCGTCGTCCTCGCCGCTCGCACGCTCCCCATCCACGATCTGACGACGGATTCAGGCCCGGAGCAGGACGGGTTGTCGCGCGGCCGGGCGAGCCGAGCTGCGGGCGGCGTGTGGCCGAGTGCGCTGAGGGTCCGGTGTTGCCGTCGCGGGTCAGCCTGTCCCGGAGGCCCGCGGTGGGCCCGGCCGAGGGGCGATGGATCGGACCGTTGGGCCAATCCGCAGAGCATCGCGCGTCGGGGGGCGCGCGCCGGCATGGACTCCACTCGGTCGGGGGCGGACCTCCGTGCCGGGTTGGAGGGATGTCGGGACGCTTCTTTTCCCGCGGCCGGTGCTTCCCTATGATCCCACTCGCGGGGGATTAGCTCAGCTGGGAGAGCGCTACGCTGGCAGCGTAGAGGTCACCGGTTCGATCCCGGTATCCTCCACTCCACCAAAGCTCCGCTGAAACGGGGCTCTTGTCGTCGAGACCGATGCGCAGCACCGCGACGTTGCGCTCTGGGTGTATGCGTACTACGGCTCGAGCGGTGACGATCGCGTCGGCCATCGGCGCACCCGCGCCCGCCGGGGCTTCAGCGACGGCGCGCGCGTCCCACTCATGGCATCCGTGTGGGAGGGCCCCGCCTTCGCCGGACGGTACTCCCTCATCGGCGGGGGCCGCGGGAGAGCACCTCGATCGTCCCGCGGCCAGAGGACCCCCGCCATCGAGGGCGAAGTCTGCACCTGGCGGCGATCGACCCCGCCGGGCTGAGATCGCCCAGCTGGGCCGGGTGTTGGACTTGCAAGAAGTGTGTGCGCCACGCGGAGCGCCTCGAAGGGCGTGCTATCAATCGCGAACGGCAGTTGAAACCGTAAGCCGGCGAGCAATGACGGGGGCTGGGGTGTCAGAATCGAGCGAGGCCGAGAACCGGCGTAATACTGCGGCTCGCCAGCGGCGCCTGGCCATCCAGATGAGTCGCTCCGGGGAGTCGATGGAGGCGATCGCCTCGCGTCTGGGCGTCACCCGCGGCGCGGCCCGCAAGATGGTGACCCGTGAGGCCAAGGAGTTCGCCGACCACACCCAGACCGACGATCGGCGCATGGTTCACGTGGAGGCTCTCATGGAGCTGTGGCGGGTGCTGTACGGCCCCGCCTGCGCAGGCGACCTGGCCAACGTCGATCGCTTTCTCAGGGTGGAGGAGCGCCTATCGCGGTTGCTCGCCCTCGACCTCGTCGATCTCTACGGCTCGGGAGCGGCCACCCGGCCCGTCGGAGCGGTGCCCGGCCCCACCGAGAGCGCCACGCGCGCCTCTGGAGAGGACGAGCACGCCGTGCGCGTCGAGAGGTTCGCCCGCTCCACCTCGGAGTAGCCCCGAACGAGTAGCCTCGAACGGGACTGCGGTGCTCAGCCGCGCGTGCGGATGAACGCGGTGAGGCCGTACGAGGTCACCGGCACCATCCCCAGGCGCCGGTAGAACCCCTCGGCGCCGCGCTCGGCCACCAGCACCTGGTGGTGGAACGTGTCCATCGGGTAGTGCTCGAGGATCGCCTCGGCCAGCTTGCGGCCGATGCCCTGGCGCTGGCGGTCGGGGCTGACGAGGATGTCGGCGATGTAGACGGCGAAGGCCTCGTCGGACATGGCCCGCGCGAATCCCACGACGCGGTCCTCCTCCATCGCGACCACCGCGTACGAGGAGTGCTCGATCGCCCGCCGCAGTCGCACGGGGTCTGCGGCGTGGGTCCAGTCGTGCGCCTGGTAGAGCCCGATGATGCCGAGGAAGTGCTCGGCGACGTCGGCCTCTCGGATCAGCGCGGGTGGGCGAGTGGTTGCCATGAGGGCAGTAAACCGTATGCGATACTCGCGCGGATGTCGGCGCCCGCGCGAATTCTGCCGGAACGGTACGACCCTGCGCCCGTCGAGTCCAAGTGGCAGGGCGTCTGGGAGCGCGAGGACGCGTTCCGGGCCGAGCCCGTGGCCCGCGACGGCGAGACCGCGCCGATGCCCGACCGCCCGAAGGCCTACGTGTTGGAGATGCTCCCGTACCCCTCGGGCGAGATCCACATGGGTCACGTCAAGAACTACACGATGGGCGACGTGGTGGCGCACCAGCGCCGCCGCTCCGGCGCGGCCGTCTTCCACCCGATGGGCTACGACGCCTTCGGCCTGCCGGCGGAGAACGCGGCGATCCGCACCGGCGAGCCGCCGGCCACGGTCACCGCCCGCAACATCGCCCGCATCCGCGAGCAGCTCAAGGGGCTCGGTTTCGCGATCGACTGGAACACGGAGATCGCGACCAGCGACCCGGAGTACTACCGCTGGACCCAGTGGCTCTTCCTGCGCTTCTTCGAGCGCGGGTTGGCGGAGCGCCGCGAGGCCGCCGTCAACTGGTGCCCCAAGGACCAGACCGTGCTGGCGAACGAGCAGGTGGTCGACGGACACTGCGAGCGCTGCGGCAGCGAGGTGGAGCTGCGCCAGCTCACCCAGTGGTTCCTGCGCATCACCGACTACGCCCAGGCGCTGCTCGACGACATGTCCGAGCTGGTCGACTGGCCCGAGCGCGTTCTCACGATGCAGCGCAACTGGATCGGGCGCTCCGAGGGCGCCCGGGTGGCCTTCCGCCTGGACGACGGCTCGCAGGAGATCCCGGTCTTCACCACGCGCCCCGACACCCTCTTCGGGGCCACCTTCTTCATCCTCGCGCCCGAGCACCCCCTGGTCGGGCACCTCGTCGAGGGACGCCCCGAGGAGGCGGCGGTGCGCGAGTACGCCGCGGCCGCGGCCCGCGCGTCCGCGGCCGACCGCGGCGACGTTGACCGGCCGAAGACCGGCGTCTTCACCGGCCGCCACGTCATCAACCCCGTCAACGGCGAGGTCATCCCGGTGTGGGTGGCCGACTACGTGCTCATGGACTACGGCACCGGCGCGATCATGGCCGTGCCGGCCCACGACGCCCGCGACTTCGCCTTCGCGACGACCCACGGGCTTCCGATCCGCCGCGTGATCGCCGCCGACGGCGACGACGCGGCGACGCCGCTCGGCGAGGCATATACGGGCCCCGGGCGGATTGTGGCCTCGGGCTTCCTCGACGGGCTGGGCTCGGACGAGGCGATCACGGCCGCCGCGGCCTGGCTGGAGGAGAAGGGCCTCGGCGAGGCGACGGTGGGCTACCGCCTGCGGGACTGGCTGATCTCGCGCCAGCGCTACTGGGGCGCGCCCATCCCGATCATCCACTGCCCCGAGCACGGCCCGGTGCCCGTGCCCGACGACCAGCTGCCGGTGCTGCTGCCCGAGGTCGATGACTACGCGCCCCGTGGCCGCAGCCCGCTCGCCTCCAACGACGAGTTCGTGCACGTCGCGTGCCCGGTGTGCGGGGGGCCCGCCGAGCGCGAGACGGACACGATGGACACGTTCGTCGACTCCTCCTGGTACTTCCTGCGCTACACGTCGCCGCACCTGACGACCGCGCCCTTCGACCGTGCGACCGCCGACTACTGGTTGCCGGTCGACCAGTACATCGGCGGGGTGGAGCACGCGGTGCTGCACCTGCTCTACGCGCGCTTCTTCACCAAGGTCCTGCACGACGCGGGGCTCCTCGGCGTGCGCGAGCCGTTCGCACGGCTGTTCACGCAGGGGATGATCTACCGCGACGGCGCGAAGATGAGCAAGAGCAAGGGCAACGTCGTCGCCCCGGACGAGATCGTCGCGCGCTACGGCGCCGACACGCTGCGGCTCTACGTCCTGTTCATGGGCCCCGCGGCCGACGACATGGAGTGGAGCGATCGCGGCGTCGAGGGCCAGCGCCGGTTCATCGACCGGCTCTGGCGCCTGGTCGGCGGCCTCCCGCCGGGCGGGGCGGCCGAGCGCCCCGAGCGCTCCTCCCTCGACGACCCGGTCGCGCTCGAGCTGGTGCGAAAGGCCGAGGCGACGATCGCCAAGGTCAGCGAGGACATCTCCGAGCGGTTCTCCTTCCACACCGCCATCTCCGCCGTGCAGGAGCTCGTCAACCTCGGCACGAAGGGAGTGTCGGAGGGGACGATCGCGACGCCGGCCGCGCAGTCCGCCCTGCGCTACGCCGCCCAGACCGCGGTCTCGCTGCTGTTCCCGTTCGCGCCCCACGTCACCAGCGAGATGTGGGAGGCGATCGGTGGCGGCGGGGATCTCTGGCGGGCGCCGTGGCCGGTGGCCGACCCGGCCTACCTGGAGCGCGAGACCCTCACGGTGGTCGTGCAGGTCAACGGCAAGCTGCGCGAGCGGATGGAGGTGGCCGTGGACGCCGCCGACGCCGACGTGCTCGCGATGGCGCGGGCCCTGCCGCGCGTGGCGGCCGAGATCGAGGGCCGCAGCGTCGGGCGGGAGATCGTGGTACCCGGCAGATTGGTCAACCTCGTCGTGAAGTAGGCGCACCCCGGGGGTCCGGCGTGCGCCGGCGGCGCCTAGCCTCGGCGCATGGATGAACTGCTCCCCTGGCTGCGGCGCTCCGGATGGGCGTACGTCGCCGCGGCCGTCGTGCTCGCCCTCGCCGCCTGGCGGGTGGCCGGCGACGGCGGCGGGGGCGGGGGAGGGGGGCAGCCGGAGAGGGCGGCGGCGAGCGTGCCGGTCGACGCGAGCGCGCCCTCGGCGCCCCAGGGGCTGGTGCACGTCGCCGGCGCCGTCAGGCACCCCGGCGTCTACCCGGTCGCGCCCGGGGCGCGGGTGATCGCCGTGATCCGACGGGCGGGCGGCCCCACGCGGAAGGCCGACATGTCGGGCCTCAACCTCGCCGCCTCGGTGCAGGACGGCCAGCAGGTGATCGTCCCGACCCGGGCCCCGGCCGGAGGTGCTGCGGGGTCCGCGGCCGGCGCGGCGGGGAAGGGTCCGGTCAGCCTCTCGTCGGCCGACGAGGCGGCGCTCGACGGGCTCGACGGCATCGGCCCGACGCTCGCCGCCCGCATCGTGGAGTGGCGCATCGCTCATGGCGGCTTCGCGTCGGTCGATCAGTTGCTCGAGGTGCCGGGCATCGGCCCGACGCGCCTCGAGTCGCTCCGGTCGCAGGTCGTGCCCTGATCGTGGGCGAGTCGGCCCCGGGGTGGGCTATCCTGCAACCCATACCGGCGGTGATGGCGACCGCGTGCACGTCCAGGAGAGGGTGCAGGGCTGAACAAGTTCCTCAAGAGCGCGGCGTTCCCGATCCTCATCGTGATCCTGCTGGTGTTCGTGGCCCAGCGACTGGTGGTGTCGAGCGAGCCGTCCACCCCCGCGCCGACCTTCAGCGAGTTCACCCAGCAGATCCAGGAAGGCAAGGTCGCCAAGGCCACCATCGAGGTGGAGAGCCAGGAGGTGAAGGTCGACCTGAAGGACGGGACGAACTTCACCACCGGATATCCGCAGGACTACTCCAACACCCTGGTCGAGCAGTTGCAGACCGCTGATGTGCCCTTCGCGGTCAAGGGCATCCCGAGCTCGCCCTGGTGGTCGTCGCTGATCTGGCTGGCCCCGTTCATCCTCTTCATCGGGTTCTGGATCTTCCTGATGAACCGCATGCAGGGCGGCGGCTCCAAGGTGATGAGCTTCGGCAAGAGCCGGGCCAAGCGGATGGCCGTCGATGCCCCCAAGATCTCCTTCAAGGACGTCGCCGGCGCCGACGAGGCCGTCGAGGAGCTCCACGAGATCAAGGAGTTCCTGGAGAACCCCAAGAAGTTCCAGGCCCTGGGCGCGCGCATCCCCAAGGGGGTGCTCCTGTTCGGGCCCCCCGGCACCGGCAAGACCCTGCTCGCGCGCGCGGTCGCCGGCGAGGCCGGGGTGCCGTTCTTCTCGATCTCGGGATCGGACTTCGTGGAGATGTTCGTGGGCGTGGGCGCCAGCCGGGTGCGCGACCTGTTCGAGCAGGCCAAGCAGTCGAGCCCGTGCATCATCTTCATGGACGAGATCGACGCGGTCGGCCGCCACCGCGGCGCGGGCCTTGGCGGCGGCCACGACGAGCGCGAGCAGACCCTCAACCAGCTGCTGGTCGAGATGGACGGCTTCGAGGCCAAGGACAACATCATCCTGATCGCGGCCACCAACCGCCCCGACATCCTCGACCCGGCCCTGCTGCGCCCGGGCCGCTTCGACCGCCAGATCGTCGTCGACCGCCCCGACCGCGACGGGCGCGCCCAGATCCTGCGCGTCCACACCAAGGGCAAGCCGATCGCCAAGTCGATCGACCTGGCCGTGCTGGCCGGCCAGACCCCCGGCTTCACCGGCGCCGATCTGGCCAACCTGGTCAACGAGGCCGCCCTGCTGGCCGCCCGCAAGGGCAAGCGCGTGATCGAGCAGACCGAGCTCGA
Organism: uncultured Thermoleophilia bacterium; assembly: GCA_963823515.1. Lineage (GTDB taxonomy): Bacteria > Actinomycetota > Thermoleophilia > Miltoncostaeales > Miltoncostaeaceae > Miltoncostaea. The sequence goes on from CAWGMB010000008.1 coordinate 8,044, forward strand.
GGAGGGGATCATGCGCGTGATCGCCGGCCCCGAGAAGAAGTCGCGCATCCTCTCCGAGAAGGAGCGGGTGGTGACCGCCTACCACGAGATGGGCCACGCCCTGGTGGGCCACTTCCTGCCCGACGCCGACCCGGTCCACAAGATCTCGGTGGTCAGCCGCGGCCAGGCCCTGGGCTACACGATCTCGATGCCGACCGAGGACAAGTTCCTCACCACCCGCGCCCAGCTCGAGGACCAGATGGCGATGACCCTGGGCGGGCGCGCCGCCGAGGAGCTGATGTTCAACGAGATCACCACCGGCGCCGCCAACGACCTCGAGAAGGTCACCTCGACCGCCAAGCAGATGACGATGCGCTTCGGCATGAGCGAGAAGCTCGGGCCGCGCGTGCTCGGCCACAACCAGGGCGCGCCCTTCCTCGGGCGCGACATGCACTCCGAGCCCGACTACTCCGACGACCTGGCGCGCACGATCGACTCCGAGATCCGCCGGATCATCGAGGAGGCCCACCAGCGCGCCCGCGACATCCTCACCGAGCACCGCGACGCCCTGGAGCTGCTCTCGCAGATCCTGCTCAAGCGCGAGACGATCGAGCGTGACGAGTTCATCGGCCTGCTGGCCGGCGAGCCCGAGGACGTCGTCTTCGCCGAGCGCGACGCCAAGGCCGCCCGCGCCGCCGCCGAGCTCGAGCGCGAGTCCTCCACCGGCACCGCCAAGCCCAAGCGCCTTCCCTACCCGTCGGCCGGGGAGCCCCTGCCCGAGGGCTGAGCCTGAAGCCGTCGCATCTCGCGGGGCGGAACCCGCGAATCGGCTTCGCAATACGGGATTCGGCGCTTCCCCATGGGGCACCGTGCGGTGTGCCCCGAAATCCCGTCTTTCTCGCCGCTCACACGCCCCGCATCCACGATCTGCCGACGGATTCAGGCTGAGCGCGCCGGTTCTCGCTGGTCGTGGAGGTCGCGGTCCGTGTGGAGGGCTCGCGACTATCCCGATGGGGGAAGACGCCCCTGGGCCCCCCGTCGTACAAACGCGGGGCAAGCGCCGCCCCTCCGGTACCGAGTCACGAGGCCCCGCCGCCTCGTGCGCTTCCGGGTCACGGGACACAGCGGCGGACCGGGCGGACACGGGGGGTGGGGGTGGGACGACGCGCAGGCCGCCGTCTCCTGCTGTGGGCGCTCCTCGCCCTCGGGGCGTGGGCGCTCGGCCGCCTTCTGCGGGCGCCGGTCGCGGAGCCGGCCTCGCCACCCGCTCCGGCGGAGCCCGGCCCCCCGGCCCGCGAGTGCGCCGCGGGGACCTTGCGGCGGGCGAGCCCTCTCGCGGCGCGCGCCGGCCGGGGCGGAGCGGCCGTGACCGTCCGGAGTCGGCCCGGGGTGCGTCCCGCGGTGATCGCCGCCGTCGCCCTGCTGATGCTGGCGGGTGGAGTGGCCGCCGCCGTCGGGGTGAGGAGCGACGGGTCGTCCAAGGGCGCGGCCGTGCCCCTGTGGAGCCTCGGGCTCGGTGAGCGCGTCGCCGCACCCCGCCCGGCGGCGTGGGCGCCGGTGCTCGAGGCCACCCACGCGCTGTCGCGGCCCGATCCCACGGCCGACGTGGTGGGGTCCCTGACGACCCTGACCCCCGAGGGTGCACCGAACATCGTGCTGATGGCGGACCCCGTTGCGGCCCGGGACGCGCGGCGGTGGGTGCGGGTGCGCCTCGGGGGCGGCTCGCGGGCCGCGTTCGGCTGGGTGCGCCGCCGGGCGCTCGGGCGGCTGACCACCGTCGACGGCCACCTCTTCGTCGACCTCGCGGCGCGCAGGCTCACGCTCGTCCGGCGCGGCCTGGTGGTCCTGCAGGCCCCCGTGGGAGTGGGGACGGCCGGCGCCCCGAGCCCGAGGGGCACGTTCTACGTCCGCAGCCGCCTCACGCGGTATGCGAGCGCCTTCTACGGCCCGGTGGCGTTCGGCCTCAGCGCCCGCGCCCCGGTGCTCACCGACTGGCCGGTCGCCGGCGCCGTCGGGATCCACGGGACGAACCTGCCGCGTCTGGTCCCCGGCTCCGTCTCGCGCGGCTCCATCCGGCTTCGCAACCCCGACGTGCGCCGGCTCGCCCGGCTGCTCCGGCTGGGGACGCCGGTCACCATCCGCTGAGCCGCCCGCGGCGGCGGAGCGTCACGGGCTCCGGCGCTGGTCCCGCACCACATCGTGATCGGCGTGGCGCCCGCGCGCGCCCGGCTCTCCTACCGTCGGGTGGATGGCTCCGGGACGGCGCAGGCGGGGGACGGGGGCGGGGTTGCTGCGGCTCGCGCCCCACCTGGTTCTGGCGGCCTTCTGCCTCGGGCTCGCCTCGGCGAACAGGGTCGGGGTCCCGGTCGCCGCCGCCGTGCTCGCCGGCGTCGCCGCCGCGCTCGGCGCCGCTCTCGCCGCCCGCGCCGGGAGCCCGGGGGCGTCGCTCGTCCTGCTCGCCGCCGCGACCCTGATCGTGGGGGCGGCGTGGGGCACCGCCCGCATCGCCGCGACGGCGGCACCGGACCTCGACCTGCCGACGGTGGCGCGCGGGACGGTCGTGCTCGACACGCCGATGGTCCCCGACGGGCGCGGCGGCGCGCGCGCCCGCGCCCTCGTGGAGCACCTCGACCCCCGCGACGGCCCGGACGTGCCGCCCGGGACGCGGCTGCTGCTCGACCTCGACGACGTCGGGGAAGCGCCGCCCCCGGTCGGCACCCGCCTGCGCGTGGAGGGCCGTCTGGCGCCCGCGCTCTCGCCCGGCTCGCCGTCGTGGTGGCGATCCTGGCTGGCCCGGCAGGGCGTGGCGGCCCGGTTGCGGCCCGAGAGGAGCACCGCCGTGGGGCGCCGGGGCGGGCTGCGCGGCCTGCGCGACCGCTGGCGGGAGTGGGCCGCCCGCAACGCCGGGGCGGGGCTCGACGGCGACCGCGGGGCGATCGTGCGGGGCATGGCGCTCGGCGGCGGCTCCGGGCTCTCACAGGACGCGGCCGACGCCTTCCGGGATGCGGGTCTCTGGCACCTGCTGGCCGTCTCGGGTCAGAACGTCGCGGTCGTGGCGGTGGCCGCGCTCGCGCTCCTGGGGGCTCTGGGCGTCCGCCGCCGCGCCGCCGTGTCGGCGGCGGGCGCGCTCATGGTGCTCTACTGCCTGGCCTGCGACGGAGGCGCGTCGGTCGCGCGCGCCGGCATCGTCGGGGGGCTCGGCCTGCTCGCCGAGTTGCGCTCGTCCCCGCGCGAGCGCTGGTACCTGATGCTGGTCGGGCTGGCGGTGCTGCTGGCGCAGCAGCCGCGCTCCCTCGGCGATCCCGGCCTGCAGCTGTCGTTCGCCGCCGTCGCGGGGCTCTTCCTGCTCGCGCCCCCGGCGGCGGCCTGGCTCGGCGGCTGGATGCCCGCCCGGATCGCCGAGCTGGCGGCTCTCGCCGCCGCAGCGGGCCTGGCGACCGCGCCGGTGGTGGTGTGGCACTTCGGCCGGCTGTCGCTCGCCGGGCTGGCGCTGAACGTGGGCGCGGTGCCTCTCGCGGCCCCGATCGTGGTGCTGGCGCTGGCGGGCCTGGCGGCGGGGGCGCTCCTGCCCGGGGCCGGCGTGGCCCTCGCCTGGGTCGCCGGGCTGGGTGCGTGGGTCCTGCTGGCGGCGGCGCGTGCCGCGGCGGCCGTTCCCGGGGCGGCGGTGGACGTGCCCGGGCGCGCGGCGCCGGCATTCGTCGCCCTGGCGGCGGCGCCGCTGGTCCTCTGGGGCATCGTGCGCCCCGGGGGCTCGGCCGAGGGCCTGCGGCGCGCGCCCTGGCGCGCGATCGCGGCCCTCGGCGCCGCCGCCGTGGCCGGGGCGTGGGCGCTCACGCGCCCCGGCGCGCCGCCCCCCTGGCCCGCCTCCGCGGCCGTCACCGCCCTGGACATCGGTCAGGGCGACGCGATCCTCCTGAGGAGCCCCGACGGGGCGGCGGCGGTCGTCAACGCGGGGCCGCCCGGCAACCCGGCGCCGGTCGTGGCGGCGCTGCGACGCGCGGGGGTCCGCCGCCTGGACGCCGTCGTCATGACCCACGACTCCCTCGATCACATCGGCGGCGTCGCCGACATCCTGGCCCGCTTTCCGGTGGGAGTCGTGCTGCACCCGCCCGACCCGGTCGACGGCTGGCTCCCCGCGGCACGCGCCGCGATCGATGCCGCCCGGCGACGGGGCGTTCCGGTGCGCGAGATCCGCGCGGGCGCCCGTCTGCGTCTCGGCAGGTGGCGGGTGAGCGTGCTCTCGCCGGCGGGCCGGCGTCCCGTCGGGGCCGACCCGAACCCGTACAGCCTCGTGGCACGGGCCGCGGCGGACGGCTTCGCCGTGCTCCTGACCGCCGACGCGGAGAGCGATGCGCTCTCACGGCTCGTGACGGGCCCCGTGGACGTGCTGAAGGTCTCGCACCACGGCTCCGAGGACGCCGGCCTGCCCGACGAGCTCACCCGGCTGCGCCCGCGCGTCGCACTGATCTCGGCCGGCGCGGACAACCCCTTCCGGCACCCGCGGCCCGGGACGCTCGAGGCGCTCGGCGCGGCCCGCGTGGGCGTCTGGCGCACCGACCTGGCCGGAAGCGTGACCGTCACGGCGGACCGGGACATGCTGGTCGTCTCGGGTACGCGGTAGTCTGGCCCGCCGATGACCCAGGAACCCCTGAAGCCCGCGTACGCCATCTGGGGCGAGGACCGGGCGACGATCGACCGGGCCGTCGCCCGCCTGATCGCGCGGGTCGAGCGCGACGGCGGGATGCCGCCGGAGCGCCTGAAGGCCGAGGAGACCCCGGCCGGAGAGGTCGTGGCCTCGTGCGAGGCGCTCTCGTTCGCCGGCCTGCGGCTGGTGCTGGTCGAGGGCGCCGACGCCTGGAAGGCCGCCGACGCCGCGCCGCTGGTGGCGTACCTGGAGGGCCCGAACGCGGGGACCTGCCTGGCGATGGTCTCGGCCGGGCCGCTGACGCCGTCCCTGCACGGCGCCGTCGTCGACCTCGGTGGCGAGCTGCGCTACGGACCCGATCCCAAGGCGAAGCGGGGGGAGCGGGTCAAGTGGCTGGTCAACCACTTCCGCGGCGAGGTGGCCCGGGCCGGCGGCTCGGTGTCCCCCGCCCTGGCACGGTCCGTCGTGGACCGCGTGATGGTCAACACGGCCGACGCCCGCAAGGCCGGGCTCACCGCGATGGACCTCGCCCGGGAGGCGGAGAAGCTCGCCGCCTACGCCGACGGGGAGCCCGTGACCGCCGAGATGATCGGCGCGATCGTCCCCGCCCACCCGGACGCCAAGGTCTACGAGCTGGCCGACGCCATCGCCGGCGGCAACGGGCCCCTCGTCTTCGACCTTCTGCAGGACCTGGCGACCGGCGACCATCCGGCCCCCCCGATCGTGATGCAGGTGCAGCTCGCCAACCGCTTCCGGGCGCTCGCCCAGGCCCAGGCCCTCGGGCCGAATCCCTCGCCCGACGCGGTGGGCGCGGCCACCGGCATCAGGGGCTATCCGGCTCGCATCCTCGCCGAGCAGGCGCAGTCGATGCCGTCGGGCGCCGCGCAGCAGGCCCTCGCGCGGATCGCGGCGCTGGAGCTGGACCTGCGCGTGTCTGCGCAGCTCGACTTCAGGCGCTCACCCGGTGACGGGGAGCGCCTGGTGCTCGAGACCGCGGCGCGCGACCTGCTGGCCCTGGCGCGCGGCGCGAGGCCCGCGCCGGACGACCCGCGGGGCTAGGCGGTGGTGCTGGTGGCGCGGACCTTCTGGACCATGCGGGCCACACGGCTCTTCTTGCGCGCCGCGTTGTTGGCGTGAATGACGCCCTCGGCGGATGCGCGGTCGATCAGGTGCTCCAGCTCGCGGGCACGCGCGCCGATCTGGTCGCCGTCGCCGGCGGTGGCGGCGTCGTCGAGACGGCGGAAGAGCGTCTTGATCGTCGAGCGGTACTTCAGGTTGCGGTCGCGCTGCTCGAGCGAGCGGCGGTTGCGCTTCTTCTGCTGCTTGATGTTCGCCACGCGGGGCGTCCTCCATGGGTCGGTCGGCGCTGCATGGTAGCGGCCCGGCCGGATCGCGGCCAGAGGTGAGCGAGAAGACGCGCTCGGGCGGTCGCGGGCGCTCAACGGCGATCTTCGCCCTGTGGACCGGAGTGAGCCGCATCGCGGGGCTGCTGCGCGAGGTCATCGCGGCTGCGATCTTCGGTACGACGGGCGCCATCAACGCCTTCGTCATCGCCTTCGCGGTGCCCAACCTACTGCGCAGCCTGGTGGCCGACTCGGCCCTGTCGGCGGCGTTCCTGCCGGTCTTCACCCGGCTCGAGGAGCAGGGGCGCGAGCGGGAGGCCCGCCGCCTCGCCGGCGCCCTGGTGGGCGTGATCAGCGTCGGGCTCGGTCTTCTGAGCCTCGTGGCCGTGGTCACCGCGCCCTGGGTCATGCCGCTCTTCGCCCCGGGCCTGTCGCCCGAGCTGGTGGACGAGACGGTGCGCCTCTCGCAGATCATGTTCCCGATCGTCGTTCTGCTGGGGCTCACGGGACTGGCTTCCGCCCTGCTGCAGGCCGGCAACCGCTTCGGGCCGACGGCGTTCGTGCCCGTGCTCTGGAACATGGTGATCATCGTGCTGCTCGTCGCCGCGACCCCGTTCGTCTCGGACGATCAGCAGATCACCGTCTACGCGGTCGCGATACTGCTCGGCACTCTCGCCCAGCTGCTCTATCTGATCCCCCCGCTGCGGGGGCTCGGTCCGTTCCCGATCTCGCTGGGATTCCGCAACCCCCATGTGCGGCGCGTCCTGGTGTTGATGCTGCCGGTGACGCTGGGTCTCGGGCTGATCAACGTCAACCTGGTGGTCGACGGCATCTTCGCGACCCTGGTCAGCGACGAGGCGCCGCGGGCGATCGATGCCGCCTTCCGGCTCTACCTGCTCCCCCAGGGCGTCTTCAGCGTCGCGATCGCGACGGTGCTCTTTCCCACCATCTCGCGCCTGGTCGCACGCGACGACTGGGAGGGCATGCGCAGCACGCTCGCCGGGGGCGTGCGCCAGGTGTTCTTCTTCCTGCTCCCCGCATCGGCGTTTCTGCTGGTGCTCGGGGAGCCCGTGGTGCGGCTGGTCTTCCAACGCGGGGCCTTCGACGCGGCGAGCACCTCGCTCACCTCGTCGGCTCTGGTCTTCTTCTCGATCGGCCTGGCGTTCAACGGGGCGAGCCTGCTGGTGATACGAGCCTTCTTCAGCATGCAGCTGCCGATGGTGCCGACCAAGGTGGCCGCGGTCGGAGTGGTGCTCAACGTCGCGCTCGACGCCGTCTTCTACCGTCCACTCGGCACCGGGGGCATCCCGCTTTCCACCTCGATCACCAGCGTGGTCACGTTCGCGCTTCTGATCTGGTTGCTCGAGCGCGAGCTCGGTGGGCTGCACCGGGCATCGATCCTCCACGGCGTGATGGGCAGCGTGGCCGCGAGCGCCGTGTCGGTGCTGTTCGCCTGGGCCGTCTGGCGCAGCCTGGATGACGTCCTCGGGCGCGGCATCCTCGCCCAGATCGTGACCATGGCGGCCGCGGGCGCCGCCGCCGCGGCGGGGGCCCTCGCGGCCGCCCAGGCGTTCGGGATGCCCGAGCTGCGGGCGCTGTCGCGTCTCAGGCGGCCGTCGGGCTGACCGCTACAGTGGATCCCGTGGACCAGGGGCACATCCGGAACTTCTGCATCATCGCCCACATCGACCACGGGAAGTCGACGCTCGCCGACCGCATCCTCCAGATGACCGGCGCGGTGAGCGAGAGGGACATGCGCAGCCAGGTGCTCGACTCGATGGACCTGGAGCGCGAGCGCGGGATCACCATCAAGGCGCAGGCCGTGCGCGTGCACTACACGGCCTCCGACGGTGAGACCTACCAGCTCAACCTGATCGACACCCCGGGGCATGTGGACTTCAGCTACGAGGTCTCGCGCAGCCTCGCGGCCTGCGAGGGCGCGCTGCTCGTGGTGGACGCCAGCCAGGGCATCGAGGCCCAGACGCTCGCCAACACCTATCTGGCGATCGAGGGCGACCTCGAGGTCATCCCGGTGCTGAACAAGATCGACCTGCCCGCCGCCGAGCCCGAGCTGCACGGCCGGGCCGTGGCCGACCTGATCGGCGACGACCCCGACAACGTCCTGCGCATCTCGGCCAAGACCGGCGTGGGCATCGAGGCGGTGCTCGAGGCCGTGGTCGAGCGCGTGCCGGCCCCTCACGGCGACCTGACCGCGCCGGCCCGGGCCCTGATCTTCGATTCCGTATACGACCAGTACCGCGGGGTCGTGGCCTTCGTCAGGGTGATGGACGGCGTCTTCGCGAAGGGCGACCGGCTGCGCTGCATGCAGACCGGGCTCGTCGTCGAGTCGGAGGAGATCGGAGTGATGTCGCCGGTCATGACGCCGACCGGGAAGCTCGCCGCCGGCGAGACCGGCTACCTGGTGACCGGTCTGAAGAACCTCGGCGACCTGCGCGTCGGCGACACCATCACGCGCGTCGCCGAGCCCGCCGGCGAGGCGCTGCCGGGGTACCGCGAGGTCAAGCCGATGGTCTTCTGCGGGCTCTTCCCCGTGGACGCCGACGACTACCCGGACCTGCGCGACGCCCTCGAGAAGCTCTCCCTGAACGACGCCTCGCTGCGCTGGGAGCCCGAGAGCTCGCAGGCGCTCGGCTTCGGCTTCCGCTGCGGCTTCCTGGGCCTTCTGCACATGGACATCGTGCGCGAGCGGCTCGAGCGGGAGTACGATCTGGAGCTGCTGGCCACCACGCCGAACGTGGAGTACCAGGTCACCACCACGCAGGGTGAGGTGACACCGGTCCGCTCTCCCGCCGAGCTGCCTCCCACGACGAACATCGCGATGATCGAGGAGCCGTTCGTGCGCTGCACCATCCTGGTGCCGAGCGACGGCGTCGGCGCCGTGATGGGCCTCTGCCAGGACCGCCGCGGGGTCTTCGTCACGATGGAGCCGATCGAGAACCGCCAGCAGATCGTCTACGACATGCCGCTGGCCGAGATCGTCCTCGACTTCTACGACCAGCTCAAGAGCCGCACCCGGGGCTACGCCTCGCTCGACTACGAGATCGTCGGCTACCGCGAGAGCCAGCTCGTGAAGCTCGACGTGCTCCTGGCCGGCGACACGGTGGACGCGCTGTCGATGATCGTCCACCGCGACCAGGCCTACGCCCGCGGCAAGAACCTGGTGGAGCGCCTGTTCCGCACCATCCCGCGCCAGCTCTTCGACGTGCCGATCCAGGCGGCCATCGGCGGCAAGATCCTCGCCCGCGAGACGGTCAAGGCCCGCCGCAAGGACGTTCTGGCCAAGTGCTACGGCGGCGACATCAGCCGCAAGCGCAAGCTCCTCGAGCGTCAGAAGGAGGGGAAGAAGCGGATGAAGCAGGTCGGGTCGGTGGAGGTGCCGCAGGAGGCGTTCCTGTCGGTGCTGAAGATCGGCGACGACGGGAACGGCGGCAAGTAGTGACCCCTCGCCCCGGCGTCCGCCACCTGTACCTGCACCTGCCCTTCTGCTCGTCGCGCTGCGGGTACTGCGCCTTCGTCGTCAACGTGGGCGCGCTGGGCCGGCGCGACGCCTACCTCGGGGCGCTGCTCGCCGAGCTGGAGCGCGAGGCCGGCGCCGGACTGATCGGCGCCCTCGAAACGGTGTACCTGGGCGGCGGCACGCCCACGCTGATGCGCCCGCGCCGGCTGGCGGCCCTGATGGACCGGATCCGGCCCCTCCTGGCCCCCGGGGCGGAGGTCAGCATCGAGGCGAACCCCGAATCGGTGGACGGGCCGGCCCTGGCGGCGCTGCGGCGGGCCGGGATCACGCGGCTCTCCCTCGGCGTCCAGTCGTTCCAGCCCCGCCTCCTCTCCGCCCTCGACCGGGCGGCCACGCCGGACCAGGCCCGGCAGCTGGTGACCTGCGCGCGTGCGGCCGGCTTCGAGGATCTCAGCATCGACCTGATCTTCGGCATCCCCGGCCAGACCGCCGACGACCTCGAGGCCGACCTCGCCGAGGCCCTGGCCGCCGGGCCCGATCACATCTCCTGGTACGAGCTGGAGCTCAAGCCGGGCACGGCCCTCGCCCGGGCGGGCACCCCGGCGTTCGACGAGGACGAGGGCGCCGACGCCTACCGGCGCATCGTCGGAGGCCTGGAGGACGCCGGATACCGCTGGTACGAGACGGCCAACTTCGCCCGGCCCGGGCACGAGTGCCGCCACAGCCTCGCCTACTGGGGCGCGGCCGATTACGTGGGTCTCGGCGTCGGCGCCGTGAGCACTGCCGGCGGCCTGCGCTGGCGCAACAACCCGTCCCTCGACGGCTACATCGAGGCGCTCGCCTCGGCGCAGGCCCCGCCCCGTACGCGCGAACCCCTCGACGCGGACGACGTGCGCCGCGAGCGCTGGATGCTGGGGCTGCGGCTGGAGCGCGGGCTGCCGCTCGCCTGGGCCGGCCCGCCCGACCGACCCGACGCCCTCGATCGCCTCGGCGCCGCGGGCCTGCTGCGCCACGACGCCGATGAGGTGGCGCTCACCCGCGAGGGGCGCTTCGTGCAGAACGCGATCCTCCACGAGCTCATGGACTACGCGTGAGCGACGAGCCGGCCCACCCGCCCCGCGAGGGCGCGCTCAAGCCGCGCCAGGAGGTGATCCTGCGCACGGTCGTCGAGGAGCACATCGCCTCGGGGATCCCCGTGGGCAGCAAGAACATCGCCGGGCGCGAGGGGATCGACTTCGCCTCGTCGACCGTCCGGTACGAGCTCGCCCGGCTCGAGGAGCTCGGGTACCTCAACCACCCGCACACCTCGGCCGGCCGCGTGCCCACCGACCGCGGCTACCGCTACTACGTGGACACGATCCTCACCCGGGATCCCCCGGCGCAGCCGCCGGCGCTGGTCGAGTCGGCCCTCGACCTCACCGAGATGCGCCGGGAGGTGGACGCGGCTCTGGAGCGCCTCTCCGACGTCGTGGCGCAGGTGACCAACCTGCTCGCCATCGTGACCGCACCGGCGCCCCAGTCGTCCTCCATCCGCCACGTCGAGGTGCTGCGGCTGCAGCCGCAGGTGGTGATGGTCGTGATCATCACCTCCACGGGGGCGGTCACCAAGCGCGTCTTCGCCTTCGAGGGATCCGTGGACACGGGGCTGTGCGAGTGGGCGGGGGCCTTCCTCAACGACCGGCTGGTCGGGCTCACGGTGGGCTCGCGCGTGGTCGAGGACCGGCTCGACGACCCCTCGCTCTCCGCCGTGGAGCGCGCCTTCCTGGCCGTCCTGCACCCGGCCGTCGCCGAGCTCGGCACCGGGGCGGCGGGCAGCATCTTCATCGGCGGGCAGGCCCGCTTCCTGGCCGAGCAGCGCCATCTCGACCTGATGGCCATCGACTCGCTGATGGAGAGCCTGGAGGAGCGGTACACGCTGCTCGCGCTGCTGCGCGGCGCCCTCAGCCGCAACCAGGTCTACCTGCGCATCGGGACCGAGCTGCCCGATCAGAACTTCGCCGGGCTCAGTATGGTGGCCGCCAACTACGGGGTGCCGCGGCGCAATCTGGGGACCGTCTCGTTGTTCGGCCCCACCCGCATGGACTACCGGCTCGCGATGGCCACGGTCCGCGGGGCGGCCCAGATACTGTCGCGTTACGTGGAGGGCGTTTATGAGTGAGGAGGACGAGGGGCGCAGGCCCATCGACGACCGCTTCGAGATCCTCGAGGTGTGGCGCCGTCCGCTGCGCGGCGACACGGCCGCCGCCGTCCGGGTCCTGGCAAAGGTGGAGGCCGGCGCCTACGGGCCCGAGGAGTACGCGGTCGGCGTGAGCACCCGCCCCGACGCGCACCTCGCACCGCTCCTCGACGAGGCCGACCTGTTCACCGGCCTCTCCTTCGCCGAGGCGCACTGGGTCGCCGCGGTCCTGGCGAGCGCCGCCGACCGGGTGGAGGACGCCGAGAGCCTGCTCTTCGACCTGCGCGTGCCGGTCGACCTCGCCTGGCGCGAGGTCGAGCTCGCCGCCGAGGTGATCGAGCCGGGCGGGCTGCGCTCGGCGCCGCTCGTGCCGTGGGAGCCCGAGGCCGAGTCGACGGGGGCCTCCCGCTACGCGATCGCCACCTTCACGCTCGACTGCGGCCATCAGGCCGTGGAGCTGCTTCGCCAGGACCCGGACGCCGCGCCCTTCTGGGTGGAGGACGGCTCGGTCGACCACCTGGCCGCGCGCGACGCACGTAGCCTGACGCGCCTGCTCTACCGGGCCGTCAACCTCGAGGAGGCGCAGCGGATCATCGAGGAGGCCCAGGCCAACCTCGCCAAGCATCCCGAGGACGACGACCACGAGGACGACGCGCGCGGCGACCGATGATCGATCGGATCGTCTGGCTTCTCTCGCGGGCCTTCGTCGTGCCGCTGCTCTACCTGCCGCCGCTGCGCATGCGACGGCGGGGCGCGGAGAACCTCCCGCGCACGGGCGCACTCCTGATCGTCTGCACCCACGTGTCGGTCGCCGACCCCCTGGTGCTGATGGCGGCGGCGCGCCCCCGGCGCACGCACATGATGACCAAGTCGGAGATGTTCAAGCACCGCCCGGTGGCGGCCTTCCTGCGCATGGTGAAGGCTTTTCCGGTGCGCCGCGGCCAGGCCGACATCGGCGCCATCCGCCACGCGCTCGACCTGCTCGCGCACGGGGAGTGCCTGGTCGTGTTCCCCGAGGGCCACGTCAGCCGCACCGGCCACATGCGCCGCGGCCACCCGGGCGCCGGCTTCTTCTCCATGCGCCCGGGCGTCGTCACCGTCCCGGCGGTCGTCTGGGACACCCAGCTCTTCCGCGGCCCCGCGCGCATGGTGTTCGGCCCGCCGATCGACATGGGCGACATCGTCTCCGGCCCGGGCCCGCGCAAGCGGCGCAACCGCGAGGCGACCGACCGGATCATGGCCGTGCTCGCCGAGATGGCGATGGAGATCGGCGCCCCGCTCCAGCCCGCCCCCCTGGGCGAGCCCCAGGAGGAGGACCGGCACCGCGGGCGGGTCACGCCGCGGCCGTTTCCGGAGGAAGCCGCCCTCTGACCCGGCGGGCCGCGGCCCGCCGCCCGTCAGAGCCCGACGAACACCAGCAGCGCCGTCAACAGGCAGGACATCGCGACGCCGGCCAGCTCCAGCCGGTGGCGCTCCACGAAGGCCACGGCGCCGGGGCGCGGGGCGGCCGCGGCGGAATCGTCCCGATGCCGGGGCAGTAACACCACACCGGCGGTGAGGCCCGAGACGAACAGCAGCAGCAGGGCGAGCACTGCGGACGGCGCCACGCCGGCGCCGGTCGGACCGCCGGCCCGCTCGACCGAGCGGGCGGAGGTCGATGCCCAGCGGGCGAGGATGGTCGAGGCGGTGTCGAGCCGCCGGTCGATCCCGTCGCCGATGCGCGTGACGGCCCGTGCTCGGGCCCGGGCACGGGCGGCGGCGGCCATGCGTGCGGCGGCTGCGGCCCGCACTCGCTCGGCCGCGACCCGGTCCGCGGAGGCTGCGCCCGTCGGCCGTCGGGCGGCCGGGGCGGCCGGCGCGGAGGAGGGGGCGGCCCCGGCCGCCGACGGCGCGTCGGGGACGGCCGGCACGAGCGGAGCGGCCGGCTCCGGGGCGGCCGGCGCGGGCAGACTCACGGCGGGGGGCGCGCTGGGCGGCGCGTCGGGCCCACCGAGGGGTGCCGTGGCGCCGGCGGCGAGCCCCGGGGCGATCGCGAGGGCCACCGCGAGCGCGCCGAGCATGGCCCACCGGCCGTGCCGGGATCGCGGTGCGAGCGGCGTGGCGTGGCCGTCCATGCGTGGACGCTACCCAGGCCGCGTGCGGCCGGGGCCCGCAGGGGGTTGCGGAATCGCTGCGGAACGGCCGTCCAGGGCGGTTCTCACACCGTCTCCGCGGAGTTCTTCCAAATCGATAAAGAACCCGTGGCGCGCGATGCGCGCCCGGCGGTTCAGGACGCCCGGCGCGGGGTCGATGACCACGGGGACGGGGGGCGCGGGCCCCTTGCTAACCTGCGCGGGCGAACTCGATGAAGCGCGACTACTACGAGATCCTCGGCGTCGCCCGCGACGCGGACGAGGCCGACATCAAGAAGGCCTTCCGGCGTAAGGCGCGCGAGCTCCACCCGGACGTCAACCCCGACCCCAAGGCCGAGGAGATGTTCAAGGAGGCCGCCGAGGCCTACGAGACGCTCTCCGACGCGGAGACGCGGGGCCTCTACGACCGCTACGGCCACGACGGGCTGCGCGGCCGCTCGACGAGCGACTTCACCGACTTCGGTTCGTTCCAGGACCTTTTCGACGCCTTCTTCGGCGGCGACGTCTTCGGGCGCGGCAACGGGGCGGCGAACGGGGACGACGTCGGCGTGGCGGTCCAGCTCACCTTCGCCGAGTCGGCCCTCGGCGTGAGCCGGGCCATCGAGTACGGCGTGGTCGGCGCCTGCGAGGTCTGCGAGGGCACCGGCGCGGCCCCCGACAGCGGCATGGTGCGCTGCACCACCTGCGGCGGCCAGGGGCAGGTCCGTCAGGTCGCCCGCGGGCCCTTCGGCCAGTTCCTGCGCACGCAGGTCTGCCCGGCGTGCCACGGCGCCGGCGAGGTCCCCGCGGAGCCGTGCGCCTCGTGTCAGGGCAGCGGGCGCACGCCGACCAGCCTGTCGCTGACGGTGGACATCCCCGCCGGCATCGCCAGCGGCCAGCGCATCCGGATTCCGGGGCGCGGCGCTGCGGGCGGCCGGGGCGCCCCGGCCGGCGACCTCTACGTCCAGGTGCAGGTGGCCGAGGACGACCGCTTCCGGCGCGAGGGCCTCGATGTCGTGACCCGTGTCGCCGTTCCGGTGACGGACGCGATGACCGGCGCCAACGTCACCGTGCCGACGGTCGACGGTGACGCCCACGTCGAGCTGCGCCCCGGCACGCAGCCCGGTGACGAGTACGTCCTGCGCGGCAAGGGCTTTCCCGCCCTCAGCGGGCGCGGGCGCGGCGACCAGCGCGTGATCGTGGAGGTCCGGGTGCCGCGCGTGCAGACCGAGGACGGCCGCCGGGCGGTGGAGAAGCTCGCCGAGAACCTCGACGCGCGCAGCTACAAAGAGGACGAGGGGTTCTTCGACCGCCTCAAGCACGCCTTCCGCTAGAGGGTCGTCCGGGATGACGACCGCGACCATCTCATCGCGGCATCGCGGGATCGTCGCGGCCGCCGAGCGCGGTTCGTCCTGAACGACGCCCCCAGCCTCATCCGGCTGACGGTGACCGCGCCCGCCGCGCTCGCCGACCTCGCGCTGGTCGAGGCGGGGGACATCCTCGGCACCGGGTGCCGGGAGAGCACCGGGCCGGGCGGCGAGGCCCTCCTCGACTTCTGGGTGCCCGCCTCCGCGGCCCGGCCCGCCGGGCTCGAGGCCGCCCTGCGCGAGCGGGGCATCGACGCGCGGGTGGAGGCACATCCCGAGGGCGACGAGTGGCGCACCGCGATGCTCGCCTTCCACCGGCCCGTCGAGGTGGAGGGGCGGCTGCTCGTGCGCCCGCCCTGGGAGGCGCCGCGCCCGCCGCTGCTCGACGTGGAGATCGATCCCGGCATGGCCTTCGGCACCGCCCAGCACGCCACCACGCGCAGCTGCCTGCGCCTCCTGGCCGGCCTGCCGGTCGCGGGGCCGGTCCTCGACGCCGGATGCGGCACCGGCGTCCTGGCGATCGCCGCCCGCCGGCTCGGGTTCGACGACGTCACCGCGGTCGACTCCGATCCGCTCTCGGTGGAGGCGACGGTGGCCAACGCGCGCCGCAACGGCGTGGCGCTCACCGTGGCCCGCCGGACGATCGGCGCCGACGCGCTACCCGCCGCCGAGGTCCTGCTCGCAAACCTCACGGGCACGGTGCTGCGCGCCCTGGCGCCCGCGCTGCCCGCGCCGGCTCCGCGCTGGACGATCGCCTCCGGCATGCGGCCCGACGAGGTCCCGGGCGTGCACGAGGCCTTCGGCGCGATCGGGGTCCGTCCCGTCCGCGAGGTCCGGGAGGAGGGCTGGTCCACGCTCCTGATGGAGCGCGGGTGAGGCACGTCTTCCGCTACCTGGTGGCGGCGGCGCCGCGGCCGGGCGGGGAGGTCGCCCTGTCGGACGACGACAGCCATCATCTGGCGCGCGTCGTGCGGCGCGGGCCGGGCGACGCGATCGAGCTCGTCGACCCGGACGGGCGCCGCTGGCCCGCCGTGGTGGTGAGCGCCGGCCCCCCGGCGACGGTGCGCGTCACCTCCGGCGAGCCCCTTCCGCCGGAGCGGGCGAGGGTGTCGCTGAGCCTCGGCCTCGCGGAGTGGGGCCGCCTCGACATCGCCGTGGAGAAGGCCGTCGAGCTCGGCGCGGGGGCGCTGACGCTCTTCACCTCGGAGCGCGCCGGGCGCGTGCCCGAGCCCGGCGCCTGGGAGCGTCGCCGGCAGCGCCTCGAGCGCGTGGCGCACGCGGCGGCGCGCCAGAGCGGCCGCCCGCCGCTGGGGCGGGTGCGGGGGCTGGTACCGTTCGCGGAAGTGATCACCGAGATCCCGGCCGGGGAGGGGTACCTGATCGACCCACGAGGCGACGCACCGCTGCTCTCGGCGCTCCGCGCCCCGGGTGCCGTGGACGCGCGCATCAGTGTGGTCGTCGGCCCCCAGGCGGGCTTCTCCGAGGGCGAGGTCGCCCTCGCCCGGGAGGCCGGCCTGCCGGTCTGCACGCTCGGGCCCACGATCCTGCGCGCCGAGACCGCGGCCATCGCCGCCGTGGCGATCGCGACAGCGCTCGAGGGGGCGCGATGAGCGACTGCCTGTTCTGCCGGATCGCGGCGGGCGAGATCCCGGCGACGATCGTCCGGCGCGACGAGCGCTTCGTGGCCTTCGCCGACATCGCGCCGAAGTCGCCGGTGCACCTGCTGGTGATCCCGGTCCGGCACGTCGAGTCGATCGTGGGAGTCGGCGGGCTCGACGAGAGCGAGCGCGCGGGCATGCTCTCCTTCATCGCCGAGGTGGCGCGCGAAGCCGGCCTCGAGGGCTCCGGGTTCCGGCTGACCACCAACCACGGGGCCGACGCGCGCCAGAGCGTGCCGCACCTGCACTGGCACATCATGGGCGGGACGCGGCTATCCGAGAGCATGTGAGCGCCACCGACCCGCGTGAGCGGGTTGAGGAGGTCATCGAGCTCGACGACCGCGTCTCGGTCGAGCTGGCCGGCGAGCACGACCGGGTCCTGCGGGCCCTCGAGGAGCGCCTCGACCTCGACATCTCCCTGCGCGGCAACCTGCTGACCCTCGCGGGGCTGGAGCCCCGCGTGAAGGCCGCCGCCGAGGTGGTCGATCAGCTGGCCGGGCTCGTGCGCGGCGGGCACCCGATCGTGCCCGGCACCGTGGAGACCGTGGCCGACGCCGTCGAGGGCGCGGAGGCCGTCGGCCCGATGCTCGACGACGTCCTCTGGCGCAACGGCCAGCTCGTGGTGACCCCCCGGACCGCCGGCCAGAAGCGCTACGTGGACGCCGTGCGCACCAAGACGATCACCTTCGGCATCGGCCCGGCCGGGACGGGCAAGACCTACCTGGCGGTGGCGATCGCGACGGCCGCGCTGATGCGCCGCGAGGTGGCGCGCATCATCCTCACCCGGCCCGCGGTGGAGGCCGGCGAGCGGCTCGGCTTCCTGCCCGGCGACCTCGCGGCCAAGGTCAACCCGTACCTGCGCCCGTTGTTCGACGCGCTCTACGACATGCTGGACGCCGAGCGGGTCGAGTCGCTGTTCCAGCGCGGCCAGGTCGAGGTGGCGCCGCTCGCGTTCATGCGCGGCCGCTCGCTCAACGACAGCTTCATCATCCTGGACGAGGCCCAGAACACCACGCCCGAGCAGATGAAGATGTTCCTCACCCGCCTGGGCTACGGGTCCCGGATGATCGTCAACGGCGACATCACCCAGATCGACCTCCCCGCGGCCCAGACCTCGGGCCTGGTCAGCGTGATCGACGTCCTGGAGGGCGTGGAGGACATCGGCTTCGTTCGGCTCGACCGGCGCGACGTGGTGCGCCACCGGCTGGTGCAGCGGATCGTCGACGCCTACGGGGCGGCCGAGGGGCAGGGGTCGTGATCGAGGTCGAGGCGAGCGCCGGCGCGGGCGTGGACACCGCGCCGCTGGTGCGGCGCCTGGTCTGGGCCTGCGGCCGTCTGGGCGTGGAGCGCGCGAGCGTCGGCCTGATGGTCGTGGGCCCCGACGAGATGGCCGTCATCAACGGCGAGCACCGGGGCACGCCCACCGCGACCGACGTCCTCGCCTTCCCCGTGGACGGCCCCGAGGCGCGCGAATGGCCGGCCGAGGGCCCGCCGCCGGAGCTCGGCGACGTCGTCATCTGCCCCCAGCTCGCCCAGGAGCCGCTCGAGACGCTCGCCGTCCACGGCCTCCTGCACCTGCTCGGCTACGACCACGAGGTCGATCGGGGCGAGATGCTCGCGCTGCAGGACCGACTGGTGGACGAGGCGCCATGACGACGACGCCGGGGTCGTCCGACCAGCCGCCGGGGCCCTTCGCGCGCCTCTTCCGGCGGGCCTCGCGCTCGGGCCTGCCGAGCCAGGGATCCCTGCGCTGGTCGTTCAACTGGGCCTTCGAGGGGATCGTCTACGTGCTCCGCACCCAGCGGAACATGCAGATCCACATCGCCACCGCCGCGATCACCCTGGTCCTCGGCCTGGTGCTCGACTTCACCCGCCTCGAGCTGGTGGCCGTGATGGGCGCCGTCAGCCTCGTGCTGGTGGCCGAGATGATGAACACGGCCATCGAGGCCGCGATCGACGCCGTGGTGACCACGTATCACCCGCTGGTGAAGATCGCCAAGGACGTGGCGGCCGGGGCCGTGCTGGTGGCGACGGTGAACGCCCTCGCGGTGGCCTACTTCGTCTTCTACGACAGCCTCACCGACCCCGGCCGCGACCTCCTCGGCAGCGTGCGCCGCTCTCCGACCCACCTGGTCGTGGTGGTGATGATCGTGACCGTGATCGGCGTGATCGCGATCAAGGCCTGGACCGGGCGGGGGACCCCCCTGCGGGGCGGCCTGCCCTCGGGGCACGCGGCCGCGGCCTTCGCGGCGTGGGCGTCGATAACCATCATCGTCGAGCCGTTGCGGCACGCGGTCCTGGTCTCGACCCTGGCGTTCCTGATGGCCCTGCTGGTGGCCCAGTCGCGGGTCGAGGCGGGCATCCACTCGCTGGTGGAGACCGTCGCCGGTGCGGTCCTCGGGACCTGCCTGGCGGTCGTCATCTTCCAGCTGTGGGGATGAGCGCCCGATACCTCTCCGGGCTCGTCGCTCTCGCCGGGCGCCCGAACGTGGGCAAGTCGACGCTGGCCAACGCCCTCGCCGGCAGTCAGGTCGCCGCCGTCTCGCCGCGCCCCCAGACCACGCGGCGCCGCATCACGGCCGTCGCGCACGGCGACGGGTGGCAGGCCGTGCTCCTCGACCTCCCGGGCTTCCAGCGCCCGGCCGACGGCCTCACCGCCCGGATGCAGGCGACGGTCAACAAGAGCCTCTCCGACTGCGACGCGGCCCTGTTCGTGCTCAACGCCTCCGAGCCGGTGGGCGGCGGCGACCGCTTCATCGCCGAGCGCCTGCGGGCCTCGAAGCTCCCGGTCATCACGGTGCTGAACCAGATCGACAGGCTCACCCCCGACGAGGTGGCCGCCGCGATCGCCCGCGCCGCCCCGCTGGTCGACTTCCTCGAGCTGCACCCGGTGAGCGCCAAGGAGGGCCGGGGCGTGGCCGAGCTGCGGGCCGACCTGCCCCAGCTGCTCAGCGAGGGGCCGCGCTACTTCCCCGAGGGCATGGCCACCGACCAGACCGAGGAGGAGCTGGCCTCGGAGCTGATCCGCGAGGCGGCCCTGCTGCGGCTGCGCCAGGAGATCCCGCACGCGCTGGCGGTGGACATCCAGGAGATCGAGCCGGCGCGCCACGGAGTGGTGGTGCGCGCCGCGATCCTGGTGGAGACCGACTCGCAGAAGGGGATCGTGGTCGGCAAGGGCGGGGGGATGATCCGCGACATCGGCTCGGCCGCCCGCTCGGCCCTGGGACGGCTGTGGGGCACCGAGGTCCACCTCGACCTGACGGTGCGCGTGCGCAAGCGCTGGCGCGACGACGAGTCGATGCTCACGCGCCTCGGCCTCTGAGGGTCCCGCCATCAGGCTGCTGATCCTCTCGGACCTCGACGGCGCACCACCACCGCCCTCATCCGGGGAACGCTGGATCTCGCCGCGCGCCGCGGCGATGTCGAGGTGCTCGGCCTCGTGACGACGCGCCCGGATCTGTTCACCCCGTCCCGGCGCTCGGTCGCGCGCCGCACCGCCCGGCGCTCCCTGATCGCGGCCGCCTCGCGGCGCATGCCCGACGAGGCGGGCGAGCCGCTGCGCCACGAGGTCCGTCGCGCCATCGCGCGCGCCGGGGTTCCCCTGATCGTCCCGCCCGCGATCTCCGGCCCGACGCGGCCCTGTCGTTCCACTGCCTCCAGATCGTCCGGCGACCGCTCCTCGGCGCGTGCGGGCGGGCGGGCGGTGAACTACCACGACGGGCGCCTGCCGGCGTACCGGGGCCTCCGCGCCACGTCCTTCTCCCTCTACGCCGGCGATCCGGAGAGCGGCTTCACCTTCCACCACATGAACGAGGGCCTCGACACCGGCGATGTCCTCGTGGGGGGCCATCCCCGACCCCGGCGCCCTCACGGCCGACGAGCTGACGCGGCGCGTGCGGGCCTTCGGCTGGATGGACGTCGTCATCGACGGCCGGGTCCGGCATGCGACCCGCCTGAGGCGTGCGGACCCCCGGCGCCCACTCGCGTTCCGCACGGCCGACGGCGCGACGCTCGCCCCGGACCGCCTGCGCGGGCTCCCGCTCCGGCTGCGGCGCCCGGGAGGCTAGCCTCCCCGCGCCGCGATGCGGCGCCGGGCCCGACGGGCGGCGCCGGCGGTGATCGCGCGCCCGAGCGTCCCGCGGTGGCGGACCACCCAGCGGTAGGCGCCCTCGACCGCGCCCGGGAAGCGGTCGGCCATCCGGGCCGCGGGCGCGCCGCCCGGCAGCAGGCGCAGCAGGGGCGCCACGGCCGCGCCCGCCGACGTGCGGCGCCCCTCGGGGTCCACCAGGTGCCAGGAGGCCATCCGGGCGGCCTCGTCGAGGCCGGCGAGCAGGGCGGCGCCCTCGGAGTCCTGGATGGCGACCGGCCGCAGCGCGCGGCGCCGGTCGGCGCCGAGGATGCGCGCGACACCCCAGCGGCAGAGGCCGCAGCCGGCGTCGTACAGGAGCGCCGTCGGCGGCCGCGCCGGGGATCTAGCCGAGGAGACGGCTCATCCTGCGGTCGCGGTAGATGCGGCCGCCGGTCTGGCACACGGGGCAGTAGACCAGGTCGTACTCGTTGAAGGCGACGTGCTCCAGCCGCGTTCCGCAGCGCAGGCAGGGCTCGCCGTGATGCCCGTGAACCGCGGTGACCCGGGTCTCCTTGTTGGGCATCTCGGTGGAGATGCGCCCGCGGGCGCGATCCAGGGCCTGGATGAGCACGGCGTCGGCCGCCTGCGCGAGGCGCCCCCGCGCCGCGTCGTCGAGCGAGGCGGCGCGGGCGAACGGGGCGAGGCGCGCCGCCCACATGATGTCGCTGGCGTAGGCCCGCCCGATGCCCGCGACCCGGCGGCCGTCGCGCAGCGCCGTGTGCAGCACCGCGCCCTCGCCGCCGAGGGCGTCGCGCCAGCCCTCGGCCGTGAGGCCGATGGGCTCGGGTCCGAGGCGGGTGAGCGGGCGGTGCGCTGCGAGCCCCGCGTCGTCGAGCACGTGGACCGACGCCCGGCGCGTGGACGACAGCTCCCGCAGGCGCAGCGCCTGCGCGTCCTCGAGGTCGATGTCGAGGGAGGCCGTGCGCGCGGGGCGCCCGGCGGGCTTGGGTACGAGCGAGAGCCGGCCCGCCTGCATCAGGTGGATCACGATGTGCAGGCCCCCCGCGACATCGATGCCGATCAGCTTCCCGCGACGCCAGACCCGCTCGATCGCCCCACCCGCGAGCGCCTCGACCGGCGGCTCGGCCGTCTTCAGCGTGGCCGGATGGTGCGCCCGCACGCGGTCGATCACCCGCCCGGCGAGCGCCCCGTCGAGACCCTCGGCGAGGGCCTGCAGCTCGGGGAGCTCAGGCACCGGCGCCGGTCGGAGCCGTCGCTATACTCGCGCCGATGAGCCTCACGCCACGCCCCGCGCGCTCCTGATGCGGGCCGAGGATCTCACCAAGACGCTCGACCTGAGCCTTCTGGCGCCGGACACCACCACCGAGGACGTCGAGAGGGCATGCCTCGCGGCCCGGGAGCACCACTTCGCGGCCCTCTGCTCGTACTCGCGCTTCGTGCCGCAGATGGTCGAGCTGCTGCGCGGCTGCGACGTCAAGACGTGCGCGGTGATCGACTTCCCCGGGGGCGACTCCTCGGCGCTCGAGCGCGCGCAGGAGGCCGACCGCGCCGTGGCCGAGGGCGCCGACGAGCTCGACGTCGTCATGAACTACCGGGCAATGCTCGCGGGCGACTTCAAGGGGGTCCGTGACGACCTCGTTCGAGTGGTCCGGGCGGTGCGCGGCCGGGCGGCCAACGACGCCCGCGGTGACGTGCTCGTGAAGGTCATCATCGAGGCGCCGCTGCTCAACGACAAGGTCAAGAGGCTGGCCTGCAAGATCGTCGTCGACTCGGGCGCCGACTTCGCCAAGACCTGCACCGGCGCGGGGGGCACGCAGGCGACGGTGCACGACGTCGAGCTGATGCGGGACGCCCTGCCCGAGGGCGTCGGGGTCAAGGCGTCCGGCGGCGTGCGCACCCTCGAGGCGGTGCAGGCGATGATCGGCGCCGGCGCCGCGCGCGTCGGCACGTCCGCCGCCGTGGCGGTCATGGCCGAGCTGGCCGAGCTCAACGGGAACTCCTGATGGCGGCGGGCGACACGGGCGAGGAGACGGCGGGCGTGATCGAGCGGGTGCGCTTCAACGCCGACGGGCTGGTGCCCGCGGTGGTCCAGGACGCGGGCGACGGGCGGGTGCTGACACAGGCCTGGATGAACCGCGAGTCGCTCGAGCGCACGCTCGAGCGCGGCGAGACCTGGTTCTGGAGCCGCTCCCGCCGGGAGCTGTGGCACAAGGGGGCGACCAGCGGTAACACGCAGGCCGTCCGTTCGGTGAGCCTGGACTGCGACGGTGACGCGCTGCTCGTGCTGGTCGATCAGACCGGGGTGGCCTGCCACACCGGCGCCGCCACGTGCTTCCACGACCGCCTGGGCGACGAGGCCCCGGTGGAGCCCTTCGCCGCCCTGACCGACCTCGAGCGCACGATCGCCGACCGCGCGGCCGCCGCCGATCCGGATTCGTCGTACACCGCGCGCCTGCTGGCCAAGGGCATCGACACCGTCTGCAAGAAGGTGGGGGAGGAGGCGACCGAGGTCGCCATCGCCGCCAAGGGGCGGGAGCACGACCAGGTCGTCTACGAGAGCGCCGACCTGCTGTTCCACCTCGCCGTGCTGTGGCGGGCCAGCGGCGTCAGCCTGGAGGAGGTTGCGGCCGAGCTCGCCTCGCGCCGCGCGCCGAAGTGACCCGGCTGCGCCTGGACGCGCCCGCGCGGAGCGGGCAGATGGCCGTCTCGCCGAGCCTCGACGAGGCCCGCGCGATGGTCGGCGTCCACGGCCAGGTGCCGCTCGTCCACACCTACATCGCCGACTGCGAGACGCCGGTCAGCGCGTTCCTCAAGCTGCGCGACGGCGGCCCCGCCTTCCTGCTGGAGTCGGTCGAGCACGGCCGCCTCGGCCGCCACTCGATGATCGGCGTGCGCCCCCAGGCCGTCATCCGCGGCGCGGAAGGCGCCCTGAGGGTCACCGACGACCAGGGCGGGACGCGCGAGCTCGACGCCTCCGATCCCTTCGGCGCGGTCGAGGACCTCGTCCACTCGGTCCGGATGGCGCCGCCCAGCGAGCCCCTCGACTTCTGGGGCGGGGCGGTCGGCTTCTTCGGGTACGACCTCGTGCGCACCGTCGAGAACCTGCCCGGACAGCCCGAGGACGACCTCGGCATCCCCGACCTGGTCGCGCTCGTCACCGGCCCCGTGGTCGTCTTCGACCACCTGCGCCGTTCCCTGACGATCGTCGCCCCCTGTCCCCTCGATCCGGAGGGCGACCTCGACGCGGCCTACCTGCGCACGGTCGCCACGCTGGCCGACCTCAAGGGGCGCCTGGCCGGGCCCGTGCCGCACTCGGCCTCGCGGAGCGGCGACGCGATCCTCGGGCCGGTGACGAGCAACGTCAGCCGCGAGCGCTTCGAGTCGTCGGTGGAGCGGGTGCGCGAGTACATCTTCGCCGGGGACGCCTTCCAGGTCGTGCCCTCCCAGCGCTTCTCGGCGCCGATGGACCTCGACCCGTTCTCCGTCTACCGCGGCCTGCGGACGGTCAACCCGTCGCCCTACATGTACTTCCTGGAGACCGACGACGTGACCCTCGTCGGCTCGTCGCCCGAGATGCTGGTGAAGGTCGAGGACGGAGCGGTCGAGATGCACCCGATCGCCGGCAGCCGGCCCCGCGGCGAGACCGAGGAGGAGGACGACCGGCTCTGCGAGGAACTGCTCGCCGACCCCAAGGAGCGCGCCGAGCACGTGATGCTCGTCGACCTCGGGCGCAACGACGTGGGTCGCGTTTCCCAGATCGGCTCGGTGCACGTGACCGACCTGATGGACGTGCGCCGCTACAGCCACGTCATGCACATCGAGAGCTCGGTGGTGGGCCGCCTCGCCGAGGGTCGGAGGGCCTCCGACGCGCTGCGGGCCATCTTCCCGGCGGGAACCCTCTCGGGGGCCCCCAAGGTGCGCGCGATGGAGATCATCGACGAGCTCGAGACCACCAAGCGCGGCCCCTACGGCGGGGCCGTCGGCTGGCTCGGCTGGGACGGCGGCCTCGACACCTGCATCACGATCCGCACCATCGTCTGTCGCGACGGCGTGGCCCACGTGCAGGCGGGCGCCGGCATCGTGGCCGACTCGGTCCCCGCGACCGAGTACGAGGAGACCCAGAACAAGGCCGCCGCGCTCTTCCGCGCGATCGAGGTGGCCGCGGCGCAGAGCGACTGGTGAGCACGTCCTCCGATTCAGAGGCTTCGCGGCACTTCCCGGCCGCATCGCTACGCGATGCGGCGTCCTCGGCAGCCCCGATACTCCCGATATCGGGGCTGAGCTGCGTCCTTTCCTCGCGTGCAATTCGCTCGGGAATCGCACGCGAGGCTCTGGATCGGGGCACGAGATGACCCCACGGGTGGTGCTGATCGACAACTACGACAGCTTCACCTACAACCTCGTCCAGTACCTGGGCGAGCTGGGCGCCGAGGTGCTCGTGCACCGGCACGACGCCATCGACGTGGCGGGGATCGCCGCGCTGGGCCCGTCGCATCTGGTGATCTCCCCCGGGCCCAAGACGCCCGACGAGGCCGGGATCTCGGTGGACGCGATCCGCGAGTTGGCCGGCACGGTGCCGATCTTCGGCGTCTGCCTCGGCCACCAGGCCATCGGGCGCGCCTTCGGGGGCGCCATCGTGCGCGGGCGCGAGCCGGTGCACGGCAAGACCAGCCAGATCCACCACGACGGGCGCTCGGTGTTCTCCGGACTGGATAACCCGATGGTCGCGACGCGCTACCACTCGCTGGTCATCGACCCGGCGCTCCCGCCCGACCTGGTGCGGACGGCCTGGTGCGACGGCGACGTCGTGATGGGCGTGCGCCACCGGGAGCTGGCCGTCGAGGGCGTCCAGTTCCACCCCGAGTCGATCCTCACCGGGTCGGGGAAGGCCCTGCTCGCCAACTTCCTCACCCTCTCGGCCGACTAGGATCCGGCGATGCCCGCAGCGGTGATCTCCGAATGCATCGACCTGGTCCTCGGCGGCGAGGACCTCACCCGGGACAGGGCGGCCGAGGCCCTCGAGGCGATCATGTCCGGCGAGGCCGGCGAGGCCCAGACCGCCGGCTTCCTGATCGCCCTGCGCGCCAAGGGCGAGACGGCCCAGGAGCTGGCGGGGCTGGCGCAGACCGTGCGCGCCCACGCCGAGCAGGTGACGCCGCCCACGGGCCCCTTCATCGACACCTGCGGCACCGGCGGCGGCCGGATGACCACCTTCAACATCTCCACGACGGCGACGTTCGTCGCCGCGGGCGCGGGTGTGGCGATCGCAAAGCACGGCAACCGCTCCGCCACCTCGAAGTGCGGCAGCGCCGACGTGCTCGAGGCGCTGGGCGCCCGCATCGATCTGACGCCCGACGACGTCTCGCGCTGCCTCGAGGAGACCGGCCTGGGGTTCATGTTCGCCCCCACCCACCATCCCGCCTTCCGGCACATCGGCCCGGTGCGCCGGGCTCTGGGCGTGCGCACGATCTTCAACATGCTCGGGCCCCTGACCAATCCGGCGGGTGCGCCCCGCCAGCTTCTCGGCGTCGTCGATCCGGCCTACCTGCAGCGGATGGGAGAGGCGCTCGCGATGCTCGGCACCGAGCGGGCGCTGCTCGTGCACGGGCGCGACGGCCTGGACGAGGTGTCGACCGGAGCGATCACGGACGTGGCCGAGGTCGCGGACGGGCGCGTGCGCACGTCGACCATCGACCCGGCGGCCCTCGGGTTCGCCCCACCCGCCGAGTCGGCGCTCGCGGGAGGGGATCCGGCGTTCAACGCCCAGGTGCTGCGATCGGTGCTCGGCGGCGCGCCCGGCGGGGCCCGCGACGTCGTCGTGATCAACGCCGCCGCCGCCATCTGGGTCGCCGGGGCGGCGCCGACGCTCGCCGCCGCGCTGCCGAAGGCGGAGGCCAGCATCGACGGCGGCGCCGCTGACGAGCGCCTCGACGCGTTCGTGGCCATCACCCGCCGGCTGGCCCCCGCCGCCGCGTAGGCTGTCGCGAGTCATGCCGACCTTCCTCGAGACCGTCGTCGAGCGTACCCAGGCCGGGCTGGCGGCCCGCATGCGCGAGGTGCCCGCCGCCGAGCTGGAGAGCCGCCTCGGCCCCGTGCGGCGCGGGCGGCCCTTCTCCGAGGCTCTGATCGCCGAGGGGATCTCGCTGATCGCGGAGATGAAGCGGGCGAGCCCGTCGCGCGGGCCGATCCGGCCCGAGGCGAGCGTCTCGGAGGTGGTCGAGGCCTACCAGCGCGCCGGCGCGCGCGCGGTCTCGGTGCTCACCGAGAGCGCATACTTCGGGGGCAGCCTGGGCGACCTGGTGGAGGCGCGCGCGGCCTGTGATCTGCCGCTGCTCCGCAAGGACTTCGTGGTCGATGAGTACCAGTTGCTCGAGGCGCGGGCGGCGGGCGCCGACGCGGTGCTCCTCATCGTCGCCGCCCTCGATCCGGACCGTCTCGGCGCGCTGATGGGCGCGGCGTCCGGCCTCGGCATGGACAGCCTCGTGGAGGTCCACGACGAGGACGAGGTGCGGGTGGCCGTGGACGCGGGCGCCGAGGTGCTCGGCATCAACAACCGCGACCTGCACAGCCTCGAGGTCGACCTCGAGACGACCTTCCGGCTGCTTGCCGACGTGCCGGCCGGCACCGTCGTGGTGGCCGAGTCCGGGATCACCCGCTCCGAGGACGTCGAGAACCTGGAGAAGGCCGGGGTGGACGCGATCCTGGTGGGGGAGGCCCTGATGCGCTCCGACGATCCGGTCCGCGCGGTGCGCGAGCTGCTGGGGTAGGGGTCCGCGGGGCTCAAGGGCGCAGGCTCCCGAGCCGATGCGCACGACGTGAGCGTCGATTCCGCCTCCGGCCTGGCGAGCACCCTCGCCCGTATCCGTGAGATAACGGGTGGCACGGGCGCGATGGCGCCGGCGCCGACCTCCACGGCGACCTCCGCCGGCACGTCGTCGGCCACCGACTTCGCCACCGCCCTGAGCGGCGCGCGTGCCACCACGGCCGCCGCCGCGCCGACCTCCGGCCCGGCGTCCTCGGTCACCGGCGCCCAGCTCGATGAGTGGATGGCGAGGAAGAACCCCGGCTCGCCGCTGGTCGGCATGGGCGACGTCTTCGTCCGGGAGGGGCGCGCGAACGGCATCGACCCGCGCGCCCTGGTGGCGATCGCCCGGGCGGAGAGCTCCCTCGGGTCCGATCCGGGCGCCCGCGCGCGCAACAACGCCTTCGGGTGGGGGCCGACGCTGACGTTCGGCAGCTGGGAGGAGAACATCGCGACGGTCGCGAAGGGCCTGCGCTCGGGCTACCTCGACCAGGGGCTCACCAGCCTCGCCCAGATCCAGCGCAAGTACGCCCCGGTGGGCACCGCCAACGATCCCGCCAACCTGAACTCCAACTGGCTGCGCAACACCACGCTGCTCTACGGCGAGCTCGGCGGCGACCCGAACGGCTCCGTCGCGTTGCGCTGACGTTGCAGGACGACCGGCGCGACTGGCGAGTCGGGCGCCGGAGGACGATGATGACCCAATGCGCCGACGCCGTCGATACGAGGTCGTGGTCGAGGGCCTCTCGGGCCAGGCGGCGTCCCAGCGGAGCGTGATCTCGGAGCACCGCTCCGAGGCCGACGCTCGCGCGGACGCGAGCCTGGAGCGCGCGCGGCTCGAGGTGATCTACGGCGACGCGGCGCGATCCTGGCGGATCCTCGTGGTGCGCGACGACGAGGTCATCGGCGTCGAGACCCCCCACGGCGGCGAGGAGCCGCGCCGCCGCGCCGCCGAGCGCGCGCCCCGGTCGCAGCCGCTGCCGCAGGCCGAGGAGCCGCTCCCGGAGGTGGAGGAGTCGGTGGTCGTCATCCGCCCCGAGGCGCTCCGCGACCCCGCTCCCGAGCCGCATGAGGAGGGGGTCGCCGCCGCCGATGCGTCACAAGAGCCCCCGGCGCCCGAGACCGATCGCCCCGGGCGCGTGCCCGACTGGCTGATCGCCCGCGTGGAGGAGTCGATCTCCCGCCAGCGCGACCGCACCTACGGCTCGTCCTCCCGCGACGACGACGACGCGCCCGGTCGCTGAGGTCGCGCCTCTCGGATGACCCGCCCGGGGTGACCGCGGAGCGCGGGCGAGCCTCGCTACTCTGACGGTGTGGACGATCCCGTGAGCGCCCCCGAACAGACCCCCGAGGACGAGCCCCGCTGGGACCGGCGGCGCACGATCGGCGCGATCACGGGCGGGGCGATCGTGCTGTTCGTCGTGGTGCTCCTGGTGGTGGGCCTGGTGAACAAGGATCTGGGCACCTCGATCCAGGACGCCCTCGAGGAGGGTCGCCGCCCCGCCGCCCCCCAGATCAGCCTGCCGGTGCTCGCCGCGGGCGACGGCATCGGCCCGGTGGGCGCCGAGGTCTCGAGCGCGGACCTCCGCGGCAAGATCGTGGTGCTCAACTTCTGGGCCTCGTGGTGCGATCCCTGCGAGCTCGAGGCGCCGGTCCTCGAGGAGGTGGCCGCCCGCTACCGCTCCTCGAAGGACGTGGTGGTGCTCGGGGTGGACGTGCAGGACCTGCGCGGGGAGGCCCTCCGCTTCGTGGAACGCAACGGCCTCACCTATCCCTCCCTTCGCGACGGCACCGACGATGCCCAGCGCGCGTACGAGGTGCCCGCGCTTCCCGAGACCTTCGTGATCGACCAGAAGGGGCTTGTCGCCCTCAAGCTGGCCGGTCAGCTCACCCAGACGGCCCAGCTCACCAACGCGATCGAGCAGCTGCGCGGGGAGGCGCCGTGATCCGCCGCCTGGTGCTCGTCTGCCTGATCTGCCTGCTGGCGGCGCCCGCCCTCGCCTCGGCGCTCACCGTGCGCGATGTCGCCCGCGAGGTGCGCTGCCCCACCTGCAACACGCCCCTCGACGTCTCGAACGCCCCGGTCGCCCTCGACATGAAGGTCTACATCCGGGAGCGCATCGACGCCGGCTGGTCCAAGCAGCGGATCATCGACGGCCTGGTCGACGAGTTCGGGACCCAGGTGCTCGCGACTCCCCCCAAGTCCGGCTTCGACCTGATCGCCTGGATCGTTCCGGCGCTCGCGGTGGCCCTGGGTCTCGCCGCCATCCCCGTGATCGCCCGCACCTGGGCCCGCCGGGCCCCGCCCGCCGCCGCCCCGGGGATCCAGATCACCGACGAGGAGCGCCGGCGCCTCGACGAGGAGCTGGGCCCGCCCGTCTGACCGGTGACTTCACTTCGCCGCCCGCGTGACCGATATCCCACGTGAGCGATGGCAGGAGGCCTTCGAGTGTCCGCACGGAAGCGGAGTGGGTGGAGCGTCGTCAGCCCCGGTCGGCTGGCGGAGATCATCGAGCGGATGTCGCGCGAGCGACGACCCGATCGCGTGGCCCCGTCCGCTCTCGCCGCGGCGCTGGCCGCGACGGGTGCCCGTGGAGGGCGCCTCATCGGCCCGACTCCGTCCGGACGTCGCGGGCTGCTCGCCGTCGACGGCGACGAGGGCGAGGGCGCCGTGTGCATCTGCGTGGACCTCCCCGGCGAGCGCGAGGCGATCGGCCGCCTCGAGGTGTGGGGCGCGCCCGAGGAGGACGAGGCCGAGGCCGCGCTCCGGCTCGTGGCCGCCGTCTGCGCGCGCAGCCTGGAGAATCTCTGCATCGAGCGCGAGCGCGCCGACGACCGCAGCCGCGCACGGCGCCTCGGCGCGGCCGCGAACGCCGTGCGTCAGCACTCCGATCCGCGCGACGCCGTCGCCTGCGTCCTCTCGGAGGCTCGCGGCCTGGTCGGCGCCCCCGCAGCGCTGCTGCTGGCCGCCGGAGCGCCGACGCCCGAGGTGGCCGCCTACGACGGCATCATGCCGCTGTCGGCCGAGGACCTCGCCGGCCTGATCCCGTCCGAGTGCCGCCAGGGCCTCTCCGAGGGCCGGCCGTGGCGCGGCGCGCTGACGCACGACGGCCCGCTGCGCGCCCAGGGATTCGCCAGCGCGACGATCGTCGGCCTGGGCCCGCGCGCCGGTCTCGGCGTGCTGGTCGCCCTGAGCCACGACGCCCCCGCCGCCGACCGCGACCTGGAGGCCCTGGTCGAGCTCGCCGGGCACGCCGCCGGCGCCCTGACGATGTCGGTCCTCAAGCAGGAGGTCCGCGACCTCGGGGCCGTCGATCCGACGACCCGCTTCTACAACGCCCGCTACTTCACCAGCCGCCTCGATCAGGAGTGCGAGCGCGCGCTGCGCGCGGGCGTGCCCCTGAGCGTCGCCATCATGTCCCTCGACGGGCTGGCCGAGCTGCGGGCCGACGGCCGAGCGATGGCCGCCGAGAGCGCGGTGGAGGCCCTGTCGCGCCACGTGGCCGAGCGCCTGCGCACGATGGACGTCGGCTGCCGGGTCGGGCTGGACGAACTGGCCGCGATCCTCCCCGAGGTGGAGGGCCTCGACGCCCTGCGCGTGGGGGAGCGGATCCGCGCCTCGCTGCCCGCGGTGCCCGGTATCGACGGCAACTTCACCCTCTCGGTGGGCGTGGCGAGCTTTCCCTCCCAGGCAGGCCGCGCCGGGGCGCTCGCCGAGCACGCCCGCGCCGCACTGGAGTGGGCGCGCGGGCACGGGGGCGACCGCACCTTCCTCTTCCACTCCGACACCGCCGCCATCCTGCGCTCGCACGAGCGCGAGCAGGGGGCCGACGACGAGGCCGTGCTCACGACCGTCGCGGCGCTCGCCGCGTCGATCGACGCGCGCCACCCGAGCACCGTCTTCCACTCGGAGAACGTCGGGCGCGTCTCCGCCCTGATCGCCGCCGAGGTCGGCCTCCCGCTCGACCGCGTGGAGGATCTGCGCGTCGCCGGCCTGCTCCACGATGTCGGCAAGATCGGCGTCAGCGAGGACGTCGTCGTCGCCGCAGAGCCGCTGACGGCAGCCCAGGAGGAGGAGCTGCGCCGCCACCCGGAGATCGGTGAGCGGATGCTCTCGGGCAGCCGCCTCGCCGCGATCGCCCCATGGGTGCTCCACCACCACGAGCGCTTCGACGGGGCCGGCTACCCGGCGGGCCTCGCCGGGGAGCAGATCCCGCTGGAGGCGCGCATCCTCGCCGTCGCAAACGAGTTCGACCGGCTCACGAGCGGGACGCCCTCGCGCTTCCCCGTGCCCGTGGCCGAGGCCATGAACGATCTCGAGCGCCGCTCCGGCGCCGAGTTCGACCCCGTCGCCGTCGCCGCGCTGCGCGCCCTCGTGGGTCGTGGCACGGCGGACATCACCCGGTTGAGCTGAGGAGCCCCCCAACGTGCCCACGTTCCCCGCATCCGCCATCGCCGACGCCTCGCCGGCCGCACCGACCGCCCGCGTCACGGCGCGCGTCGTCGCCGAGGCCGCCGAGCGCCTCGCCGCGCCGTCGCCCGTGGTGACCGGCGTGCTGCAGCTGCTCGACCAGGGCTCCGCGCCCGTCAGGCTCATCGCCGCGCGCGTCTCCCAGAGCCCCGAGATCGCCGTGCAGGTGCTGCGCCTGGGCAACTCGGCACTCTTCACCGACCCGGTCGACACCGTGGAGCGCGCGGTGGTGCGCATCGGGGAGCGCACCCTGCGCGGCCTCCTGCTGGCCGTCTCGACCTACCGCCTCCTCGAGGGCGCGGTCGCCGGATACGGCTTCCCGCGCCTCTACCTGGTGCACCACAGCGGCGAGGTCGCCACCATGGCGCAGTCGCTGGCCCGCAAGGGCCCGTCCGCCTTCGTCTCCCAGGCGTACCTGGCCGGTCTGCTGCACGACCTCGGCAAGCCGATCCTCGCCACGGTGGCGGAGGAGCGGGGCGTCGAGCTCGACGGCGGCATCCACTCGATCGCCGAGGAGCGCGAGCTCTTCGGCACCGATCACGCCAAGGTCGGCGCGTGGATCGCCCGCCGTTGGGGCCTGCCCGAGGACCTCTGCCTGGCCCTGGAGCGCCACCATGACGCCGACCCCCCCGGAGAGGCCGTGGCGCGCCCCGTGTGGCTCGCCGACATCGCGGTCCACGCCGCGGCGGGGGACTCCCACGCCATCGAGCGCCTGCCCGAGGCGGCCGCGGCCTGCGGCATGAGCTCCGACGCCCTCGAGATGGTGCTGATGGCGACTCCCGAGACCGACGGACCGCGCCGCCCGCCCGGGCTCACCGACCGCGAGGTGCAGGTGCTGCGGATGCTGGCGAGGGGATCGGCCGCCAAGCAGGTCGCGCTCGAGCTCGGCTGCTCGGCCTCGACGATCCACAACCACCTCCACCACATCTACGGCAAGCTCGAGGTCTCGGGCCAGGCCCAGGCGCTCCTGCTGGCGCGGGAGAAGGGCTGGGTCTGATCTGAGGAGCGGCCTCCGGCGGGCCGCGCCGCCGCCTGCTTGAGTGGGCTCATGGCGCGCGACGTGCGGGTGGGGACGGCCTCCTGGACCGACCCCGAGTTCATCAAGGCCGGCTGGTATCCGCCCGACGTGAAGGGCGACGCCGAGGGGCGCCTGCGCTACTACGCGGAGCGCTTCCCGATGGTGGAGGTGAACGCGACCTTCTACGCGCTGCCGAACATCGGGACCACCGAGGCGTGGGCCGAGCGCACGCCGCCCGGATTCCGCTTCCACGTGAAGGCCCACCAGGTGATCTCGGGCCACCCCTCCGAGCCCGGACGCCTGCCGCCGCCGCTGCGCGAGCTGCCCTACCAGCCCGATTCCCGGGGGCGCATCCGCAAGCCCAGCCGCGAGATGCGCGACGCGGTCATCGACTCGCTGCTCGAGGCGGTCGGTCCGCTCGGCGGCAAGCTCGGGGCGATCCTGCTCCAGCTCCCCCCGTACGTCGTGTCCGGGTCGGATCAGCGCCGGGAGCTCGCCCGGATCATCGACCGCCTGAAGCCGGCCCGCACCGCAGTCGAGTTCCGCCATCGCTCCTGGGCCGAGCCCGGCGAGCGTGAGGCCGCCGCCGAGCTCCTCGGCGAGCGCGACGCCGCCTGGGTCGTCGTCGACGCCCCGCGGATCGAGGCGAAGAACGTGATGCCGCCGATCGTGGAGGTCACCAGCCCGGCGCTCGCCTACCTGCGCCTGCACGGGCGCAACAAGGACACCTGGAACACCGGCCGCACCGTGGCCGAGCGCTTCGACCACGTCTACTCCGACGAGGAGATGCAGGAGTGGATCGACCCGGTCCTCGACATGGCCGAGCGCGCCCAGGAGGTCGCGATCGTCTTCAACAACAACGCGAAGGATCACGCCCTGCGCAACGCGGCGCGGTTCGGGGAGATGCTTTCCGCTGCATACGGTGATGTTCCGCGGTCCCGCTAACCCCCGGGGCAGTTCTCCAGGCGCGTGCAAGAAGGCCCAAGAGGGGGCATCTCGGCGCACGGTTCCCCACGGAGTCCCCATGTCCGGCCAGGCCGACGGAAGTCGCGCCACGCAGGTCCGCCCGGCTCACTCGACCTCCTTGGTGGCCGAGCTCATTCGTGTCGGCCGAGTCGTCGCGCCGACCCCGGAGCGCGGCTAATCTCCCCCTATGACCGAGCACCCCGCCAAGACCGCCTGGGACGCGATCGACGACCTGCTGGACGCCTACGACGGGGACATCCACATCGAGTGCGCGAGCAAGTGCGCCTGGTCGGGGCAGATCCGGCTCACCCTGACCGACCCCGAGGGCGCCCCGTCGCGAAGCATCACCTTCTATTCGACCGGTGGGGCCGTTCCCGAGGACGTGGGCGAGCGGCTCCTCGCCGACGTCCAGGACTGGCTCTCCACGAGCGGCGTCCAGCCCCTGCCGTCCCCCCCGTGGATGGTGGACTGAGGGGCAGGGCGGGAAGCGACCGACGACGGGG
Organism: uncultured Thermoleophilia bacterium; assembly: GCA_963823515.1. Lineage (GTDB taxonomy): Bacteria > Actinomycetota > Thermoleophilia > Miltoncostaeales > Miltoncostaeaceae > Miltoncostaea. The sequence goes on from CAWGMB010000008.1 coordinate 42,651, forward strand.
AGGAGCCGGTGCGCTGGTCCAGTCGTCACGCTCCGGCCTCGGCCCGCAGAGGTCAACCCCGCGGTGCTCCACGCCGTGTTCCTGGCTGGTCCATCTCGGCGGTCAACGGAAACGCTGAAGCGGAGTTCCGACGAGGTTGGAGTCAACGACCGCTGCGCGGTATCCCGGACCCCACGCCCTGCCGGCCGTGCGGGCCAAGTGCATGCTCTGGCGGGAGACGCCATGGTCATCAATCCGGCGGAAGGCAGCAGAGTGGAGATCGCCCTCCGGGGCGCGAGACGAGTCGTCGGACTGGAACCGCGCCCTGCGTCGGGGGGTGGGGTCGCCCCGTGGAAGACCTCGACCCGCCTGCACCCTGCCCACGTGGTCGGGCGGATTCGAATTCTCAACCGGGTCATGTCCAGAAACGACGGCTCGACCACGGACACGCTGGAAACGCGCCAGATCGGATCCCAACGCGCTTCGCGGCGAGATGGGCGCCGGCCCTCGGGGACATGACGACCCGAGCCCCCGACGTCGTCGGGAGGGGTGGCCCGGCCGAGCCGCCACCCCTCCCAGGCTTGCGAGGACCCACCAACCTCGCGCTGCTGCGGCAAACCCACAGAAACTCTCACCCGGGGACGCAGGAGCGAGGCCGTTGGGCCCGACCGGCGGCTCCGGGCGCGGGAGCTTGACAAAACCGCCGGGCGGGCGTTCTCTGATCCCTAGAGCGTACGGAGAGGACGGTCTTTTCATGCAGGGCTGGCACGGTCGGCGACTCGGGGTTCTCGCGGTCGCGGCCGCCCTCGCTGGAGGGGCGCTCGGGATGGCTCCGGCCGCCCGGGCCGCAACCGCGCTCGACGTCGAGATCGCCGTCAACACGACCGGCTCGATGCAGCCCTCGATCGCCCAGGCCACCGCCAACGCGCGTTCCCTGGTCCGTGAGTTGCGCCGCATCGCGCCCGATCTCAGTGTCGCGATCGTCCAGTTCCGTGATGCGGGGGACACGCCCAAGTACGAGATCGTGCAGGCGATGACGAGAGACGCGGCGGCGATCGACGCGGCCCTGGGACGGCTCTCGGCGGGCGGTGGAGGAGACACCCCCGAGGCCTACAACCTCGTCTTCCGCAACAGCTACGCGGACCCCTCGAACGCCCTCGGCTGGCGGGCGGCGTCGCGGAAGGTGGTAGTGGTGATCGGCGATGCCGAGCCTCACGGCGCGGGCTCGGCCGGCATCCCGGACTGCACCGACACATCGACCGACCCCGACTCCCTCAACACGGCGTCCGAGCTGGCGGGGATGCGCGCCGCCCGGCGCACCCTCCTGATGGTCCGCCAGGGAAGCAGCGCCCGGGCGTCTCTGGCCTGCTATCGGGGCCTGTCGGCGCAGGCGTTCACCGGCGGCGGCGCGCTCGACGGCGACGACGGCCTGGTGGAGGCCGTCGACCTGCTCGTGGGCGGCGCCGTCGCCCGCCGCGTCGCGGTGAACGTGCGGGCCTTCGCCAACAACGTCCGCAACCTGCCCTCCTTCCAGCTCGGCCGGTCGCGCCTCGCGGGGCGGGGCATCGTGCTGCTTCGCAAGGACGGGCGCTCCGTCGTGCCGTGGAGGGCCCGCCCCCTGCGACTGACCGATCGCGACGACGTCCGCGACCGGCGGTACCCCCGCCACCGGGTCACCGTCCAGGTGATCAACGGCGAGTACCGGCAGTTCGCGGGCTCCGTGCGGACACGCCAGCTGCCGGTGTTCGCCAGGCAGGTCGGCAGCCGCTTCACCATCCCGGGCCCCGTGCGGGTCCTGACGCTCCGCGTGCGCGTCATCCGGACGAACCTGCCCCGGCTCTGCCGCCGCGGCACCCGCGGCGTGATTCGTGTCATTGACTCGAGCGCACTGCTGAGCGGCGGTCGCAGCGACCAGACCTGGGACATCGTGGAGACGCGGTTCCCCCTTCGGGGCGGCCCCACGAGAGCCGCCGACGGCGGCCTCTCCTGCCGCACGCACAACCACGGTTGGACGAACGCCGACAACGCGAACACCCAGCCGCGCGGGGGTGGCCTGAGTCGCCGCGGCCACTACGCCGTGGTGAGCCTGACCCCCCGCATCTAGTCCTCCGGGGCGCGCGGCTTCGCGGACGCCGGGCGCCGGCTGGGGGCGGAACCGACCTGCTGGGCCGCGGGTTCAACGGGCGCCGCCGCCGCGGGCTGCGGTCTCCCGAGGGCGCCGGTGCGAGGCGTCTCCGATGTCGTTCCGGGCGGCTCGGAGAGCCGCGCGGTGCGCATGGAGGGCCCCGGGCAATGCTCGGGCCGCTCGCTGACCCAAGCGCCAGCCCATGCAGGTCATGGGAGCGGGCCGGCGCAGGCGGGCGGCTGGAGGCATGGCGCGCCGCCCAGAGAGGGCCTGAGGAAGAACCGCACGCGCGGATACTCGCGACGCGGGGTGCGATTTCCGGGCAGCACAACCTCAGCGCGTCGCTGAGGCTTCGGGTGCGCCGACCGTCGCCGAGGACTCAGCCTGAATCAGTCGATCTCGCGGCGCGGGGAACGAAAGCGCTCACGTGATGCGTGATTCGGGGCACTCCGAGGGGTCACCCTGCGGGTGCGGCCCCGAATCCCGCCTCACGCGGCGCTTTCGTCCCCCGCATCCACCATCTACGACGGATTCAGGCTCAGACAGCCCCTACCGGCGGACGGACGGCCGGCGCGGCGCCAGGCCCACCGCCCGGCGTGCGGCCGGGACGTAGGCGACCGTGAGCCGCGACGCCCCCGCGAACGCCAGCGCCACCACCCCGACGACCACCGCCAGCACCCCGGGCGAGGGCGGGTGGCCGGCGACCGCGGCGAAGGCCGATCCGCCGAGGGCCAGGAGCGCACCGGCGATCCCGGCGGCGAGCACGATGCTGATCGTCAGGCGTCGCTCCAGGCTTCCGCGGGGGGCCATGCGCGGACGGTAGCGACCTCGTGTCACACCGCGGGCGCCCGGGGAGCAGCCAGCGCGCCCTGTCGCCTGTGCGGGTTCTCGTGCGGGCGGGCGCCGCGGGCCGATCCAGGCTTCGAGATCGAGATCCGCGTCGCGTGCGGCGTCCACGATCCGGGCCTGCGCGCGTCCCACCGGATTCCGCCTCTCGCCTCGCCTCCTCTCCCCGCCGAGGCTCCTCCCGGCCCGGTCTCGCCCGTCAGGGCAGTGACGTCGCGGGGTTCCCGCGGTCCGCGCTCCGGGCCCCCCCGAAGCATGCGCCGCCGGCCGGCGCGAGGATCGGGAAATGAGCGGACATCCCGCCCATGTGGTCAGTCCCGAGGGTTTCACCGATAGGGTCGCCCGGGCGGCGCTCGCGGCCGTGCCGCTCGTGGTGGGTCTCGGCGTGGTGGCGATGATCGTGTCGCCGGAGGTCTTCGCAGAGACTGAGTCGGCCACGGGGGAGACGCCCTGGGGCGGGGCGATCTTCGGCCTGGCGACGTTCCTCGCCTTCACGGCCCTGCCCCTCGGGCTCTTCTCCTGGGCGCTGCGCGCGGGCCGCCGGCGCGGGCTCGTGCTGACGGCGATCGGCGCGCCGTTCCTGGCGCTCGCCTTCGGGGTGATCCCCCTGGCGGGCGCCCTGATCGGGGGCTGGGAGGGCGTGTCGCCCCTGGCCGTGCTGGTCGGGGCGGGGTGCGCCGTCCTCAATGGCTTCGTGCTCGCGGCGGCGCTCAGGCAGCTGAACGTGGCGTCCGGGGACGGCTGAGCCATGTGCCCCGGCGCGGGGCGAGCCGCCCGGGGCGTGGCCCACGCGGAGAAGGGAATCCCCGCCGGACTGCGACACCCTACGCGTGCGGGGACGCGGACGATGCCTCCGCTTTCGCCCCCCTTCGGCGTTTCTGGCGAAATGTCACTGCCCGAAGGTGCGGAACTGGTCAATACCTCCCACGTCAACCGGCGGTTCGCCCGGCACACTCCCCCGGCATGTCCACTTCGATCCAAACGTCACGAACGGACGCCGCCCCCGCGGCCCCGGCGGATGGCCGCGCCGACGAGGCGACGTGGGGCGGCCGGTGGCTCCTCATCGGCTGGGGGGTCATGGTCGTTCTCTGCCTCGCCTTCTGGGTCGGCGTGGTCAGCCTGCTGGTCGCCGTCACCTAGACGCTCCATCGGGGTCAGGCTGAGCCCCCGCCCCGCGGGGGCGGCTACGGGAATGCCGCGCGCGCCCTGCGGGCGCCCCCGATTGCCCGCGACGGCGGCTCGGAGAGCATCGGACTCCCGGTTCTCCTCCCTGTCGAGCACGTCGCGCGAGCAACCGATCTCCGACGCAGAGGGCCGGGCTTCCGGTGGATGCGGCGAGGAGGTTCCACGTGGCGAGGCCCGCAGGCGGAGCGGCCGATGCGCTGAGCGTGAACCTGGCCCAGACCGCCGTCGAGGTGGTCATCCCCGGCGAGCACGCCGTCCTGCTGGAGATCACGGAGGGGTGGACGGGCCTCCACCGGGCGACCCAGGAGTTGCTGCGCGAGATCCACCACCGCTACGTCGGCTGGAGCCAGGCGCTCGCCGACCTGCACCGCCAGGCTGCCGGCGACCTGCACGTCTACAACCGCGACGCGCGCGGTGCTCGGGCAATGGCCGTGTTCTGCGACCTCTACGCCAAGGTCGTCGAGGAGTCGGGCGACCCGGACGTGAGCGCCGACGCGGTGCGCTCCCTGCTCGGCTACCTGGAGTTGATCGCGACCCGCTCCGGCGAGCACCTGGAGCGGAACCTCCCCGTCGTGCGCGAGGCGCTCCAGCGACTCAGGGCCTCCTTCGCGGTCTCGCCCGAGCTCGAGGCGACCGCATCTCCGCGGCTGAAGCGCCTTGTCGCGGGCCTCGCCGCAGCGCCGCCCGTGGCCGACGGCGCGCTCGGCGACGCGCTCGCGATGCTCGCCCACAGCCTGAGCGCGGCGTGCGAGCGCTGGACGGCGGGCGAGGATCCGGCCGACTGGTACCGGGCGGTGGCGCCTGCCGACGCCGAGCCCCCGGCGGTCGTCGACGGCATCTCGCACGACCATCTGCACAGCCGGGCGCGGGAGATCTCGGCCCTGATCGGCGACCCCGAGGGCCTGAGGGCTCACGTGGATGCGCTCCTCGCGGCGCCCGACGACGCCGAGATCGCGCGCGGCTACGTCGACGCCGCGCGCGTCTTCACCCGGCGCTCCGACGACGCGGGGGGCCTGCTCGACCGCATCCACTGGCTGCTGCGGGTGCTGGCCCGGCACGAGCTGGACCCGGTGCACGCGACCGCGCTGCGCGACGTCGGCCGGTGCTGCGAGCGCCTCCTGGAGGAACCGGCCGGGCGCGAGGACCTGGTGCGCGAGGTCTTCGGCCTGCTGCGCACCGCCGACCTACCGCCGACGCGAGCGCTGACCGACCTCGTCTCGCGGCTGGGCTGCGCGGCGATGGAGAGCGGCGACCCCGGGCTCGCGGCGACGCTGACCGACGAGATGCTCGGCCTGGAGTTCGCCCACCCGGACTTCTCGGGCTTCACCTCCGAGTGGGGGGTGCGCGTCAACCCGGCGCACCTGCGCGACATCCGGGCCTACCTGGCCATCATCGGCACCAACCCGGCCCTCGCCGGGCGCCTGGTGGCCTCGCTGGTGGCGCACCTGCGCACGGGGGGCGTGTTCATCGCCGACACCGACCTCTTCCAACGCGACGTCTCGGCCCTCCTGGGCCGCGAGATCCGCCCGGTCTTCCTCGAGATCAAGCAGCTGCTGCGGGTCTTCCCGGTCTACTTCCGGGAGATCGGGGCGGAGGGGCGCCTGCGCGAGACCTCGACCCGGCTGGACGAGATCGACCACCGCCAGGACCCGCTCTGCCACTTCCTGCGCAAGCAGAGCCACGTGGAGTGCAATCCGCGGCTGATCACCTTCGCCGACGAGATCCTGCGCTTCTGGGCCACGGGCGACCTCACCGTGCTGCGCGCCTACGTCCCGGCCCAGGACCTCGCGCGGCTCGCCGACGGCAGCGCCCGCCTGCGGGCGCTGCGCGAAGACACCGCAGCCCTCGTCGCCGGGGCGGGGGGTGTCGAGGAGATGCTCCTGCTCGAGCCCGGCGCGGTCCCCCCGCTGCTGGAGCGCCTCCCCGAGGGCGACCCGCTCGCGCGGGAGAAGATCGCCCTGATCTTCCAGGTGCGCGAGGAGCTGCGGCGCAAGTACGCCCTCGACCACTCCGACGTGATCGGCCGCTTGAGGGACTTCCTGCGCCTCGACGGCCGTGTGGTGCGCGAGCTCGACGCCGCCCTCGCGCGCGACGACTCCGAGGCGGCCCTCGACCTGACGCTGCGCCTGCTCGAGGAGCTGCAGGCGATCGTGATGCGCCCCGGGGAGACCGCGGTGATGGAGGACATCTACCTCAAGCGCCACATCGCCGCGGGGATCCCCAGCATGTACGGCTCGTACCGCGAGGAGCGGTTCGAGGCGGTGGGACTCACCTTCCGGCTGGAGTCGTTGGCGACCGCCCTCTTCGAGCGCGTCATCGACGATGAGGATCTGGGGGACATCGACCGCTCGAGGCTGGCCGACGTCTCCGGCTGGATCCATCAGCTTCAGCGGGCCCTGCGGATCGACGGCTACCGCGCCCAGGGGCTCGCGCACTGCCTGGCCATGCTCGACGAGGGCCTGCAGGATCCCGAGACCTCGCCCGATCAGTTCCTCAACGTCATGCAGATGATGTCGCGCAACATCGAGACCTCGATCCGCGCCCGCATCCTCGACGCCTACGACGAGCCGGTCGACCGCGCCCTGCGGCAGATGATCGCCCGCGGCCTGGTCGCGGAGGCCACCTCCGAGGACGAGACCGTGCTCCGCCTCTCCGAGGCATTCCTGCGCGACCTGATCGCCGAGAGCTTCGGGTTGCAGCGGCTCGACGTCCTGATCGGCCGCGTGCTGCACGCGCTCGGCGAGCGGGTGCGTGCGACGCCGCGCACGCGGGTGCCGCACCGGGCCGTGGAGCCCGCGCGGAGCGTGCTCACCCTCGGCGGACCCGGCGCGCGCGCGGGGGGGATCGTCTCGCTCGGCAACAAGGCCTTCATGCTCAGCCGCCTGATCGACATGGGCTTCCGCGTGCCGGCAGGGTTCGTCCTCTCGACCGACCTCTGCCCGCGCCCGGGCGACGCGACGGTGCCCTTGCGCGACCGTGGCGGCGTGCTGGGTCGCATCCGCGCCGAGGTGGAGCGGATCGAGCTCTCCACCGGGACGCGCCTGGGCGACCCCGAGCGGCCGCTCCTGTTGTCGGTGCGCGGCGGCGCCCCGGTGAGCATGCCGGGCATGCTCGAGACCTTTCTCAACGTGGGCATCAACTCCGGCACCGCCGAGGCGCTCGCCGCCTCACCCGGCCGCGCGTGGGCCGCCTGGGACGCCTACCGCAGGCTCCTCCAGTTCTGGGGCATGAGTCACGGCATGGAGCGCAACCGCTTCGACGAGCTGATGCGCGCGGCCAAGGCCCGCCGCGGGGTGGCGAAGAAGGCCCAGTTCGACGCCGGCCAGATGTCCGCGCTGGCCATGGAGTACCGCTCGCTCCTGCACGCCGGTGGGCTCCACCTCGTCGATGATCCCTGGGAGCAGCTGCTCGCGTGCATCGAGCGCGTCCACGCCTCGTGGTGGGCGGAGGGTCCGCGCCTCTACCGGCGTGAGCTGCGCATCTCCGACGACTGGGGCACGGCGGTGATCGTGCAGGCGATGGTCTTCGGCAACCTGGGCCGGCGCTCGGGCACCGGCGTGATGCACACCCGCGCTCCGGACCGCGAGCCCGACGTGGTGGAGCCGCACGGCGACTTCGTCATCCAGGGCCAGGGAGACGACGTCGTGGCCGGCGTGGTGGAGACCTTCCCCATCAGCGAGCGCCAGCGCCTGTCGGAGCCCGGGGGTGGGTCGGTGTCGCTGGAGCGGGACTTCCCGGAGATCCACGCCGCGCTCAGCGAGGCCGCTCACCTCCTGGTGGATGAACACGGCATGAACCACCAGGAGGTGGAGTTCACGTTCGAGGGCGAGGGCCGCGGCGACCTCTACCTGCTGCAGACCCGCGACGTGGTCGTCGCGCCCACCTCGCTCGTGGTCGCGTTCGTCCCCGGCGAGGAGCTCGAGGCCGCCCGGCTGGCCACGGGCATCGGGGTGGGGGGGAGCGCCCTGAGCGGCCGCGTGGCGCACGCGGCGGTCGATGTCGAGCGGCTGCGCGAGGAGTTCCCGGGGGAGCCCATCATCCTGCTGCGACCCGACACCGTCCCCGACGACATCCCGATCGTGCTGGAGGTCGACGGCCTGCTGACCGCCGTCGGCGGCGCCACCAGCCACGCCGCGGTGGCCGCGAAGCGCCTCGGAAAGACCTGCGTCGTCGGCACCCGCGCGTTGACCGTGGACGAGCGCGCCTCGCGCTCGAGCATCGGGGGCCGCGAGGTCGTGACCGGCGACCTGCTCTCCATCAGCGGGATCGACGGGGGCGTCTACCTCGGCGCCCACCCGGTGGCGGAGCTGCGCGTGCGCGGCAGGGCGCAGGAGTGACCAACCAGAGCGGAGGGGTACCGACCGGATGAGCGACCATCTCGACGCCGAGGCCCTGGGGATCAACGGGCTCGGCCGCATCGGCAAGCTGACCCTCTGGCACCACGTGGCCCGCCGGCACTTCCCGCGGCTCGCGGTCAACCTCGGCCGCGACGTCGGGAAGTCTCTCGAGGCGGTCTGCGGGGCCATCGAGAACGACTCCACCTACGGCGGCATCCACCGCTTCCTGGGCGGCGTGGGCGCGCCGCGGTGCGTGAGCATCGTCGACCGCGAGCGCCGCGTGCTCGACGTGGCCGGCACCCCGGTCACCATCCTCCAGGAGTCCCGGAACCCCCGCGACATCGACTGGAGCGGCAACCGGGTGCGGGTGGTGGTGGACACCACCGGTGCGTTCGACGACCCGACCCGCTCGGTGGACGCGCCCGGCGGCGCGCTGCGCGGCCATCTGGCCGGCGGCGCCGAGAAGGTCGTCCACAGCGCCGCCTTCAAGGTCCGCGCCAAGGGCCGCACGCTGCCCGAGGACGCGGTGACCCTGATCCACGGCATCAACCACGTCGCTTTCGATCCGCGCCGTCACGCCCTGGTGTCGGCGGCCTCGTGCACCACGACGGCCCTCGCGCACATGATCAAGCCGCTCCTCGATCGCTTCGGGGCCGACAGCGTGATGACCGCGTCGATGAGCACGGTCCACGCGGTCACCAACACGCAGAGCGTCCTCGACGCCGTGCCCGGCGCCGGGGCGTCGGACCTGCGCCGCAGCCGCAGCGCGCTCAACAGCATCATCCTCACCTCGACCAACGCCGCCCGGACGCTGGAGCAGGTGATCCCGGACATCGGCTCGATCGGATTCATGGCCGACTCGGTGCGGGTGCCGATCCCGACCGTCTCGCTGATCATCCTGAACATCACCTTCCAGACCCGCCTGCGCGAAAGCGGGGAGAGCGCGATCACCCGCGACGTGCTGAACGCCGTCTTCGCCGAGGAGGCCGAGGCCCGCGGGCTGCTGGTGTACAGCGAGGAGCAGAACGTCCCGGCCGACGTCTCGGGCATGCGGGCGACGGTCGTGATCGAGGGCGTCGAGACGCACACGCGCACCGGCTTCGTCCGGGTGGACCTCTCGTCCGTCCCCGGCCTTCCCGCGGCCGTGCTCCATGGTCTGCCGACGCCGCTGCTCGAGGTGCCGGTGACGCACGCCAAGGTCTTCGGCTGGTACGACAACGAGTACGGCAGCTACACCAATGCTCTGGGCGACCTCACGGTCCACGTGCACCAGAGCCTCTGACCGGGGGGCACGTGGCAGCCGGCGCGGCGGGCGGCGGGCGGCGTCGCTAGCCTGGAGCGGTGCGCACGGCCCCCTTCTTCATGATCGACGCGGCCCTGGTCGTGGGCTTCGCCGCCCTCGGGCGCCGCAGCCACGAGGAGGGCACCGCTCTCACGGGGGTGCTGGAGGTGGCCGCGCCCTTCCTGATCGCCCTGGCCGCCGGGTGGCTGCTGGCGCGGGCGTGGCGGGCCCCCGTATCGGCCCGCGTCGGGGCGATCGTCTGGGCCTCGGCGGTGGTCGGCGGGCTGGCGCTTCGGAGCCTGGTGTTCGACCGTGGCGTCGCGCCGTCGTTCATGATCGTCGCCGCGCTGACGCTGGGCGTGCTCCTGTGCGGCTGGCGGGCGGCGGTGCGGCTCACGCCGGCTCGCCGCCTCATCCCGCCGCCCGCCCGCTAGGTGTCATGAGCCGGACGTTCGCGTGCGGCTCCGAGCGAATCCCCCGCCCGGAGAGGGCGGCGATACCGGGTCGGCGGCGCGGGGCGGGTCGCCCTGCGGATCAGGCGGGTGCGGGGCCCCCGGCGCGCCGCGCCGTGCGTGAGCGGTCGACCGGAGCGCCGGCCTCGGCGGCCATCGCGTCGATCAGGACCGCGGTGTCGACCGCGGCCGGTGTGTCGGCGTCGGTTGCGCCGTCGGCGACGAACCAGGCCTCGCGGGCGAAGTAGGCGAGCCGGGCGGCGGCGTCGGGCCGGCCGACGGCCTCGCGGGCCTGGGTCTCGAGGTAGTCCAGGATCTCCCGGCACTCCTTGCTCGCCCAGCCGCCCCCGCCGCGGGGATCCTGCTTGCGGCCGATGATCCACCACATCACCGCGAGGAGGGGCACCTTGATGAAGATCAGCGCCGCCGCGACCCAGATGGCGAGGGTGCCCGGGCTCCCGGCGTCGGCGGCCAGCAGGGCGGCGTAGGTGCCGACGCCGATGATCGCCACCGCCCCCATCACGAGGCCCAACAGGAGGCCGAGCCGCAACTCGCCGTCGCGATCCGAGAACGCCAGCGCGAAGAGAGAGCGGCGGGGCTCGGATGCTCTGCGCGGGGGTCTCCACGAGCCCACGCTAGCAACCTTCGGCAGCCTCGCGTCCATCGGGTGGTGCCGGTCTCGCCCGATGGGTAGTTGCCCCCAGGATCGCCCGCCGATAGACAAGGACTCGATGCGATCCCGCTCCACGGGCCGCGGCCATGCTCGACCGCTCCCGCTGCTCCTCGCCCTCGCCGCAGCGCTCGGTCTCCCGGCCGGCGCGCAGGCCGGGCCGCTCGCCCGCTCGCTCGACCATCTCGCGGCGCGCCAGGATCCCGTGGGGGGCGGCTTCGCCGTCGGACCGGGGACCGACGCCAACTACACCCAGTGGGCGGGCCTGGCCGTGTCCGCGGCGGGGGAGGACACCCGGGGCTGGCAGAGGGGGCGCCGGTCCCTGAGAACGGCCCTCCGCCGGCCGCTGGTGGGCGGCACCCTCATCGAGGCGGAGCGCACCGCCGTGGCGATGGCGGCCGCCGGGATCGACCCGCGGATGGCCAGCGGCCGCAACCTCGTGCGCGAGGTGCTCCGGGCGCAGAGCACCAACGGGCTGATCGGCCCGGATTCCGCCACCACCGCATGGGGCGTCCTCGCCCTGCGGGCGGGGGGGCTGAAACCGGGGTCGCGCGCGACGCGCGACGCCGCGGCGGCGCTCGTGCGCATCCAGCGCCCCGACGGGGGCTGGGCCCTCACGGCGGCCGAGCCGCGCTCGGGCCCCAACACCACCGCGGCCGCCATCCAGGCCCTGGTGGCGGCCGGTCGCGATCCGGAGACCTCGCCCGCCCTGCGTCGCGCGCGGCTCTTCCTGCTCTCCGCGCAGAACGCCGACGGCGGCTTCCCCCCCGTGGTCGGCGGCACGAGCGCAGCCCTCACCACCGCCTGGGTCGCGATCTCGATCCGCGCCCTCGGCGACCGGCCGAGCCGGCTGCCCTGGGACCGCTCGGGCGGCCCCCTCGCCTTCCTGCGGTCCCTCCAGCTCCCCGACGGAGGCGTCCGCAACGCGACGGAGTCGCCGCGCTCGTCGGTCTGGGCCACGAGCCAGGCGGCGCTCGCCTTCTCCGGCAAGTACCTGCCCCAGCGCCGGCGCCTCGCGCGGCCCGTGCCCCTGCGGGCCCCGCGCGTCGTCGCGAGGGGGGCGCTCAAGGGCGGGCGCCTGCTGGTGCGCTACCGCGACGACGCAGGCGGGACCGGCGTCGACCCCCACGCCGTGCGCGTGCGCGTGCGCGGGCGGGACGTCACGCGGCGCGCCGTCGTGACCCCGTACCATCTGCTGCTGCCGCGCGGGCTCGTGCCCCCTGGCCGGTCGGTCATCCGCCTTGGGCTGGCCGATCGCGCGGGCAACGACCGCGCGGTGCGGTGGAAGGTGGACCAGCCCGGTCGTTAACGGGCGAACGAGCTTGCGGGGGCCGCGGGCCTTTGCCACACTCGTCGTGGTTCACCGTCGCCCACCGCACCGAGAGGTCGCACATGGTCACGCTCACTCAGGAGGCCAAGGACAGACTGCGGACACTCCTCGCCGCCGAGGACGCCGACGGCGCCGGGCTGCGTGTCCAGGTCGTGCCGGGCGGTTGCTCCGGCTTCGAGTACGACCTCTCGCTGGCCGCCCCCGCCGAGGGCGACGAGATCGTCGAGGGCGACGGGGTGAGGGTCATCATCGACCGCTACAGCGTGCCCTACCTCCTCGGCGTCGAGCTCGACTACGAGGAGGGCTTCCAGGGGGCGGGGTTCCTCATCAACAACCCCAACGCCTCCGCGTCCTGCGGCTGCGGGAAGAGCTTCCAGGCCTAGACGGCCCTCCGGGATGGCGAGCGCGGCCATCCCCGCCCTTTGATCCGAAGCTCCTCAGGCGCCCCGGTGCGGGGCGCCGCTCGCCCCGCGGCGGCTACGAGCCGTAGTCGGCGGTGACGAAGGTCACTGAACAGCTCGAGCCGACCGCGACGCCGGCGCCGGTCCAGCGGAACGCCGGGTTGAGCAGGTTGGCGCGGTGGCCGGGGCTCTTGAGCCACATCCGGACCGTGCGCGCCGCGACGTTCCGGCCGCAGCCGGGCACCATGGCGAGGTTCTCGCCGAGGCTGCGCCTGCGCGGGTAGCCGGCGGCGATCAGGCGGGTCCAGAAGGGCGAGCCGTCGGCCCCGGCGTGGTCGAGCGTGCCGATGCGCCGTAGGTAGCGGCTCTGGCCGCGGGCTGGACGCCGGAGGGTCCTGATCGACCTCAGCGGCCGCAGGCCGCGCTGGACGCGCGCGCGGTTCATCGCGGAGAGCAGGGCCGACTCGATGCGCGGGGGGGGCGCGGGAGAGGCCGACGAGGCCTGGCGTGGCGCTGCCGCCGTGGCGGGCCCCGTTGCGACCACCCCGCCGAGGGCGATCGCGGCGGCCGTCATGGCCAGCGCTGATCTGCATCCGTGCATCCACCCCCTTCATCGGCCGGTGGGCCACAGAAGCTGAGTGCCCGCCGTGGGCCGGAGTAGTTTCCGGTGGGTTCATGTACCCGACGAGGACCGAGTGAGCGAAGTCGTGATCGCCAGCGCCGTCCGCACGCCGATCGGTACGTTCATGGGCGCTCTCAGCACCGTCCCGGCCACCCGCCTCGGAGAGATCGCGGTCGTGGAGGCCGCCTGCCGTGCGGGCATCGCCTCCGAGGGCGTGGACGAGGTCGTGATGGACAACCTCTCCCAGGCCGGGCTCGGGCAGTACCCCGCCCGCCGGTCGGCGCTCGCTGCCGGGGATGCCCGGGTGGCGGTGGCCGGCGGGACGGACAACATGAGCGTGGCTCCGCCCCCGCGCCGGCGGCGCGCGCCCGCCGGCGCATGGGCGACGCCCAGGTGATCGATTCGACGATCCACGACGGCCTGCGGTGCGCGGCGTGTGATGCGCACATGGGGGTCACGCCCGAGGACCGCACCACCCGCGGGGATCGGGACGCGTTCGGGCTCCAGAGCCAGCAGCGCGGCGGCCGCGTGGTGGTCGACCGCGACGAGCACCCGCGCCCGGAGGCCACCCTCGGGGGCCTCGCGCGGCTGCGGCCGAGGTTCGCCTCCGACGGGACGGTGACGGCCCGCTCCTCCTCGGGCATCAACGACGGGGCCGCCGCGACGGTGGTGATGAGCGCGGAGGCCGCCCGTGAGGACGGCGTGCGGCCGGTCGCGACGATCCGGGGGTATGCGTCGCTGCGCTTCGGGCTCTCGGCGCTCTGCATCGACGTGGGCCAGGGCATCGCGATGGTCGTCGAGCGGAGCCCGGAGGCGTGATCGCGTTCGCCGCCCCGCCGCCGCCGGTGGTCAGCGCCCCGCCGGTGAGCTTCGGGCGCGTCGCGGTGCGGGTGGGCGCCGGCACGCGCCGGCTGGAGGTCCAGGCCGACGGACGCATCACGGCGCGGCGCAGGGTGCCGCCGGGCCCGCGCCGGGTCGCCGTGCCGGTGCCGACGGGCGTCAACCCGGTGCGGGTGCGGGCGATCGGCCCCGGCGGCGCACGCTGGTCGGCCACCGTCCGCGTGCGCTCGCTGCCGCGCTCGGCGCGGCGCGCCGGCCGGGTCCCCGGGTTCGTCGACCGGCGCCTGCAGGCCGATGTCAACCGCCTGGTGGCCGCGATGCCCGCGATCTCGGGCGTCTACGTCCAGCACCTGATCACGGGGTGCGGGGCGAGCAGCAACGCCGACGCCCGCTTCCCGGCCGCGAGCACCCTGAAGGCGGCGATCCTGGTCGACGCGGTCCGCCGGGGCCGTCAGGCGGCGCTCAGGCCGCTCCTCGACCGGATGATCGTCGCCTCCGACGACCGCGCGGCCAACGACGTCCTCGCGGCGATCGGCCGGGGCTCCGGCACTGCCGGCGCGGCGAGCGTGACCGACACCCTCCACAGCCTGGGGCTCGACCGCTCGCTGGTACGACGCCCGTACATCATCGAGGACGCGCGCCGGCCGTTGGAGATCCGTGCGTCGGCGAACCCCGCGCTGTTCACCAACTACATCACCACGCCCTTCGAGCTGGCCCGCCTGATGGTCGCGATCCATCGCGGCGCCGTCGGCGGGGCGGGAGGCGTCGGGCGGCTCGGCATCGCGTCGCGGACCGTTCGCAGCGAGCTGCTCGCGCGGCTGCTCGACGTGCGCGACAGGTCGAAGCTCGTCGCGGGCCTGCCGCCGGGCGTGCCGGTGGCCCACAAGACCGGGTACACCGAGGAGGTCAAGCACGACGGCGGGATCATCTACCTCCGCAGCGGTCCGGTGGCCGCGGCCGTCATGACCTGGAGCGCATCGGGCGTCGGCGACGCGACCGGCGACCGCTTCATCGCCGCGGTCGCGCGCGCGGCGCGGGCCCGGCTCGCCGGCGGCGGCGCGTGCCAGGGGCTTCCGCTCTCGTCCGGCGGCCCTGCCGGGTAGCGTTCCGCCCGGCCGCCGCGAGGAGACGACCGATGGCGAGTGCGGGCCGGCTGATGGTGGCGAGCTCCGTGCTCCTGTCCGCCGGCCCCGCCCTCGTGCTCGGCGTCGTCTCACTCGCGATCTGGGGCGTCGGCCTCCTGAAGGGGGTTCTGCCGGCGCAGCCGTAGCCGCCGCATGCGCCCGCCGGGCGCCAGGGCCGAGCGCCAGTCGATGCGTCCCAGCAGCCAGAGCGCGGCGACCACCGCGACGAGGCCGAGCCCGAGCTGCCACGGCGCCATCGCAGATCGCAGGCGGTCGCCCGCGTCGCCCGTCGCGGTCCCGGCGAGCCCTGCTCCCAGGCCGTAGGTCACCAGACGGCCGGCGAAGCACGAGACCGCCACCAGGGGCAGGGCGACGCGCAGGACCCCCGCGGCCGTGTAGAGCGCGCCCGAGGGCGGCGGCGAGAGCGCGAGCAGGCCGGCCACCCCGGCGGTGGTGCGCCGGCCGTGCAGGCGCCTGCCGAGGTAGTTGAACGTTCTCCCGCGTCGCGCGGCTCATCAGCCGGGGGCCGAGGGCGCGGGTCCACGCCGCGAGGAGCGTGCGCCCGGCCGCGGCGCCGAGGGCGCCGGCGACGACGATGCCGGCCGTGCGGGCGTCCAGCTCCACGGAGAGGTAGGCGAGCACGAGCCACGACGGGGGCATCGGCAGCGGGGTCACGGTCATGGCGACCAGGATCGCCGCCGTGATGAGGTACTCCACGGCTTCAGGACACTAGCGGCGGCCCCTGCCGAAGCTCTGGCCCTCGGGGGCCGCGGCGCGCACGCGGGCCATCTCCGCCGCCTCCGCGGATGACGCGGCCGGGGTCTCGACGGGCGGCTCGATGCGTGCCATCCGCGACACCAGGACGTTCATGGTCCGCTCGCGACGCTCCAGGCGGCCCCAGGCCATCACGAGCGGGTCGGCGCGCACCACCGGGCGATGGCGCTCGTAGACCTCCGGGCGCACGATGCAGTTGACCATCCCTGTCTCGTCCTCGAGGAGCAGGAAGACGATGCCCCCGGCCGTGGCCGGCCGCTGGCGCGCGACCACCAGACCGGCCACGGCCACCTGCGCGCCGTGGTCCGTCTCGCGCAGCTGCGCCGCCGTGAGCATCCCGGGTGGCAGGCCCGGGCGCACCAGCGTCACCAGGTGCCAGCCGGTCGATAGGCCGGTGGTCTCGTAGTCGGTGATCGTGCGCTCGAAGCGGCCGAGCTCGGGGAGTGGGGGAGCGGGGCCGGCCGGGATCGGCAGAGCGAGCTGGGTGCCGTCCGCCCCGGCGCGCGGACGCGAGAGCACCCCGAGTTCCCACAGCATCGCCCGCCGGGGAGAGCGACGAGCCGCCGGCGTCGGCGCGTCGAGCACGTCGGCCGCCCCAGCGCGCACCAGCTGGGCGATCTGCTCGCGGCGCAGGTCGGCGCGCGCGGCCAGGTCGGCGATGTCGCGGAAGGGGCCCTCCTGCGCGCGTTCGGCCACCAGGCGCTCGGCGGCGTCGCGGCGGACCCCGCGCACGTACCCCAGCCCGATGCGCACGGCGCCGTCCTCGATGGAGCAGATCGCCTGCGAGCGCGCGATGCACGGCGGCAGCACCCGCACCCCGCGCCGTTGCGCGTCGCGCACAAGGCTCGCGGGCGGATAGAAGCCCATCGGCTGGGCGTTCAGCAGGGCGGCGAGGAACTCGGCCGGGTAGCGCTGACGCAGCCAGGCGCTCTGGTAGGCCAGCACGGCGAAGGCGGACGAGTGCGCCTTGGGGAAGCCGAAGTTGGAGAAGCCGATCAGCTTGGTGAAGACCGTGCGGATGATCTGGTCATCCACGTTCCGCTCGCGCGCCCCGTCGCGGAAGTCCCGCCAGAGGGCGATCATCGCCTCACGGCTGCGCTTGCGGCTCATCGCCCGCCGCAGGGCCTCGGCCTGGCCGGGCGAGAAGCCGGCGAGCGCCATCGACACCTCGAGCACCTGCTCCTGGAACACCACCACCCCGAGCGTCTCGCGCAGGCAGTCGGCGAGCAGCGGATGGTCGTAGGGCGGCTCGAACGCCGGGTCGGCACGCAGCGCGCGGCGGTGCTTCACGTAGGGGTGCACGGCGCCCCCGCTCACCGGCCCCGGGCGGATCAGCGCGACCTGGATGGTGAGGTCGTGCAGGTTCTCGGGCCGCGTCTGCAGCAGGCTCTGCATCTGGGCCCGGCTCTCGATCTGGAAGACGCCGACCGTGTCGGCGTCCTGGATCTCGGCGTAGACCGACGGGTCGCGGAATCCGATGCGCGACAGGTCGACGCTCTCGCCGCGCGAGCGGGCGATCAGGTCGATGCACTCCTCGACGGCAGAGAGCATCCCCAGGCCGAGCAGGTCGATCTTCACGAAGCCCGCGTCCGCGCACGAGTCCTTGTCCCACTGACAGATCTGTCGGCCCGGGAACGCGGCGGGAACGACGGGCACGAGCTCGATCAGAGGGCGGGCGCTCACGACCATCCCCCCCGAGTGCTGTGACAGGTGTCGTGGCAGGCCCGCGGCCTGGCGGGCCATCAGCGCCAGCGCCTTCCAGCGTGGAGAGGCCAGCTTCGCGGGGCCGTCGGGCAGGCGGGCGAGCTCCTCCTCCACGGCGTCGGCCGACGACCATCCGTCGGCCAGCCGGGTGAGGCGCTCCAGGTCGGCCTCGGGCAGCGCGAGGGCGCCGCCGAGCTGGCGGATGGCCATGCGGATGCGGAAGGTGGGGAAGGCGGCCACGAGGGCGGCGTGCTCGGGGCCGTAGCGGACGATGATCTGCTCGATCAGCCGCTCGCGGACGTCGCGGGGGAAGTCGAGGTCGATGTCGGGTACCGAGGCCATGTCCCGGTTGAGGAAGCGTCCGAGGAACAACCCGTTGTCAACCGGATCGATGTGCGAGAGCCCCGTCAGGTAGCAGACGATCGAGCCCACCGACGATCCGCGGCCCCGTCCCGGCGGCAGCCACCGGCGGGCCGATCCGGCCGGGCGCACCTGCAGCGCCACCTCGCGGGCCAGCTCCAGGATGTCGCGGTGCAGCAGGAAGAAGCCGGCCAGGTCGTGGTGGGCGATCAGCGCCAGCTCCTCGTCGAGGCGCGCGCGGGCCAGGGCGCGCTTCGCGGCGTTGGGGTAGCGCGCGCCCAACTGGTGGGCGCACAGGTGCGCGAGCGCCGACTGGGCCGTCTCGCCGGGGTGCGAGCCGGCGAAATCGGGGAAGCGGTAGCCCAGGTCGCGGGTGAGATCGAACTCCAGGCGCTCCGCCACGCGCGCCGTCTGCTCCACCGCCTCCGGATGGTCGCGGAAGAGCGCGGCCATCTCCCGCGGCGACCGGAGCACCGACTGGCGGTTGCCGCGGCGCACGTCCTCGGAGCCGTCGAGCGTGAGGCGGTGGTGGATCGCCACGAAGGCGTCCTGCAGCAGGGCCCGCTCGGGCGAGTGGGCGTGGGGGTCGCCGGTGGCCACGCAGGCGACCCCGGCCGTGTCGGCCAGGTCCGACAGCGCGCGCGCCAGGCGCCGGTCGCCGCGCGAGCGCGAGAGCTGGATCTCGACCAGCACGTTCTCCCTGCCGAGATCGCTCACCAGGCCGCGCACCGCCGCGAGCGCCTCGCGGCGCGCACCGGCCGCCACCAGGCGCGGGACGAGCCCGTGCCGTGCGCATCCGGTGAGGCACACCAGCCCCTCGGGGTGCGCGGCCAGGGCCGAGAGGGCGAGCCGGGGCGGCACGGGGCGGCGGTCGGGCGGCGGCCGCGTGTCCGCGTGGGCGATCGTGATGAGCCGGCAGAGGTTGGCGTAGCCGGCCGCCGTGGCGGCCAGCAGCGTCAGATGGGAGCCGTCGTCGAGGGTGAGCTCGGCGCCGGTTATCGGCCGCACCCCCGCCGCCCGTGCGGCGTGGGCGAAGGCCAGCGATCCGCATAGGCCGTCGTGGTCCGTGAGCGCAAGGGCCGAGTGGCCCAGGCGCGCGGCCGCCTCGGCCATCTCCTCGGGCGCCGATGCGCCGTCCAGGAAGCTGAAGGCCGAGTGCGCGTGCAACTCGACGTAGTCGGCCGGCGCCATACGAACACATGTTCGTACTACCGGGACCCCGATTCAAGCGCCGCGGGGCGCGCCACCCATGCCGGGCGGCGCTACTCGGTGGGCTCGGTGGAGAAGCTCGGGTAGCGGTCGGTCAGCAGGAAGACGTAGCCGTTGGTCTGCTGCGTGAAGCGCACGATCCACGCCGTCAGGTTGCGCAGGCCGAGCGGCATCGCCCCCGTGAACAGGCACGCGAACCAGGCGATCACCGCGATCACGCCGGCGAGGTATCGCAGCACGCCCGCGACGATGAGGGCCGGGATGGCCAGGATTATGCGGAAGGCGGTCTTCCAGCGGTTCTGGGGAGCCGCCGGGGCGATGACGAGGTCGGCCGCGTAGTCCGTGTCGCCGAGGAAGCCGGGGTACGGGTCGGCGAGGAAGAGCAGATAGCCGTAGACCTGTGTGCTGTAGCGCAGGTACTGGGCGATGAAGTTGTGCAGGCCCGCGGGGGTCTGGCCCGCGAACAGCGTGGCGAACCAGCTCACGATGATCGCCAGCGAGGTGACGATGCCCCAGAGCCCGAGCCAGATCAGGTGGGGGATGGCGAGGATCAGGCGGAAGAACACCGTGAGGCGGTTCCGCTTCAGATCGTCGGAGAGCGTCAGCGCGATGGGATGGCTCATGGCCGCGAACTCTATGGATAGTGCTGCGCGACGACAATCCGGGGCGTGAAACGCCGAAGGGGGCGCCGGTGCCCGCGGCGCCCCCTTCGTTGTGATCGCGATCACCGGGTGCCCGCCGGTCTCGCTCTCCGTGTGGTGCGTTCCTGCCCTACGCCACATGTTTCGTCAGATGGGGCCGGCACGCAAGCGCTCGTAGAGATCGTGCCCACGGCTGCGCCGGGTGGGGCACCCGGGGGCGTTGGGTGCGATGGGGGTGTCCGGATAGCATGCCGCCCGTCCTGCACCCGGCCCTACTGCGCGGAGATCCCCCTGATCCCCCGATCGCGCCTCTCACCCTGGATCGCCGCCCTCGTGGCCGGCGTGCTCGCCGCCCCGGCCGCAGCGCTCGGAGCCCTGCCCTTCGTGGCCATCGACCCCGGTCACGGCGGTGGCGACACCGGCGCGGCCGGGATCCTGCCGCCCGGCACCGCCACCGGGCTGCCGGCGCGCGCCGACGCCCAGGGCCGCACGACGATCCTGGAGAAGGACGTCAACCTCGACATCGGGCTGCGCCTCGACGCGTGGCTGCGCGCCCAGGGCGCGCGCACGCTGCTCACCCGCACGCGAGACCTGGCCGGCGGCGACGCCCCGTACACCACCGAGGGCGCCGACCTGCGGGCCCGGGTGGACGCCGCCAACGCGGCCGGGGTCAACATCTTCGTCTCCGTTCACAACAACGCGCTGGGCGCTTCGACCAGCGGTTCCGAGACGTTCCACTTCTACTACTCGAGCGCCGCCGCCCGGACGCTCGCCCGGGACGTGCACGCGCAGATGGTCGCCGTGCTCGGCCTCCCCGACCGCGGGGTCAAGACGGCGGGCTTCTACGTGCTCCGCCACACGCGAATGCCGGCGATCCTGGTCGAGGGGGCGTTCCTGTCGAACCCGGCCGAGGCCCTCGTCCTGGCCGACCCGGCCGTGCGTCAGCGCATCGCGGAGGCGATCGGCCGCGGCATCGCCGCGTACGCCGCCCAGGGCGTCGTCGCACCGCCGGCGCTGCCTCCGACCATCGGCCCGTGGGCGGCGAAGCCGCGCAGCGTCCCGGCCGGCTACCGGCTGGTGAAGACGGGGGTCACCAACCCGGTCGGCCGCGGCGGCTGGCTCGCCGTGATCGCCGGCTTCCGCAAGTCGGCCGACGCCGCGCTGCCGGCGACGATCGGGCCGTGGCGCAGGAAGCCGGGCCGCATCCCGGCCGGCTACCACCTCGTGAAGACCGGCCGCAAGAACCTGGTGGGCAAGGGCGGGTGGCTGGCCATCTCGAACACGGCGCGTTTGCCGGGAGCCACGAGCCCCCCCGGGGCCGCCTCCCCCTGATCCGACACACGCCGGGACCCCGGCGTGTGTCCCGCGTCACCCGTGGATGAACCAGGCCGCGTCGGCGGCCTCGCGGTACACCACCACCAGCCGCCCGGAGTCGAGGACCAACTCGAAGTAGTGGCGGTCGACGGCTCGGTCGGTCCACCAGAGGTCCTGGACCAGCCAGTCGTCGCGGATCGTCATCACCTTGTGATAACGATCGCCCGAGATCGCCACCGCGCAGGGCATCCCGTCGGCGCTGCGCACCGCCACCTCGCGCGGGGTCCCCAGCGCACGGAGGCTCATTCGGCTGCCGGCTCGTAGGGGGTGAGCGCCCAGCGCCGCTCGGGCAGGCGCGACCAGGGCTCGATCTCGACGATCCGCAGCATCGCCTCCTGCCCCTGGGCGGCGCGCACCTGGCGCACGGCCTCGCCGGCCCGCGTGCGCCGCTCCCGGGAGGGTGAGGGGATGGCGGTCAGCTGGTGGCCGCCGAGCGCACCGGAGGCGTCGCCGCCGATCCACAGATCGGTGACCGGCCCGGAGATCTCGCCCAGCCGGGGCAGCACCGCGAGGGCCAGGCGCTCGGGGTCGGAGGTGGCCTCGCGCAGGGCCAGATCGCGCATCCAGGACCCCCCGTCGGCGAGCCGGGCGCGCATGGTCAGCGTCCGCAGGGCCGCCCCCCGTCCGCGGGCCGCCGCCGCCAGCTCGCCCAGCAGCAGCCGCGCGGCGGCATCGAGCGCCGGGCGCGCGGCCACCGGCTCGGGGAAGTCGACCCCGGCCCGCAGGGGCCGCGGGGGGGTGCGCGGCCGGGGCGCGCGGTCGGCCTCGCCGCGCGCCAGGCGCCAGGCGGCGAGGCCCGGGAAGCCCAGGCGATCGAGCGCCGCCACCCGCGGCAGGTCGGCCACCTGGCCCATGGTGCGCAGCCCGAGGTCCTGGAGGGCCGCCACCAGGTCGGGGGTCAGCGGCAGGCGTGCGGCGGGGAGCGGGGCGAGGAAGCCGGCGACCTCTCCGGGCGCGAGGATCAGCGGCCGCCCGGGGGCGGCCTCGTGCGCGGCCTGCACCGCGGCGAACAGCGACGGGGCCGCGCCCACCCGCCCGCCGGCGCCGACCGGCAGCGCCGCCCGCACCCGGCGCATGACCCCCTCGATGCCGCCGTGCAGGCGCAGCGTGCCCCGGGCGTCGAAGACCGCCGTGTCGCTGCCCATGGGCTCGACGGCGAAGCCGGCGGCCTCGAGGCGTTCCAGGGTGCGCTCGGAGGCGTCGGCGGCGGCGCCGGGGTCGGCCACCACCAGGTCGAGCCCGGGGCAGCGCGCGAGCGCCTCTCCCACGCGCAGGCCGGGGCGCACGCCGCACGCCTCGGCCGCCGGGGTGCAGAGCCCCACCACCTGGGGGCCGCCGGGTTCGGGGCCGAGCGCGACCGGAGCATCGAGGGGCCTCCGGGCCCGCAGCAGGGCGACGAGCAGCGCGAAGCGGGGGACGTGGACGGCGACGAGCATCGAACACATGTTCGCTCACTGGCCGGACGTCATCAAGCGCCGTGAGGCGTCAGCGGCCGATCGTCGCGTCCACGCGCCCCGCGGCCTCCATCGGCGCCCCGTCCAGCAGCCAGATCCCGGCCGCCTCGTGCCGCGCATCGCCCGCGCCGGGACCGGCGAGGGCGACCCGGTGACGCTCCGCCAGCCGTCCGAGCTCCTCCGCGACCCCCTCCGCCAGCGCCTCGTGCATCGTCGCGACGACCACGAGGGCAGGATCGAGGCGATCGGCTGCCTCCGCGAGGGTGTCGATCGGGGTGTTCGGTCCCAGCAGCGTGATCCGCCACCCCCGGTCCCTCAGGCCCAGGCCGAAGCAGATCAGCCCGAGGTCGTGCTGCTCTCCCGGGGGGCATGCGAGCAGCGCCAGCGGCCCGGTCCCGTCGCCCCAGTTGCGGGCGAGCGCCAGCAGCCGGCCGCGGATGATCGACGTCGCGAAGTGCTCCTGGGCGATCGTCACCTCCCCGGTCTCCCAGCGCGCGCCGAGGCTCTGGAGGTACGGCAGGACACCGTCACCCAGAGCCGACTCGAGGCTGAAGCCCGCCAGGAGGCGGTCGAGGGCGGCGTTGGCGTTCCGGTCGTCGAAGCGGTCGACGGCGTCGTCCAGGGCAGCCCGGATATCGGAGGGGCGCACCATCAGCGACGGGTCCCGGTCCCGGTCCCGGGGCCCGCCACCGACGACCGCCACCGCTGCGCGCGAGGCGGACAGACCGCCGTCGATGCCCTGCCGCATCGCACGCACGCGCCTCTCGTCCTCCGCTCCATAGGTGCGGAATCCGCCCGGGGTGCGCGCGGGCGACAGCACGCCGTAGCGCCGCTCCCAGGCACGCAGTAGCGGTACGCTCACGCCCGTCCTGCGGGCGAGTTCTCCGATCTTGATGCGCTCGTCTTCCATACCGTTCACATAATCAGTATGACAAACCTCGACAGGATGTGTACAGGTTCTGTCATCAACGAGAACGCTATCGGACAGTAAAACGCCGAAATCTACTTAGAACAAGATCAACACTGGACAAAAATGATCCGCTATGTCTAGAGTCTGACCACGGTAAGCGAGAGACCAGGAGACAGACCGATGAGCGATGAAAACACGAAGACTTGGCCGGACCTGGCCGAGGGCCTGTACGAGCGCCTGACCGGCCGGAGTGCGACCATCAGCTACGAGTTCAATGACCTGGCCGTCGAGGTCCCCGACCGAACGGGCGGCGACGCCCCGCGGGCGACCTGGCGACTCAACGGGACGCTCAACGTCCGCACGTCCGAGTCGGGGCGTTGAACCAACGCCGCATCGTCGTGGACGGTGACCTCACGGTCACCGGCCCCGGCGTCTCGGCCCGGCTCCACGCCGGCGCCGACGGCGGCGCCCGGAGCCTCGTCGTCGTGGGCCGGCCGGGGGGCGGCCTGCGCGCCGGTCGCGCCGCCATCCGGCGGGCAGCCGGCGTGGGTCTGTCCCTGAAGGTCATGGACGCCCGAGGGCGGGAGCTCGTGAAGATCGGCCCGGATGAGCGATCCGTCCTCGGCCGCCTCCTGCTCGGGACCGACCGCGCTCGTCCCACGCTCCGCGGGCTGGTCGCCGCCCGACGAGGCGCGGCCGCACCGCACGCAGTGCCATCAATCGATCACGGAGGGACAGGGACATGAGCCAGCCAACGACGCAGGCGCCGCTCGAACAGCGCCTCGCCGCGCAGGGTCTTCTCGCGTCGCGCTCGCGACGCGAGAACGTGGCGCGCGGGCTGATACTGCTCGCGGCCTTCGCATCGTTCGTCCTGTCGGTGTCGCTCTGGTTCGCCGGCAACGAGCAGCAGGGCATCTTCGTCGGCATCTGGGTGCCGTCGATCATCAGCCTGGGCGGCTTCCTGCTCCCCCGGAGGACCGAGTCATGAGCACGCTGGGGCTGTTCATCATCGGCGCGGTCGTGACTCTGGTGGTCTTCTCCGCGCTCGCGATCCTGGTGTACGGCGCGATCTTGGACGGGCGCGATCAGCGCGAGCAGGACGATCCGGTCCGAGCGGTCGAGACCGGGCAGGCCGCCTCCCGCTCCTGACGACGTCCGCGGGCCGGCGCTCGTGCCGGCCCGCGCGTCGTCCGGCCCCGCGGATCAACTCACCCCCGCGCGAGGCCGAAGGGCACGGGGATGCACCGCATCCGCGACGACTTCGCGCGCGCCCCGGTGGGCGCGCTCATGCTCGACGGCGACCGCGAGCGCCTGTCGGCCGTCCTCTCGTGCCTGCCCGGGGGTCTCCTGGTGCTTGCGACCGACACCCGGGTTCTGGAGGTCAACGACGGCTTCGGCACGATGACCGGCATCGCCCGCGGCGACCTCCTGGGGTGCCCGCTGCTCGCGGGCTGGCCAGAGGACGAGCGTCCGAATCTCGAGGCCGCGCTCGCCGGCTGCGCCGCACCCGGCGCGGTCGAGTACGACGCGATGCTCCCGCGTCCCGACGGGACCCGCTTCCCGGCCGTCGTCAGCGTGGCCACGGCCCCCGGTGGAGACGGATCCCTCGGCGCGTACGTCCTCACGGTCCGCGACGTCACCGAACGGGTGCGCGCCGAGAGCGTGCGCGCCTCCCTCGCCCGCGTCGGCGCGATGGTCTCGATGGGCGCCGGCGTGCAGGACATCCTCGACCGGGTGGCAGGGGAGCTGGGCGATCTGGCCGACGACGGGACGGGGGTCGTCGCACGCTGCGCCGCCGGCGACGCGGTCGTCGTCGCGTCGTCGGACGCGTCCGGGGTGGGTGGCGCCCCACCTCCGGCTGACGCCGCCCTCTGGGCGCCCGTCCTCGTGGCCGGGGAGGCCTGGGGCCGCGTGAGCGCGCTTCCCGCCCCCGGGCGGCCCCTGCCGCCGGGGATCGCCGAGGCCCTCGATGTCATGGCCGAGCTGGTCGCAGCGGCCCTGGTCGCCGAGCAGGCCCGTGCCCTGCTGGTCGCCCGCGACGGCGCCGATCCGCTGGTGGGCCTTCCCGACGGGCGGGCCTTCGCGGATCTGATGGAGCGCGAGACCGAGCGATCGCGGCGCTACGGGCGGCCGTTGTCGCTGGTGCTCGTCGACATCGACGGCTTCCGCCAGGTGAACGAGCGGCACGGGCAGGCGGCGGCCGACGGCGTGCTGCGCGAGATGGCGCTCCGTCTGAAGGCCCACGTCCGGGAATCGGATTGGCTCGGCCGCACGGGGGGCGACGAGTACGCGTGGTTGCTCCCCGAGACCGACGAGCCGGCCGCCCGCGATGCGGCCGCCCGCCTGAGGCGCTCGCTCGCCGAGCGGCCCTTCGCCGGGGTCGGCTGCCTCACGGCCTCGCTCGGCATCTCCTCCAGCGCGTCGGCCGAAGGCGCGGCCGACCTCTACCGCCAGTCGGAGGTGGCCCTCCACTGGGCGAAGGTCTCGGGGCGCAACCGTGCGGTCGCCTACTCGTTCCACGTCGCCGAGGAGGTGTTCTCACGCCGCGGCGCCGATCGCGCCGAGACGCCCAGCCTGCGGGCGATGCGCGCGCTCGCCTGGGCCGTGGACGCGAAGGACCCCCACACCCATCGCCACTCCGCCCGCGTCGCCGACCTCGCCGTGCAGCTGGCGACGGCCCTCGGGTGGACGATGACGCGCGCCGCACAGCTCCGTGAGGCCGGGCTGGTGCACGACGTCGGCAAGATCGCCGTGCCCGACGCGATCCTCTTCAAGCCCGGGTCGCTCTCCGACGACGAGTACGCGCAGATGTGCGCCCACGCGGAGATCGGCGCGCAGATCGTCGCGGACGTGCTCTCGCCCGAGCAGGCCGCCTGGGTACGCGCGCACCACGAGCGCTGGGACGGCGAGGGCTACCCGGACCGGCTGGCCGGAGAGGAGATCCCGGAGGAGGCGCGGCTGCTGACGCTCGCAGACTGCTGGGACGTGATCGTGAGCTCGCGCAGCTACAAGCCGAGCCGCACCGCCACCGATGCCCTCGACGAGGTGCGGCGCTGCTCGGGGACGCAGTTCTGGCCGGCCGCCGTGCAGGCGCTGGAGCGCTTGGTGGCGGCCGGGGCGGTTCCGGCGGACGACGCCGAGCGGCGCGAGCCGCGGATGCCGGCGCCCATCGACGGGGTCCTGGCGCGCTGAGATCGCGGCCCCCCGGTACGTGAAAAGGGCGCGGGAGCCGAAGGAGAGCGTCTCACCCGGTCCGATGACCGTGGCACGCGCGCGGCGGGGCTTGCATCTCAGGCGCCCCGCTCTTCGGTTCGGGCATCCCGCGCCCTGTCATCCACATTACTTCCGCTGCCGCGGAGCGTCCAGCCCGTATCGCCAAAACCGTTCCGCCGTTACACCCGGGGGCGGCCCCAGCGCTCGTCGTGGACCAGCGCGCGCCAGGGCCGGCGGATCTTCGCGAGGGCCGGCGGGAGGCCCTCGGGGAACTCCTGTGGGTAGCCGAGGGGCGTGATCAGCGGGATCTCGATCTGCGCGGGGATGTCCAGCAGCGCGCGGAACTCGTCCTCGACGAACCAGTGGAACACCGTCGGCACGGTGCCGAGGCCCTTGGCGCGGGCGGCGACGTGGAGGTTCTCCATCATGAACCCGATCGAGACGACGTCCGCGTCGCGCTCGAGGGACGCCTGGTCGGCGGGGAAGAGGTCGCGCGGCACCCGCAGGGCGACGATCCACACCGGCACGTCGGGGTAGGTCCCGAGCGCCTGCTGGGCGTAGCCGCGGGCCCACTCGGCGTGCTCGTCGGGCGTCGCGTCCGGGGCGGGCGGGCGCATGATGCGGAAGTACTCGGCGCCGCCGCGCATGACGATGTCGGCGAGCGCCGCCCGGGTCTCGGGCTCGCGCACGACCAGCAGGCTCCAGGCCTGGGCCATTCCCCCCGTGGGCGCCAGCAGGGCGAGCCGCAGCAGGGCGTCGACGTCGGAGTCGGCCACCGGCCGGTCGGTGTACCGGCGCACGCTGCGCCGCTTGCGGATTGCCTCGAGCGCGTCCATCGGTACTCCCTTGGTCCCTGGTCGGTCGCCGCTACGTTACCCGGCCGATCCGCCGAGCGGGCCCCGCGGAGCCGCGGGCTCGCATCCTCGCCCTCACCCGACCCCGCCGCGCCCCAGGAGACCCGATGAGCGCCGCCCCGGACATCGAGCCCGCGGCGACGCCGAGCGGCACCGGCTGCCCCGCCGGCGAGGGGCCGGGCCGGTGGTTCCACCTGCGACGCTGCGCCGCCTGCGGGCGCGTCGGCTGCCGCGACTCGTCGCCGGGCGGCCACGCGAGCATCCACGCCGCGCTGGCCGGGCACCCGCTCATCCAGAGCTTCGAGCCCGGCGAGGACTGGTTCTGGTCGTACGCCGACGACGAGTTCCACGACGGCCCCACGCTGGGCCCGCCCCGCTCGCACCCCGAGGGTCAACCGGTCCCCGGGGGCGGCCGGAGCGGTCCCCCCGGACTGGCGGGCGCGCCTGCGCTGAGGTGCCCGCGCCAATTGGCGCACGAGCGGTGCGCCAATTGGCGCGTTCCCCGGATCGCGCTCCCCATCTCGGATCCGGTGAGTCCGGGCTTGCGGCCCCATCTCATCGCTCCGGCTGCCGAGCGCCGTGCAGCGGATCCGGCGAGCCGATCCCCGACGAGCTCTGTGCCAGAGTTCCTCCATGGATCTCGACTGGGGAGACGGGGGCTACTCGCGCACCGCGGAGGTGCTGTCGCCCGCGTCCACGGCCGCGGTCGACGCGGCCGGGGTCGGCGCAGGGGATCGCGTGCTCGACGTGGCCTGCGGCACGGGCAACGCCGCCCTGGTCGCCGCGGGCCGCGGCGCCTCGGTGGTCGGGGTGGACCTGTCGGCGACGCTCCTGGAGATCGCCCGCGCGCGGGCGGAGCGGGCAGGGCTCGCGGACGCGGTGTTCCTGGCCGGAGACGCCTGCGATCTGCCGGTCGCTCCCGGCGCGTTCGACGTCGCGATCAGCGTCTTCGGGGTGATCTTCGCGCCCGAGCCGGAGGTCGCCGTCCGGCAGATGCTCAGCGCGCTGCGCCCCGGCGGCACTCTCGTGATCGTCAGCTGGATCGGCCGCGGACCGGTTCACGAGGCCTCCGCGCTCCTGCGCGCGGCGTTCCCGGTCGTGGACGGCGCGCCCCGGATGGACTGGGCCGACCCGGACTGGGTGCGGGGGCTGCTCGCGGGGGCGGGGGCGCGCGAGGTCGCCCAGGGGGAGGAGGACCTGGTCTGGGAGGCGGCGTCCGCCGAGGAGTGGTTCGCCGACCAGGAGCAGCATCACCCGGTCTGGCGCTGGGCGCGTGCGGCTCTGCCGGCCGCGCGGTGGGACGACCTCCGCGAGCGGAGCGCCGCCGCCCTGCGCGCCGGCAGCGACGACCCCGCGACCTTCCGGGCCCGGGGGCCCTACGTGATCACGCGGGCCGTCCGTTGACCGGGGCGGCTCCGGGCGACTCGGAAGCCCTCAGCCCGCATCCACGAACTCATGACCGATTCAGGCTCAGGCCTCGTCGCCCGGGGCGCGCCGCCCCGACTTGATCCTGGCGCGATGGGTCTTCGCGGCGAGGCGGCGCTCCCTGGCGGCCCGGCTCGGCTTGGTGGGGCGGCGCGACGGGGCGGGGGGTGCGAGGGCCTCGGCCACCCGTCGCTCCAGCCGCTGCACCACCACCTCGCGGTTGCGCTCGCGCGATCGCTCGGCCTGGCTCGTGAGGCGCAGGGGGCGGGACTCGAGGCGCAGGGCCGCGGTCAGTCGTTCCCGCTCCCGCTCGCCGAGCCCCTCGACCCCTGCCAGGTCGCCGGGGCCGATCGTGAGCTCGGCGCGGGTCTCGGTCTTGTCGCGGCGCTGGCCCCCCGGCCCCGAGGAGCGCGAGAAGTTCCAGGTCGCGCGCTCGGCGAGGGCCGCCGCGACGCGCGCCGCCCGCGAGGTCATGCCGCCGGGGTCGCCACCTTGGGCGCCTTCTTGGACGTCTTCTCGGCGTCGGCGGCGGCCGCGAGCTCGACGCGGGCCTCCTCGAGGCGCGCGGTCGCCTCCTCGCGTGTGACCTCGCCCGGCTTGCCCTTCTCACGCTTCCAGATCACGAAGCCGCAGCCCGGGTTCTTGCGGCTCTTCCAGCTGGTGCACCCGTAGGCGCGGCTGTTCTCGACGATCTGGCCGGGGCAGCCCGGCGTGGCGCAGGCGCCGATCGGCTCCTTGGCGACGGCGGGCGCCGCGTTGGTCTCGCCGGCCGCCACCATCGCGCGGGCGGCCTCGGGCTCGACCTCGCCCTTCACGCCGCGCACCCGCTTCCAGATGACGTACCCGCACCCCGGCTCGGTGCGGCTCTTCCAGCTCGTGCAGCCGTAGCTCTTGGTCCGCTCGATGATCTGGCCGCCGCAGCCCGGCGTGGGACAGGGGCCGATGACCTCGCGCTCGTCCTCGAGGTCCTTGCTGGAGCGCCCCGCGGCGATGTGCTCGAGGGCCTGATCACGCGTGATGGTGCGGCCGTTCTGCTGCTTCCAGAGGGTGTAGCCGCAGCCCGGGTCGTCCTTGCCGTGGTACGTGTTGCAGCCGTAGCTCTTGGGGTACTCGACGATCTGGCCCTCGCAGCCCGGCGTGGGGCAGGGGGCCAGGGGCTCGCGCTCGATCCTGAGGTCGCTGCGCTCCTTGTCGGCGAACCAGGCGACCACCTCGCGCGTGAAGCCGTCGATCTCCGTGCGGAACTCCTCGGGCTTCTCCTCGCCCCGCTCGATCCGGTTGAGGCGCTGCTCCCAGCGGCCGGTGAGCTCCGGGCTCGTCAGCAGGTGGTCGCCCAGCATCTTGATGAGGCCGATGCCCTTCTCGGTGGCGCGCAGGCTGCGGCCCTCGCGCTCGATGTACTCGGCGTCGACCAGGCGCTCGATCGTCGCGGCGCGCGTCGCCGGAGTGCCGATGCCGGCGTCCTTCATGGCGTCGGCGGCCTCGTCGTCGTCGACCAGCTTGCCGGCGGTCTCCATCGCGCGCAGGAGCGTGCCCTCCGAGAAGCGGCCGGGCGGCTTGGTGCGCTTGGCGAGCGCCTCGGCGCTCGTGCAGGAGACGACCTGACCCACCGTGAGGGCCGGCAGCGACTGCTCGGCCTGCTCGTCGTCGGCCTTGGCCGGCGCGTCGCCGTCGGCGACGGGCGCGGGGGCGCCGACCGACTCGCCGTAGGCGGCGCGCCATCCGGCCTCGATCATCACCTTTCCGCTCGAGCGGAACAGATGCTCGGCGCAACGGGTCTCGACCACCGTGCGCTCGAAGCGCGCGGCCGGGTGGAAGACCGCCAGGAAGCGGCGCGCGACCATGTCGTAGATGCGCCGCTCGTCGCGGCTGAGCCCGGCGAGGTCGTGGTCGCCCTCGGTCGGGATGATCGCGTGGTGGTCCGTGACCTTGGCGTCGTTGACGACGCGCCCGAGCGGAAGCCGGTCCAGGCCGAGCACGTAGCGGGCCGGGTCGGCGTACTCACGGGCCGCGGCGCCCACGCCGCTCGCCACACCCTTCAGCTGGCCGGCCATGTCTCCCGACAGGTACCGGGAGTTGGTCCGCGGATAGGTCAGGAGCTTGTGCTGGTCGTAGAGCGCCTGCGCCGCGCCGAGCGTCCGGCTGGCCGAGAAGCCGTACCGGCCGTTGGCCTCGCGCTGGAGGGTGGTGAGGTCGTAGAGCAGCGGCGGCTGCTCGACCTGGGGCTTGGTCTCCAGCGACTCGACGACGGCCGGCTGCCCGGAGGCGGCGGCCGCGATCGCCTCGGCCGGGGCGGCCTCGGTGAGGCGGGTCGTCGAGCCCTCGTGCCAGAGGCCCTTGTAGCCGGCGCCCGCGGCGACCTCGAAGCCCGCCTCGACCTCCCAGTAGTCCTGGGGGACGAAGGCCGCGATGGCCAGGTCGCGGTTGACGATCAGCGCGAGCGTCGGCGTCTGCACGCGGCCGAGCGACAGGACCTTGCGGATGGAGCCGGCCTTGGTGGTGGCGGCGCGGGTCGCGTTCATGCCCACGAGCCAGTCGGCCTCGCTGCGGGCGCGGGCGGCGGCCTCGAGCGACTGCATCGCCTCGTCGTCGCGTAGCGCGCCGAAGGCGTCCTTGATCGCCTTCTGGGTCATCGAGCTGAACCACGCGCGCTTGACCGTCTTGGCGTGGGCGGCCTTCGGGGCGGTCTCGAGGATGAGCTTGAAGATCAGCTCGCCCTCGCGCCCGGCGTCGCACGCGTTGATGATGACGTCCACGTCGGGGCGCTTCATCAGCGCGTGGAGCGACTTCAGCGTCTTGCCGGCGCGCGTGTCACGGGGCTGGTAGCGGAAGGCCTCGGGGAGGATCGGCAGATCCTCGTACTTCCACTTCTTGTACTTGCCGTCGTAGGCGTCGGGGTCGACCTGCTCGACCAGGTGGCCGACGGCGAAGGCGACGATCGCGTCCGGGCCCTCCCAGTGGTCGCCGACCCTCTTGCCCTTGGAACCGAGCAGGGCCTTGGCGACGTCCTGGGCGACGGACGGCTTCTCGCAGATGACCAAGGACGACATGGCGGCGGAGGTTAGCACCGGTCCCGCCGAGCCCGTCCCGGGACGGATCAGGGGCCGGCGACGACCGCCTCGACGCGGTGGTACACGTCCTCGGGAACGGTCTTCAGGACGCTGACGGCGTCCGAGAGGGGGATGTCCGAGACCGTGTCGCCGGTCAGCGCGACCATCCGCCCGAAGCTGCCCTCGGCGACGAGCCGGGCCGCGTGCGCGCCGAAGCGGGTCGCCAGCGACCGGTCGAACGCGGTGGGCGTTCCGCCGCGCTGGACGTGCCCGAGCACCACCGAGCGGGCCTCGCCGCCGATCTGCTCCTCGATCGCCTCGGCGAGCCGCTCGCCCACGCCCGCCTTGGCGAGGAGGGTGTGCCCGAACTCGTCCACCTCGCCCTCGTGGGAGCCCTCCTCGAGGATGACGCCCTCGCTCACGACGACGATCGCGTAGCCGCGGCCGCGCTCGCGCCGCCCCGTGATCCGGGCGCAGACGGCGTCGATCGAGGCGGGCACCTCGGGGATCAAGATCACGTGCGCGCCGCCGGCGAGCCCCGACTCGAGGGCGATCCAGCCGGCGTGGCGGCCCATCACCTCGACCACGATGACCCGGTCGTGCGACTCGGCGGTGGTGTGGAGGCGGTCGATCGCGTCGGTCGCGATCTGGACGGCGGTCCAGAAGCCGAAGGTGTAGTCGGTGCCCGAGAGGTCGTTGTCGATCGTCTTCGGGACGCCGATCACGTTCAACCCGAGCTCGTCGTGCAGCCGGCGGGCCACGCCCAGGGTGTCCTCGCCGCCGATGGCGATCAGCGCGTCGAGGCCGAGGTCGGCGAAGGCCTTCACGCACTCCTCGCCGCCGCCCTCGGCCTTGAACGGGTTGGTTCGCGAGCTACCGAGGATCGTCCCGCCACGGGTGAGGATGGGACCGACGTCGTCGCGCGTGAGCGGACGCTGGTCGCGCTGCAGGAGGCCGCGCCATCCGCCGAGGAGGCCGACGTGCTCGTGGCCGTGCTGAGAGGAGCCCACGCGTACCGCGCCGCGGATGACGGCGTTCAGTCCGGGGCAGTCGCCCCCGCCGGTGAGCATCCCGACTCGCATCGGGGGCAGACTAACGATTGCGCGCGCGTCTCGCGTCGCCGTCGGCATCGGAGCGTTGCAGGAGGGCCGCGACCGTCGCTCCGAGCAGGGCGCACGAGACGGCGGCCGCGGCGGCGCCCCCCGCGAACGCGGTGCGGTCGTTGACGATCTGCACGACGTCCAGCCGGCGCGCGGCGGTGACCCCCACGACGCCGGCGAAGGCGATGCCCAGGAGGGCCGCGATCGCGCCCCCGATGCGCGCCGTGGCGCGCCCCTCGCGGCCGTCCGGGGGCGCGGGCCGGTCCACGGCGACGAGGATCGAGGCGACCGCGGCCGTCCAGGCGACGGACACCAGGTAGGCGCCGACGACGTCGCTCGGCCGGTGCCAGTCCAGGGCGATGACCGCGATCCCCACCCCGGTCGCGTACGCGCAGCCGATCAGCGTCGCCGTCCAGCGGAACGACGCCGGCGCGACCAGTACGAGCCCCATCGCGAGGGACATCGCCACCGTCACGTGCCCGCTCGGGAACCCGCCCTCCGTCGCCAGGCCCCCGCCGACCAGGTCGGGACGGTCGAAGCGGGCCTTGATCGCCTGGGTCGTGAGGTTGGCGCCGAGCACCACCACCCCCGCCCCCAGCGCGAGCGCGGGGCTGCGGCGCAGGAGGGCGATGCCCATGATCCCGAGCCCGAACAGGGCGAGCGAGGAGACGCTGATCGTGTCCAGCAGCCGCTGGGTCGCGGCGTAGGCGCGCGGGGCGGTCGAGAGCGACAGGTCGCCGCGCGCCGCGTCGTCGAGCCGCTGCCCCTCGGCGGTGTGGACGGCGCCCAGGAAGAGGAGGCACGTCGCGGCCGCCGCTGCGGCCGCCAGGAGCCCGAGCGCGGCGGCGACCGGCTGCCGCGGGTCGGGCGTCGGGACCATGGACGAAACTCTACGGATCCTCAAGTCGCCCCCCCGGGGCGTCGATCCCCAGGGGGCATGGATGCGAACCACCCGGGGTGCGAGGGCGCCCCCGATCGGATCCTCGTCGTCCACGACGAGGCCCCGGTGCGGATTGCCCTGCGCGATCCCCTCGAGCGTGCCGGACACCGGGTGGTCGAGGCCTCCGACGCGGCCGGCGCCCTGCTCGCCGTCGCCACCCGTCCGATCGCCGTCGTCCTGGCCGGGGCCGCCCTGCGCGATCCCGATCAGGACCGCTCCCTCGTCGCGGCCCTCCACGACGACTCGGGCGTGGGGCCGGCCGTCGTCGCGATCGTCCGGTCGGGCGACGAGGCGGGCGCGCTCTCCGCGGTCGAGGACGGCGCCGACGACCATGTGAGCCTGCCGCTCGCCGTCCCCGACCTCCTGCTGCGCGTGAGGGCCTGCCTGCGCGGCGCCCGCCGCCGGGCCGTCTTCGAGCAGGCCGCGCTGCGTCGCATCGCCGTCGCCGTCGCCAGCGAGGCCGCCCCCGAGGACGTCTTCGACCAGGTGGCCCATGAGCTGGCCCGGGTGCACCGGGCCGCCGGTGGCGCCGTGGTCCGGTTCGACGACGGGGAGGCCAGCTTCATCGGGCGCTGGTCCGCGCGGCCCGGGTCATGGCCGCCCCGCGAGCTCACCGTCCCGCTCACCGACCCGCTGCCCTCCACGCAGGTCGCGCGCACCGGCCGCGCGGCGCGCGTCGACGACTTCCACGCCTTCGCCGGAGCGGTCCCGTGGGTGCTCGACCGCCATGCGTTCCGGGGTAGCGTGGCCGCGCCGGTGCGCGTTCGGGGACGCCTGTGGGGCGCGGTGGTGGTGGCGACCGACGCCGACGAGGCGCTTCCGCCCGCCACGGAGGAGCGCCTCGCGCGCTTCGCCGACCTGGTGTCGCTGGCGATCGGCAACGCGGAGGCCCGCGCCGAGCTGTCGTGGCGCGCCGCCACCGACTCGCTGACCGGGCTCGTCAACCGGGGGGTCTTCGAGGAGCGACTCGCCGAGGAGGTCGCCCGCTCGCGGCGGCACGGCCGCGACCTGGCTCTGGCGGTGCTCGACCTCGACAACTTCAAGGACGTCAACGACGTCCACGGCCACGTAACCGGCGACGCGGTGCTGCGCGAGGCCGCGCTGCGGCTGGCGTCGAGGGCCCGCGAGGGCGATCTGGTCGCCCGCATCGGGGGCGAGGAGTTCGGCTGGCTCATGCCCGAGACCGACGGGATGGAGGCGTGGCAGGCGACCGAGCGGGCGCGGGCCGCGATGTCGGACGCCCCGTTCCCGGCGGTGGGCCGCGTGACGGTCTCCGGCGGGGTCTGCGACCTCTCGCGCGCCGACAACGCCCTCGACCTCTACCGGCAGGCCGACGTCGCCCTCTACTGGGCCAAGCGTCAGGGGCGCGACGTCGTCTTCCTCTACAGCTCCGAGGTGATGGACGCCATGGACGGCGAGGAGCGCGCCGCCGAGCTGCGCCGCGGCCAGACCTTCCAGAGCATCCGCGTCCTGGCGCGCGCCGTGGATGCCAAGGACCCCTCCACGCGCCGGCACTCCGAGCGCGTCGCGGGCCTCGCGGCGACGATCGCGGGGGCCCTCGGCTGGAGCCCGGAGCGTGTGGCCCTCCTGCACGAGGCGGGGCTCGTCCACGACGTGGGCAAGATCGCCGTCTCCGACGCCGTCCTCTTCAAGCCGGCGCGTCTCAGCGAGCTGGAGATGGTCAAGGTGCGGATGCACGCGGCCCTGGGAGCGGAGATGCTCTCCGACGTGCTCACCGCCGAGCAGGCGGCCTGGGTGCGCGCCCACCACGAGCGCTGGGACGGCGAGGGCTACCCCGACCGTCTCGGCGGCGAGAGGATTCCGGAGGGCGCACGGATCCTCCATCTGGCGGACGCCTGGAACACGATGACCAGCGACCGGCCCTACGGGGCGTCGTTGGGGGCCGGCCGGGCACTGGCCGAGTGCCGGCGCCTGGCGGGCGGGCAGTTCTGGGAGCCGGCGGTCGCTGCCCTGGAGGCGCTGTTCGCGGACGGCGCACTCGACGCACGGTCCCTCGAGCGCAACGCCCCGGGTGAGCGCATCTAGCGTTCCGGGTCGGAAACCGCGCGGTGGTTCCCGGCCGCCTCGCGGGGGATTCGCTCGGGAACTGCACGCGGACTTCCGACCCAGGACGCTCGCCGCCGGCCGCATCCGCCGAGGGATCACGGCCGAGACCCCGCTATGCGGCCTGCGCGCGGCAACGAGCCGCCCAGCCGCGGGCGCCCAGCCTCTCGAAGGTCGTGAGGGCCGACGTGATCTGACCCGCGGCCTCCTCGCGCCGGTCGGAGCTCCCGAGCCGCTCGGCGTAGCAGAGACGGGTGCGCGCCCACTCGAATGGCACCGGCCGGACGGCGTGCATCTCCAGCGCCTCCTGGAAGAGGAGATCCACGTCGAGGGCCCCGGCGACGATCCCACCCGCGCGCAGCGCGACGGCGTCGAGGTCCGGGGAGCCGGCTTCGGCAGCGCAGTCGTTGAGGCGCCGCAGCACCTGGGCGGCCCGGTCGCGGTCGCCGGCGCCCGCCGCCGCCTCCACGTGGTCGGCCCCCCAGCGTCGGACGGCCTCTGCGTCGCCGGCGTGCGACGCGCTGATGCGCGCGACCTCGTCCAGGTGGCCGAGGGCCGTCGTGTGGTCGGCCCGGGCGAGGGCCAGCAGCGCCCGCGCGCCCTGCGCATCCACCACGGGCCGCAGGTCGGCGCGGGCCCCGGCGATCACGCGCTCGGCGTGAGCCCGGCAGTCGTGCGCGCGGCCCAGGCCCGCCTCGACCAGCGCCAGGGTCGCGAGGCACCCGTCGAGACCCGCCCCGCCCGCGCCGGTGCGCCTGGCCCACTCGGCCAGGCTGACGGACTCGGAGGCGGCGACGTGCGCCCGTAGCCACCGCCCCTCGCGGTAGTCGAGCCCGGCCAGGCAGACGAGCGCCGTCGAGAGGACGTCGGGCGGCCCCGTGCGCCGCGCGACGCCGACCACGGCCTCGAAGAGCCGTCGAGCGGTGTCGGTCGTGGTGTCGGGGCGGTACGCGGTCGCCTCCCAGTGCGCTCCGGGCCTTTCCTGCGGCCGACGCTATCCCCTGGGGCGCCGCGCGTCGTAGTCCCGGCGCGGGCTGCTGCACGATGCGAGACACGGTGCGCCCGAGGCGCGTCAGGCGGTGCCGGCCAGCTCGCCCTCGCGGACGTGGCGGCGCACCGCGTTGCGGCCGTCCGCCTTGGCGCGGTAGAGCATCTGATCGGCCAGCCTGACCATCTCGTCGGCGTCGCCCGCGGCCGAGAGCTCGCAGACTCCGGCCGAGATCGTGAGCGTGCCGACCCCGTCGAAGGGCGCTCCGGCGATCGCGAGGAGGGCCCGCGATGCGGCGGCCTCGGCTCCGTCGCCCGCAGTCCGCGGGAGGATCCACGCGAACTCCTCGCCCCCGATGCGCGTGACCGCCTCGCCGCGACGCGCGATGGCCACCAGCCGCCGGCCGGCCTCCATCAGCACGCGGTCGCCGTGCTGGTGGCCGAAGCGGTCGTTGACCCCCTTGAAGTGGTCGATGTCGAGCAGCACCAGGCTCAGGGGGTCGTCGTGCCGGACGGCGCGGTCGAACTCGGTGACCAGGAGCGCGTCGAAGGTGCGCCGGTTGCCGAGGCCGGTCAGAGGGTCGGTCCCGGCCAGCGACGCCAGGCGCAGCCGGTCCTCGTGTGCGGCCGCGGCGAGCGAGACGAGGTCGGCGAAGGGCGCGAGCCGCTCGTGGGCGTGACGCGGGATCCGCCCCGCGGGGCCGGCGGCCACGATCGCTCCCCAGACCCGCCCCTCGATGTCGATCGGCGCCGCGACCTCGGCGGCGCCGGAGGACCGCACCTCTCGGGGATCCCCGAGGCGCAGTGCGGTGGCGAGGGCTCCAGCCGGCGCCGCGATGTCGTCGATCCGCTCCGCCCCGGCCCCCGTGGCGCCCGCGACCCGCGGCCCGCCGTCACCGATCCGGACCACGGTCACGCGGTCCGCGCGCAACAGCGCCGCAGCGCCCTCGCAGATCAGCTCCGCGGCCGAGGCGAGGTCCTCCGCACCGGCCACCGCCCGCATGGCAGCGCCGAGGGCGTTGCGATCACGACGACCCCATCGGCTCTCCCGCCAACCTGAATCCACGCCGCCTCCGTCACACACGCGTCACCCGAGTGCGGCGATTCTGCGCGACGCGGGGCGTGGCCGTCACCCGTCGCCCGAAAGAGTTGCCCGCTCGGAGCGGAGAAGGGCCCTGACAGGGCCGGTCCCCCTGTCAGGAGGTCGGCTCGGCCCCGCAGCGCAGGTCCACCGGCAGCCCGCCGTCGGCGAGTGACTCCCCGGCGCGCAACGGGCCGGCCACCACGCCCGCCGCGACGGGGCCGAGGTCGGCGATCCGCATCTTGGCACGGCAGACCGGCTGCACGACCCTCGCGAAGGCCTCCTCGGCGAGCGAACGGGCGGCGTCGGCGTCCGGTGCCGCGACGAGCACCTGCTCGTGCTGGAAGGGGCCCTTCCAGCCGCTGGTCGCGGCGAAGAGGCGCAGAGCGCGATCGTCGTCCATGGGCACACCGTATCGACGCGACTAAGGAATCGCCGCTCCGGGTCGAAGTATGCGACCAGTCGTTCCCGTCGAATGGAGACGAACATGAGAGCCGGTCCGAGGAGCGCGGCGGGCGCCACAGCCGCCGCCCTGGGCCTCCTGGCCGCGCCTGCGCTCGCGGCCGCCGCGGCCCCCGACGGCCTTCACGTGGCCGCGTTCAAGGCGCCGCCGTCGGTGGAGCAGGGTCAGCGCGCAGCCGTGTCGGGTCGCGTGTCGCCCGCCGCCGTGGTGCCCGTCGCCGTCGAGCGGCTCGAGGCGGGCGCCTGGCGCACGCTGGTCACGCTCACCACGACGGCCGAGGGCCGCTTCGCGGCGAGCCTCCCGGTCTCACGCACGAGCAACCTGCGCGTCAGCGTCACGCTCGCCGACGGGGACGTCTCCTCGAGCCGGCGCCGCTCGGTCGCCCTGCGTCGCCGGGTGAGGCTGCGGGTCACGGCGGAACCCCTCGAGAACATCTCCGGGCGCCCGTTCAGGGCCGTCGGCTCGGTCGCCGCCGCCTCAAAGGGGGAGAAGGTCGCTCTCGAGGGCTCGGTCGACGGCAAGGCGTTCCGCAGGGTCACGACCGTCCGGGTGCGTTCCGGGCGGGTGCGCGCGCGCTTCACCCCCCCCTCGGGCGGCTCGTGGCGCTTCCGCATCGCGGTCCCCCCGACGCCCGGCCGGGACGTCGGGGGGCGGGCGACGACCGAGAGGATCCCGGTCTTCGGCTCCAACCCCCACGGGGTGCCGGCCTCGGCGCCCCACTACCTCGTGCAGAAGATCTCCGAATTCCAGCTCTACTACTACCAGCGCGGGAAGCTGCGCCGGGTCTTCCCCGTGGTCTTCGGAAAGGCCTCCACGCCCACGCCCGTGGGGCGCTTCGCCGTCTACTCCAAGACGTACGGGCCCCGTTCGGCCTTCGGTCCGCGGGTGCTCTGGTACCACCGCGGCTACGGGATCCACGGCACCGACCAGGAGTACCTGCTCGACGACGACCCGCGCTACTACTCCCACGGCTGCACGCGCAACTACAACGCGAACATCCTGTGGCTGTGGCCGCGCGTTCCCGTCGGGACGCCGGTGATCAACCTGGCCTAGTGTCCTGATTCAGAAGTCCAGCTGCAGATCCCGGCTGCATCCCATCGCGAGGCGGCGTCCTCGGCAGCCCCGATATTCCCGATATCGGGGCTGATCTGCGTCGTTGCCTCGCCGCCCGCACGGGCCGCGGCGGACGCCGCATCGGCATGGGGCCCCGGTCGGCCGGGGGCCCGCGGAACCGGGGGACGGCCGCCGCGCTCCCGAATCGGGAGACATGCGCCTCACCCGCCCCGCGATCGGACCCGGAGCGGGCCTGCTAGCGTCGCCCGCCATGCGGCTCCGGCACCTCCTGGTCGGACTCGGCCTCGCCGCGCTGAGCCCCGCAGCCGCCCTGTCGGCCTGGTCTCCAGCGGTGACCGTCTCGCCGCCTGGAGCGTCCCTCCTCGGCTCGCCCGACGCCGCCGTCACGAGCGGCGGTGAGGCGCTGGTGGCCTGGATCCGCCGCCCCGAGGCGGATGCGACCACGGGCCGCGTCCAGGTGGCCTGGCGCCATGGTCCGCGACGCCGCTGGGTCACCGGCCGCTTGCTGTCGCGCGGAGGCGCGAGCGCGCCGCGCGTGGCCCTCAACGCCCGCGGCGATGCCGTGGTGTCCTGGGTGTCCGGGCGGACCGTCGTCGCGGCCGTCCGCCGGGGGCGCAAGGGGCGCTGGGCCGCCGCGCGGGTGGTCCAGGCGCCGGTGGGTGTGCAGGAGGTCCGGCCGGCCATGGGGGCGAGGGGGCGTCCG
Organism: uncultured Thermoleophilia bacterium; assembly: GCA_963823515.1. Taxonomy (GTDB): domain Bacteria; phylum Actinomycetota; class Thermoleophilia; order Miltoncostaeales; family Miltoncostaeaceae; genus Miltoncostaea. The sequence goes on from CAWGMB010000008.1 coordinate 83,224, forward strand.
ATCGTGATGTGGAGCGAGCGCCGCGGCGACGGCTTCCTCGTGCGCCTGGCCACGCGGGTCTCGGCGCGGGCGGGCTGGAGCGTGCGCCCGGCGAGGGTCGGCACCCCGGGCCCGGCTCCGCCCGCCCTCGCCCTCAGCCCGGGCGCGGGGGCGATGGCGGCCTGGATCGCGGATGGCCACCTCTGGACGGCCCGGACTGCGAAGGGGACGTTCGAGGCGCCGCGCGAGGTCTCGTCGGAGGACTCGTCCACCCCCGCGGTCGCGCTCAGCCCAGGCGGCGCGGGGCTGGCCGCCTGGGGCGTGGGGCTCCCCGGGGGGTCGTCGGTCGTCCTCGGCGCCGGCCGCGCCCGGGCGGGGCTGACCTGGGGGTCGGAGAAGGACCTGGGCATCGGGCGCACTCCGCGGGCCGCGCTGAACGACCGAGGCGACGCCGTGGTGGCGTGGGGCCTGGCCGGGCCGGGCGAGCCACAGGGCATCGAGGCCACCACTCGCCGTCGCGGAGGGCCCTGGCGAGCGAGCACCGTCGTGTCCCGGCGCACCTGCGGTTGCTCGCTCACCGTCGGCCGCGTCGCCATGGACGGCTCCGGCGCGGCCGTGGTGGCATGGCGACGCGACGAGGGGGCGGGCGTGGGCGGCGGGGGCGCGGCGTCGAGCCAGGCCGGAGGGTCGCAGTGGGCCCGGGCGGCCGTCGCCCCCGGCCGCATCCGTGAGGCCCCCGCGGTGTCGGCGGCCGACGGCGAGGGCGCCGTGGCCGTGTGGGCCGAGGAGGCGCCGGGGCGCGGCGTGCGCGCGGCCCTCCTCGCCGGGTAGCGCGCCTTGGCTTCGGGGAGCGCGGCTGCTTCGATACCGGCGGATCCCACGGGCCGAGGAGGCCGATGACCACGACCGCGCACCCACAGCAGACCGTCTCGCCCTGGCCGCTCGCGCGCCGCGTCGTCTCGGGGCTCGTCCAGCCGGGCGGGCGGGTCATGGTCGACCGCACCATCGAGGGTGCGGGCCTGGACGACGCCAGCCGTGTGGTGGAGCTCGCCCCGGGCCTCGGCCTCACCTCGGCGGCCCTCGTCTCCCGGGGGCCGCGCATCTGGACCGGGGTCGAGCCGGACGACCTCGCGGCGAAGACCCTCGGCAAGTCGCTGGGCGGCGCGGGGCGAGACGTGGTCCACGCCCCCGTCGAGGCGACCGGCCTCGATGAGGGCTCGGCGACGGTGGTCGTCGCGGACGCCCTGCTCAGCACCCTCCCCCCGCAGGGCCGCGCCGCGGTGCTCGCCGAGGCGGCGCGGCTGCTGCGCGCCGGCGGGCGGGTGGCGCTGCTCGACATCGCACCGGCCGAGGGCGATCCCGGTGTCGCCACGGCGCGCGCCGAGCTCGCCGCGTCCGGCCTGGCGCTCCTCGACGTCGCCGCCTGGCGCGCGGCGCTCGCGGCGGCGGGCCTCGTGGTGGTCGGTGCCCTCTCCGGGCCGCTCGACCTGCACTCGCCTCCGGCGCTCATGCGCGAGGCCGGCCCACGGCTGGCGCTGAGGATCACGCGGACGATCGCCTCCGACTCCGCGGTGCGCGGGCCGGCGCTCGCCCTGCGCGAGGCGCTCGACCGCAACGCCGTGGCCCTGCGGTCCGTGGTCGTCGTGGCCGAGATGCCACTGATCTTGGGAATGCGCCGCCCGCGCCGATAACGTGCGAGTGGTGAGTTCGCGGAACATCCTGACGACCCTCGCCCTGGCGCTCGCGCTGGGGGCGGTCTCCGCCGCCCCGGCCTCGGCCGCGCCGGTCACCCCGGCCGATGCGGTACCCCGGCCGCCGACCCCCAAGCTCGCATGGGTGGGACGCGTGCTGGCTCCGGTCATCGCCCGGGCAGCTCCGCGCAAGTCGGGCCGGGCGCGCATGGTCGTGCAGCCCATCGCCCCGTTCGCCCAGGGCGCCACCTCGCTCCTGATCACCCGCTCGGTCGTCCGAGACGGGGTCCGCTGGGTCGAGGTGTCCCTGCCGAAGCGGCCGAATGGCAGCCGCGGCTGGATCCCGGCCGACGTCCTCGCGCTGAGCACCACGCCGGTGCGCATCGTGATCGACATCAGCGAGCGCCGCCTCACCCTGTTCCGCTCCGGCAAGCGCATCCTCCGCACCCGGATCGCCGTCGGCGCCCGCTCGACCCCGACCCCGACCGGTGGGAGGTTCGCCATCGCGGAGCTGATCCGCACCCGCCAGCGCGGGGCCTTCCTCGGTCCGGTCGTCCTGCCGCTGACCGGCTACTCCGAGACGCTCAACGAGTTCGCCGGGGGTAATGGCCGGGTGGCGATCCACGGCACCAGCCAGCCGCAGTTCATCGGCACCGCCGTGAGCCACGGTTGCATACGGATGCGCAACGCCGACGTCGTGCGGCTCGCCGCCGCCGCCCGCCCCGGCACCCCGGTGTCGATCCGCCGCTAGCTGTAGTCACCCGGAGCGTTGTTGACGAATCCGGGTTGACGCGAGGAGGACCCCCGAGGGAGTTGTGGAGGTGACTAAGCCTTCCCAGCCCCAAGGGGGTCCTCGTGGCTCACGCTAACGCTCGTCTGACCGTTCGCGGAAGGATGCTGCTCATCGAGCGCGTCCTGGCCGGCCATCGCCCGGCCGATGTCGCCCACCAGATGGGCTGCTCCAGGGCCACCGCCTACAAGTGGCTGCGGCGGTATCGGGTCGAGGGGCCACCGGGTCTGGTCGATCGCCCGAGCCGGCCCCATCGCTGCCGGCACCGCACCCCGGCGCCCGTCGAGGCCCGGATCCTCGAGGCCCGTCGTGTCCATCGTCATGGGGCCGACTGGATCGGCGCCGAGCTGGGCATCGCACCCTCGACGGTGGGCCGGGTGCTGTCGCGTCACCGGATGCCGCTGCTGCGCGATCTGGACGCGCTCACCGGTGAGCCCGTGCGCCGCGGGCCGGTGAGCGGCGTGCGCTACGAGCGCGCGCGTCCGGGCGAGCTGGTGCACATCGACGTCAAGAAGCTCGGGCGCATCCCCGAGGGCGGAGGCTGGCGCGCCCACGGGCGGATCACCGGCGTGAATCGCCACCAGCGCCCGGGCTACGACTTCGTCCACTCGGCGATCGACGACCACTCACGGCTGGCCTACTCGGAGATCCACCCCAACGAGCGCGGTGAGACCTGCGCGGCCTTCATGGCACGGGCGGCGCGGTTCTTCGCCGCCCACGGCATCACCCGGATCGAGCGGGTGATGAGCGACAACGCCTTCAACTACCGCCACTCGGGCGCCTTCGCGAAGGTCATGGCCGACCTGGGCGCCCGCCACGTCCTGATCCGCCCCCACTGCCCCTGGACCAACGGCAAGGTGGAGAGGTTCAACCGCACCCTTCTCCGAGAGTGGGCCTACTCCCAGGTGTTCACCTCCAACGCCGAGCGGGCCGCGTGCCTGCCATCCTTCATCGAGCACTACAACACGCGACGCCGCCACAGCTCACTGGGCGGCCTTCCTCCGATCAGCCGCCTATCAACAACGTGGTGAGCGACTACAGCTAGCGAGCGGGCGCGCCGCGCGGGTCGCCTAGGATCGGGCGATGCTCCCTCTGCCGCGCCTTGCCGACGACCGCGTGCGGCTGCGCCCCTTCGGGCTCGACGACGTGCCCGTCGTCGTCGAGGCGTGTCGCGATCCGCTGACCCAGGCGTACACGCGCATTCCCTTCCCGTACGACGAGGACGACGCCCGCGAGTTCATCGCCGGCTCGGCCTCGCGGCGCATGACCGGCGAGAGCATCGACCTCGCGATCGCCGCGACTGAGGACGACCGCCTCCTCGGCGCCATCGGGCTCATCGTCGACCGGCACGACGCCGACCGCGCGGAGATCGGCTACTGGGTGGCGCCGCGCGAGCGCGGGAGGGGCGTGGCCGGCCGCGCCCTCGCGATGCTTTCGGCGTGGGCGGTCACCCGGGGACGCTTCGCGCGGATCGATCTGCAGGCCGCCCTGGCGAACACGGCGTCGATCCGGGTGGCCGAGCGGTGCGGCTTCGTCTGTGAGGCCACCCTGCGCAGCGCCTGGTACCGCGGGCCGGAGCGTTCGGACATGGTCCTGTTCTCCCTCCTGCCCGAGGATCCGCGGCCCGGCGACGACTAGTGCTCCGTCCGGAGGTCGGCCCGCACTCCGGCAGCCTGCGGATCGTGGCGGAGCCTGCGTCATCGCTCGACCGCACGGCTTCGGCTGTGCGGATCCCCCTCTTGCCCGGCCCGCCGGATCTTCGGTGCCGGAAGCACGACGGACCCTCGAGGCGGTACTAGTCTTCCCGCGTCCCGAATCGGAGGAGGCGAGTTGAGCGAGACCGGCGAGGGTGGGTCCATCTGGGAGGACGGACTCGGCCGTCGCGACCTCGACGCGCGCGTGCTGTGGGAAGGGCGGGAGGCCCTGACGGCCGATCCCCAGTCGGTGCGCTACGGCGACGGCGACGCCCGGGTGGTGGCCCAGGCCGTCGTCGGGGGCCCGGCCTTCCGCAACCGGCCTGCGGTCGACCTGCTCTGGAGCGAGGGCCTACGGCCGATCTACGCCCGCCTCACCCCCGATCAGGCCCGCGCCGTCGCCGCGCTCCTGGCCCGGGCCGCCGACCGCGCCGACGCGGAGTAGGAGGGGGACGGAGGGCGCGGCCCGATTGCGTTCAGCCGGGGCATCGAAACCCCACAAACCGAAGCTCGCGTTGGAGTCACGCCGAGCCTCGCCCTAGTCTTGCGTGAATGTCGCCGCGACGCCTGACCGATCTGCCGGCCGGAGCACTCGCCCGGGCCCTGTTCGACGCCGTCCGCGACGGAGTGCTCGTGCTCGATTCCGACGGCGTCGTCGTCGACGCGAGCGACGTGCTCTGCGAGATCCTCGGCTACCCGCGCCACGAGATCGTCGGCCGCACGCCGCCGCACCCGTGGTGGGTCGACGGAATGCTCCCCGCGGCGCCGTCCCGCTTCGCCCCGGGCGGCGCCCGAGAGGCGCCGGCCGTGCTCGTTCGGCGGGACGGCACCACGATGCCGGCGACGGTGCGCTGGGTGCCGCTCGGCGACGGGCTGGACGGCGACGCTCCCGGGGCGGTCGTGGTGGTGGGGCGCTCCTCCGCCGCGGAGGGCCTGCCGTTCACCGGCGACGACGGCTACCGCTCGGTGGTCGAGGCCCTCAACGAGGGCGTCGTCGTGCACTCGCCCGACGGGACGATCGTCTCCTGCAATCCCAGCGCGGAGAGGATCCTGCGTCTCGGCGCCCACGAGGTCGTCGGCCGGCGCTGGGCCCACTGGCGCCCGGTGCGCGAGGACGGGCGGGCGATCGGCCCGGACGAGAGCCCGACGGCGATCGCGGCGGCCACGGGCAGGCCCCAATCCGACGTGGTGATGGGCCTCGACACCGGCGACGACGCGCTGCGCTGGATCGCCGTCAACGCCGAGCCGGTGCCCGGCGAGAACGGCCGTCCGTCGGCGGTCGTGGCGAGCTTCTCCGACATCGCCGAGAGGCGGCGCCGGGAGGAGCTGGTGAGCCGCCTCGGCCGCATCCTCGAGCAGTCGCGCGACGAGGTCCACGTCTTCGACTCGCGCACCCTGCGCCTCGTACAGGTCAACCGCAGTGCCGTGGCCAACACCGGCTACTCCATGGACGAGCTTCACGGGATGACGCCGCTCGACCTGCTCCCCGAGATGGATCCGGACGCCTTCGACGCGGTGGTGGAGCCCCTGCGAAGCGGCGACGTCGAGCGCGTCCAGTTCGAGACCGTGCACCGCCGCCGCGACGGCACCACCTACCCGGTCGAGGTGCGCATGCAGCTGGTCGGCTCGGAGGTGCCGCCGGTGATCGCCGCCGTCGTGATCGACATCACCGCCCGCCACGCCGCCGAGCTCGAGCTGCGCGGCCGCGAGGCCGAGAATCGGCGCCTGGCCGTGGAGCAGGGGGCGCTGCGCCGCGTTGCGACGGCCGTCGCGCTCGAGGACGACCCCCAGTCGGTCTTCGACCTGGTGTGCGAGGAGGCGGTTCGCCTCATCGGGGCCTCCGGCGGCGGTCTGGTGCGCTTCGAGGAGAACCGCTCGAGCTCGGCGGTCGGGGCGTGGTCGACGCCGGGCTCGGCGCCGACCTTCTCGTCCGGCGAGTCCCTCGACGGCGCCGGGATGGCGGCACAGGTGGCGCGGACCGGGCGCCCCGCCCGCCTCGAGGGCCCCCCGGGCGAGGGCGGCCACGAGGTGGCGGTGGCCGCGCCGGTGCGCGCCGGCGAGCGACTCTGGGGCGCGATCGGCGTCTCGGGCATCAGCCACGACCGCGCCTTCCCCGACGCGATCGGCCGTCTCGGGCGCTTCGCCGAGCTCGTCGGCATCGCCGTGAGCAACGCCGAGGCCCGCGGCCGCCTCGCGGCGCTCGCCGCCACCGACCACCTGACCGGCCTGGCCAACCACCGGACCTTCCAGGAGCGCCTGGCACAAGAGGCCGTACGCGCCAGCCGGCACGGACGTCGCGTCTCGCTCGTGCTGCTCGACATCGACCACTTCAAGCGCGTCAACGACGACCTCGGCCACCAGATGGGCGACGCGGTCCTCCGGGAGGCCGCCCGCCGCCTCGACGCTCTCGGCCGCGCGGGCGACCTGATCGCGCGCGTCGGAGGCGACGAGTTCGCCTGGCTCATGCCCGAGACCGGGGGCATGGAGGCGTGGCGGGCGGCCGACCGGGCGCGGGAGGCGATCGCGGCCGACCCGTTCCCTGGCGTCGGCCACCTCACGATCTCCGCGGGCGTCTGCGACCTCGATCAGGCGCCGCAGCAGAGCGAGCTCTTCCGGCTGGCCGACGGCGCCCTCTACTGGGCCAAGCAGCACGGCCGCGACGTCGCGTTCCTCTACTCGCCCGAGGTGGTCGAGGTCCTCTCCGACGCGGAGCACGCCGAGCGGCTCACGCGGCTTCAGGCCCTGCAGAGCATCCGGGTGCTCGCCCGCGCCGTGGACGCCAAGGACCCCTCGACCCGCCAGCACTCCGAGCGCGTGGCCGAGGTGGCGATGGTGCTGGCGGTCGCGCTCGGCTGGTCGGTCGACGACGCCTCGGCGCTGCGCGACGCCGGCCTCGTGCACGACGTCGGCAAGATCGCCGTGCCCGATGCGATCCTCTTCAAGCCCGACCGCCTGACGTCCGACGAGTTCCGCCGCGTCACCGCGCACGCGGCTCTGGGCGCGGAGATCGTGGCCGACGTGCTGTCGGGGGCCCAGGTGGCCTGGGTGCGGGGGCATCACGAGCGCTGGGACGGCCAGGGGTACCCCGACCGGCTCGGCGGGGAGGGTATCCCCGAGGGCGCCCGAATCCTCACCCTCGCCGACGCCTGGGACGTCATGACCTCGGAGAGGCCGTACGGGGTGCCGCTCTCGCGCGAGGACGCCCTGGCCGAGTGCCGACGCTGCTCCGGAGCGCAGTTCTGGCCGGCCGCGGTGGAGGCTCTCGATCGCGTGGTCGCCGAGGGTGATCTGCCGTCGGAACGGTAGCGCCCGGCGGCTTGTAGCGTCCGGCCGGCAACCGGCCGCTCACGCGCAGGGGGAAAGCGATGGACCTCAAGGGCAACGCCGTCACCTGGCTCGGTCATGGAACCTGGCTCTGGGAGACCTCACAAGGCGGGCGCCTGCTCATCGACTGCTGGCTCGAGGGCAACCCCTCGACCCCCGATGAGTACAAGGACCCGGCCGCGGTGAGAGCGGACGGCATCCTCATCACGCACGGCCACTTCGACCACATCGGCCAGGCGGGCGCCGAGGCCGTGGCGGCGATCACGGCCAACGGCGCGCCTCCGACCTTCGCCCTGTTCGAGGTGGCCGCCTACCTCGGCACAAAGGGCGTCGAGGTGACGGGCTTCAACATCGGCGGCGCGGTCGAGGTGGCGGGCGTCACGGCGACCATGGTCCAGGCCGTCCACTCCGGCGGCATCACCGACGACGACGGCTCGATCGTCTACGGCGGCCCCCCGGCCGGCTTCGTCCTCGAGTTCCCGGACGGCCTGGTCGTCTACCAGGCCGGAGACACGGACGTGTTCGGCGACATGGCGCTGATCGCACAGATCTACGAGCCCGACGTCAGCGTGCTGCCGGTCGGCGACTTCTACACGATGGGCCCGCGCCAGGCGGCACACGCCGTGCGCCTGCTCGGGGCGACGCAGGTGCTCTGCGGTCACTACGGCACCTTTCCGGCCCTGGCCGGGAGCCCGGCGAAGCTGCGCGAGCTGGTCGGCGACGGGGTGCAGATCCCGGACACCGTCCCGGGGGTCCGCCTCACCTCGTAGCGCCGGCGGCGGGCCGGGCTATCGCTCCCGTATCTCCGCCAGGCCCGCGTCGACCGACCGGGCGACGAAGGCCTCGTCGACCGCCTGGCGGGCGATCATGGCGCGGTAGAAGAGCGGCCCGGCGAGGAGGGCCACGGCGTCCTCGATGTCGAGGGCAGGGGGGAGGTCGCCGCGTGCGACGGCCCGCTCCAGAACGTCGGTGAGCGGGCGGCGGCCCCTGCTGAGCGTCAACTGGTGCAGCCGCTCCAGCTCGGCGTCGCGGCTGGCGGCGTCGGCCAGCGAGCTGATCGCCGAGCACCAGCCGCCCTCGTTCAGCTTGCCCGCCAGCCCGGCCAGGACGACGCGCAGGTCCTCGCGCAGGGCCCCGGTGTCGGGGGAGGGCAGGTTGGCGTCGGCGCAGACGCCGAAGGCCTCGGCCAGGAGGGCCTCGCGACTCGGCCAGTGGCGGTAGATCGTGGTCTTGGCCGCGCCCGAGCGGCTTGCCACCGCCTCGATGCTCACGCCCGAGAAGCCCTCTTCGGCGATCAGCGCGGCGCAGGCCTCAAGGATCGAGGTCTTCGAGCGGATCACCCGCGGGTCGGCACGCATTTCGTGGATGTGATCCTCCGGTCCCTTGCGCACTTCGCTACGGCGGCGTATCGTACCGCGCGTTCGCTACTGGACCGTAGCAGAGCCGGACCTGAACCGAGTCGAGGAGTACGCGGTGAGCTCGCCCAACTCACGCAAGTGGATCGCCCTGGTCCTCCTCTGCGCGACCCAGTTCCTGGTCGTCCTCGACGTGGCGATCGTCAACGTCGCCCTGCCGTCGATCCAGACGGCCCTGGACTTCTCCCAGGAGAACCTGCAGTGGGTGGTGAGCGCGTACACGCTGACCTTCGGCGGCCTGCTGCTGCTCGGCGGCCGCATGGCCGACCTGCTCGGCCGCAGGCGCGTGTTCATGGTCGGTCTGGTGATCTTCTCGCTCGCATCGCTGGCCTGCGGGTTCGCCCAGTCCGACACATTCCTGATCGTGGCCCGCGCGGTGCAGGGCATCGGCGCCGCGGTCATCTCCCCGGCGGCCCTCTCGATCCTCGTCACCACCTTCGAGGAGGGCGCCGAGCGCAACAAGGCGCTGGGGATCTGGGGAGCCATCGCGGGCATCGGGGGCGCGGCCGGCGTGCTCGCGGGCGGCATCCTCACCGACACCCTCGGCTGGGAGTGGATCTTCTTCGTCAACGTGCCGATCGGCTTCGCCGTCCTGGCGATGGTCCCGCGCTTCATCGACGAGAGCCGCTCCGAGGGCGCGACCCGCAACTTCGACGTCGCGGGCGCCCTGTCGGTGACCGCGGGCCTCGCGCTGCTGGTCTACGCGCTGGTCAACACCGACTCCGCCGGCTGGGCATCGGGCGAGACCGTCGGGCTGTTCGCCGTCGCGGCCGGCCTGATCGCCGCGTTCATCGTCATCGAGTTCCGCGCCGCCGCGCCGCTGATGCCGCTCGGGATCTTCCGTCTGCGCAGCCTCACCGGGGCGAACATCGTGGGCCTGCTGCTCGGGGCGGCGGTCTTCTCGGTGTTCTTCTTCCTGTCTCTCTACATGCAGCAGGTGCTCGGCTATTCGGCGCTGAAGTCCGGATTCGCCTACCTGCTCGTCGCGGTCACGATCATCATCGCCGCGGGGACCTCGCAGGCGCTGGTCACCCGCTTCGGCACCAAGACGATCCTGGCGATCGGGATGGCGCTGCTCACGCTCGGGCTCCTCTACTTCACCCAGATCGACGTCAACGGCACGTATCTCCAGGATCTCGTCCCCGGGTTCCTGCTGGTGGGCGTGGGCCTCGGCTTCGCGTTCGTCCCCGTGTCCATCGCCGCCCTCCAGGGTGTGCGCGAGCACGAGGCCGGCGTGGCCTCGGGCCTGATCAACACCTCGCAGCAGATCGGCGGCGCGCTCGGCATCGCAATCCTGTCGACGATCGCGACCACCCACACCGACTCGCTGATCCGCGACGCGGGTGGCGACCAGGCCGCGATCCCCGGGGCGCTGACGGAGGGCTTCCAGTACGCCTTCGCGGTGGGCGCCGGGATGGCCGTCATCGGCCTGATCGCGACTCTGTTCCTGCTGGACCGGCGCGACATGGCTCCGGTCCACGAGGCGGCGTCCGCCGAGGCCCGCTAGCACCTGTCGCCGGGAGCCCCGGGGTGGCGCGCACTGCAGCGCGCCACCCCGGGGCTACGACTACGCCCGGATGTCGGGCTCCAGGTAGATCGCCCGGGCGATCGGCACGGCCTCGCGGACCCGCGCCTCCGCCGCGTTGATCGCCGCGGCCACGGCCGCCGAGTCGAGCCCGGCCGCGAGCTCGATCTTGGCCGCCACGAGCAGTTCCTCCGGTCCGAGGTGCAGCGTGCGCATGTGCAGGAGACCGCTCACGTGCGGGGTTCCCTCGATGCCCGCCTGGATCAGGCGCTGCTGCTCGGGGGTGGCGGCCTCGCCGATCAGCAGGCTCTTCATCTCGACGACCAGGATCACGGCGATGACCACCAGCAGCAGCCCGATGGCGAGGGTCGCGGCGCCGTCGAAGCGGGGCTCGTCGGTCACCACCGCGAGCGTGAGCCCGATCAGGGCGAAGACCAGGCCGAGCAGCGCGCCGAGGTCTTCCAGCAGCACGACCGGGAGCTCGGGGCTCTTCGAGCGGCGGACGTAGCGCGTCCACGACATCGTCCCGCGCTCGGGGGCGGCCGCCCGGACGGCCGTGCGCAGCGAGAACGACTCGAGGACGGCCGCCGCGCCGAGGATCGCGAAGGCGACCGCCGGCGATGAGATCTCGTGGGGGTGGCGCAGCTTGTCGACCCCCTCGTAGACCGCGAACAGGCCGCCGACCATGAACAGGACGAGCGCGACGACGAAGGCCCAGAAGTAGCGGTCGCGGCCGTAGCCGAAGGGGTGCTCGGGCGTGGCCGGCCGGGCCGCGCGGGCGCCACCCAGGATGAGCAGTCCCTGGTTGGCCGTGTCGGCCACCGAGTGGATCGCCTCGGCCAGCATCGAGGAGGCGCCCGTGACCAGGAAGCCGGCGAACTTGGCGATCGCGATCCCCAGGTTGGCGCCCGCAGCCGCGGCGATGGCCCTCCTGCTGCCCTCGTGCACCCCGCCGTCCCCCGTGTCGGTCGCGCGGGATCATGCCAGGGCGCCCCACGCGGGGACGCTAGATGTGCAGCTCCTCGGGCTGGAGGGCGCCCGCGGCGAAGCGCCCGCCCGAGAGGGCCGTCGCCGAGGGGTGCGTGCGGTAGGCGCCGGTGGTGATCAGCTCGGCAAGCGACAGGGCGGCCGAGTACGACTGCATCACGCCGCGGCCGGAGAACGAGTGGATCTCGTAGGCGTCCTCCAGGCCCCCGACCGCGCCGAGCAGCGCAGAGTGGTCGGGCGAGAGCTCGTACAGGCCGGTCCATCCCCGGACGTGGCCGGCCCGGTCGAAGCCGCTGATGCGCGCGGCGAGCCGGGGCCAGACCTCACGCTCGAAGAAGGCCGCGCCCTCGTAGTCGAAGCGGTAGGACGGCGGATCGCCGGGCGGCGAGTAGCCGGCCAGCACCAGGTCGCCCGCCTCGTGGTGGAAGTACACGTCGGTGGTGTCGACGATCATCCCGTGGGCCGAGAGGTCAACGTCGCGGCAGGCCACGACGCAGAGCTGGCGCGGCACCGCCCGGCAGGGCACGGGGCTGCCCATGAGCTCCGCCACGGGCGCCGCCCAGGGGCCCGCGGCGTTCACCACCCGACCGCAGGCGACCACCTCCACCGACCCGGCCGCCGGGGCGCCCTCCAGGGCGCGGCCGGCCGCCTCCGCGTCGTCGAGGCGCGCGATCTCGAGTGCCGCGATGCGGCTCCCCGCACGCCGCACGCCCACGAGCATCCGCCGGTCCGCGAAGCGGACCCCGGCGGCCCGCGCCCGCGCGCGGTAGTGCTCGCGCACCGCGTTGGGGCTGACGAGTCCGTCGCGGGGCGAGAAGGTGGCGCCCGCCACGCCCTCCAGCCCGTCGATGACCGGCCAGCGCCGCGCGACCTCGGCGGGGCTGAGCAGCTCGACCTCGCGGCCGTGGCGGTTCTGCATCTCCACGTGCCCGACCGCCGCCGCCCAGCGCTCCGGGCCGTGGAGCCAGAGGTAGCCGCGCTCGCGGAAGTCGAACTCGTCGCGGTGGGCGCCGAGGAAGTCGATGGTCGCCGCGCAGAGCTCCACGTTGACCGGCTGCCACCAGGTCGCCCGGACGCCGCCGGCGTTGAGCTCCGAGGAGGAACGCCCGCCCGCCAGGTCGGGGTCGATGACCAGGACGTCGTCGCGTCCCATCTCGGCGAGGTGCATCGCCACGGCGCTCCCGGCCAGGCCGGCGCCGACGATCACCGTGCTCGCGGACCCCTGCATCGCCGCATCATCCCCCGTCGCGGGCCGCCGGGGGAGGGGTCGCGGCCCGGCGGGGGAGGGGCACGCCGGAACGGGGGAGGGGCACGACGGCGAAAGAGAGGGGCGGGGAGGGGGTCGGAGGACTGGAAAAGCGCCGGAAAGTGCCGATGATGGCGCGTATGAGCCCCGTACCCCCCGCGCGTCGCGCGACGCTGGCCACCCTCGTCCTGACCCTCCTCGCCTGCCTCTGGGCCGCGGCGTCGGCCGCGGGGGCGGGCGTGACCGTCGCCCCGGGCGACACGCTGAGCGGCATCGCCGCGCGCAACGGCGTCTCGGTCGCGGCGCTGGTGCGCGCCAACGGTATCTCCGACCCGGACCAGGTCACCGCCGGCCGGCGCCTCGTGCTGCCCGGCTCCGGGGGCTCCTCGGGCGGCGCGGGCGGTTCCTACCGCGTGCGGGCCGGCGACAGCCTCAGCGCGATCGCCGCGCGCCACGGCGTGAGCGTGTCCGCGATCGCCGCCGCCAACGGCATCAGGAACCCGAACCTGCTGGTGGCCGGCCGCCGCCTGACGATCCCCTCCCGCGGGTCGGGCGGCAGGGCCGTATCCGGCGGTGGTGGTGGCCGTGGGAGCTCGTATCGCGTCCGTCCCGGCGACACGCTCGGGGGCATCGCCGCGCGCCACGGTACGACGACGTCCGCGCTCGCCGCGCGCAACGGCATCCGGGCTCCCTACCTGATCGCGATCGGGCGGGTGCTGAGGGTGCCCGCCGCCGCGCCGCGCGTCTCGAAGGGGACCTCGCCGGTCGAGGTGCGCAACCTGATCGCGCGCCACGCGGCCCGCTATGGGGTCAACGCGGCGCTCGCGCGGGCGATCGCCTGGCAGGAGAGCGGCTGGAACCAGAGCGTGCGCTCACGCGTCGGCGCGATCGGCGTGATGCAGCTGATGCCCGTCACCGCTCGGTGGCTCGGCTCCGACATCGTCGGCCGCCGCCTCGATCCCCGCCTGCTCGAGGACAACATCGAGGGCGGCGTGGCCTACCTCGCGTGGCTCCGGCGCCACGCCGGCGGCACGCGCAGGGCGGTGGCCGCCTACTACCAGGGGCTTGCCTCCCTGCGCGCCCGCGGGCCCTACGACGACACGACGACCTACGTGGCCAGCGTGCTCGCGCTCATCGGGCGGGTGTAGAGGGCCCTGCCCCCGCCGGCCAGCGGGACGCGGCCGAGCTCGCGGTGGATCGCGACGCCCTCGGCCTCCTCGCGGCCCTTCAGCCAGGTGTAGTCGCGCAGCTCGACGGCGCCGGCCGCTGCGAGCAGCCCCCCGAAGACGGCCCCGTAGGCGGGACCGAGCGAGACCGCGAGGGCCACCAGCACGAGGGCGATGGCCACCTTCACCATGGAGCGCCGCACAGTGGTCGTGCGATCCTCGACGAGGGCTCCCGCGGGGACCTCGAGCATCGGGGCGATCCGCATCCATCGCGAGCCGTACGCGCTGAAGGCGCCCATCGCGGCGAACGCGACGACGAAGGGGATGATCGCCCGCACCGGATCGAGGTCGCTGCCCGTCAGCGCCGCGACCAGGCATGCGAGCCCGAGGGCGAACTGCCCGAGGCCGGAGAACTTGAGCTCGGTGACGAGGCGAGCGACGGGCCGCGCGGGGGAGGTATCGGGCACGGGCTGGGATACTGGCACACGTGGCCCCCCCGTCCGAGCCGACCCTGCGGGAATACCGGGAGCGCCGCGACTTCGGCGCCACGCCGGAGCCCGCCCCCGCACCGGCGGCGGCTGCCGCGGGGGACGCCCGCCGCTTCGTCGTGCAGCGCCACGACGCCCGCGCCCTGCACTTCGACCTTCGCCTCGAGGTGGACGGGGCACTGGCCTCCTGGGCCGTCCCCAAGGGCGTGCCGCTCCGGGAGGGCGCGAAGCGCCTGGCCGTGCGCACGGAGGACCATCCCCCGGAGTACCTCGACTTCGCGGCCCTGATACCGCCGGGGCAGTACGGCGCCGGGCGCATGACGATCTGGGACCGGGGCACCTGGTCCGAGGAGCTGCGCACCGACGACGAGTGGAAGGTGATCCTGGAGGGGGGGATCCTGCGGGGCCACTACCACCTCATCCGTACGGGCGGCCGCGGGGGCAAGGACGAGTGGCTGATCTTCCGCTCGGCGAAGGGGCCGCCCGGGCCGCCCGATCCCGCCGCCCGCTTCCGCGACCTGCGCCCGATGCTCGCCTCCGTCGCCGAGGCCCCGTTCGACGACCCGGCCTGGGCCTTCGAGCTGAAGTGGGACGGCTACCGGGCCCTCGCCCTCGTCACCTCCGAGGGCACACTTCTGCGCAGCCGCACGGGCAAGGACTTCACGGCCGCCTACCCGGCGCTCGGCGACCTGCGGCGGGTGCTGACCTGCCAGGAGGCGGTCCTCGACGGCGAGATCGTGGTGCTCGGTCCTGACGGGGCTCCGGACTTCGGGGCCCTCCAGGCGGGCCGGGGCCCGTTCACCCTCGTGGCCTTCGACCTCCTGCACGTCGACGGGGAGTGGATCGAGAACCTGCCCTGGTCGGAGCGCCGCGAGCGCCTCGCCCGCGTCCTCGCTCCCGAGGGGCCGCCGCTCGTGATGCTCAGCGACCACGTCGTGGGCACCGGGACGGACCTCTTCGCGCTGGCCCGCGAGCGCGATCTGGAGGGGGTGATCGCCAAGCGCATGGACGCGCCCTACCGGCCCGGCCGCGTCACGGCCGACTGGCTGAAGGTGAAGACCCGCCAGGAGGCGGTCGTGACGGTCGGGGGCTTCACCGAGGGATCGGGCTCCCGTCGGGGCACCGTCGGGGCGCTGCTGGTCGGTGAGCCCGACGGTGAGGGGGGGCTGACCTACCTGTCGCACGTCGGGTCGGGGCTTTCCGACGCCCGCGCCCGGGCGCTCTGGGACCGGCTGCGCGCGGCGGAGGAGCCCGAGTCGCCGTTCAGCAACGCGGTCCCCGCCGCCCCGGCCCGCCCGCGCTGGGTGCGGCCGGAGATCGAATGTGAGGTGCGCTACGCGGAGCGGACGGCCGACGGCCGGCTGCGCGCCCCCGTCTTCCACGACCTGGTCGGCGTCGAGGACGCGGCCCCCGACGTTCCGGGCGGCCCGTTCTCGGCGCAGTCGGGGAGCCGCACCGTGCAGGAGGGCCGGCGCTCGGTGACGCTCACCAACCTCGACAAGCCCTACTGGCCGCGCGAGGGCATCACCAAGGGGAACCTGCTCGACCACTACCTGCGGATGGCGCCGGTGCTCGTGCCGCACCTTGCCGGGCGGCCGATGATCCTGAAGCGCTACCCGGACGGCATCGAGGGCGACTTCTTCTTCCAGCACACCGTCAACGACGCCCCCGAGTGGATGCGGCGGGTCGAGCTGTCGCGCGGGGGCAAGCCCGGCGAGAAGCTCAGCCGTTACGTCGTGGTGGACGACCCGATGTCGCTCCTGTGGCTGGTGAACCTCGGCTGCATCGAGCTCAACCCGTGGCAGAGCCTCGCCGACGCCCCCGACGAGCCGACCTTCGTGCTCTTCGACCTCGACCCGGCCGACGGCCTGCCCTTCGCCCGGGTGGTGGAGGCGGCGCGCCTGGTGGGGGACGCCCTCGAGAGGCTGGGGCTGCGCGGCTACCCGCGCACCTCGGGCGCCACGGGGATGCACATCCTCGTGGCGGTGCTCCCGGGGCTCACCTTCGACGCGGTCCGCCTCTTCGCCCGCGTCGTGTGCGAGGGCCTGGTGAGGGCCCGGCCGGACCTGGTGACCACGGTCACGCGGGTCGCCGACCGGGGCCCTCGCGTCTACCTCGACCACAACCAGAACGGGCGTGGGCGCAGCATCGCCAGCCCCTACTCCGTGCGGCCCCGGCCCGGCGCGCCCGTGGCGACGCCTCTGCGCTGGGACGAGGTGCGCGACGGGCTCGACCCGCGCGCCTTCACCATGGGCGCCGTGGCGCGCCGGGTCGAGAGCGAGGGCGACCTGTCGGCGGGCCTGCTGGAGCACCCGCAGAGCCTGGACGACGCGGTCGCCCGGCTGGGAGCCGGGTGACGCTCCGCCGCGCCGCCGCCGGCGCCCTGGCGATCCTCGTCCTGGCGGGATGCTCAGCCGGTGGTCCGGCTCCGGCCCGGCCGCCCGCCCCGCCGGAGCCGCGCGGGACGGGTTACTTCGTGGGCACCGGACCCGACGGGGTGGGCGCCTCCCTCGACCTCTTCGCCGACGACCCCATCGTGCGGGAGATCGACGCCGCGCTGGCGGCCCGTGGCGGCCCGCGGGGCGATCGTCCCGCGGTCGGGGTGGCGTCGATCGTCAACGACGGCCGCTTCGGGATCCTGACGCCGCGGTTCATCGCCGACCTCTCGACCGGCGGCGCGCTGCCGCTGCGCAGCGCCGCCGACGCGCTCGCAGGGGCCGCCGGACCAGCGGCTCGCCGGGCGCGGGCCCGCCTGGGCGACGCCCCCCGGCGCGTGCCCGGCGGGGGGGCCGTGACGGCCTACGTAGTGCTGGAGGGCGCGGCCCCGGAGGCGGTCGGCTCGGTGCGGATGGTCCTGGCCCGAGGCGGGTCGGTCACGCTCACCGCACGTCGCCGGTAGGGGACGGGCGCCCGACGGCGAAAGGAGGGCGCGTGCCCCCCGACGTCCACGCACTCGCCGAGCGACTCAAGCGCGACTACGAGCGCTTCAGCCCCGCCCAGCAGTCGCTCGCCCGCTACCTGGCGGACCACCTCGCGGACGTCCCCCTGCTCTCGGCGCACGAGGTCGCGCGCGCCTCGCACTGCAGCCCGGCCACCGTGGTGCGGTTCGCCCAGGCTCTCGGCTACTCGGGCTATCCCGAGATGCAGCGCATCGTGCGGCGCGCCCAGCGGCCCGGCCTCCCCCCGCGGCCGGGCGACCGCCAGCTGGGCCTGCCCTTTTCCGCCGAGGGGCTCGACGCCGCCCTGGCCGCCGAGCGGCTGGCCCTCGACGACGCGGCAGAGCGCCTCACCACCACGGGGCTCGGGGCGGTCGTGGCCGCCCTCGCCCCTCGGACGCCGCTGATCATCGCGGGGGAGGGCCACGCCCGCTCCATCGTCTCGCTGATCGAGGAGCGGCTCGCCCGGGCCGGTCGCCCGGTCGCCGCCGTGACCTCGCTCGACCCCTCGACCCGCGCCTGGCTCGACGCCCTCGGGCCCGGGGGTGGGGTCCTCGCGATCGCCATCGGCCGCGAGTCGCGCGTCGCCCAGGCCGCCGTCTCGGCGGCGCGCAGCGCAGGCGTGCCGGCGGCCGCCCTGGTCGACTCGAGCCTGAGCCCCCTGGCGCGCTCCCCGCTCGCCCGGGTGGTGCCCGCCGATTCGCGCGACGGCTCCCCGAGCCTCGTGGCGATGGTCGCCGTCGCCCAGGCGCTCGCCGGAGCCCTCGCGCCGATCCACGCCCGGGCCGACCTGGCGGCCGTCGGGGCGTAGCTCGCGCCCCGGGGCGCCGGGGGTGGTCCGCTAGACTTTCGCCCTTCGGACCCGACCGACGAGGGGATCGCGTGGCACAGGAGAACGGGCGCACGGGCACGATGCGCGTCAAGAGCGGGCTCGCGCAGATGCTCAAGGGCGGCGTCATCATGGACGTCACCACGCCCGAGCAGGCGCGCATCGCCGAGGACGCCGGAGCCTGCGCCGTGATGGCCCTGGAGCGGATCCCGTCCGACATCCGCTCCGACGGCGGCGTCGCGCGGATGAGCGATCCCGAGATGATCGCGGGCATCCAGGAGGCGGTCTCGATCCCGGTGATGGCCAAGTGCCGCATCGGCCACTTCGTCGAGGCCCAGATCCTCCAGCAGCTGGATGTCGACTTCCTCGACGAGTCGGAGGTTCTGACGCCCGCCGACGAGGCGCACCACATCGACAAGCACGCCTTCACGATCCCGTTCGTCTGCGGCGCCACCGACCTCGGCGAGGCGCTGCGGCGCATCTCCGAGGGCGCGGCGATGATCCGCTCCAAGGGCGAGGCGGGCACCGGCAACGTGGTCGAGGCCGTGCGGCACATGCGCGCGATCCGCGGCGGCATCGCGCGGCTGGCGAGCCTGCCGCCGGACGAGCTCCACGCCGCGGCCAAGGATCTGCGCGCCCCCTACGAGCTGGTCGCCCGGGTGGCCGCCGACGGGCGGCTGCCCGTCGTGCTGTTCTCGGCCGGTGGTATCGCGACGCCCGCCGATGCCGCCCTCATGCTCCAGCTCGGAGCCGAGGGCGTCTTCGTCGGCTCGGGCATCTACAAGAGCCAGGACCCGCCGGCCCGCGCCCGGGCGATCGTCGAGGCCGCCAGCCACTTCCGCGACCCCGAGGTCCTCGCCCGCGTCTCACGCGGCCTCAAGGACGCGATGCCGGGCATCGAGATCTCCTCGCTCGCGCCGGCCGAGATGCTGCAGGGGCGCGGGTGGTAGGACGGGCCCTCGGGCGCCCGCGGGTCGGGGTCCTCTCGATCCAGGGCGCGTTTGCGGAGCACGCGGCGGTTCTGGAGCGGGTGGGCGCCGATCCCGTGGACGTGCGCGCCGCCTCCGACCTGGAGGGGATCGACGCGATCGTGCTGCCCGGCGGCGAGAGCACGACGCTGGGCCTCGTGGCCCAGGAGTCGGGGATGCTCGAGGCGCTGCGCGCGCGCCTGGAGACGGGCCTGCCGGCTCTCGGCACCTGCGCCGGGATGATCGTGCTGGCGCGCGGCGTCACCGAGGGGGCGCAGCCGCTGCTGGGCGGAATGGACATCGTCGTGCGCCGCAACGCCTTCGGCCGCCAGGCCCGCTCGTTCGAGACCTCCCTGGAGGTTCCGGGCATCGGCGAGAGCCCGGTCGAGGCCGTGTTCATCCGTGCCCCGTGGATCGAGGAGTCCGGACCCGGCGTCGAGATCCTGGCGCGGCACGCCGGCCACGGCGTGGCGGCGCGCCAGGGCGATCTGATGGTCACGGCCTTCCATCCGGAGCTGTCCGGAGAGCACCGGTTCCACGAGTGGCTCGTCGCGCGGGCGCGTTCCCTGCGCGGCGACGAGAGGAGGGAGCGTCATGTCGGGGCACAGTAAGTGGGCGACCATCAAGCGCAAGAAGGGGGCGGCCGACGCGAAGCGCGGCCAGCTCTTCTCCAAGCTGTCGCGCGCGATCATCGTCGCCGCCAAGGAGGGTGGCGCCGATCCCGACGCCAACGCGTCCCTCGCGACCGCCATCCAGAAGGCCCGCGACAATTCGATGCCCAAGGACAACATCGAGCGGGCGATCCAGCGCGGCGCCGGAGGCGCCGAGGGCGACGCCTACGAGTCGATGCTCTACGAGGGCTACGGCGCCGGCGGGGTGGCGGTGATCTGCACGATCCTCACGGACAACCGCAACCGCACCGCCAGCGACCTGCGCTTCATCTTCACCAAGAACGGCGGATCGCTCGGCACGCCGGGCAGTGTCGCCTGGCAGTTCGACCGCAAGGGCGTGATCATCGTCGAGGGCGAGGACATCGACGAGGACGCCCTGATGGAGGCCGCCCTCTCCGGCGGCGCCGAGGACATCGCCGAGGACGGCGAGCAGCGGCAGATCACCACCGACCCCCACGACTTCATGGGGGTCCGCACGGCCCTCGAGGAGGCGGGCATCGCATACGTGTCGGCGGACCTGACCATGGTGCCCCAGAACACGGTCGAACCCTCCGAGAACGAGGCGCGCCAGATCCTGCGCATGATCGACCAGCTCGAGGACAACGACGACGTGCAGGACGTCTACGCCAACTTCGACATCTCCGACGAGGTGCTGGAGGCCGTCGCCGGCTGAGCCGGCGACGGGCCCGAGGGGCCCTCAGACACGCGCCGGGCGCGACGCGCCGTCCGCCGCGGCGGCTTGACTACGGCCATGTCCGCACCGCCCAGCGCAGGACCCTCCCCCCGCGGCGCGAACCAACTCAGCCGTGAGGGCGACATGGTGATCGGGATCGACCCGGGGCTCGCCTCGACCGGCTACGCGCTGATCGCGGGGCCGCCGTCGCGGCCGCGGGTGGTCGCGCTGGGAACGGTGAAGACCTCCCCGCGCACCGACCACTCCCTGCGGCTGCGTGCGCTCCACGACGCGATCGCGGACCTGCTGGCCGCCCACCCGGTGGGCTCGGCGGCGGTCGAGGCCTGGTTCGTGCACCCGGTGAGCCGCTCGGCGATGGGAATGGCCGAGGCCCGCGGCGCCATCCTGGTCGCCCTCGCCGGCGCGGGCGTGGACGTCGTCGAGTACTCGCCGAACACCATCAAGCAGTCGGTGACCGGGTCGGGCAGCGCCGACAAGCTCCAGGTGCGGACGATGGTCGGGCGCCTGACCGGGGCGGTCCCGGGGACCGACCACGCCGCCGACGCACTGGCGGCCGCGATCTGCCACATGAGCTCCGCACCTCTGCGGGGGGCCATCCGCCGAGCGCGCTAGCGTTCAGGGCGTGATCCGCTCCATCAGGGGGCGCGTCCTGGCGCACGAGCCCGACGGCCCGGTGATCGAGGTCGGCGGCGTCGGACTGCTGGTGCGCGTCTCTTCGACGACCGCAGCCGGCCTACCCCCGGTGGGCGACGAGGCGAGCCTTTCGACCGTCCTGGTCGTGCGCGAGGAGTCGCTCGACCTCTACGGCTTCGGCACCCCGGGGGAGCGCACCCTCTTCGAGGCGTTCACCACGGTCAGCGGCGTCGGCCCCCGGCTCGCGCTGGCGATCTGCGCGGTGGGGGAGCCCGACGACCTGCGCCTGGCCATCGCCCGCGGGGACAGCGCCCGTCTGCAGTCCGCGAGCGGCGTGGGCAAGCGCACCGCCGAGCGGCTGGTGCTGGATCTGCGCGACCGCCTGGGCTCGCTGCCCGGGTTCGCCGGCCTCGAGGTCGTGGCCCCGTCGGCCGCGGATCAGCACCTGTCGGCCCGCGATGGGCTCGTGGCGCTCGGCTTCACCTCCGAGGAGGCCGACGGGGCCCTGGCCGTCGCGCCCGCCGGCCTCGACGCGGAGGGCCTCGTGCGCCACGGCCTCGCGGCCCTGAGGCGCCGGTGAGCGTGGTGGCCGACGGCGACGACGAGTCCGCCTGGGGCACCGATCCGGACGCGATCCCGCACGAGGAGCGCCTCGCGGCCGGCGAGGACCTCGGCGCCGAGGACGAGCTCGACACGTCGCTGCGCCCCCGCCGGCTCGGGGACTTCATCGGGCAGGAGGGGGTCAAGCAGCAGCTCGGCATCTTCCTCCAGGCAGCGAAGGAGCGGGGCGAGGCCCTCGACCACGTCCTGCTGGCCGGGCCGCCGGGCCTCGGCAAGACGTCTCTGGCGGGCATCGTCGCGGCGGAGATGGGCGTCGGCTTCCACATCACCAGCGGGCCGATCCTCGAGCGCAAGGGCGACCTGGCGGCCGTGCTGACGGCGCTCGAGCCGCACGACGTGCTCTTCATCGACGAGATCCACCGGCTCAACCGGGCGATCGAGGAGGTGCTCTATCCGGCGATGGAGGACTTCCAGCTCGACGTGGTCCTCGGGCAGGGCCCCTCGGCGCGCACCCTGCGCCTCGACCTGCCGAAGTTCACCCTCGTCGGCGCCACCACGCGCACCGGCCTGCTCACCACTCCGCTGCGCGCCCGGTTCGGCGTCTTCCACCGGCTCAACTACTACGCGCCCGAGGATCTGGCCGCGATCGTCCACCGCTCGGCCCGCCTCCTCGACGTCACGATCGACGACGACGGCGCCGTCGCGCTCGCCGCGCGCTCGCGCGGAACCCCCCGTATCGCCAACCGGTTGCTGCGCCGCGTGCGCGACGTCGCGCAGGTGCGCGGGCGCGGGGGCGTGGACCGCGCCGTGGCCGAGGAGGCGATGGAGTTGCTCGAGGTCGATGCCCTCGGTCTCGAGGAGTTGGACCGCCAGATCCTGCGCCTGCTGGCGGAGACCTTCGAGGGGCGGCCTGTCGGTCTCGGGACGCTGGCCGACAGCGTCGGTGAGTCGGCCGACACCATCGAGGACGTCTACGAGCCGTTCCTCCTCCAGGAGGGCCTCCTCAAGCGCACCCCGCGCGGGCGCGTCGCCACCCCGCGGGCCTACCGTCACCTCGGCATCGATCCGCCGGCCGACGCGGGCCAGGCCGGCCTCTTCTGAGCCGCCAGTACCGGCGCCGGCGGCGCCCGGTACTGGCGCGGGGGCCCACCGGCTCGTAGAGTCGGGCGATGCCGCAGACCGTGAACGACGTGATGGGCCCGGTGAAGGTCCGCGTGACCCCGGGCGACACCCTCCGCGCCGTGGCCGTGGCCCTCGCGGCGGCCCGCACCGGGCTGGGGATCGTGGACGTGGAGGGGGGCGGCGTGATCACCGAGCGCGACGTGCTGCGTGCGATCGCCGACGGCTGCGACCTCGACGCCGAGACCGCCGGCGCCCACATGACCGCCTCGCCGGTCTCCGTGCCGCCCGGGATGGCGCTCGAGGAGGCCTGCGACCTGATGATCTCGCGCAACGTGCGCCATCTGCTGGTGGACGACGGCGGGCTCGTCGGCGTCCTCAACATGCGCGACGTCGTCGGCGTGCTCTCGGGGGCCGCGCCCCTCGGAGCCGTCCCGTCGGCGCGGGGGTCCTAGCCGGCCAGAGCTAGCCCGCCTCCGCCGACGAGGCCTCGTCGCGCTCGGGGCGGCGCGAGGGGAAGCCCGCCCGCAGGGCGGAGGGGATGTTCCGCGCGAGATCGACCGGGTTGCGCCTCAGGTTGTAGCGCAGCCCGACGGGAGGGCGCGGGTCCGGGCGCGCGCCCTTCGAGGCGCGGATCTCCCGGTAGACCGCCTCGACCCTGCGCGTCACCTGCGGCCAGGAGTAGCGCTCGACGATCAGTTCCCGGCCGCGCCGGCCCCAGTCGGCCCGCAGCACGTCGTCGTCGAGCAACTCCGCGATGCCCGCGGCCAGGGCGCGGGGGTCGGACGGGGCGACGAAGCGCCCCGGAACGCCGTCGCGGATCACCTGGCGGAAGCCGATGTTGTCGGCGCAGACCACCGGGGTCCCGCTGGCCATCGCCTCGAGCAGCACCACCCCGAACGAGGCGAGGACGCAGGGTGAGGCGAAGACCGTCGCCTCGCGGTAGAGCGCCGGTCGCTCCTTGTCGAGCAGTCCGAGCCAGTCGATCCGGTCCCACACGCCGAGGCTCTTCGCCTGGTGGTGGTACTTGGGCCTCAGCGGCCCGTCGCCGACCACCTGGACGCGGAAGTCGCGGCCCTCGTCCATCAGGATCCGGGTGGCCTCGAGGAGCGTGTCCAGCCCGTTGCGCGGGTCGAAGCGCCCCATGAAGAGGATGCGCGGCGGCCCCGCGGGGGGTGCCTCGCCGTCCTCCAGGGGCCGGTACAGGTCGGTGTCCACGCCGTTCGGGATGATGTCGAAGTGCGCGTCTCCGAAGTACGGCCGCAGGGCCGTCACGCATGCGTCGGAGACCGCGATCAGCCGGTCGGTCCGCGTCATCGCGCTGCGCACGTAGGCGAAGAAGTGCTTGTAGGCCCAGTGGCCACCCTCGAAGTAGGTGTGGAAGGTGCCCACGTTCACCGGGGCCGTCGAGCAGCGCAGCGCCCAGAGCGTCACCATCGGGGACGCCAGCCCCTGGGCGTGGACCACGTCCATGTCGCGCAGCACCCTCGCCACCCGGGCCTTCATGCCGGGCCCGACGCTCACGCGGGCCACCGACCCGTTCGAGACGACCGGCATCGAGAGGCCGAGCCGCACCGTGCGGTATCCGTGCGCCGCGAGGTTCTCGGCGTCGATCGCCCGCGCCCGGGCCTTCATCCCGAACGGGGCGTGACTCGTGAGCACCGTGACCTCATGGCCGCCGGCCGCCAGCTCGCGGCTGAGGTTGTGGACGTGCTCCGCTATGCCGCCCAGCACCGGGTAGGCGTACTCGGTGACCATCGCGACCCTCACGGCCGGGCGGGCCTCTGCCACGGGCGCAGCATGTCGGGGCCCGAGATGCGCGTGACGATGTACAGCCCCAGGAGCACGCAGGCCACTCCACCCACGCCGTCCAGCCACCAGTGGTTGGCGGTGGCCATCACCACGAAGAGCATCGCGGCGGGCCACACGAACGCCAGCCACCGCCAGCGCGAGGGCGCGAGCATGAAGAAGAGCGCGAGGGCGAACAGGAACGAGTAGCCGACGTGCATCGAGGGCATCGCGGCGAACTCGTTGCGGAAGGGCTGGAACCAGTCGAGCGAGCCACCCAGCTTGAGGCTCTCCTTGGTGGGGTCGGCCAGGCCCATGTCCGTCAGCCGCGGTGGCGCCAGCGGGTAGATCCAGTACCCGATCACGGCCAGGCCGTTGGTGATCCAGAACCAGTTGCGGAACATCGCGAAGTTCTCGCGGCGGAAGAACCAGACCCACAGGAACATCGCCACGAACCCGGTGGTGTGCCCGAGCGTGTAGCCCCACGTGGTCAGGAACTCCATGACGGGCGTCGACTGCACCCAGTCGTGGATGTCGACCTCCACGAACAGCCCGAGCGCCTTCTCCGCATCGACCACCTGGGCGGCGTGGGCGAGCGGCCGCGTCACGTCCTCGACGGCCACCAGGTCGCGCAGCCATTCGTAGGCCACGTTCAGCAGGAGGAAGAGGACCACCTCGGCGGCGAACGGCCAGCGGGCGGTCCATGCGCGCGCGAGCGGCGAGGGGCTGGCGGCGACCGTCACGGCGGCTCAAGCTAGCACGGGTCACGGCCGATCCCGGACGCGACAGCCCCCGTCTGGGGCGACCGGGGCCTTTGCTATCGTCGCCCGCGCCGGACGCTGTTTCTCGCCGGTCGACGTCCGCCGCCCCAGGAAGGTGCCCTCCCGAATGCCGGCTCTCCTGCTGCCGATCTACATCCTGATATTCGTCGGGCTGATCTACCTCGTCGGCGTCCGGCCGCAGCAGCGCCGCCGGCGCGAGCTCGAGGCGATCATGAGGCGCCTCGGACCCGGCGACGAGGTCGTCACCGCCTCGGGGATCTACGGCACGGTCACCGAGGTCGAGGATGGCGAGACGCTGCTCCTGGAGGTCGCGGAGGACACCGACATCCGGGTCGCCAAGGCGTCCATCGCGCGGGTGCTGTCGCCGGCCGTGGCCGAGGTGGCCCACGACGACGACGCCGCTCCCGACCCCGCCTCCTAGGGACCTCCCGTGAAGCGCCCGCTCCTCCTGCTGGCCGTCATCGTGGGCCTCGTCGCCGCCTCCCTGGCGGCGATCGCCCTGCGACCGGCCGTACTCGGCCTCGACCTGCAGGGCGGCGTCGAGGTCATCCTGCAGGGGCAGCCGACCGACGAGAGCGAGGTCACCCCCGAGGCGATCGACCGCTCGGTCGAGATCATCCGCAGCCGCGTCGACGCGTTCGGCGTGTCCGAGCCCGAGATCCAGACCCAGGGCTCCGACCAGATCGTCGTGGCGCTGCCGGGGGCGGAGAACCCCAACAAGGTCGTCACCGACCTGATCCAGCCCGCCCAGCTGGTCTTCATCAACTACGAGCGCAACCTCGTGCCGTTCTCGTCGTCGCAGGAGGGCACCACCGACCTCTACGAGGCGGTCCAGCTCGCGCGGCGCACCGAGCCGACCGGCACGCGCGGCAAGCCGACCTTCTACGCCTTCAAGGACAAGAAGGAGATTCCGGGCGTCGGGTCGGCGCCCGACCTGGCGACGCTCCGCGAGAGCTTCCCCGACAAGACGATCCCCCCGGGGGTCGAGGTGCTGAAGGTCCCCAAGGGGCTGTTCATCGCCTACGAGGAGACGCAGAGGCTCCAGACCCGGAACGCCGGTACCCAGAAGACGTACTTCGTCTTCCAGAACACCCCAGGGCTGACCGGCCAGGACGTGTCGTCGGCCCGCGGGAGCCTCCAGACGGCCGGCATCGGGCCGCGTGAGTGGGTCGTCGAGCTCGACTTCACCAGCGAGGGCGGCAAGAAGTTCGCCGACATCACCCAGCAGCTCGCCCAGGATGGCCAGATCCGCGGCGAGCTCCAGCGCTTCGCGATCATCCTCGACGGCCGGATCGTCTCCAACCCGACGATCGACTACAACGAGAACCCCAACGGCATCCAGGGCGGCCGCGCCCAGATCACGGGCACCTTCAGCCAGAACGAGGCCGAGACCCTCGCCAAGCAGGTCAACTCGGGCGCGCTGCCGATCGAGCTCAAGGTGATCAGCCTGCGGCAGGTCTCGGCCACGCTCGGCTCCCAGTCGCTGCGCCAGGGGCTGGTGGCCGGCGTCGTCGGCCTCGTCCTGGTGATGCTCTTCCTGATCGCCTACTACCGCTTCCTCGGCGTGATCGCCGCCCTCGCGCTGGTCGTCTACGCGATCCTGCTCTACGCGGTCGTGGTGCTGGTGCCGATCACCATGACGCTCCCGGGCATCGCCGGGGTCATCCTCACCATCGGCGTCGCGTCCGACGCCAACGTCGTGATCTTCGAGCGCGTGAGGGAGGAGGCGAGGAGCGGAAAACCGCCCCGGGCCGCCATTCTCGCGGGGTACAAGAAGGGCATCACGGCCATCATCGACGCCAACGTCGTCACGCTGGCGACCGCCGCGATCCTCTTCCTGTTCGCGACCGCGGGCGTGAAGGGCTTCGCCTTCACCCTCTTCGTCGGCGTGCTCCTGTCGCTGTTCACCGCGGTCGTGGCGACCCGCGCCGCCTTCAACGTCCTGGCGGAGACGCGGTTCCTTCGCGACGACCGGTTCCTCGGCCTGAACCAGCGCGAGATCCACTGGAAGCTCGACTTCGTCGGCAAGTGGAAGCTCTGGATGGCGATCTCGTTCATCCCCCTCGCGGCCGGGGCGGTCGTGATCGGCGCCAACGGTCTCAACCTGGGCCTCGACTTCGAGAGCGGCACGCGCATCACCACCTCGTTCGACCAGCGGCCGAGCGAGGACGCCGTGCGGGCCGTCTTCTCCGACCTGGGCTACGGCAACGCGAAGATCCAGTCGTTCACGGAGACCGTGGACGGGGAGCAGGTCCGCGGCTTCCAGATGCAGACCGAGACGCTCCAGCCGCCGGAGCAGCAGGCCCTCGAGCGCGCCCTCGAAGCGGAGTTCGGCATCAACCGCGACACCCTGCAGGTCGAGACCGTCGGCGCGACGTTCGGCGACCAGGTGATCCGCAATGCGATCTGGGCGATCCTGCTCAGCTTCGTCGTGATCATCCTCTATCTGACCATCCGGTTCGAGTACAAGCTCGCGTTGCCGGCTCTGCTCTCGGTCGTCCACGACGTGGGGCTCGCCGTCGCGGTCTACTCGGTTACCGGGCGGGAGGTGACCAGCGCGACGGTGGCGGCGTTGCTGACCATCCTCGGCTACTCGCTGTACGACGTGGTGATCGTGTTCGACCGCATCCGCGAGAACGTGCCGATCATGCGCAAGGCGACCTACCGCGAGATCGTCAACACGTCCGTCCACGAGACGCTGACGCGATCCATCATCACGTCGCTGACAACGCTGATCCCGCTCACGGTCCTGTTCTTCTTCGGCGGCGACACGCTCAAGGACTTCGCCTTCGCGCTCCTGGTCGGCATCCTGTCGGGCGGCCTGTCCTCGATCGCGATCGCCGCGCCGATCGCCGCCCTCTGGAAGGAGCGCGAGCCCGAGAACAAGCGGCGCGCCGTCAAGGCCGAGCGTCGTGCGGCGATGATCGCTTCCGACTCCGATGTGGTCGACCTGACCGCGCTTGCGCGGGCCGAGGCGGCCCTCAGCGCCGAGCTACGGGCCGAAGAGGGCCTGGACGGGCCGGAGTCCGAGGAGGAACCGCTCCGCGAGCTGGAGGTGGGCGACGAGACCGACGAGACCGGGGAGCCGGAGGCCGACGCCGGCGTGGCCGTTGGCCCGGACGGCCCGGCCCCCGAGCCCCCCCCAGGGGCGCCCGTGGGCGATGGGCCGGCCGAGCCCGTCCCGGCGGCGCCCCGCACGCGAACCGATCCGAGCCGCGTCCGTCGTCACCGCAACGTCCAGAAGAGGAGGCGCTGAGCCATGGCCACCGTGCGTGAGGGCATCGAGCAGGCCGTCCTGATGTCGATCGGCGCGGCGGCGCTGACGCGCGAGCGCGCGGAGGCCGCCGTCGCGGAGCTGGTACGCAAGGGGCAGGTCGGCGGCGAGGAGGGGGCGGTCATCGTGGATCGCCTGATGGCGCGCGTGCGCGGCGAGGGCAGCACCGCCGAAAGCATCGTGGGCAGGCTCGAAGGCGGCGTGCAGGGCGTCCTGCGCGAGTTCGGGGTCGTCACGCGGGCCGAGCTGGAGGACGTCCAGCTGCGCCTGATGGAGCTCGAGCACCGCATCGCACAGCTGGAGAAGGCTCCTCCCTCGGCGGGGTGAGCGCACCCTGATCCGCCCCCGGGCGGATCAGGTCTAAAGGACGCGCGGCGGAGCCCGATAGTGAGGGGGAGGCCCCTCGACCGGGGCCATGTGCGCCCGCGCGACGGGCGGAACGGAGACCCCCTTGCGCAGCCGACTCGTGATCCCCGCGGCCCTTCTGGTGACGGTCGCGTACGTCAAGGGGCGTCTGGACTCGAACCTGCAGCGGCGAGGGGAGTCCCGTGACGCCGTCCGCGTGGCCACGCCGCCGCTCGACCCGATCCTCCGGGCCCAGGCGGAGGCCGAGGACGCGATGGTGATCGCCGAGTCCCAGGCCGCCGCCGCCGGCGTCGCGTTCGACGCACCCGCGGCGCCCGACCCCGCCTACCTGTCCGAATGGCTGACGACGCCGACGTGGGGACCCGTGCCACGGCGCGCCCGCGCGCGCGACGCCTTCGACCCCGCGCGCCTCGCGGAGTGGGCGATCAACCCCGCGCCCGAGCCGCCGCGCCCGCGTGCGCGTCCCGGGTTCGACCCCGGGCGCATGGCGGAGTGGATGACTGACCCCGCGCCGCGGACCCCGCGCCGCACGCCCTCCGGGTTCGACCCGGCCGCGCTCGCCGAATGGGTCACGAACCCGACGTGGGGACCCCTGCGGCGCACCCGCGCCCGTGAGGTCCTCGACGCGGCCGCGCTCGTCGAGTGGGCCTCCGACCCAACGTGGGGCGAGATCCGCCGCGCCCGCACCCGTGACGCGTTCGAGGCCGCGGCGCTCGCGGAGTGGGTCACCCACGTCGCGCCGGCCGCCGTCGATGGGGACGCGGCGCCTCGCCCGGAGGCGGAGGCCGAGCCGGTCGCCGTCGTGGCGGGGGCCGGCGCGCAGGACCCCGTCGCCGAGCCCGAGCACGACTCCCAGCCCGAGCTCCCGCCGGAGCCCGAGCTGCTCGTGAAGCCCGAGGCCGGGCCCGAGGTGGAGGTCCGGATCGACGAGACCGGTCGGTTCTCCCTCGGAGGCTGGGCCGCGCAGCCGGGCCACATGGTCCTCTGCGGCGTCACCTTCCGCGATCGGCGCGACCGCCCCGTCGATCCCGCCGCGATCCGGCTCAGCACCGACGCCGCCAGCAACGTGGGCGACGGCGGCCTCGTGGTCCTCTCCGACGCGGGGTTCGCCCCGGACCGCGAGGGCTTCACGCTCCTGCTGGCCGCGCAGGCCGCCGGAAGCTTCGCCGCCGTCGGGCGATACGAGGTCATCGCGGACTGATCCGCCGTCCGGGGCTCAACCCTGGGCTCCCGCGGCCGATGACCTGTTGACGGCCGTCGACCAGCTCGGCGCCGGCATCGCATCAGCGCGTCGCGTCGCGTCGCCGCACCCTCAAGGAGGCCGTGGGAATGTCCACCATGAACATCGCCATCATCGGTGGCGTCGTTCTGCTCATCCTCGTGCTCACGAAGATGAGGCGCTCGCAGGCAGCCGAGACGACCCCCTCGGGTCGTGGCCGCGTGCGTGGCGAGCGCCGACGCAAGCGCGGCAAGGACACGCCGCCCGCGGCTCCCGAGCCCATGCCCCTCGCCGCCGCCGCAGGACAGTCCGCTGCGACCGCGACGACGCCCGAGTCGATGGGTCCGCCGGCGGCCGAGTGGCCCCCGGCGGCCGAGGACTCCCCCGTGGAGTGGCCGCCCGCCGAGGATCATCCCGCGCCGCGCGCGGCCGAGCGCCACGACGAGCACGGTGCGGAGGCGCCGGTTCATCACGACCCCTTCTCCGACGAGCCCCACGCCCCCTGGGCCGAGGACGAGCTCGTCACCGACCCGGGTTGGCCGATGCCGGGCGAGGTCGACGTCGCCTGGTCCCCGCCGCCGGGTCATGAGGCCATGGGCGCCGCGCCACCGGTCGTGCAGCCCGTCGCCTCCGAGCCCACGTGGAGCGACGAGATCGCCACAACCGCCGCCGACCCCGCGCCCGCGAGCGTTGAGTGGCTGAGCGCCGAGCCGGCCGAGGAGGAGGCGCAGGAGTGGAGCCCGGTCGAGGCCGACGCCCAGGCCCAGGCCGAGGCACAGGCCGTCTGGGCCCCCGGCCAGGAGGCCGTCGAACCCTCCGACGAGGTCCTCTCGTGGGGGGCCGACGCCGAGGCCACCGCCGAGGCCGAAGCGGTCTGGGACACCGCAGGGCAGGACCCCGAGCAGAGCGGTGCGTGGGACGGGCGGGCCTCGCATGCCCACGACTCGCAGCCCACCGGCCCGATCCCCGTCGTCCGGATCTCCGACGACCCTCCGGCCGAGGAGGCGCAGGACGCCTTCGAGGCGGCCGGGTACGCGTATGCCGATGAGGCCTACGGCGTCCCCGAGGCCGGGTACGACCCCGAGCCGGAGGTGCAGTACGCCCCGGTGACCGAGGCCGGATACGCGCCCGAGTCCGACGACGCGCCGGATCTCTCCGGCTACGCGGCGGAGGAGTCGCCGGCGCCGCCGGCCTACGAGCCGTACTCCGCCGACGAGGGCGCCGGTTGGCCCACGGTCGGGGCCGAGGCATCCGTCACCTTCGAGGAGCCCGTCTCCTTCGAGGAGCCCGTCCCTTCGAGGAGCCCGTCTCCTTCGAGGAGCCCCCGCCCTTCGAGGAGCCCGTCTCCTTCGAGGAGCCCCCGCCCTTCGAGGAGCCCGTCTCCTTCGAGGAGCCCCCGCCCTTCGAGGAGCCCGTCTCCTTCGAGGAGCCCGTCTCCTTCGAGGAGCCCGTCTCCTTCGAGGAGCCCGTCTCCTTCGAGGAGCCCCCGGTCCAGGAGCCCGTCTTCTCCTTCCCGGACGAGCCCGTCTCCTTCGAGGAGCCGGTCATCATCGGGGCCCCCGAGGCCCCCTCCGGGCCCGCAACGGCCTGGTGGGACGAGGAGCCGGCCGCATCGGCGGTCGTCGTCGCGGCGCCGCGGGAGGACGACCCGGCCCTGACCGGTCGCTTCGCCCTCGGTGGATTCGCCATGCAGCCGGGTCAGCACTCGCTCGGCGGCGTCACCTTCCGCGCCGAGCTCGACGCGGCCCCGTCTGACTGGACGGTCGGAGGTTCGACCGACGACGACGCCCCGGCCGGCACGCTCGTGCTGGTGCTCGACGGCGCCATCAACTGCGCGCCGGAGGGGCTCGAGGTCGTGATGGACCCGGGCTTCGCGCCCACGACGCAGGGCTTCACCGTCCGCGTCAGCGCCCTCGCCGCCGGGCCTTTCGCGGCCAGCGGCACCTTCCGGGTGCGCTGATCCCCGCTCGTACCGCGGCGTTCCCCTCGTCGGGAACGCCGCGGTCACGGGCCCGTCCGTCGCCGCTGCTACCTTGGCCCGCATGGCGCGGGGCGAAAAGCGGCAGAACCTGGCGCGTCTCGGAGAGATCGCGCACGTCGCCGCACGGCACGGCTTCGGCTACGTCTTCGGCCGCGGCGAGGCCGATTCCGCCGATCTGAACGGCGGTGGGCGCAACCGCGGCCGCCGCCTGCGGGAGATGCTCGACGAGCTGGGTCCGACCTTCGTCAAGTTCGGCCAGCTGCTCTCGACGCGACCGGACATCGTGCCGCCCGACATCCTGGCCGAGCTGCGCGGGCTGCAGGACGACGCCAACCCCGAGCCCTTCGCGCGCGTGCGCACCGTCGTCGAGGCCGAGCTCGGGCTCACGATCGAGCAGGTCTTCGTGGAGTTCGACGAGGTGCCGATCGCCGCGGCCTCCATCGGGCAGGTGCACCGTGCGCTCCTGCCGGGCGGCCAGGAGGTCGTGGTCAAGGTGCAGCGCCCGGACGCCGAGCGCCAGCTGGCCGCCGATATCCAGCTGCTCCACCAGGTGGCGCGCGTCGCGCGCGAGCGCGTCCGCAAGCTCCAGTTCATCGATCTCGTCGGGACGGTGGACGAGTTCTCGCGCACGGTGCGCCGCGAGCTCGACTACGGCGTCGAGGCACGCAACGCGGAGGTCTTCCGGCGCAACTTCGCGGGGGATGACACGGTGTCGGTGCCGAAGATCTACTGGCGCTACACCACGTCTCGCGTTCTCACGATGGAGCGCGTGGAAGGCACCCCGCTCAGCCAGCTGGACCTCTCCACCTGGTCGTCGGACGACCGCCGCGCCCTGGGGCACCGCATCACCCAGACCTGGATGCAGATGCTCTTCGTCCACGGCTTCTTCCATGCCGACCCGCACCCGGCCAACATCCTCGTGCGCGGTGCCGACGCGCTCAGCCTGGTCGACTTCGGCATGACCGAGCAGCTCACCCCGCGCGACCGCGAGGCGGCGGTGCGCCTTCTGGTGGACATCCTCAACCAGGACGCCGAGCGTCTGCCGCGCCGCCTGCGCTCCCTGGGTGTCCGCTACCCGCGCCAGATGGAGGAGGAGCTCGGCGAGCGCCTCGGGGTGATCCTTCAGCGATACTCGGCCAGCGCGCTCGGCGAGATCGACGCGCGCGAGGTGCTGCGGGAGATCTTCCAGACCATCTACCGGATGGACATCACCCTCCCGGCCCGCTGGGTGATGCTCGACAAGACCCTCGCGACGCTCTCGGGGGTGGCCCTGGGCGTCTACCCGGACCTCAACGTGTTCGAGGTCGCGCGGCCCTACGCCATGCGGATGGCCGCCCAGCGGCTGCGGCCCGACCAGATCGCCGACCGCGTGCGCGTGGACGTCGGCCGCTACGCGGAGGCCTTCCTCGACTACCCGTTCCAGCTCTCGGAACTGCTCGACGAGTTCAAGGACGGCGAGATCGAGATCGCCGTGCGCCCCGAGGGCTTCTCGGACGCGGTCGACAAGATCCAGGCGAGCGCCAACCGGCTCGTGCTGGGGCTCGTGGCCTCGGCCCTGATCGTGGGATCCGCCGTGATCGCGGTCTTCGCGGACTCCGCCGACCTCGTCGGCCTCTCGCTGTTCGCTCTGCCGGGGGGCGGGCTGGCCCTCGCCATCATCGCCTGGCTCTGCGTGGGCATCTTCCGCTCGGGCCGCTGGTGAGCTGGCGCACCGCCCGGGTCGCGTTCGCCGACGTGGCCGCCCTGCAGGACGCGCTGGGCGTGCCGGAGCCCGTGGCCTGGGCGCTCGTGCGGCGCGGCCTGGGCGACCCGGCCGCGGCGCGGGAGTTCATGTCGTCCGACGGGCCCCTCGCGCCCGCGGAGGACCTGCCCGGCATCTCCGAGGCCGCCGACCGCCTGGCGCGGGCGGTGCGCGCGGGTGAGCGGATCGCCGTGCACGGCGACTACGACTGCGACGGCATCACCTCCACCGCCATCCTGGTGAGCGCCCTCCGGGGCAGGGGGGCCGACGTCATCGCGTTCCTGCCCAGCCGCTTCACCGAGGGCTACGGCGTGGCCGGATCGACCGTCGAGACCCTGGCCGATCGCGGCGCGCGCATCCTGGCGTGCGTCGACTGCGGCACGTCCGCCCTCGACGCCCTCACGCGTGCGGTCGACCTGGGGATGGAGCCGATCATTCTCGACCACCACCTCGCGGGCGGGCGACGTCCACCGGGCATCCTGGCGAACCCGGCTCTGGGGCGACCCGCCGACGACCTGCCGGCCGCGGCCGGGGTCGTCCACATGCTTGTGCGAGCGCTCTCGGCGCGGCTGGACGGCGGCGGGCTGGCGCCGGATGCCGACGAGTGCATCGACCTGGTCGCCCTCGCCACGGTCGCCGACGCCGTGCCGCTGGTCGGTGACAACCGGCGCCGGGTGGCCCAGGGGCTGCGCGCCATCCGCGAGCGCCCGCGCCCGGGGATCGCCGCCCTCTGCGCGGCGGCCTCGCTCGAGCCCCGGGTCGCGAGCGCCCGCTCGCTCGGCTTCACGCTGGCCCCCTGCATCAACGCCGCCGGCCGGCTGTCGCACCCCGACCGGGCGCTCGAGTTGCTGCTCGCGCCCGACCGCGAGACCGCCGACCCGATCGCCCAGGAGCTCTGGGTCCTCAACGGGGAGCGGCGCGAGGTGGAGCGGGAGATCGTGGACCAGGCGATCGCACAGGTCGAGGCCGAGCCCGACCACATCCGTCGCGCCGGCGTGGTCGTCGCCTCGGGAGACGGCTGGCATGAGGGCGTGGTGGGCATCGTCGCCTCGCGCCTGGCCGAGCGCTTCGAGCGTCCGGCGGTGGTCATCTCGCGCATCGGGGAGACGGCCAAGGGCTCGGGGCGCAGCGTGGCGGGCGTGGACCTGCACGCCCTCGTCGGGGCCGCCGACGGCAGCCTGATCCGTTGGGGCGGTCACGCGGGAGCCGTGGGGCTGGAGCTGCCGGCCGCCGCCATCGCGCGCTTCCGCGACGAGCTGATCGAGGCCGCCGAGGGCGCCCGCGGTGCGATCGAGCGCGCCCGGGTGCGCACGGTCGACGCCGTGGTGGGCGGGCCCGACCTCACTCTCGCCACCGCGGAGGCCCTCGACCTGCTCGCGCCGTTCGGTCGGGGCAATCCGCCGGTGCGCCTGGTGGTGCCCGGGGCCGAGCTGGAGGCGCCATCGCGCGTCGGCCACGGCAAGCACCTGCAGCTCCGGCTGCGCTCGGCGGGGGTCCACTCCCGCGCGATCGGCTTCCGGATGGGCGAGAGGGCGGCGGGGCTCGACCTGGACGAGCGCCACGACGCCGTCATCGGGCTCGAGGTGGAGCGCTGGCAGGGCGTCGTGGGCCCGCGGGTCTCGTTGGAGGCCCTCGACGCCCTGGCCCCCGGCGCCCCGCTGGCGGGCCAGTGCGCCCAGGCGTGCGACGTCGCGTGCCCCCAGCGCGTCGGGCTCGGCGACCTGCGGGCCATGGTGGAGCGCCCCGAGGCGCCCCAGGCCGTCCCGCCCCCCGCCGCGCCACCCCTGGGCGTGCGCGACCGCCGGGGCGAGGGTGCGGCCCTCTCGACCCTGGCCGCCCTCGCCGGCGCCGACCGGGGCGTGGTCGCGGTGGTGTCCGATGTCGCGCGCCGGCGCGCGGCGCTCGTGGCGGCCCTCGAGCCGGGGCGCCTCGGCGTGGAGGTCGCCGTGCTCGGCGGCGCGCGCTGTGATCCGGGGGCCCTCGCCACCCGCCTCGCCCTGGCGCGCGGGGTCCCGGCCCTCGCGATGCTCGACTACGGGCGCCTGGCGGGGATCGACCCCCCCGAGGGGATGCACATCGTGCTCGTCAACCCGCCCGCGTCGGAGCGCGACGCGGCCTGGGCCGCCCACCGGGCGGGCGGGCGCTGGCTTCACATTGCCTGGGGTGAGCCCGAGGCGGAGCTGGCGCTGCGGGTGGCCGAGGACGAGTGGGAGCTGCGACCTGCGGTCACCGCGATCTGGACCGGCCTGCGCGACGGGGCCCCGCGGGCCTGGGGGTCCGACCTCGAGCGGGTGCTTCTCGGCGACGGGCCCGCCTCGCGGCCGCCCGCCGTCGCGGCGCGGGCGCTCGCGGTGCTGGTGGAGCTCGGCCTCGTCGAGGCGGGCCCCGAGGGCGTGCGGGCGGCGCCGGATCCCGAGCGCCGTGAGCTGGAGGCCTCGGCGCTCTACCGCTCATGCCGCGAGCGCCTGGAGGACGCGCGCCGCTTCCTCGCCCTGGCGCCCACGCTCGAACTGTTCGCGATGGCCGGGGACGACCCCCGGATCCTCGTGCGGTAGGAGCGTCGCCAACTCGGGCATTCGCGCACGATGGCGCCCGGATGGGAGATGGAGGGGTCGGTGGGCGGGCGCGGTATCGTTTACATATGTCGAAGGACCTCGCAGACCTCGATCTCGCTCTCGACTCGGCCGTCCCCGAGCTCGACCAGGTGATCGCGGAGGTCGCCGAGCACCACTCGGACGTCGATCGCGACGCCCTGCGCCGCGCCTACGCGTTCGCCGAGGAGCACCACCGCACGCAGGTGCGCAACTCGGGCGAGCCCTTCATCACGCATCCCCTCGGCTGCGCCCGCATCGCGGCCGGCCTCGGCCTCGACGGCACCGCCGTCGTGGCCGCCCTGCTTCACGACACGGTGGAGGACACCAGCGCGACGCTCACGGCGATCGAGGCGGGCTTCGGCGCCGAGACGGCGGCCCTCGTCGACGGCGTCACCAAGCTGTCGAAGATCCACTTCGACAGCCAGGAGGCCCATCAGGCGGAGAACTACCGCAAGCTGATCGTGTCGATGTCGAGCGACATCCGGGTGCTCGTGGTCAAGCTGGCCGACCGCCTGCACAACATGCGGACGCTGGCCTACATGACCAAGCCGAAGCAGATCCAGAAGGCCAAGGAGACGCTCGAGATCTACGCGCCCCTGGCGCACCGGCTGGGCATCCACTCGCTCAAGTGGGAGCTGGAGGACCTCGCCTTCGCCACGCTGCATCCGCGGCGCTACAGCGAGATCCAGCAGATGGTCAACCAGCGCCGGCCCGACCGCGAGGCCTTCATCGACGACGCCGGGCGCGTGCTCGCCGCGCAGCTCGAAGACGTCGGGATCCTCGGCGTGGAGATCACCGGGCGGGCGAAGCACTTCTACTCGATCTACGAGAAGATGACCCGCAAGGGCAAGGAGTTCAACGAGATCTACGACCTCACCGCGATGCGGGTGCTGGTCGGCTCGGTGAAGGACTGCTACGGGGCGGTGGGCATCATCCACTCGCTCTGGAAGCCCCTGCCCGGGCGCTTCAAGGACTACATCGCGATGCCCAGGCCCAACATGTACCAGAGCCTGCACACGACGGTGATCGGTCCCGAGGGCAAGCCGCTGGAGATCCAGATCCGGACCTTCGCGATGCACGCGACGGCCGAGTTCGGAGTGGCCGCGCACTGGCTCTACAAGCAGGACGGCGGCGCGGGAGGCCAGCCGGCCTGGGTCTCGCGCATGATGGACTGGCAGCGCGAGACGCAAGATCCGAGCGAGTTCCTCGAGGCTCTGCGCTCCGATCTCTACTCCGATGAGGTCTACGTCTTCACGCCCAAGGGCGAGGTGCGCGACCTTCCCTCCGGAGCGACGCCGCTCGACTTCGCCTACGACGTCCACACGGACGTCGGCCACCGCTGCGTGGGCGCCAAGATCAACGGGCGCATCGTCCCGCTCACCTACACCCTGCAGTCAGGCGACTTCGTGGAGATCCTCACCTCGAAGGCGGCCAGGGCGCCCTCGCGCGACTGGCTGCAGCTGGTCACCACCACCAAGGCGCGCTCCAAGATCAGCCAGTTCTTCCGCCGGGAGCGGCGCGAGGATGCCGAGCACAGCGGGCGTGAGTCGCTGCAGGACTCCCTGCGCAAGGCGGGCCTGCCCAGCCAGCGCGTCGCCGGCTCGCCGCTGCTGCTCGAGGTGATCCAGGAGATGGGCTTCAAGAAGGCCGACGAGTTCTACATCTCGCTCGGCCTGCAGAAGACCTCGGTCCAGGTCGTGGTCAACAAGATCATGCAGCGCCTCAAGGCGGGCCAGGCGGTCGTGGACGACGCCCCCGCGGGCGTCGAGCCCCGCGGGCGTCGTCCGCACACGTCCACGGTCTCCAGCGACCTCGGCATCGAGATCGACGGCCTCGCCGACGTCCTGGTCCGTCTGGCCAAGTGCTGCAAGCCCGTGCCGGGCGATCCGATCCTCGGCTACATCTCGCTCGGGCGCGGCATCACCATCCATCGCGAGGACTGCCCCAACGCGAAGGCGCTGAAGAAGAACCCCGAGCGGTTCACCCCGGTCACCTGGACCGGCGCGAACCAGCAGAGCTTTCGGGTAGAGATCGCCATCGACGCCTGGGACCGTGCCCGCCTGCTGGAGGATCTCTCGCGGGCGTTCGCGGAGGCCGGGGTGAACATCGTCTCGGCGAACGCATCGATGGAGGACCAGATGGTCCACGATTGCTTCGTGGTGGAGGTGGGGGACGTCGAGACGCTGAAGTCGTGCATCTCCTCGCTGCGCCAGGTGGAGTCGGTCTTCGACGCCTACCGGGTCACGCCGGGCTCCTGACGGGCACCTGACCGGCCCCGCCCGGGCCACGGGTCGCCCGGGCCAACTGATACGGTCCCGCGCCGATGGCATGGCTCGATCTCGTGGTCCCCTCGGCGGCCATTCTCGCCCTCTTCGCGGTCGTGGCCCTCGTGGTCGTGGCGGTTCTCCAGGGCCGCAGGCTCCGGAAGCTCGAGGAGCGCCTCGCGCAGACGGGTGAGGCGGCCGACGAAGCTCCTCTTCGGCGCATCGCCGACCTCCAGGCGCGCCACGCGGTGTCATCGGGGGTCTCGAGCGGGCAGATGCGCACCGCGGGGATGGTCGCCCTGGTCGCCGTGGCCCTGGTCGCCGCGGTCGGCGGCGTCTGGTACCTGTTCGTCCGCGACGACGGGGGCGCGACCAGCGCGTCCACCCCGGGCACGACCACCGGGAGCACCAGCACGGCGACGGCCCCCGAGCCGCCGACCCCGGTCGACGCCACGCTGCTGCCGGAGACGGTCCCGCCGCTGCCGGACAAGAGCATCTACACCCTGGCGGTCTTCAACGCGACCGGCATCG
Organism: uncultured Thermoleophilia bacterium; assembly: GCA_963823515.1. Classification (GTDB taxonomy): domain Bacteria; phylum Actinomycetota; class Thermoleophilia; order Miltoncostaeales; family Miltoncostaeaceae; genus Miltoncostaea. Next base: position 122,480 of record CAWGMB010000008.1, read on the forward strand.
CCGGCGCGGCCGGCGACGTCGTGGCCCCGGCGCTGACCGGCGAGGGCTGGGCCGTCCCGCTCGTGGACAACGAGCCCAACCAGGTCACCGGCCTCAAGAAGTCCGTGGTCATGTACGCCAAGGGCAAGCAGAAGGTCGCATGGAACGTCGCGAAGGATCTCGGGCTGAAGAACGCCCGCCCGCTCGACGGGTACACGAGCAAGCAGATCGGCAACAACGACGTCGTCGTGGTCGTGGGCCTCGACCTCGCCAACGGCGGGGCGACGGCCACCAGCCCCTAGTTAGTGTCCCGGGTCAGGGGCTGCATGCGGACTTCCGGACGAGGGCGCTAGGACCCGGCGGCTCCGAGCGAACGGTCGAGGTCCTCGACCAGGTCCTCCACGTCCTCCAGGCCCACGGAGAGCCGGATGACGCCGTCGGTGATGCCCGCCGCGCCCCGCGCCTCGGGCGTGAGCCGGCGGTGGGTGGTCGTGGCCGGGTGCGTCACGAGCGACTTCGCGTCGCCCAGGTTGTTGGAGATGTCCACGATCCGCAGCGCGTCGAGCATCGCGAAGGCCGTCGCCTTGGCCCTCGCGTCGTCGCTCGCGAGGCGGAAGGTCACGACGCTGCCGCCGCCGCTCATCTGGCGCAGTGCGAGCTCGTGCTGGGGGTGGCTCAGTAGGAAGGGGTAGCGGACCTCGGCGACGGCCGGTTGCGCCTCGAGCCACTGCGCGATCCGCAGCGCCGACGCGCACTGGTGGCGTACCCGCAGGCTCATCGTCTCGAGGCCCTTCAGCAGCACCCAGGCGTTGAACGGGCTGAGCGAGGGACCGGTGTGGCGCATGAGGGGCTCCACCATCCCGCGGATGTAGGAGCTGCGGCCGAGGATCGCGCCCCCGAGCACCCGGCCCTGCCCGTCGATGTGCTTGGTGGCCGAGTAGACGACGATGTCGGCGCCCATCGGGATCGGCCGCTGCAGCAGCGGCGTCGCGAAGACGTTGTCGATGATGACCTTTGCGCCGGCCGCGTGCGCCATCTCGCAGACGGCGGCGATGTCGATCAGCTCCTGCATCGGGTTGGAGGGCGACTCGAAGAAGACGGCGGCCGCCGGGGTGGCGAGCGCGTCCTGCCACTGGTCGAGGTCGTGCCCGTCGACGAACGTCGTCTCGATGCCCCAGCGGGGCAGGAGGTCGTTGAGGATGATGAAGCACGAGCCGAACAGGGCCCGCGAGGCGACGACGCGGTCGCCGGTCTCGAGGATGGCGATCAGGGAGTTGAAGACCGCCGCCATGCCGCTGGCGGTGGCGAAGCAGTCCTCCGAGCCCTCGATCAGGCGTAGGCGCTCCTCGAAGGTGGTGACCGTCGGGTTGCCGTAGCGCGAGTAGACGTAGTGGTCGACCTCGCCCGCGAACGACGCCTCGGCCTCCGCGGCCGACGCGTAGGTGTAGCCCTGGGTGAGGAAGAGGGCCTCGGAGGTCTCGGCGAACTCCGTTCGGTGCATCCCGCCGCGCACGGCGCGGGTGTCGGGGCGCCAGTCGGCGGCGCTCACTCCGGTGCGTCCGCGTCGCGCACGACCGCCTGGGCGACGATGACGCGCGCCCCGTCGAACGTGAGGGCCGGCCCGCCGTGCAGGCGGTAGCCCTCGTCGAGGGCGGCGCTGACCCGCTCGCAGAAGGAGTGGTCGTCGGGTCCGGTGAGGACCCGGTAGCGCAGTGGTTGCTCGTCGCTCATGTCCGACAGGTTCTCAGACGGGGCGGCCGGATGCGGGCTCCGGCCCACCCGGGGCGCCGCCGGGCGGACCGAAACCGCCGCCCCCCGGGCTCTCGATGCCGATCACGTCGCCCGGCCGCACGGCGCCGCGCCACTTCGCCGGCAGGGCCCCGCCGTTCAGCGTCGTGCGCCCCGGGGCGCCGTCGCCGCCACCGGCCCGGCCGGCCGGGCCGTGGGCCCGCCGCTCGGCGATGACCGAGACGTCGGCGTCCACCAGCACCCGCACGCGGCGCTCGATGCCGTCGCCGCCCCGGTGCGCGCCGCCGCCGCCGGACCCGCGTCGCAGGCGGTAGGCCTCCACGCGCAGCGGATAGGCCGCCTCGAGCGCCTCGACGGGCGTGTTGAGGGTGTTGCTCATGGCCACGTGCACGCCGGAAGGCCCGTCGGCACGGGCCGAGGCGCCCTGGCCGCCGCCGATCGTCTCGTAGTAGGTGAACGCCGCGCCGCCGATGGTCAGGTTGTTCATCGTCCCCTGGCCCTGCGCCGGCACGTCCACGGCGTGGCCGAGCGCGGCGAAGACCGCGTTGACGATGCGGCTGGAGGTCTCGACGTTGCCCCCGGCCACCGCGGCCGGCGGCCTGGCGTTGACCAGCGTGCCCGGCGGGGTCACCACCGTGACCGGCGCGAACGCCCCTGCCGATGCCGGGATGTCCGGGTCGGTCAGGCAGCGCACCACGAAGTAGACCGCCGAGCGCGTGACGGCGGGCGGGCAGTTGCAGTTGCCCGGCCCGGTCGGGTCGGTGCCGGCGAAGTCGACCGTCATCGCGTCGCCGGCGATCGTCACGGCCACGCGGATCCAGAGGTCGTCCGCGCTCACCCCGTCGCCCTCCAGTGCCTCGGCGGCCTCGAAGCGGCCGTCGGGCATGGCGGCGATGGCGGCGCGGGTGCGCCGCTCGGCGTAGTCGAAGAGCGCATCGAAGGCCTCCTCCACGATCACGGCGCCGTGGCGCTCGGCGACCTCGCCGATCCGTCGCTCCGCCAGCCGGTGGGCGGCGAGCTGGGCGCGCACGTCTCCCTCGCGCTCGCCGGGCGTCCGGCTGTTGGCGAGCAGCAGCGCGAGGATGTCCTCGACGACCTCGCCACCGCGCACCAGGCGCACCGGCGGGATCACCAGCCCCTCCTGCAGCAGCTCGCGCGATCCCGCGGGCATGCTGCCCGGGGCCATCCCACCGACGTCGGCGTGGTGGGCGCGCGTGACGGCGTACGCCGCCGTCCGCCGCCCGATGGCGATGGGCGAGATCATCGTCAGGTCGGGCAGGTGCGTGCCGCCGCGGTAGGGGTCGTTGACCAGCCACACCTCGCCGGGCGCCGCGCCGCGGGCCCGCACCGCGTCCACCGCCTCGGGCATGGCTCCAAGATGTACCGGGATCGAGGCCGACTGGACCACCATCCGCCCGGAGCCGTCGAACACCGCCGTGCTGCAGTCTCGCCGCTCTTTGATGTTGGGGCTGAAGGCGCTGCGCACCAGCGCCCCCTCCATCTCCTCGGCCACGGCGCGCAGGGCGTTGGCCATCACCTGAAGGGTCACCGGGTCCATGCTCATGACGCGCGCTCCATCCGGATCGCGCCGATCGCGTCGCGGCGCGCGACCCACCCGGCGCCGACCCAGCAGGTGGCGCCCTCCATCCCGATCACGGCCGGTCCGGTCACCGGCTCGCCGGCCGCGGCCTCGGGGAGCTCCGGGTGGGCCCCGGGGCGCTCGGCCGCCAGGCGCAGGCTGACGGCCTCGACGGGCCGCCCCGGATCGGCGTCGCCGTAGCGCTCTCGATGGGCGGCGTGGAAGGCCTCGGCGAGGGCCGACTCGGGCGCCGCGGGGTCCCAGTGGACCGTGAGCGCGTGGCTCTGGCCGGTGTAGCGCAGGTCGGCCGACGCGGTGCGGGGGGCGCCGGGGATCTCGCGCCCGGCGCGCTCCTGGATGGGCCGCAGGAGGCCGGCCAGCCCGGCGCCGCCGTCGACCGGCGCGAGCACCGTCTGGACGTAGTCGCGCCGCTCGCCCGCCATGACCAGCCCGAGGGCCGCGAGAACGCCGGCGGCCGGCGGGGCCACGACCTCACCCATGCCGAGGGCGTCCGCCACGGCGCACGCGTGCAGGGGCCCGGCGCCGCCGAAGGCGATCAGGGTCGCGTCGCGGGCGTCCTCGCCGCGCTCCACGCTCACCAGGCGCAGGGCGCGCACCATCTCCTGCACGGCGACGGTGAGGATCCCCTGGGCGCACTCCTCCAGGCCCAGGCCCAGCTCGCGCGCCAGGCCGCCCACGGCGGCGCGCGCGGCGTCCGCGTCGAGCCGGATCCGCCCGCCCAGCGGGGCGTCCACCGGCAGTCGCGCGAGCACGATATCGGCGTCGGTCACGGTGGGCAGCGTGCCTCCCAGGCCGTAGGCCGCCGGCCCCGGGCGCGCGCCGGCCGACTGGGGGCCCACGCGCAGCGCCCCGCCCGAGTCGGCCCAGGCGATGCTGCCGCCCCCCGCCGAGACGGTCGCGACGTCGAGCATGGGCAGATGGACCGGGTGGCCGGCGATCACCGTGGCGCTCGTGCGCGCCGGCTCCCCGTGCGCCACCAGGGCGACGTCGCAGGACGTGCCGCCCATGTCGAAGGTCAGTGCCAGCCTCCGCCGCTCGCGCCCCGCCAGTCGGGCGGCGCCGATCACCCCGCCCGCAGGCCCGCTCATCACGGTCCAGGCGGCGTGCTCGGCCGCCTCGCCGATCGGCAGCACCCCGCCGCTCGACTGCATGATGGACGGCGCGGGCAGCCCGGCGGCGGCGGACCGCTCGGCGAGGCGGCTGAGGTAGGTGCGCAGCACGGGGGTCAGGTAGGCGTCGACGACCGTCGTCGAGATGCGCTCGTACTCGCGGATCTCCGGCAGCACCTCGCTCGAGGCGCTCACGTGGACGTCCGGCAGGGCCGCGCGCAGCGCCCCGGCGACCGCGGCCTCGTGCTCCGGGTGGGCGAATGAGAACAGGAGTCCCACGGCGACCGCCTCGGAACCGTCGGCCCTCACGGCCTCCACCGCGCGGGCCAGCGAGGCCGCGTCGAGGGGCGTCAGGACGCCCTCGGGGCCACAGCGCTCGGTCACCTGATGGGTGCGCGCGTGCGGTACGAGGGGGGGAGGGTGGTGGGCGTCGAGCCGGTAGAGGTGCGCGCGGTCCTGGCGGCGCAGCTCCAGGACGTCGCCGAAGCCCTCCGTGGCCACGAGGCTCGTGCGCGCGCCCGTGCCCTCCAGCAGGGCGTTCGTGCCCACGGTCATCCCGTGGCCGAAGCGGGTGACGTCCGCGGGCGACAGGCCGGCCGCGTCGAGCACCGCCCGTACCGCCCCGATTACGCCCTCGCTCTGGTCGGCGGGGGTGGTGGGGACCTTGGCGGTGACGAGGCGCCCGCCGGTGACGAGGACGGCGTCGGTGAAGGTGCCACCGACATCCACGCCCACGAGGTGATCTGGGCCTATCATCTCGGCGACTCTAGACCAGGAGACCCGATCCCTCTCAGCCGCGCCGTCCTCGCCCTCGTCGCCACCACCGCGGTGGCCGTCCCCGCCTCCGCCGCGCCCGTGGCCGCGCCGGGGGGCATCCTCGCCGCTCCGCGCGAACTCGCGGCGGGTCCGCCCAACGGCGACCTCTCCACCGGCCTCGCCGGCTGGACGGTGCTCGGGCGCGACGCGCCGGCGCTCCTCGCCCCCGGCGCGCGGCTGCCGGGGAACGTCACCCTCGTGTCGCCTCCGCTCGACGTGCCGCCGGGATCCCAGACCCTCCGCGTCGCCGCGCGGGCCAAGGGGTCGGGTGGGTTGCTGGCCGTGCGGGCGCGGCCGGTGGACGGCACCGCCGAGGTCCCGCTCGGCGTGCTCGAGCTCGGCGCGAAACGGCGTTCGTGGCCGGTCGGGGTGGCGGCTCTCGCCGGGCGGACGGTGCGGATCGTCCTGGACCCGGTGCCCGCCCTCGGCACGACGATCGACGTCCTGCGCGTGGGGCCGGTCACCGCGCCACTGCCCGGGTGGAGGGTGCGACGCGGCACGCTCGAGGTCTCGGGCGGTGGCCGCGGCCGGGCGGTGGTGGCCCGCGACCCCCTCGCGATCTCGTCTCCCGCCTACGCCATCCCGGCGGGGCCGCGCAGGCGCACGGTCAGGGTGGCGATCCGCGGCGATGGCATCGTGCGCCTCAGCGTCGCCGGGCGCACCGCGGCACGACGCGCGACGGCCCGCTGGCGCGCGCTCGTGGTGACGCTGCCCCGGCGCGGGCGCACCCGGATCGCCCTGACCGTGGTCGCCAGGCCCGGGCCCGCCGGCATCCGGATGCGCGATCTCGGTGTCGTGCGGCGCGAGCGGGCGGCTAGAACCCCTGGACGGTCGGCCGGATCAGGATCTCGTTGACGTCCACGTGCGGGGGCTGCTCGATCGCGAAGAGCACCGCGCGCGCCACGTCGTCGGCCGTCAGCTGCGCGCCGCCGACGGGCTCGTCGTAGAAGGCCGTCTCGACTGTGCCGGGCGAGACCAGCGTCACGCGCACTCCGCTGCCGTCGAGCTCCAGGCGCGCGGCCTCCGACATCGCCGTCACCGCCCACTTGGTGGCCGAGTAGACCGATCCCGGGGCGACCTTGCGCCCGGCGACCGAGCCCATCAGCAGCAGGTGGCCGCGCCTCGCCGTGAGCTCCTCGAAGCAGGCGCGGACCGTCAGGGCGGCGCCGTAGACGTTGGTGAGGACCATCTGACGCCAGTGCTCGGGCGACTCGGCGAGGAAGCCGCGCTTGGCCCCGAAGCCCGCGTTGGCGAAGGCCACGTCGATGCCCCCGAAGGCGTCGACGGCCCGCCGTACCAGCTCCTGCTGCTGGGGCCACTCGGTCACGTCGCACCCCACGGCGAGGGCGCGGGCCGGCCCGCCGAGCTCGGCGGCGAGGGCGCTCAGCCGGTCGTGCGAGCGGGCGGCCAGAACCACCCGGTGTCCGGCGGCGCAGGCCGCCCGGGCCGTGGCCTCGCCGATCCCGCTGGATGCTCCGGTGATGAGGACGACGCGGCCGGATGCCACGGTTCTCAGCCCTCGATGCGGCGGGCGTAGGCCGAGGGGAAGTCCGGTTGGAGCTTCGCGGCCTGCGCGATGGCGGTGTTCCGGGAATCGTAGGTACCCGAGAAGACCACCCAGTAACCGGGACGAAGCTCGGCGAAGTCGGTCGAGAAGAGGACGCCCGCCGGATCACCCGCGCCGGCCACCTGGGTCTTGGCCGATCGCGCGTCGCTCTCGCTGCGCGTCGAGGCCAGGATCGCGGTCCAGGCCGTCCGGCCGACGGGCCAGTCGGAGGTGCCGTCCACGCCGGAGGCGGTCGTCGTGCCGGGGCTGGAGGCGGTCGTGACCCCGCCGGACGTGTCCGGGACGCTGGACGGCCCGGTCACGGTGTCGAAGCCGGTCGCCGTGCTCGCCGTGTCCGGCGCGGTGAGGTCAGGGGTGGTGACCGAGGTGTCTGTCGGCAGCGAGCCCGTGGTGGGCGCCGTCTCGGGGACGGGCGGCGTCGTCAGGTTGGGCACGGTGGCGATCGGGGCGCCCGTCGTGGAGGCGGGGGCCGATGCCCCGCCTGCGTCGTCCTGCACGACGGCATACGCCAGGGCGCCCGCCCCGAGGCCGAGCACGACCATCGCGCCGGCGAGGATCGCGGCCGTGCGGCCTGTCCCGCGCCGCAGCCGCGGTGCGAGCGCGGTGGGGGAGCCGCATTCGAGGCAGTAGGTCTGGTCCGTCTCGAGCTCGGCGCCGCAGACCGCGCACACGGGGACGCCGGGCGGGACGTCGACCTCTCCGCCCCCGCCGGTGCCGCCGGCCTCCGGGGAGAACCAGCGGTCGGCGCCCTCCCAGCCGGTGGGTCGCTTCTCGCTCACGTCTCGCCCTGGAACGCGATGACGCCGGTCGGCTGATCGTCGCCGCCGACCGGCGGCGGCACCACCTGGTTCCCGCACTGCCAGCAGAACCTCGCCTGGGCCTGGAAGGTCGTGCGGCAGGCCAGGCAGCAGCCGACCGCCGGATCGGCGGGCGCGCGGGAACGGCGCTCGCGGCGGGCGCGCTCCATGTCCCCGAGGCGTACGTCGATGTCGCGCACCGTGTCGTCGATGTGCGCCACGTCGCCGGCGCGCATGCGCATCGCGCCCTCCGGTAGTAGATCGCGGCGGTACAACTCGAAGGCCAGCCCGCCGAGGTTGTACACGGCCTCCTCGCGTCGGCTGATCAGGCGGCGCCGCTCACGGCGCAGGCTCCCCGCGCGGGGCGGACGGGCCGGGGTGGGGACGACCTCGGGCGCATCAGCCTCGGCCGCATCAGCCTCGGCCGCCTGCGTCTCGGATGCCGTGGGCTCGGCGGCCGGCGGCGCGTGCTGGGGACGCCGGAGGAGCCAGCGGCGACCCGGGCCGGTCGGCTCGGGGGCGCCGGACGCCGGGGCGTCCGCGGCGGCGGGAGGGTCGGCCGGGGTCTCGTCGGGCGGGGGAGTGGTGCTCATCGTCGCGCCGCATGGTACCGGGCGATCCGGCGTGTGCCCGCGACGACGTCACCCCGGTTTGACATATCCTGCCTCCGTGAGCTCCGAACCCACGCTGGAGTGGAGCACCGAGCCCTTCGGAGCGGCTCTGCGGGCGGCCCTCTCCGCCCGTCGCATGAGCTTCCGCGATCTGGAGAGCCGGTCGCTGGTTCCCGTGGGCAACCTCCACGATCACGTCAGCGGCAAGAGGGGCGTGCCCGGCGACGATCTGATGCGCCGCATCGCTGACGGGGTGCGCGTCGAGCCCGCCTACTTCCGCGAGTGGCGGGAGCGCCGTCTGGTGGAGGCGCTGCGCGAGGTCCCCGAGCTCGAGCTGCTCCTGTCGCGCCGGGCGGCCCGGGGCGACCTGGCGGGGCTCCTGCGCGACGACGGGCTCGCGGGGCGGGGATGACGGCGCCCCGGGTCGCCCTCGTGACGGGGGCGACCGGCCTCGTCGGGCGCGCCCTCGTCGCCCGTCTGCGCGACTCGGGAGTGCGCGTGCTGGCGACCGCCCGTACCTACGACGCCGAGCGCGAGGTCATCGCGGCCGGCGGGGAGCCGCTTCACACCGACGCCGCCGGCCTCGGGGAGTGGAGCCGGGAGGCCGCCGACGCCGACGCCGTCTTCCACCTCGGCCTGCCCCGGATGGCCCCCCCGCTGCGCCGTCGTGCGGCACGGCGCCGGGCGGGTCCGGCCAAGGCCGGGGCCGCCGGCGTGGCCGCGCTCGCGGGCGGGCGCCCGGTGGTGATGCTGTCGACCGGCCTGGTCTTCGGCGACCGTGCCCGGGCGGCGGTCGACGAGGACCCCGTGCTCGGCGTCCCGGCGGTCGCCGCCGCCGCCCTCGCCGCCGAGTCGGCGCTGTCCGGGTGCGAACTGCGCGTTGTGCGCGCCCCGTGGATCCACGGGGCCGGTGGGCTGGCCCGCGACCTCGTCGTCGGGCTGCGGATCGGCCGGTTCCGCATCGTCGGGCCGGGCGACAACGCCTGGGCGATGCTCGGGGCCGAGGACGCGGCCGCAGCCCTGATCGCGGCCCTCGGCGCGCCGCCCGGGGTCTACACCGCGGCCGAGGACGACGTCCCGACCCAGGAGGAGGTCGTCAACCTGGTCTGCACGGTCCCCGGCCACCGCCGGCCCGACCGGCTGCCGCCGCGCCTCGCGGCCCTCACGATGGGCGGGGCGATGAGCGAGGCTCTGGCGACGTCGCTGCGGGTCCGCACGGGCCGCCTCGCCGACCAGGGCTGGTCGCCGCGTCAGGACTGGCGGGAGGAGCTCGTCAGGCTTGCCGAGGGCTCTCTGCCGCTTCCCCGGCCGTGAGGGGGATGGAGGCCGACAGCGTGCGGTCGCCGCTGCGGTAGAGGACGTCCAGCTTGTCGCCCTTCAGGTCGCCGTACACCCCGATGCCCATCGCCAGCATCACCGAGCGCCCGAAGCCCAGCTTGGGCTGCGCCTTGAGCGGCCGCAGGAACCGCAGGTACGGCTCGTCGACGGTGAAGTCGGTGTGCTCGGTCCATTCCTCCCCGTTGACGTAGACCTGCATCGGGGGCTCTGCGCCCGCGGGCAGGAGCACCGAGAGGACCTGGTTGTCGGCCGTCATCAGGCCGGGAGGCTACCGCACCGCTCAAGGACGGACGCTCTCCACCGATGGTGAGCCATGCGCACGGCCGCCGACCGGCGACGGGCGCGATCGGGCCCCCGAGATACGAGGATCTTCCCCATGGCGCCACTCCGCACACCGACGATCCGACGAGCCGTCGTGACCGCGCTCCTGGCGCTCGGCGCGCTGGGCTTCATGCCCGGCGTGGCCTCCGCCGCCCAGCCGGCGACGCTGCGGCTGCTGGGCACCGACCCGGCGTACAAGTCGACGACCTTCACGACGGCCGGCGGATCCACCGTCACGGGCGTCGCCGGCCTCTTCCGGCTGCGGATCACCCCGGCCGGCGGCACCGCCGTCGAGCGCCGCGGCTTCTGCGTGGACGCCTTCCACCTGATCGGCCCGAACACCGACTACGCGGTCAGCCTGCGCACGTCCGACGACGATCCGCGCCTCGCGACCGACCGTTACGGCGAGGCCGGCTGGCTGATCCAGTCGGCGGAGTCGCTGGTCGCCGCAGCCCCTTCGGGCGCCCGCGCCCTCGAGGCGGGGGCGCTGCAGACCGCCGTCTGGCAGCTCACAGACCAGGTGCGCGAGAGCGCCCCGACGGCCGACGCCGCCCTCAACGCCCGCACCGCCGAGCTCCGCGCCCTCGCCGCGGGTCGGGCCATCGGCGGGCCGATCACCGTCGCGCCGGCCTCGAACCGCGGCTGCGCCGGGCGCAGCACCGTCGCCCTGACCCTGACCGGGCGACCCGGCAGCATCGCCACCCTCGCGGTCGCCGGCGCCACGGGCACGGTCAGCCCCGCCGAGGTCCGCTTCGCCGCCGACGGCACGGCTCAGGCCTCGGTCACCTCGTCCACCCCGGGGACCGTCTCGGTCACCGCGCGGTCCGAGGGCGGCACCCTCACCCGCATCGCCCGCTCGACCACCGGGGCGACGACGCCCCAGGAGACGCTGGTCCTCGTCCCGCAGTCGTACTCGGCGACCGCCTCGGTGGTCTTCGAGGACTGCGGGGTCATCCCGTTCGAGGAGCCGCCGACGACGCCGACGACGCCGACGACGCCGTCCGTCCCGGTGGCCCCCCTCGAGACCCCGACCGCCAAGCCCGTCGCCCCGGCCACGCCGCCGGCCGACGCCGCCCCGCGCACCCCCTCGCAGACGTCGCCCCGGTTCACCGTGACCAAGCGCGGGCCGAAGAGGGTTCGCGCCGGCGGCCGGGCCCGGTACACGATCACCGTGGTCAACCGCGGCACGACGACCCTGCCGAGACTCACCCTCACCGACGTCCTCCCGCGCGGCATGTCGCTCACGCGGACCCCGGCCGGGTCGCGCCTTCGCGGCGGGAGCCTGGTCTGGAGGCTCGCCCCACTGAAGGCGGGCAAGAGCCGCAGGGTCCGCGTGAACGTGCGCGTGGACTCCGACATCGCCGGTCGCCGCTGCAACACGGCGATTGCCCGCGGCCCCGGGATCATCAGCCGGAAGGCGCGCGCCTGCACCGTCGTGAAGGCCGTGAGGCGCGCGATCAGCCCGGCCGTCACCGCGTGATCGTCACCGCGTGAGGGTGCGCGACGCGCACCCTCACGCGGTGAGCCTCAGCTCGGGCTCGGGGGCCCCTCGGCCTCGGCGCCGCTGTCCGGAACGCCCTCGCCGTCCGCGAGCGGCGGATCGGACGGAGGAGATGGTGCCGGCACGACGTCCACCACGCCGACGTCCACCTTCGTCACCGTCAGCCCGGTGGCGAACTCGACCCGGTGGATGATGCGGGCGCGCACCTCGTCCACCACGCGGGGGATCGCGAACCCGTCGCGCACCACCAGCCGCAGCTCGATCTCCGCGCGGTCGCCCTCCACGCGAACGCTGGCCCCGCCGCGCGGACGCTCCGAGGCCCGCACCCAGCCTCGGCGCGGGTGCGTGCCGCGCAGGTTCTCCACGCCGTCGACCTCGCGCGCCGCCGACGCGGCCACCTTGGCCACGATCCCGTCGGCGATCCAGGTCGATCCGTCCTGCGCCCCCGGCTCCCCTGCCCGGGCCCCCGCGCCCTGGGTCGGTGGCTCCTCGGCGGCGGGGGAGCCCGCGACGATCGTCGGGTCGGTGTCCGTGCTCATGTGCGGCCTCCTGTTCGGTCGCGCGGAGTGTGAACGACTATCGCCCGCCCGCGGGAGCCGGTCCGGGCACCCGGACGGGCCCGTGCGGGCGGCGTGGTGCTCCTCAGGCGGCTGCCGACGCCTCGGGGCGTCGGCCGGCGTCGGCCTTGGCGCCCATGCGCTTCAGCCACCGGGCGTGCGATGCGATCGCGCCCCACACGGTCTCGTGGCTCTGGTAGCGCACCCCGTGCTCCTCGCAGGTGTCCCGCACCACTGCGGCGATGCCGGGGTAGTGGATGTGGGAGATTCGCGAGAAGAGGTGGTGCTCGATCTGGTAGTTCAGGCCGCCCAGGTACCAGGTGAGGACGCGGTTGCCGGGCGCGAAATCGACTGTGCTCTCCACCTGGTGGCGCGCCCACTCGGTGCGGCCCGCCTCGCCCATCCGCTCGATGCTCGAGAAGTCGGCCTCCTCGAGGCAGTGGGCGAGCTGGAAGACGAGCGCGATCGTGAAGGCCAGCACGAACGAGGTGGCCAGGAAGGCGACCACGACGTACCAGGCCGGGTGCAGCAGCAGCGGGATGCCGATCGTCCAGGCCACGAAGAGGAGCTTCCCGCCGACCAGTCCCACCAGCTCGCGGCCCCGCGGCCACCGCAGCGGGGTCGTGCCGACGCTGCCGCGGAGCATCAGCCCGAGGTCGCCGATCGTGTGCCACTTCACCGAGAACAGGCCGTAGAGCGGCCAGATGTAGAAGTGCTGGAAGCGGTGGAACCAGCGACGCTTCTGGTCGGGCGCCAGGCGCGCCAGCGGGAGCTGCTCGATGTCAGAGTCGGCTCCGGAGATGTTGGTGTAGGTGTGGTGCACGACGTTGTGCTTCACGCGCCACACGTACGAGCTCGCGCCGATCAGGTCGAGCGACCAGCGCATGGTCGTGTTCACGCGCGTGCTCGGGCTGAAGCTGCCGTGGTTGGCGTCGTGGGTCACGCTCATGCCGATGCCGGCGAGGCTGAGCCCGAGGGAAACGCACCCGAGAGCGGCCTGCCACCAGGTGGCCGCGGCGAACACCAGCAGCGCCCAGGAGATCATGGCCCAGGCGAACATGGTCACGCTCTTGGCGTACATGCGGAGGTTGGCCCGGCGCTCGCGGCCGGGCTCGGAGAGGTGCGCGCGCACCCTCTTCTTGAGGTCGGCGTAGAAGTCCCCGCCGCCGTCGAAGTCGATTCTCGCAGCTGTCAAATCGCCGGTCCCGTCTCTGAAGGCGTCGGGTCGGCGTTCCGACGCGGATGTTCGGTGGACCTAAGTCCTGTTTCGATGCGAGTGTAGCGGCCCTCTCCGGGCATCCCGCGCCAACGGCTGGCGCCGGGGGCGGCGGGGATGGGAGAGTGCGGCCCGATGAGGCGACCTCCCCGCAGGCGGCGCGCGCGATGGCACCGCGCCCCGGCCGGCCTCGCGGCCGCCGCAGTGCTGCTGCTCGCCGGGTGCGGATCGGGTTCCGGCGAGGCGGGGCCGCCGCCGGGGGGCTCGCGCGTGTCCGTCACCGCGCCGGACCCGGCGACCGAGCCGGCCGGCGGCTTCGGTCCGCCCGTGGCGGTACGCGCTCTCGGCGGGACGCCGCTCGGGGTGACGCTGCTGCGGGTGCTCGATCCGGTCGAGGTCGCCGGCACCGCGCCCCGGCCCGCCGAGGGGCACCGATACGTCGCCGCGGAGCTGAGGGTCACCGACCGTGGCGCGGAGCCCCACCGCGAGACGCCGGCCGACGGCACGACGTTGCTCGACGCGCGCGGGACCGAGTGGGCCGCCGGCACCCGGGACGTCGTCGATCCCGGCTTCGGCTCGGCGACGATCAGCCCGGGCGCGTCCCGCTCGGGATGGGTCACGTTCGAGCTGCCCCGGGGGGCCCGCCCGAGCCGCCTGCGGTTCGTCGCGAACGGAGGATTCGGCGGCGCCGCGGAGTGGCGTCTGCCCTGATCCGCCGGCCGGGGCGTTCGCCCGGCGCGCCGGCACGCGGCGGTCGCGACGCGTGGCACGGGCCCGGCGCCGGCGCCCGCGCCGCAACGACAGGCCCCGGGGACCGGCTCCGTCTGGATGGGGCTCCGAGCGTCCGGGTAGACTGCCGCGTATGACCGATTCGAGCGAGATGGCCGCCGCCCGGGGCACGGAGGCCGTGAGCGCCGCGATGCTCCGGCGGGTCGAGTTGACGACGGTCCGCCGCGGCTACGATCCGGCGGAGGTGACCGCGCTGGTCCAGGCGGCCGCCGACGCCCTCGACGAGGCCCGGGCGGAGTCGGTTGCCCTCCGGGCCCACCTCGCCGAGGTCGAGGCCGGGGTCGCCGAACTGGAGCCGCTGCGCGAGCGCGCCCGGGAGGTCGAAGAGGGTCGTGCCGCGCTGGAGTCCGGCATCCGCGCGGCCGAGGAGCGCCACGAGGCCCAGCTGGAGGACCTTCAGCGCCTCACCGCCACGGCCCAGGCGATCGCCGTCGAGCGCGACCGGGCCATCGCCGAGCTCGATTCGATGCGTGCGCGGGTCCGGGAGGCGGACGATCGCCGGTCCTCGCAGGATGGTGAGCTCGACTCGCTCCGCGCCGCCGTCGCCGAGGGCGAGCGGGCGCGCGACGCGGCCCTGGCCGAGCGCGACGCCGCTCGTGCCGAGACCGAGCAGGCGCGCGGCGAGCTCCCACCCGAGCAGGATCTGATGTCGATGGTCGGCGCTTCCGCCGGGACGGTGCTCGCGGCCGCGCAGGAGTCGGCGGCCGAGCTGAAGGCCGACGCGCAGGCCGAGGCCGAGCGGACGCTCACGAGCGCCCAGGCCACCGCCACCGAGACCGTCAGCGCCGCCGAGGAGGAGGCCCTCGAGTACCGGCGGGCGTCGCAGGAGCGGGCCGACGCGATCATGGAGGAGGCCCGCCGCGAGTCGGATGCGTTGCGCGCCGACGCGCAGTCCGGGGCCCGGCTCCTGCGCGAGGAGGCCGAGCACGACACCACCGAGCTGCGCCGTGCTGCCGACGAGTACTCGGAGACGACGCGGCGCGAGGCCGACCACTATGCCGGCGACACCCGGGCCGCCGCCGACCGTGACGCCCGCCGGATCGTGACGGAGGCCCACGGAGTGGCCGACGCGAAGGTCGCAGCGGCCGAGGCCCTCGTCGCGGAGACGCGCGACGCCGTGGACGCCCGTATGCGCGAGCTGAACGCCGAGATGGCGGCGTTCCGGGAGCACGAGCTGAACGCGATCGCGCACATGCGCGATGTGCGCGAGGCGCTCACCCAGCACCTGTTCGCGACTCAGGGCGGCCTCGAGGACGTGCTCAACCAGGTCGTCAGCGACGACGTCCCGGAGCTCGTCAGCGGCGAGATCGTCGAGCCGGAGCCCGAGGTGGGCGAGGAGCCGCCCGCCGCCAGGCGGATCGCCAAGCCCCGCGGGGGACGCCGCTCCGGCTGATGAGCGGGGCGCGCGCCTCCCCGGCCCAGCGCTCCGGCGGCGCGCGGTTCGCGGGTCTGCGGCCGGGACCGCCCTCGTCGGCCATCGCACCCGCGCGTTGCGGCGCTCGGGGATGGACCAGGCGGACCGGCTGAGTCACGATCGTGCTCGGCTCGACTCCGACGAGGCGTCCGACCGCGACCGGGGAGGCGCGGTGCCCGCGGTGACCCGTCACCCGTCCGGGAGGCGACATGCCGGCCGGCCTGGCCGTTCCCGACGGAACCAGGCCCTGGCCCGGGATCGTGGTCGTCCATGACGCGCTGGGGATGACCACCGACCTGGTCGCCCAGGCCGACTGGCTGGCGTCGTGTGGCTATCTCGCCCTCGTGTCCCACCGGGGGGCCGGCTGCGCCGCATGTTCAGCGCCATGAGGGCTCTGGCGGCGGGGGAGGGGCGCGCGTTCGAGGATCTCGAGGCCTCCCGCCGGTGGCTCGTCGACCGCGATCACTGCACCGGGCGCGTCGGCGTGGTCGGGTTCTGCATGGGTGAGGGCTTCGCCCTGCTGCCGGCCTCCACCGGCGACCATCGGGCCTCTGCGGTCGACTACGGGGCCATCCCCGACGACGCACTGGATCTGTTCGCCGGCGCGCGCCCGATCGTCGCGAGCTACGGCGCCGGGGACCGCTCCCTCCGCGGGGCCGCCGAACGGCTGGAGGCCGTTCTGGGCGCGTGCGGCGTGGACCACGACATCATGGTCTATCCGGACGCGGGACACGGCTTCCTCAACGATCATGCCCCGGGGAGACTCCGGTGTGGGCCCGGCCGCGGGCCGGTCCGCGGTCACCGGTCACCACGATGCGTCGGCGGTCGATGCCCGCGGGCGCATCGTGAGCTTCTTCGACGCCCACCTCCGGCGAGTAGGGCCGTGGCCTCCCGTCGCCGGGGCGCGCCCTGCAGGACGCCGCGCCGGCCCTCGGGCTAGGCGGGGCCGGCCGGTCCCGACGCGTCCGACGGCGCCGGCTGCGCGGCCTGGCGGCCCGCGCGATCGCTCTGCAGCACGGCGTTCAGGGCGGTCGAGATCACCAGGGCGCGCGAGATCACGTAAAGGGTGAGCAGCACTCCGGCCGCGACCCCCAAGACGCCGTAGGTCTCCTGCTTGCGCGCGATCCACGGATACAGGATCAGGGCGGTGAACAGATGGATCGCCGCGACCATCAGATAGAAGAGCGCGGCGCCCGGCAGGTGCGAGGTCCAGCGCTCGGCGCCGTTCGGCAGCAGCAGCATGCACAGCAGCACGTAGAAGCACGGGGCCACCGCCAGTGAGACGAGCGCGACCAGCCAGCCCACCGGGACGCCCGCCACACCGGAGATCCGGTTCGTGAGCCCCCCCGCGACGACGATTCCGAGGAGCAGGCCCAGCAGGATGAGGGTCTGCGTGGCCGGGTGGCGCATCGCGCGCACCGGAACCCCCCAGCTCAGGGCCGAGACCGCCCGCAGGGCGCGCAGCAGCACGTAGGTCTCGTACAGCAGCACCAGCGAGGCGCTGACGATCACGGCGAGGCGGGTGAAGCCCCCTATCGAGTCGGTGGCGTCGCCGACGGACTCGGCGAAGTAGCCGGTGATGCCCGCATCCTCGACGTACGTGGTGGGATCACCGTCGCTCGCCTCAGCGAGCAGTCCCAGGCCGCCGACGAGCAGCAGGGCCAGCGGGAGCATCCAGACGAACAGACGGTAGGCGAGCGCCGAGGCCATCACGCCGCCCGCGACCGACTGATCGCGGCGGAAGGTGCGCCACCCGACCTCCGCGAACGGGCCGGCCGGACCCCATGTCGTCACCCGCTCGGCCAGATGGAGGCCGCGGGCCTGCATCCGCCCCAGCCGGCTGTCGGGGACCGGCTGGCCGGCCAGATCCCCCAGCAGCGCGGCCAGGGTGTCGGGCTCCTGCGGCCGCCCCGGGTCCGATCCCCCGTTCACGTCAGTAGGGCGACGCGTGCCGGACCGCCGCTGCGCGCTCGGCGGCGACATCCGCACGCCGCGTGCGGGTGATCTCCTGGACGAGGATCTGGATGGTGGCGGTCACGGGCACCGCGATCAGCGCGCCCAGCACGCCCAGCAGCGCGCCGAAGACGGTCACCCCGGAGATCACGAAGAACCCCGAGATGTTCGTGGCGCGCCCCTGGACCATGGGCGTGATCACGCTGTTTTCGACCTGCTGGTACACGAGCACGACCGCGAGCATGATCAGCGCGGCCGTGAGCCCCTGCTCGGCCAGGAGCGTGAGCGACAGGACGAAGCCCGCGATCGTCGCCCCGAGGTTGGGGATCGCGTCGAGCACCCCGGCGATCAGGCCCAGCGCCAGGGCGAAGCTCGAGCCCAGCAGGTAGGCGGTGGTGCCCTGGACCGCGCCGGCGATGATGGCGATGACCACCACCCCGATCGCCCAGCGCGAGACCATCTCGGTGACGCGCTCCCAGACCCCGAGCCAGCGCTCCCCCTGTTCGGGGCTCAAGACGCTGCTCACCGCTCCCTTGAGGCTCTCCACGTCGGTGAGGAAGAACAGGGTGATGAACGTGATGGTGAATGCCGCCAGGGCGACGCCGAACGCCTGCCCCGCCACTCCCAGGACGGCGGAGACCGCCGTGGGGATGCTCGTGGCGACCTGATCCGCGCCGTCCTGCGCGTGGCCGGCGGCGCCCGAGTCGCCCATCCATCCCAGCTCGCCCGAGTCGCGCAGCTTCTGCACCAGGTCGGGGAGCTCGCGCAGGTAGTCGCGGGCGGACTCCACCACCGGCACCAGCAGCAGCAGGGCGAGCACGCTCACCACGATCACGGAACCGAGCACCACGAGCGTCGCCGCCAGGCCCCGGGAGGTCTTCATCCGCCGCTGTACGACGCGCGTCGGGTACTCGAACACCAGGGCGAGGAAGATGCCCGTGAAGACGAGAAGGAGCGCGCCGCGCACCGCGATGATCGCCCAGCCGAGGAAGAAGACCCCGGCGAGCAGCAGGATCGTGCGCACCGGGACGACGATCTCGGTGCGAAATGACGGTGTGCGCATCCGCCCGGGAGCCTAGCGGCCACTGACTGCGTGGAGTGAGTGAGGACATCCGCGTGCATGGAGAGCGCCCAGAGTGGCGCCCGCAGCCACCCCTGCGGGTGTTCGCCGAGCGTGTCGAGGCCCATGGGCCCCTGCTCGTGTTCGACGAGATCCAGACCGGCTTCGGGCGCACCGGCGACTGGTTCGCGGCGCAGGCCTACGGCGTCACGCCCGACATGATGACCATGCCCAAGGCGATCGGCGCCAGCTTCCCCCTATGACCGCTGCGCCGGAAGAAGGCGGCATCAGTCGGAAACCCTAGTCAAAATTCGCCGGTCCGGCTTCCACCACGATCGTGCGCGGCTCGACAGCCGCCGCCGCGGCGAGATTGCGGGACTCAGGCGGCCGGACGTCGATGGTCGCCTGTCGATCCCGGCGGTCGATCGCACAGGAGCCCGCCGGCGCCGACATGCCCGCGACGACGGAGAAGGGCGTGCATCATCCAAGTCCGTCGTGGTCACGCCGCACTGCCCGTGCGTGGGCCGCAGAGCGGTGCGTCGGCAGGGAGGTCGGCGACGGCCGTGCCCCCATCGTGAAGCACCAGCAGTGCATCCCCCCCGGATGTTCCGGCCGTCACGAGCCCTTTGGTCGGCACGCCGGCGCGGGCGGCCAGGAGAGTGACGAGGGCCTCGTGTTCGACGGCCTGCTGAAGGCTCGGGCCGACGGCTAGCGCGCTCTCCTTGTACCAGAGGCGTCGCCAGAGCCTCGCCAGAACCTGAGTGTCGTACGCGTCGCGCCCGTACACCTTGATCACCAGCCTGCGGCCGTCGGTGTCGTACCCCGCCGCGGTGACGAGGCCGGCGGTTTGCCGATCCGCGAGCGTGACACTCTCGGCGGCCACGTCGAGCTCGGTCAGTCCGGACCGGATGTCGGCGAGGCGCGGCCGGCCGGCTGAGGTCCCGAGCGCGAGTCGGACCCCCGTTGCGGCCGCGACGGCCACGAGGAGCGCGGCGAGGACCCCCGAGGGCGTTGCGCCGCTCGCGAAGAGGGCCCCGATCGCACCGAGTCCGAGGATCCACCGGCCGGTCCGCTCCAGCGGCAGCACCAGGTGCCCGGCGACGGTGACGATCACCGCCGCGGTCTCGCCCAGGCGCACGGCGGGAAACGCCGAAGCGCCCGTCCTGCCGAGGACGGCATCGGTGAGGTCGGGCTAGTTTCCCGTGGCGAGGCGGGCAGCGACGATCGCGACCAGCGCGCCGAGCACCAGCGCGGCCAGCGACTGCAACACAATGCCCCAGCGACGGGCGCCGATCGCCATGGCGAGTAGCACCCCGGCCCAGAGCCACACGAGGTCGTAGAGGAATCCCCAGAGGGGCTGGAGCCAGTCCGGAACGCTGTCCAGAAAAGCCGACAGGGATTGCTCGAGCTCCGACGGCGGGTACGCGACGATCAGGCACGCGAGGGCGATCAGGGCGAACGAGAGGAGCAACGCATCCGTCGGGCGACGAAAGCGGGGCTCGCCGGGTACGGAGGTGAAGACGCGGAACTTCCGGCGGAGTTCGGTCGCGCCTCCCGCGACGTGGTCGTGTTCCTCCCCGGGGGGGCGGATCGCACCCCGGTCAACCCGGGACCACCCTAGGGCACCCCTGCCCGCGACGTGAGGTGAGCCCCCCCATCACGAGAACGCGTCCGCCTCGGAGCTGGTGCCCGGGCGGTCGCGCAGGATCGTGATCAGCAGGAAGTAGAGGACGGGCACCGCGAAGAACAGTACGACGCTCGCCGTGGTCGAGACGCCGGCGACGATCGCCGCGACGATGTAGAAGGGGATCGGCGCGCCGGCGATAGCGATGCCGACGCGGGATCTCGTGTCGGTCCCCTGCTCCCAGAGCAGCCCCGGGTGCCGCAGGACGTAGTGGTACATGAGCACCCGCATCAGCGCCGCGGCGATCAGGACGGCCGCGTAGATGTGGATGGCGATCGCTTCGCCCGGGTATTCGCCCAGCACCGACGCGGCGAAGGGGATCAGGCAGCAGGGCAGCAGGAACAGCAGGTTCAGCCAGACCAGGTCCCGGTTGACGACCCGGACGTGCGCGAAGAGGTCCCGGTGCGCGACCCAGTACATCCCCGTCAAGAGGAAGCTGATCACCCAGGCGACCAGCGTCGGCCGCAAATCGTCGAGGGCCCCGACGAGGGATCTCCCGGAGAGGTTGGGCGGCACCGCGATCTCGAGGACCAGGATCGTGATGACGATGGCGAAGACCCCGTCGCTGAGCGCCTCGACGCGATCCGGGCGTGCGAGCCGGTCACCGGCGCGAACCGTGTTGGAAGCCCCCTCCGTCATCGGCGCATCATCGCTCACCCCTGGGGCTGAACCCGCCAGCCACCCGGCCGAGTCGATGCTCCCTCCTCGGCCAGGTGGCTGGCGGGTTGACCGTCACGAGTGGGCGTCAGGACTCGATCGCGTCGGCCACGTTGTCCCCGGACTTCGCAACGGCCTTCTTGATCTTGTCGTAGTCGCCGGAGTCGATCGCCTTGCTGATCTTCTTGTCCGCCTTGACCAGCACCGACTCGACGCGATCCGCGTAGTCGTCCTCGACGACGGCGGCGATCGCCGAGGTCCCCGGCGGCATGTACTCCTCGAGGTTGACGCCGAGCTTCTTCTCCTCGTGGCGCTTGACGATCTCGCCGACGACGCCGCCGATCCCGGCGCCGACCGCCGTCGCAAGGAGCAGCGGGGGGGCGAACAGGCCCACGACCAGGCCGCCGACGGCACCGACGCCCACGAGCCCGGCGACGGCGCCGTGCTCCTCGACGTTGACCTTGCCGGTGGCGTCGCGATTCATCACCACGGCCCCGATCACGGTGTAGTCGCCGGCGCCCTGGCCGTCCTTGAGGGCCTTGAAGTCGGCCGCCGCGTCGCCGGCGTCGGGGTACGATCCGACGACAAGGACGAGATTCTCGCTAGGCATGCGCTCTCCAGTGATCGATTCTGACGGGCCGGCCTTGGGGACCGCACCCAAGGCGCGGATCCCGTTGGCGCATCACCGTACGTTCTGATCATCGATGCTCGCAAGGTATGCCCGCGGTCCGCCCCCACCACGCGGCGACGCTCGCGGGGTCCCGGGGCTAAGCTGGTGAGCGTGGACGAGGGCCTACCGATCGCCTATCAGGTGCTCGACGAGGACGTGCCGGTGTACGCGGCCGGTGGCGACCTCGTCGGAACGGTTGACCACGTCGTCGCAGCCCGCGACAAGGACATCTTCCACGGCATCGTGATCCGGACCGGGGGGGCCGGCGCTTCGTGGCGGCCGAGCAGGTCGCCTCCCTGCATGAGCGCGGCGTCGACCTGAGCATCGACGCGGCGGAGGTCGCCCTGCTTCCCGAGCCCCACGGCGCGGCGCCCGTCTGGCACGACACCGAGCCCGGGGCGAAGCCGAGCGCGTGGAATCATCTCGTCGATCGCCTGACCGGGCGTGCGGGCCGCGACGGCTGGTCCGAGGAGGAGTAGGCCCGAGCGGCCGCGGCGGCGTGCCCCGGCGCAGGCGATGCGGCATCCGCACCCCCCCAGAGGGCCCGGTGGATGACGACATGCAGGACCACACGAGGGCCCGGAACGATCTCGGTCAGGCGCCCGAGGGGCTACGGCCGCGCTCTTCGGATCGTCGAGCAGAAACCCGGCCCCTGGGGCGCTTTCCGTGTAACGCGTCGCCCCGCGGCGATGTCCTGCGCGAGCAGCGAGGCACGGACCGAGTCATGGATCGTGGATGGGAGTGTGCTCGGTCATCTCGGACGATGAACCCCGTGGGATGAGAGCCCCCTCTGGATCCGGCCGCAGGCCATCGTGGGCAACGTCGCGTCACTCTGTGGCGGCCGGTCCCTGG
>CAWGMB010000009.1:0-27037 GCA_963823515.1 uncultured Thermoleophilia bacterium
TTCGGTGGCCGTGAAGCGCAGACCGGTGATCCGGCCGCCGCACGACGTCGCCCACAGAGCGCCCACGGGCGAGTCGATCAAGGTATGGGTGGTGATGGCCTCGGCGAGTGTGTCGCTTCTCATGTGCAACACACTGCACCATTGCTGCGACACAGGTCGGACGGATCGGGACCCGGCGACCGATTTCGACCGGGAACCCCGGATCCGTCGACCATGTCGTCGGGCACCCGCCCCGGGCCGTTCACCGCCGCCACGAGGTCACAGGCGTTGGCCGACTAGAAGTCGCGGGTGAAGTACAGCGACATCACCCGGTCGATCATCTCGGCGGTCAGCACGGATTCATCCTCCATGTAGGCCGAGATGGAGCGTGCCAGCTTGCACACGGTTCCGGGCAGGTAGGCCCGCAGCTCGCCGTCGCCCTGGGAGCGGGCGAAGTGCCGCAGATGCTCCGCGGCGCCCGTCCGCGACGCGGATTCCCATGGCTTCGGTGACCCGCCTGAGGATCTCGTCGAACTCGCGCATCGCTGCAGGCGCCGACGAACACCTTGGAGTGGATCCGCCGGAAGAAGGCGTCGTCGCCCAGCTTGGCCGGCTGCATGTTGGTCGACAGCACGACCTTCAGGTCGAAGGGCACCTCGAACTTGCGGCCCAGCAGCGTCAGGTAGTCGATGCCGCGGTCCAGCGGCACGATCCAGCGGTTGAGCAGCTCCTCGGGCGACGCGCTCTGGCGACCGAAGTCGTCGATGACGAACACCCCGTTGTTGGCCTTCAACTGGAGCGGAGCCAGGTACACCCCGGAGTCCGCTTCCAGCTGCAGGTCGAGCATTCCCGCGATGCAGTTCGCCGCCGGTGATGACCGCCGGGCGGAGGCAGGCCACCCACGCTCGGGTCCAGCCCGGCGGGCTGCTCGGCGATCGGCTCGTGCAGGGTCGGGTCGAACACCGAGATGATCTGGCCCTCCACCTCGATGCAGTAGGGAATCAGGACGAAGTCGTCGTGGGCCCGCACGATCCGTTCGGCCACGCTCGACTTGCCGGTGCCGGGAGGGCCGTAGAGGAACATGGCGCCGTCGCCGTGGATGGCCGGACCCAGCTCGTCGAGCAGCTCGGCAGCGATCACCAGATCGCTGAACGCCCGCTCCAGCGAAGCCCGGTTCAATGAACGGTCGGGTGCTGGGCACGCACGACCTCGTGGTACAGGCCGAGCGAGACCGGCATCGGTCCGATGTAGCGGCACTCTGCCGAGCGCTGGTCGGCGTGTGACTTCCCGACCTCGGTCGCGCTCACCACGTAGGCCCGGCCCTCCATGCCCTGGTACTCGATGAGGTTCCGGTCCCGCATCGATGCGACGAGGGTGTCGATCACCCCGGGATTCACATGGAGCTTCTTGGCGACGTCCGTGGTGAGCGCGCGGACGTCGGTCACGATCTGACGCAGGACGATGTCCTCCAGCACCGCTGGTGAAATGCCGAGGGCGTCCGGTGAAGCGGGGGCGCGCAGCCGAAGCTCGAGTCCGCGCTCGGCGACTTCGCCGGTCGCCTCCGGTACCGCCGGCTGGGTCGCATCGGCGACTTCCGCGACCGCAGGGGCCGGTGGCGGTGGCGGCCACGCGGCCGGCGCGTCGAACGGTGGCGGTTGATCCACGGTTGCGGTTTCGGACTCCATCTGACCCCCTGGGGCGCGCCCTTGGTTTCGGGGGTCACGAAGGAGACTCCCGGCCGGTGCATCGGTGCAGGATTCATCGGACCAATGGCGCCCGGCCTTGAGGGTGACAGATTCTCTGCCCGGGATTCAGCGGGGGCGGTCGCCGATGATGGCCGCGCGCTCCATGACCCGGGTCTGGGGCCAGTAGTCCGACGACGCGTAGTGCTGCGTGCTGCGGTTGTCCCACATGGCGACCGTGCCGGGCTCCCAACGGAGACGGAACTGGTACTCAGCCACCTCTGCACGCGAGCAGAGGTGCTCGAGCAGTTCCTCTGATTCCTCATCGTCCATTCCGACGATGTGGCTGGTGAATATCCGGTTCACGTACAGGACCTTCTCGCCCGATTCCGGATGGGTGCGCACCACCGGGTGCTGCACCGCCGGGAAATCCGCGCTGGCGGAATCGCGATCCTCCGGCGACATGGCCGCGCCGTAGCTGAGCGTGAAGTCGTGCACCGCCAGAAGTCCCTCGATGTGGCCCTTGACCGAATCGGACAGGCCGCTGTAGGCGGCACCCATGTCGGCCCAGAGGGTGTCGCCACCGTACGCGGGAACCTCAACAGCCCGCAGGACCGCGCCCATGGCCGGTGCCTCGCGCCAGGTCACATCGGAGTGCCAGATGTTCTCGTAGCCACCGACGGCCTCGTCCTTCGCCAGGCGAACGAGGTAGGGCGTCTCCTCGGTGCCACCCAGGAACGGATGCTGCTCGAGTTGACCGAAGCGTGAGGCGAAGCGGGACTGGGTGGATGCGTCCAGGTCCTGGCCCCTGAACACGAGCACCTTGTGTGCAACCAGTGCCGCTCGCAGCTCCGCGATCGTCGACTCGTCGAGATCCGAAGCGAGATCGACTCCCGCGATCGCCGCACCGATCGTGGTTCCGAGCGGTTCCAGCTCGAACCGGGACCACAGCATCGACTCCAGCTCGGCCCGTCGCCCTGCGAGGTGCGTGTGCGGTCCCAACTCGGCGTTGCGTCGTTGCTTGATGTTGACCCGCGCCAGGCCGGCGAGGGCCTGGGGCGTCGTGACCCGACCAGCCTCGGCCCTCTGGATCGTGGTTGCATCCGTGTCGGTGTCGACCATACGGCCACAGTACCAACTACCTTGCTGGCAAGCTACTTTCCAACATCTGGAGTAGGCTGCGACATGCAGCTGGGCGGACAGCTCACCTGACTGGAACAGCCATGGTCGACGCGAACCCAGACTTCGAGGAATTCCTCGACAGTGCGCTCGGCGCCGGCGCCCCCAAGTCGCCAGAGGTCGCGACCGGAATCGTCGTGTGGCTGTCGCGCCTGGCGCGGGCCCACGAGTCGGTAGTCGCCCGGCTCAACGAGCAACACGGGCTACTGCGCTCCGAGACCGGCGTGCTGATCACTCTCTGGCTCGCCGGGTCCGACGCCGGACTCCGCCCCTCGCTGCTCGCCGCTGCGATGGAGCAGACCACCGGAGGGATGACAGCGACGCTCAGGCGACTGGAAGGCGCAGGCCTGATCGAGCGCATGGCAGACCCCGAGGACGGGCGTGTGCTCCTGGCCCGATTCACCGAACGCGGTCGCGAGGTCGGCCTCGAGTCCTTCGCCGACATGGCGCGTTGGTACGACGAAGCGCTGGTCGATGTCGACCCCTTGGCCCGGGAGCACATGCTCGCCGCGGTGAAGGGATTGTTCGGTGCGGTCGAGGCCAAGCGCTTCTCCGACCGTGACTAGGTCTGCTCCCCGAGACACGGAGTCCCGAGACATGGAGTCCCCGAGAGCACGGAGTCCCCGAGACCGCGTCGGCAGTCAGCTGATCGCGGAGAGCACTGCCTCGCCCGTCTTCGGGTTGTTGAGATAGGGCTCCGGGTCATGGGCCCGATGACCGTTGTCGACGAGGCGGTCCTCGACCGACTCCCCGAAGCGCGGCGCGAGCCGACCCTCCCCCGGTCGCGAGGTCCCCCACCGCGGCCACATTGACCCACCTCCGGAGCCCCTCGGGCCAGGGCATGCACCGTCCGCACCAGGGTCGGGCAGGACCGCGTCGGTCATCGCCGAGCCCAGGGGGGACCCGAGCGTCACGAGGGTGTCCACCTCGAGCTCAGGATGGGAAACGAGGGTGTTGTAGGACAGGACAGTCCCGAGTGAATGAGCCACGACGGCACGCGCACCGTCGCCGATCGCATCCACCAGGCGCTGGCGGCTCGTGCGTTGCCACCTCTGGCTGGGTGGAAAGGATGGCCACGAGGTCGACGGTCCTGTCGAAGGCTGCCTCACTGGCGGCCTGCGAGAGGGTCTCCATGCCTCCGCCGTCCGAGAACGACTCCAACATCTCCGAGGTTCCGGCACGGGTGCGCGCCCACGCCTCGGCGTCCACCGTCTCGGGGTCGAGGCGGAACAGGTCACCGTAGAAGCAGACCGACACGTCAGCGGCGTCGATCCAGCCACCATGGTGCGCCAGACCGTCACGCAGCGCCGGCAACCAGCGAGCCTTGAGTTCGTTCGGACCCCAGAGCTCGTTGAACGCCCCGTGCACCATCACGACCTTCGCCATCTGGGTCGCCTCAATCCCCTTGGTTCGCCGACGTCCTGGCAGCCTCGGCGTCCGTGCGGTGATACTGATCGAGCAGCTCGCGCTCACCCTGGTGATTCGGATACCGCGTGGCCACGATCAATGCACCGAACAACACCGCCACGACGCCCGCGAGGTACGCCCAACGCTGACCGTCCACAAAGGACTGCTGGGCCCCGGCAATGATCTCGTTCGCATACTGGGGGTTGGCCTCGGCGGTCACCGCTGCACTCGAGAACGACTTCTGCAACTCGCTCTGGACCGAGTCCGAGATCTGGGATTGTTCGGAGGAAGGAAGCCCGGAGATCAGCTTCGCGAACTCGCTGGCATATCCGGCGGTGAGCAGCGCTCCCAGCACTGACTGCGGGTGGAGCAAGAACGCCTCGTTCGCGGCGGCCGGGGGAGCGGCGAAGGGCCTCGTCAGCGCCGGGACCGTCGCCGTGCTCGCCGTGCTGCCGGTGGCGGCCGCCGCCAGCGGCCTGCGCTCGCGCGACCCGGGCCTGGCGGCCGTCGGCCTCGGGGGGGTCGCGGCGCTGATGACGCTGCAGCGGCTGGCCAACTGGGCCGTCCCCACCCCGGCCCGCTACGCCCCGACGCTCCCGGTCGGGATGCTGGTGCTGAGCGGCGCCGCGGCGCGGGGCGCGCTCGAGCGGATGCGCGGCATCGGGCCCCGGTGGCGGGGGCGGCGCTATCCCCTCGCGCGCTGAGCCGTCCGCCGCACGACGCGGCCGAGCAGCAGATCGCGCGCGGCGTTGAGCGCCACGGTGAGGCCCTCCGCCTGACCCTGGATCGTCGGGTGCAGCCCCGCGACGCGGTCGGGGTGGCAGCGGGTGATCTGCTCGCGGTAGGCGCGCTCCACCTCGGCGGGCGGCGCCTCGGAGGCCAGGCCCAGCAGCGCGAGCGCCTCGCCGGCGGTGCGCGGCACGGCCACGGCCGATGCGGGGGCGGGCGTGACCGTCGGCGCCGGGCGCGACCGAGGCCGGCGCGCGCGCTCGGCGGCCATGCGGGCGCGCTCCTCGGCGAGCGCGGCGCGCTCGTCCACCAGGCGCTCGCGCTCCTCGGCCACCTCGCGCGCGAGACTCACGAGCCGCCGGTCGCGGGCCGCGGGGTCCTCGCGCAGGCCGGCGAGCATCGACTCGGGGTCGATGCTCTGGGGCTCGTCGTCGGCGACGGTCCAGCCGGGACCCGACTCGCCGCGCCGCACGGCGGCGAGGATCTCGTCGAGGGCCTGATGCGCGCGGTTGCCGAGCGCCGGCCCCTCGCTCGGGGCGAGGCGCACGAGGCTCAGCGAGTCCCACCCGGGATCGACCAGGAAGGCCGAGGACGAACGGCCGCCGATCAGCATCCGCCGCTCCGGGCGCACCCGGTGGCCCAGCACGCAGAAGCGCGGGCGCTCTGCGGGGCCGCCGGCGAGCGCCGCCAGCTCCTCGTCGAGGTCCTCCAGCCGCCGCGCCACCTCTCGGGCGTCGGGGCCCACGGCCTCCACCGCCCGCGCGGCGGCGAGCGCCTCGGCGAGGCCCTCCGCGCCGGAGGCCTGCCCCGCGGCGAGCACCCCCCACCAGCGCGCCCAGGGGTCGTCCGGGTCGGCCCGCTCGAGCGCCACCCCGGCGGCGGCCGGGTGGTCGAGCGCGAGCAGCGTCGCGGCGAGGCCGGTCGCGGCGCGCTGGGCATCTCCGATCGCCGACGAGGCGGCGAGCAGCGCCACCTGGCGCCAGCGGCTCTCGGTGCCGCGCGCGGGAGCGGGCCCGGCCGCGGCGATGAAGGGGTCAACCATGCGACCAACGGTAGCGGAGGGCGCCAGGCGGGCCCGGCCGCGCGCCACGATTGCACCCGCCCGGAGAACGGGCGGTCCGCGGAGCCGACTCCCTCTGCGGACCGCCGTCCACGGGGCGGGTCTACACTCGGGCCGTGAACCGTCTCTCCGGCGAGTCGAGCCTCTACCTCCGCCAGCACGCGCAGAACCCGGTCGACTGGTACCCGTGGGGCGAGGAGGCGCTCGCGCGCGCGCGCGGCGAGGACCGGCCGATCCTGCTGTCGATCGGCTACTCGTCGTGCCACTGGTGCCACGTGATGGCGCACGAGTCGTTCGAGGACGAGGCGACCGCGGCGGTCATGAACGAGCTCTTCGTCTGCGTGAAGGTCAACCGCGAGGAGCGGCCGGACGTCAACGCGCTCTACATGCAGGCGACCCTGTCGCTCGCCGGGCAGGGCGGGTGGCCCATGACCGTCTTCCTCACCCCCGACGGCCGGCCCTTCTACGCGGGCACCTACTTCCCGCCCACGGCGCGCGGCGGGCTCCCGGCGTTCTCCGACCTCTGCCGGGCGATCGCCGGCGCCTACCGCAGCCGCCGCGACGACGTGGAGAGCCAGGCCGCCGAGGTGGCGCGGCGCCTGGGCGCGGCCGCCGCCCGCCCACCCTCCGAGGAGCCCTTGGAGACCCAGATCCTCGACGACGCCGTCGTCGGCCTGGCGCGGATCTTCGACCCGGTGGAGGGGGGCTTCGGCGGAGCGCCGAAGTTCCCGCCCTCGCTGGCGCTGGAGTTCCTGCTGCTGCGGCTCTGGCGCCGGCCCGAGGACCTCCACGCCCGCGAGATGGTGGAGCTGACCCTCGGGAAGATGGCCGCGGGCGGCATGTACGACCAGGTGGGCGGGGGCTTCCACCGGTACAGCGTCGACGGCCACTGGCTGGTGCCGCACTTCGAGAAGATGCTCTACGACAACGCCCTGCTGGCGCGCGACTACGTGCTGGCGCACCGCGTGACGGGGTCCCCCGAGCACCGGCGCGTCGCCGAGGAGACGCTCGACTACCTGCTGCGCGAGATGCGCCGGCCCGACGGCGGGTTCGCCGCCGCTCAGGACGCCGACTCGCCCGGCGGCGAGGGCGCCTTCTTCGTGTGGACTCCGCAGGATCTCGAGCGGCTCCTCACCCGGGAGCAGGCCCGCGCGGTGACCGTCCGATACGGAGTCCGCCCGGAGGGCAACTTCGAGGGCGCGTCGATCCTGCACGTCGTCGCGCCGATGTCCGAGGTGGAGCGCGAGGTGGGCCCGGGCGCCGCGACCCTCCTGGCCGAGGCGCGGGCGGCGCTGTACGCCGCGCGCTCGGAGCGTCCGGCGCCCGCGCGCGACGAGAAGGTCGTGACGGCGTGGAACGGGCTGGCGATCGCCGCGTTCGCCGACGCGGGCGTGGCGCTCGGGCGGCCGGACTACGTCGCGGCGGCCGAGGCCGCCGCCGGGTTCGTGCTCGGTGCGCTGGTCGTGGACGGACGCCTGCACAGGGTCCACACGCAGGCCGGGGCCGCTCACCTGGGCCAGCTCGACGACCACGCCGACCTCTGCCACGGGCTGCTGCGGCTCTACGAGGCCACGGCGAGCCCGCGGTGGCTGGCGGCCGCCCGGGAGCTCGCCGACCAGATGATCGCCCTCTTCGCCGATCCGGTGGGCGGCGGCTTCTTCTACTCCGGCTCCGACGGCGAGGCCCTCCTCGCCCGGACCCGCGAGCTCGAGGATCACCCGACGCCGGCCGGCAACTCCCAGGCGGCCCACGTGCTGCTGCGCCTGTCCGACCTCACCGGCGAGAGCGCCCTCGCCGAGCACGCAGTGGGGGCGCTGCGGATGGTGCGCGGCGAGATGTCGCGCTTCCCCCAGGCATTCGGCACGGCCCTGATCGCCCTCGATCACCACCTCTCCGACACGCGGGAGATCGCCATCGCGGGGGCGCCGGACGACCCGCGCACCGCGGCGCTGGCGCGGGCGGCCCGCGAGGGCGCGGGCCCCTTCGACGCCATCGCGGTCGGCGATCCGGCCGACCCCGCAGCGGCCCGGGCCGCGCCGCTGCTCGCCGCCCGGCCGCTCGTGGACGGCGCCCCGGCCGCGTACGTGTGCCGGAGATCCACCTGTCAGGCGCCCGTCACCGACCCGGCGGACCTCGTCGCCGCGCTCGCGGGCGCGCACGGCGATCCTTCGCGGGGCGTCATAGAAACATAAGGATCCCCGGTTAGGGTCGTGGCCGACCGAGGAGGACGAACCGAATGAGGACATCCCGCATCCGACGTGCCGGGCTCGCGCTCACCGTGGCGGCCGCCCTCGGCGCGGCCACCATCACCGCCGCGGCGGCCACCTCGCACGCCAGGGTCGCCAAGCGCACTCTCAGCGCGAAGCCCGGAAAGAAGCTGGCGTACTCGGCCAAACGCCTCACGGTGCGCTCCGGCAGGGTCACGCTCAGGATGGTCAACCGGGACGACATCGCGCACGACATCGCGGTGCGCGGGAAGAAGCTCAAGAAGCCCCGCAAGGGGAGAATCGTCGGCAGAGGCAAGGTCTCCACGGTCACCGTCACCCTGAAGCCCGGCACCTACACCTTCTACTGCACGGTCTTCGGCCACGAGGCGAGCGGGATGCGCGGAACACTGAAGGTCCGCAGGTGATCGGGAGGGCGGCCGGCGTCCTCGGCGCGATCGGTGTCGCGGCGATCGCCGCCCTGGGGCTCGGCATCGACTCGGCGGGCAGCCGTCCGGACGTGCCCGCCCCGCGGGCCGCCGGGCTGTCGGCCAAGGACCTGCGCGGCATCCCGGCGCCCGACCGTGCGATCACCCTGGCCTCGAAGCGCTGGCTTCGCCTGACCCGCCGCCCGGTGGCCTCGCTGCGGTCCCTCGGCGGGGCCCACCCGGGCGCGAAGTCGATCCGCGTGAACCGCAGCCGCGCACGGCTCACGCGACGCGACGGACGCCAGCGGTTCCCCTACCCCCGGAAGACGGTTGTGGTGAAGACCGGGACCGTCGGCACGACGGTGACGCTGGTCGCGATCATGCGCCGCGTGACCACGGGCCCCAAGCCCTCGGCGTGGCGCTACGTGGAGTACACGCGCAGGCGCGCCGGGGAAGCCTTCCGCCGCGTCGGCGGCGGGCAGTCGCTCTGCAGCGGCTGCCACGTGTCGGCCACCACCACCCAGCGCAGCGACTACGTCTTCAGCCGCCTGAAGCCGCGCCCCCGTTGAGGGGGCTCAGAGGTCCTCCGGCAGCCCGTCGTGCTTGTGGGACGCGAGCACGACGGGGCCGCGCTCGCCGGTGCGCACGCGGATGGCGTCCTCGATGTCGTAGATGAAGATCTTCCCGTCGCCCGGCTGCCCGGTGTGGGCGAGCTCCAGGATCACGTCGAGCGCGCGCTCGAGGTCGGCGTCGTCCACCGCGACCTCCAGCTTCAGCTTCGGGCGCAGGAAGATGGTCGAGCGGGCGCCCCGGTAGGTCTCGGTGAAACCCTTCTGGCGACCCGATCCCTTGGCCTCGGTCACGCTCATCGAGGGCAGGCCGAGAGCGGCCAGGCGATCGTGGATCGCCTCCAGCGCCTCGTGCCGGATGTACGCCTCGATCTTCTTCACGGGTTCCTCCTCCTGGATGAGCGGCGCGCCGGCGACCGGCGGTCGGGAGCGGTGGCCCATCGTATGAGAGGAATCGACCCGCGTGGCGCCGGAAACCCGATGACGCGGGCCGCGGGCCGCGCGCCACCGGACGGCCCACCGAGCGGCGCCGCGGCGGCCGGCCCGGGCCCGTGCGCGGGCCGGCCGCTATCCTGAGCGCCGATGGCGGACCTCTCGGAACTCACGGCCATGATCGAGGCGGCGCTCCCCGGAGCGACCGCGCAGCTCATCGACCAGGGCGGCGGCGACCACCTCGCCGCGTCGGTCGTGGCGCCCCAGTTCGCCGGTCTGTCGCGCCTGGAGCAGCACAAGCTCGTCTACGCGGCCGTTCAGAGCCGCTTCGACGACGGCAGCATCCATGCGCTCGCCCTCAAGACGCGTGTACCGGAGGCCACATGAGCACCGACGTCACGACCCTCACCGACGAGCAGATCCTCGAGCAGATCACCGGCGAGGTCGCCGCGAACCGGGTCTTCCTCTACCTCAAGGGGACGCCCGAGATGCCGCGCTGCGGCTTCTCCAACCAGGTGGTCCAGATTCTGAACCACCTCGGCGTGGAGTACGGCTCGCGCGACATCCTGGCCGACCCCCGCATCCGGCAGGTGCTCTCGGGATGGTCCGACTGGCCGACGATCCCGCAGCTCTTCGTCGACGGCAAGCTCGTGGGCGGCTGCGACATCGTCACCGAGATGTACCAGGAGGGCGAGCTCCAGCCGCTTGTCGGCTCCGGGCAGTAGCACTGCGGGCCCGGCGGTGATCCGGGTCTTCGCCGACGACGAGCCCCTCGCCGAGCTGCACGCGCACCTCGGCGGGGGAGTCAACGCGGCCACGATGTGGGAGCTGGCCCACGACCAGGGCATCAAGCTCCCCTACCGCGACTACTGGCACTTCGCCGGCGCGACCAACGTGGGCGGCGGCACCGACGGTCTGGACGGGCTCGACCGGATCTACCACCTCACCGAGCTGATCCAGAGCAGCCCCGAAGGGGTTTTCCGGGCGGTACACGGGATGATCTCGGGCGGGTACCGCTCGCAGCGGATCACCACCCACGAGGTCCGCTTCAACCCGGCCAAGCGAAACCGCGGGGGCGAGCGCGACCTCGACGCCATCGTGATGGCGGCCGTGCACGGCGTCGACCGCGCCACGCTCGAGTACCCGGTGCGCGCCGGGATCATCCTCATGATGGACCGCGGCTTCCACCCGGACCTGAACGCCGCGATCGTCGAGCGCGCCATCCGCTTCCGCGACCGCGGCGTCGTGGCCGTCGACATCGGCGGCCCGCGACCCGGAGGCAGCGGGCCGCCCTACCCCTACCGCGATCTCGCGCCGCTGGTCGAGCGGGCGCGCGACGCCGGCCTCGGCGTGACGCTCCACGCGGGCGAGGAGGGCGTCAACTCGCCCGACCCGGGCGCCTACATCGACGAGATGCGCGACGTCCTCGCGCTCGGCGTCAACCGGATCGGCCACGGGATCATCACCGCCATGGACCCGCGCCTGCTGGAGGAGGCGCTGCGCGCCGAGGTGATCCTCGAGATCTGCCCCACCTCCAACGTGCGCACGGGAGCCGTGCGCGACGAGGAGCAGATGGCCGAGATCGTCTTCGGCCTGGAGTCGGCCGGCGTGCCGCTGGTGGTCGCGACCGACGGCCCGGAGATGATCGGCACCCGGCTGCGCTCCGAGTACGCGATGCTCGTGCGCCTCGGCGCCCTCTCGCACGAGGCCGCCATGCGGGCGAACGAACGCGCTCACGCCGCGACCTTCCTGAGACCGGCCTCCGTCGGACCGGCGGCCAACCTCTCGGCCTGACCGCCGCCGGACGGGTGCGGATCGCGGTGGAACCCTCCGCGCAGGGCGACCGCGCGATCACGCGAGCGGCGGGGCCACCTTCGCGCTGCCGGGGCGCACCCTCGGCGGGCGCCGGTCGGTGAGATCGACCCAGCGGTCCGGCGGCGCCCAGGGGATCGGCACAGGCCGCTCGACCGCGACGATCACGACGTCGTCGCGCAGGCTCTGGTCCTCGTGGCGGCGGGCCGCCTCGATCAGGCGCTCGACGCGCAGCTCGAGGGCCGAGCGGCGCTCGTCCTCGAGGACGGCGCACGCGCGCTCCATGCCGAAGGTGTCCGCCCCCTGGCGCGCCTCGATCAGGCCGTCGGTGTAGAGGACGATCGTGCCGCCGGGCGGCAGAGCCGTGTGGGTGACGGGCCACTCGGCCTCGTCGAACACACCGAGCAGCGGTCCGCTGCGCAGGGGCTCCTGGGGCTGGCATCCGGCGGCGGTGAGCAGGAAGGGCGGCGGGTGGCCGGCCGGCGCGAAGCTGACCGAGCCGCCGGGGTCGATCAGCATGTAGATGATCGAGGCGAACAGGCCCTCGGCGCGCTGATCGGGGGTCGCCATCTGATGGTTGAGGGCGGCGAGGACAGCGGCCGGGTTGGGGTTCACCGAGACCAGGGTCCGCCAGCCGAAGCGCAGGCCGGCGGCCTGGGCCGCCGCGGGCGCGCCGTGCCCGGCCATGTCGCCGACCATCACGGCGAGGCGCCCGTCGGGGAGCACGACGGCATCGTAGAAGTCGCCGCCCACCAGCAGCGCGCGCTCGGCGGGGCGGTAGCGGGCGGCGAGGCGCAGGCCGCGCACCGCCGGTAGGCGCTCGGGCAGGAGCCCGTTCTGGACGGTCTCCCAGAGCTTGCGCTCGGTCTTCTGGGCGGCCTCGCGGCGCGCGGCGGCGGTCACCGCGTCGCGCTCCTGGCGCACCTCTCTCTGCATCAGGTTGAAGCCGTCCATCAGCTCCGCCAGCTCGCGCACGGCCTCCCGGCTCGCGGGGATGGGGTCGGACAGGCGCCCTCGCGTGACGCGCCCGACACCGGCGCTCAGCAGCGCCACGGGATCGCCGACGCGCCGCCAGAGCTGACGGCTGGCCACCGCGACCATCAGCAGCGTCAGCAGCGCCGCGGCGGCGATCGAGTAGAAGGTGAGGCGGCGGCGGCGGTCGTTCGCGGCCAGCCCCTCGAGGCGGACGTTCTCGATCTCCTCGACCAGGCGCGCGTGCTCGGCGCGGAAGGCGTTGAAGCGCGCCTCGCTGATGCCCGCGTTGATCCTCCGGCGGGCCTCGTCGGCCCGGCCGGTGCGCCGGAGGCGGATCAGCTCGATGGCCTCGACGAACCAGAGCCCGGCGGTGCGGTCGACCGCATCGGCCGACGCCTCCAGGTCCGGCTGGCCGTCGAGGGCGTCCACCAGGTCCGCCATCTCGGTCGGGTAGCGGTCGCGCGCGGTCGTGTAGGCCGCGAGGTCGTCGCCGCGCGCGAGCAGGATGTAGGCGCGGTTGGCGCTCTGCGCGCTCAGGAGGTCGATGAGGAGCTGGGTCGCGACGGTCTGCCGCGACAGCGCGCGCTCGGCGCCGTCGCGGTAGTCGCGCGCCGTCGTGATCATCCCCAGAAGGGCGACCGCGATCAGGACGCCCAGCACCAGGGCGAGCGCCGCGACGAGCGCCGCCAGAAAGCCCCTGAGGGACCCTGGCCCGCGGGGGCGGCTCACCCGGACACGGCCGCGGTCAGCCGGGCGGCCCCTCCGCCACGAGGCGCCGGATCTCGTCGAAGCTCTCCGGACGCCCGATCACCACCATCGTGTCCTCGGCGCGCAGCACCTCGTCGGGGTGCGGCGTGGCCAGCGAGCCCGACTCGCGCAGGATCGCGACGATCGTCGCCCCGGTCGTCGAGCGGATGCGGCAGGTCGCCACGGTCAGACCCACCAGCGGGCTCGAGGGCGGCAGCTCGATCCATTCCATCACCAGGTCCTTGAGGGCGACCTCGAGGTCCTCGACGAGCTGCGGACGGTAGACCACCCCGCCGATGATGGCGCCGAGCTGACGCGCCTCCTCGTCGTTGAGGGTGAGCACGTGCGGCTCGTCGTCGGGCTCCTCGTAGTGGTAGATCTCCCGCATCCCGTCCAGGTGGACGACCGACGACACCTTCTCGCCGCGGCTCGTGCGCATCGTGAACTTGGTGCCCACGCCGGGAAGACGGGTCTCACGGACCTCGAGCATCGGGCCTATCTCCTCGCTTCTCGTCGGGCGGTGCGCGGCGGGAAGACGACCCGTCCGATGCGCCGCGACTCTCTCATCAATACCACCCCGGCGATGGCGGTGGCCAGAACGAACAGGCCCGCGAAGGGGCTTACCAGCTCTCGGAACGTGTCGTCCAGGGCGGCTCCCGCCGCGGCCAGGTTGGCGAGGATGATGGTGAATTCACCCCGTGCGACCAGGGATGATCCCACGTTAACGCTCTGACGTCGCGAGAAGCCCGTCGAGCGCCCGGCGAGGAACCCCGCCACGAGCTTTCCGCCGATGGCGACCGGCACCGCCACGGCCAGCCAGATCGCCACGTTGCCGGTCTCGGCCAGGTCGACCTCGAGGCCGAACGCGAAGAAGAAGATCGCCGCCGCGAAGTCGCGCAACCCGAGCAGCTGCTGCTCGATCTGGTCGCGGATCTCCGAGCCCGACAGCAGAATGCCGGCCAGGAGCGCCCCGACGGCCTCGGAGAGCCCCGCCGCCTCGCCGAGCGCGCCGCCGCCGATCGCGACGGCGAGCGCTCCGAGCAGGAGCTGCTCGCGGTCGAGCCTGGGGGCGATGCGATCGATCGCGTGATGCGCCCACCTCCCGACCAGCAGGAAGGCGACCACGAACACGAGGGCCAGGCCCGCCGTGGCCGCGATCTCGAGCCCCCCCACCGACGCCCCGGTGGCGAGGGCCGCCGCGATGCCGAGGAAGAGCGCGATGGCGAGGTCCTCGAACACGAGGATGCCGAGCACGAGGTCCGTCTCGTCGTCGGCCAGCCGGCGCAGGTCGAACAGCGCGCGCGTGACGATCCCGCTGCTCGAGATGTAGATCAGGCCCGCCAGCAGCACGGCCTCGGGGCTCGGCCCGAGCAGCGCGACGCCCACGACCAGGCCGAGGCCGGCGTTGACGACGAGGTCGATCAGCCCACCGACCAGCACCATCCGGCGGGCCGCGGTGAGCCGGTCGAGAGAGAACTCGAGGCCCAGGAAGAACAGCAGCAGGACGATCCCGAGACGGGCCAGCAGATCGGTGCCCTCGGAGGGCTCCACGACCGCCGGGAAGGGGGGGGACGGGCCGAGGAGGATGCCGGCGACGATGAAGACCGGGATCACCGACAACGAGAGCCGCCCCGCGAGCACGCTCGCCACGGCGAGGGTGATCAGAACGACGGCGAGATCGCTGAGCTCGAGCAGGAACGTCCCTCGGCGAGATGGCGGGTGGCCGGAACCCTAGCGGGCGGCGGTCCCCACGATCTCGGAGATGTGCGCGACGCCCTCGCGGTCCATCCGCTCGAGGAGGCCGCGGCAGATCGTCCGCGCGGTCATCGGCCCGCCGTAGACGAAGCCCGTGTACACCTGCACGAGCGCCGCGCCGGCGGCGAGCTTCTCCCAGGCGTCGTCGGCCGTGAAGACCCCGCCGACCCCGACCACGACCAGCCGCCCGGCGGCCCGGCGCGCGACGCGGGCGACGATCGCGGTGGAGCGCTCGCGCAGGGGGGCGCCCGAGAGCCCGCCCGCGCGCGCGGCCAGGTCGGCCGGCGAGGCGAGCCCCTCGCGGGAGAGCGTGGTGTTGGTGACGATGACGCCGGCGAGCCCGCGCGCGGCGGCCAGGTCGACCACGGCGTCGATGTCCCCGGGGGCGAGGTCGGGCGCCAGCTTGACCAGCACCGGCGGCGCGGCGCCGGTGCGCCCGGCGGTCATCCGGCGGGCGACGTCGTCGATCGCGTCGAGGATCTCCGCCATCGGGCCGATGGCCTGCAGGTCGCGCAGCCCGGGCGTGTTGGGAGAGCTGACGTTGACCGTGACGTAGTCGGCGAACGGCCAGAGCAGCTCCAGCGAGCGCGCATAGTCGGCCGGGGCGTCGGCGGGCTCGGTGATCTTCGACTTGCCGAGGTTGATGCCGAGCGGCGCCCGGCCGAGCAGGCCCCTGCGCCGCCAGCGCGCCAGCGTCTGCGCCGCGGCCTCGGCGCCCTCGTTGTTGAAGCCGAGCCGGTTGATGAGGGCCCGGTCCGCCGGGAGCCGGTGGATCCGGGGCTTCGGGTTGCCCGGCTGGGCGTGGGCGGTGATCGTGCCGACCTCCGCGAAGCCGAAGCCGAGCGCCGGCCAGGCGGGGACGGCGCGGGCGCGCTTGTCGAAGCCCGCCGCGAGCCCGACCGGGTTGGGGAAGCGCAGACCGAGCAACTGCTGGCACAGTCGCCCACCGCCGTCCGGAGGGCCGGCGAGCCGCGCCATCACGGGAGCGGCGATCCCCAGCGATGCGATCGCGAGCTCGTGGACCCGTTCCGGGTCGAGGCGGAACAGGACCGGACGGACCAGGCGGGAGTACGGAGCGATGGGCACGATCGGCCGGCAGCCTATCCGCGCGGCACCTCGGGCCGGAGCCAGAGCCACACTCCGACCGATGCCATGAACGCCGTCGCGGCGATCGCGATCCAGCGATCGGGAGCCGACACGAACAGCACGGTCGCCGAGAGCGCCATGGTGGCGGTGGCCACCTGCTTGGGTCGTCGACGGACGACCCGATGCCGCTGCCAGTCGCGCACCGCGGGCCCCAGCACCGGATGGGCGAGCACCCGCTCGTTGAACCGCGCGGACCCGCGCGCGCCTGCGTAGAGGGCGAGGAGGGCGAAGGGGGTGGCCGGGAGCAGCGGCACGAAGATGCCCAGGAGCGCGAGGCCCCAGCAGGGGTACGCCAGAAGGAGCCAGAGCCGGCGCGATCCGGGCCTCCGATTCTCGCCGCTCATTCGCAGAGTAGACACCCGCGGCGGCTCCCCTGCCAGCCTCGCCGGTGTTCCCGCCCGCGGCGCGGGCCCGACGATCATGGTCATCACGCTCTGCGCCGTGAGGCTAGGCGCTCTCCACGGAAACGATCTCGGTGCGCATCTCCGCGGGCGGAGGCGGCTCGTAGGTGATGACCTCGCGGAAGTTGCGCCGCCCGACGATGAGGACGAAGGCCGCGAGGGCGACCGCGACGCACGAGAAGATCGTCAGCGTCGCCGTGAGACCGATCGCGTCGGCCATGTAGCCGAGGGCCACGGTCGGGATGGTGCCCGCGTAGGCGCACATGTAGAGCAGCGACATCAGCTTCCCGCGCTCCCCGATCGGCACGATGGTCCCACAGATCACGGTGCCGCCGTAGAGCAGGAAGCCGTTGGTGAGGCCGATGATCGTCGCGGCGGCCAGGACCAGCCAGACCGTTTCGAGCTGGGACGAGGCGACGATCAGGAACGACAGCAGCGACGAGGTGCTGACGCCGATCATGAGCGACCTGCGCGGGTCGAGGCCGCGCACGATGAAGGGCGCGATGCCGCCGAGGGCGAGCGTGAGGAAGCCGATCAGGCCGACGACCGCGAGGTTGTGCACCGCGAGCGTGTCGAACACGAAGATCGGCACGACAGAGAGGAACGTGCCCTCGATGAAGCTCATCATGAAGATCGCCGGGGCCACGAAGGTGAGGAAGCCGAGCGCTTGGCCCTGCGGCACGCCGATCCGGATGCGGAAGCGCCCGGGGTGGGGGTTCCGCATCAGCGTCTCGGCGGCCGTCGCGACCGCGACCATCCCGATCAGCATCAGGACGATGTGGATCTGGAAGGGGAAGTGGCGCGGGTTGGGGCCGTATTGCGCGGCGATGCCGGCGAGGCCCGGGCCGAGGCCGAAGCCGAGGCGGAAGAAGACGCCGGCGAGGGCCGCGGCGAGCGCCTTGCTCTGCACCTTGGCGTGATCGACGACGAAGGCGGCGCCGACGCCGAGGAAGCCACCGATCGCAAGGCCCTGGAGCACGCGGCCGGCGAACAGCAGCGGCACCGACTCGGCGAACGCGAACACGAGCGAGGCCAGCGTCATGATCGCCATCGCCGGCAGCAGCAGGCGCTTGCGCCCGAGGCGGTCGCTGAGGTTGCCGGCGATCAGCATCGTCGGGACGACCGTGATGGTGTAGGTGACGAACAGCAGCGTCGCCGTCGCCGTCGAGATGCCGAAGTGCTCCTTGTAGAGCGGCAGCAGCGGCGTGAGCGTGCTCGTGCCCATGGTGAGCACGAACAGGCCGATCAGGGCCTTCCAGGATCCCGAGGTCACCCGGAGCAAGATACCAAACGGTTCAGTTCATAAACCCCCTCCGCGTTGGTAGCCTGGACGTCGTGAGCGTGGGACACCCCCCGAGCCCCGGAGCGGCACGTCGCGGCGGACGTCCGCGATCGGCCGCCGTCGACACGGCGATCCTCGACGCGGCGCTGCATCTGCTCTCCACCGATGGCTACGCGCGGATGAGCATGGACGGCGTGGCCGCCCGCGCCGGAGTGAGCAAGGCGACGATCTACCTGCGCTACGAGGGCAAGGCCGATCTCGCCACCGCGGCCCTCGCCCACCTGCGCGAGTCGGGCCGGCCGGCGGCGACGGGCGACCTGCGCACCGACCTGGTGGCGCAGCTTCGCCAGCTGCGGCGCAACGCCGAGCGGGTCTGCGCCATGCCGCTGATCGGGACCTGCCTGACGGAGGAGCAGCACACCCCCGAGCTGCTGCGGCTCTTCCGCGAGCGCACCCTCCAACCCCGGAGGGCCCTGCTACGCGAGATGCTGGACGAGGCGGCGCGCACCGGGGCGATCGCGCGCGACGGAGACATCGATGCAGCCGTCGACCTGATGCTGGGCGCCTACCAGTCGCGCTACATCTCGGGCGAGCCGTTCCCGGCCGGATGGGAGGAGCGGATCGTCTCCGCGCTGCTGCGGGGATTGGGGGGCCACCCCCCCGGGTAGAGTCCCCGGCGTGAGCGACTCCCACGCAGAGCGCCTGGAGCGTCTCGCCCGCCTCGCCGTGGAGGTGGGCGCCAACGTGCAGGAGGGCCAGGTCGTGGGCGTGAGCGGGCGCCCCGGCCAGGAGGGCCTGGTGCGGGCGACCGCCGCGGCGGCCTACGCCCGCGGGGCGAAGTTCGTCGACGTGGCCTGGTTCGATCCCCATGTGAAGCTGGCGCGGCTGCGGCACGCCGCCGAGGAGACCCTCGACTGGGTGCCGCCCTGGTACGCCCAGCGCATCCAGGAGATCGGGCGGGTCAACGGGGCCACCATCGCCCTGGCGGGCCCGACGGCGCCCGGCCTCTTCGACGACGTCGATCCCGCCCGCGCCGGCAAGGACCGCCTGCCGTCGGTGCGCGAGGGCATCGAGGTGATCATGGGCGGCCACGTCAACTGGACGGTGGTGCCCTGCCCCAACCCGCAATGGGCGGGCCTCGTCTTCCCCGACCTCGCCCCCGGCGACGCGCTCGAGCGGCTGTGGTCGGAGATCGCCCACATCTGCCGTCTCGACGAGCCGGACCCCGCGGCCGCATGGACGGCCCGGGGCGCCGAGCTGCGCGCCTCGGCCGAGCGCCTCACGCAGCGGCGCCTGTCGGCGCTGCGGTTCGTCGGCCCCGGCACCGACCTGACCGTCGGGCTGCTGCCCGGCTCGATCTGGGTAGGGGGAGGCGATCACCGCCGCGACGGCCTTCCCCACCTGCCGAACATCCCCACCGAGGAGGTGTTCACGACCCCCGACCCGACCCGCACCGAGGGCGTCGTCGCCTCCACGCGGCCGCTCGACGTCGGCGGCACGGTGGTCACGGGGCTCAGGGTCCGCTTCGAGGGCGGGCGGGCGGTGGAGATCGAGGCCGACACCGGCGCCGACGTGCTGCGCGGCCGGGCAGCGGTGGACGAGGGCGCGGCACGCCTGGGCGAGGTCGCCCTGGTCGACGCGAGCGGGCGCATCGGCCCGCTCGGCACCGTCTTCTACGACACGCTCCTCGACGAGAACGCCACGAGCCACATCGCGCTCGGCGCCGGCTACCCCAAGGGGGCCGACGGATCGGAGGCGGGCAACATCAACACCAGCGAGATCCACATCGACTTCATGATCGGCGGACCC
This sequence comes from uncultured Thermoleophilia bacterium, assembly GCA_963823515.1. Lineage (GTDB taxonomy): Bacteria > Actinomycetota > Thermoleophilia > Miltoncostaeales > Miltoncostaeaceae > Miltoncostaea. The sequence goes on from CAWGMB010000009.1 coordinate 19,597, forward strand.
GAGGTCACCGTGTTCGGGATCGACGCCGCGGGCGACGAGGTGACCGTGCTCGAGGGCGGCGCCTGGACCGGGTGAACGGCGCGGCCGGGGGCCGCGGCGCAAGAAGTAAGGACCAGGTTCGGATCGGCCCGGCTCCCGCGTCGGGGTGGCCGGGGTGGAGTAGACAGGTTCACGTGCCCGTCGCCCGCCCCCGCCTGCTCGCCGCCGTCGTCCTCATCGGCCTGCTGCCGGCCTCGGTCGCCACCGCCGCCCCCGCGATCTCGGGCGCCGACGGCGACTCCTGGAACGGCGCGCAGACCCCGGCCACGTACCGGATCACCGGCACCGCCCCGGGCGCGACGATCACGTGGCGGCTCCTGCGCGACGCGGCCGCCGTGCCCGGCCTCTTCGGCTCGGGGACGTCGCCCCTCACGGTGACGCTCACCGGGGCGCCCGAGGGCGCCCTGACGCTGGCGGCGACCCAGACGCTCCCCCTCGATCCCGGGCGGGCCACCCGCGCCTTCACGATCGACACGGTGGCGCCCACGATCACCCTCACGCGCCCGAGCGACGGCGGCGTCTACCTGAAGGGCGATCGGGTCCTGGCCGACTACTCCTGCACGGGAGCGACCACGTGCACGGGACCGGTCGCGGCCGGATCGCCCCTCGACACCTCCGCGACCGGCGCCGCCACCTTCACGGTGAGCGCCGCCGACGCGGCGGGCAACACGGCCCGGCAAGAGGTGGGCTACCGGGTCTCCGCGGCCCCCGCGCCGCCGATCCAGACGCTCACACTGCCCACCGAGCCCGGTGCCGGAAAGCCGGCGCTGCCGGTGCTCGCCCCCACCCGCTTGAGGCCGTCGGCCGGCACCACGCTGTCGGTTCGCAGACCGGTGCTCGGCTGGACGAAGGTCGGCGGGGCGCGGCTCTACAACCTGCAGGTGTTCCGCGTGCGCGGCGCGACGGCGACGAAGGTGCTGTCGGTGTTCCCGACGGGGACGCTCCACCGCATCCCACGGGGTCGCCTCGCGTTCGGGGATCGCTACGTGTGGCGGGTCTGGCCCCTGATCGGCCGGTCCTACACCCGCGCGCCGCTCGGCCAGAGCTGGTTCGAGATCCAACGGCCCGTGCGCCTCACCTCGGCGCAGCTCCTGGTCAACCAGCGGATCTCCCAGGCCGCCCTGCGCCGGACCGACGCGGTCTCGGCCTGGCTCGACGCGGGCCTCGTCACCACGGACCTGCGCGACGGCGGCCTGTCGCGGGAGGACTTCGCCGCCGACGTCGGCCTGACCGGCTCCGGCACGGCGATCCAGAACGGCGTCTCCGCCCCCCGCCCGGTGGTGACCGCCGCGCCACGGCGCCCGAGGGCGGCGCGCGTGGGCGTGACCGCGGCGCAGCTACTCATCAACCAGCGCATCTCCCAGGCCGCCGTGCGGCGCGCGAACGCCCTCGCCCGGCGCGTCGAGGGCGGCCTCACCGGGGGCGACCTGCGCCCCGGCGCGGTGGACGCGACCAAGCTCGCGCCCGGGCTGCTCGTTTCCTCCGCGCAGCCGGCCGGGTCGGGGCCGCCCCCGTCCCGGACGACCGTGGCGGCCGCCGCCCGTCGCCCCGGCGCGCGCGTGCAGATGCGCCATTCCCAGGTCCTCATCAACCAGCGCATCTCGCAGGCCGCGGTGCGCCGGGCGAACGCGCTCACCGACGAGATCGAGCGCGGCCTGACGGGGACGAACTTCCAGGACGGCGCCATCGCCGCCGTCAGCATCGCCCCCGCCCTGCGCTGAGCCCCGGGGCGTCCGCGACGCGCTGTGATCCGTCCGCCCGATGGTCGAACATATGTTCGTGTCCCGCGAGGCGACGATCCTCCACGCCGACCTCGACGCGTTCTTCGCGTCGGTCGAACAGCGCGATGATCCGGGCCTCCGGGGCAGGCCCGTCGCGGTCGGCGGCTGGGTGGTCACGGCGGCCAGCTACGAGGCCAAGGCCTTCGGCGTCGGAAGCGGCATGGGCGGGGCGACCGCCCGCCGGCTCTGCCCCGGACTCGTGGTTGTACCGCCGCGCTGGCCGGCCTACGTCGAGGCGAGCCGGGCCGTGTTCGAGGTCTTCCGGCGGACCTCGCCGCTGGTGGAGGGGCTCTCGATCGACGAGGCGTTCCTCGACGTCCGCGGCATGGGCCGCAGTGTCGGTTCGCCCACCGAGATCGCGACCGGGCTGCGCCGCGCGGTGCGCGAGGAGGTGGGCCTCCCCATCACCGTCGGGATCGCGACCACCAAGAGCCTCGCCAAGATCGCGAGCGCCCTGGCGAAGCCGGACGGGCTCATGCTCGTGCCGCCCGAGGAGGAGATGGCGATGCTCCACGCGCTACCCGTGGAGCGCCTCTGGGGCGTCGGGCCGGTGACGGCGCGGCGGCTGCACGAGCGCGGCATCGAGCGGGTGGGGCAGATCGCGACGCTGGGAGAGGAGGACCTCGTCGTCTTGGCGGGGATCGCGGGGGGCCGGCACCTGCACGCGCTCGCGCACAACCGCGATCCGCGCCCGGTGCGCTCCCGGCGGCGGCGGCGGACGTTCGGGGCGCAATCCGCGCTCGGGCGGCGCTCACGCTCACCCGCGGAGCTCGACGTGGTGTTGGTGGAGTTGGTCAACCGGGTGACGCGCCGGATGCGCACGGCCGGGCGCACCGGGCGCACGATCGTGCTGCGCCTGCGCTTCGACGACTACTCGGCGGCCACCCGCTCGCGCACGGTCCGCCGGCCCACGTCGGCCTCGGCGCCCGTGCTGGCCGCCGTGCGGGCGCTGCTGGAGGACGCGCGCCCGACCATCGGGCGACGCGGCCTCACGCTCCTCGGCGTGACGGTGTCCGGGCTCGACGGCGAGGAGACCGGCCAGCTCGAGCTGCCGCTCGACGAGGCGGCGCCGGGCGCCGGCCTCGACGCCGCGCTCGACGCGGTGCGCGACCGCTTCGGCCCGGCCGCCGTCACGCGGGCCTCCCTCATCGGCCGGGATCCGGGGCTCGCGGTCTTCCTCGCCCCGCGTGGCCGCGGCCGACGAGAGGCCAGGCCATGACGAGCACCGCGAACGCCGCCGGCGCGAAAGCTCGGAGTCAGAGGCTCCGCAGCATCCCGCCGTCGACCGGCAGGGCGACGCCGGTGATGTAGGAGGCCCGGTCGCTGCAGAGGAAGGCCGCGGCGGCGGCGATCTCCTCCACCCGCCCGGTGCGCCCTGCGGGCACCTGCTCGCGGGCCGCGGCCTCCGCCGCCTCGGCCGAGCCGGCCAGGGAGGTGAGGCGGTCCGTGAGGATCCTGCCCGGCAGAAGCGTGTTGAGGGTGACGCCGTCGGCGGCCACGCGGCCCGCGATCGTCTTCCAGGCCGCGAGCGCCGCCGAGCGCTCGGCGTTGGAGAGGACGAGCGCCCCGATCGGCTCGCGCACCGAGGTCGATGCGATGTTGAGGATCCGCCCCCACCGGCGCTCGCGCATCCCGGGCATCACGGCCTCCACCAGCGCCAGCGGCGCGAGCACCAGCGAGCGGTGGGCCGTCTCCCACGCCTCGCGCGGGAACCCGAGCGGATCGGCCCCGGCGGGCGGGCCGCCCGTGTTGCACACGAGGATGTCCACCAGGCCCCCGAGCGACTCCTCGACCGACGCGACCAGGTCGTCGGCGCCGTCGAGATCGGACGTGTCCCAGAGGAAGCCCGTGGCGCCGATCGCGGCGGCGGCGGCGTCGATCCGCTCCCGCGAGCGCGACGCGATCGCCACCCGCGCACCCTCGGCCGCGAGCGCCTCGGCGACCCCGCGCCCGATTCCCGCCGATGCGCCGACGACCAGCGCGACCCTGCCCTCGAGACCCATCTCCATGCGGGCAGCCTAGGGTCTCGCGCCCTCGCAGACCATGCTGACGCCACGGCCCCTCCCGCCGCCCCGGTAGGCTCGCCCGCTGCGAGAGGCCCACGCAGACGTGGAGGGGACATGAAGCTGGTGATCGGCATCGTTCGGCCCGAACGGTCGAACGAGGTGCTCGAGGCGCTGTACCGCGCCAACATCCGCGGCTATTCGATCACCCGCGTGCAGGGGCACGGGGGCGAGACGGACCGCGTCGAGACCTACAGGGGCACGACCGTGAAGATGGGGCTGTCCGAGAAGCTGCGCTTCGAGATCGCGGTGTCGGAGCCCTTCGTCCAGTCCACGATCGATGCGCTCTGCGAGGGCGCCCGCACCGGCGAGGTCGGCGACGGGAAGATCTTCGTCCTCGATCTCGAGAAGGCGCTGCGCATCCGGACCGGCGAGACGGACTCGGGCGCGGTGACGCCGGTGTCGTCGTGATCGACACGGGCGATACCGCGTGGATGCTGGTCGCCACGGCCCTCGTGCTGATGATGACCCCCGCCCTGGGCCTGTTCTACGCCGGCCTCGTGCGCTCCAAGAACACCCTCAACACCTTCATGATGTCGATCGCCGCCGTGGCGATCGCCACCGTCTCGTGGGCCGCCGTGGGCTACTCCCTCGCCTTCGACGGCGACGGCCCGCTGATCGGCGGCCTGGGGCACGCCTTCCTGAACGGCGTGGGCTTCGAGCCCCGCGAGGGGACCACCATCCCCCATCTGGTCTTCTTCGCCTTCCAGGCGACGTTCTGCATCATCACCACCGCTCTCGTCTCCGGCGCCGTGGTCGAGCGCATGCGCTTCGGCGCGTTCCTCGTCTTCGCGACCGGGTGGTCGGTCCTCATCTACCCGGTCCTGGCCCACTGGGCCTTCGGCGGCGGGTGGCTGATGGCGCGCGGGGCGCTGGACTTCGCCGGGGGGGTCCCGGTGGAGATGGGCTCGGGCTTCTCGGCGCTGGCGGCCGCCCTGGTCGTGGGCGCCCGCAGGGACTACGGACGCCTGGCGATCCTGCCCCACAACGCGATGTTCGTGCTGCTCGGGGCCGGGCTGCTGTGGTTCGGATGGTTCGGCTTCAACGGCGGCAGCGGCTTCTCCACCGGCAACGCCTCGGTGCTCGCTTTCGTCAACACCCTGCTCTGCCCGGCCTGCACCCTGGTGGTGTGGTTCGCGCTCGACCTGGCGCGCAACCGCCAGATCACCGCCATCGGCGCCGCCACGGCGATCATCGTCGGGTGCGTGGCGATCACGCCCGCGGGCGGATTCATCGCCCCCGGCTGGGCGATGGCCCTGGGCGCGGTGGCCGCGCTGCCGAGCTACGCGATCATCGTCTGGCGCACGCGGACCCGCATCGATGAGACGCTCGACGTGCTCGCCGCCCACGGCATCGGCGGCTTCGTCGGGATCCTCTTCATCGGCGTCTTCGCCCAGCAGACCTGGAACGGCGTCGCCGACGGGCTGGCGTACGGCAACCCCGGCCAGCTCTGGGATCAGACCCTCGCCGCCCTGGCGGCCCCGGCCTTCGCGTTCGCGGCCACCTTCGTGCTGCTGCGCCTGATCGGCGCCGTCATGCCCCTGCGCGCGACTCCGCACGAGGAGTCCCTCGGCATGGACGTGGTGTTCCACGGCGAGGAGGCCTACATGACCGGCGAGGGGGCGATCCTGATCAGGGAGATCCACGAGTCGCACGCGCCGACCGCCTAGCCACGCGGTATCCGGGGCGCCACCCGGCCGGGTGGCGCCCCGCCGGTGGCCAGGGGCTGCCCGACCCGGCACAATGCTCCGGCGGAGCACAATGCCGCGGCGGGGCCGTTAGCTCAGCTGGTAGAGCAGGGGACTTTTAATCCCAAGGTCGTAGGTTCGAGCCCTACACGGCCCACTCGCGAAAGCCCCGCTCCGACGGGGCTTTCGTGGTTCCGGAGGCCGTCGGCTCAGCGCGCGTTCGTGGACACAGGCGCGCCCCTTGCGCTCAGGCGGGGCGCACCGCCCGGGCGCGGCACCGCACCCGCAGGATGCGGGTGCCCCGGACCTCCTCGACCCTCAGGGACCAGCCGCCGGCCTCGACGACGTCATCGACGCGCGCCGGCCGGCCGAGCCGCATGAAGATCAGCCCGCCGATGCTGGTGACGCCCTCCTCGGAGAGCCGGAGTCCGTGCCCCTCGAGGTCCTCCAGTGAGACGTGCCCCCGCGTGACGATCTCGCCGTCGTCGGTCACCACGATGTCGGGCTCCGGGTCGCGCTCGTCGTGGATCTCCCCGACGATCTCCTCGAGGACGTCCTCCAGGCTGACGACGCCGGCCAGCTCGCCGTACTCGTCGAGGACGACGGCAAGCGACGCCCGGGCGTGGCGCATGCCGGCGAGCAGGACGTCGAGGGGCTGGGACTCGGGGACCAGGTGCGCCGGGCCCGCCAGGTCGCCGATCGGCGTGTCCGGGGTCTCGACGTACCCGCGGCTGAGGGCGCTCAGGTGCACCACACCTGTCGGCTGGCCGCCGGCGCCGACCACCGGGAAGCGGCTGTGCGGGCTGCCGAGGACCCCGAGCAGGGCCTCGCGGGCCGGTCGCTCGCCGGGGATGGTCGTCACCGACGGGGCCGGGCTCATGACCTGGCGGGCCGACGTCTCGTGCAGCTCCAGCACCCCCTCGATCATCCCGGCCTCCTCGGGATCGAGCGTCCCGCCACGCTCGCTGTCGGCCACCAGCCGCTGGAGGTCCTCCGGTGTCAGCGCCATCTCGTGCTCCGAGGCGGGCTGCACGCCGAACAGCCGCACGAGCCTCACGCCGGCCCCGTTCAGGACGGCGATGATCGGTGAGAAGACGACACGGAAGGCCTCCAGCGGGAACGCGAGGCGCGTGGCGGTGGCCTCCGCCTTCTGGATCGCGAGCGTCTTCGGGGCCAGCTCGCCCACCACCACGTGCAGGACGGTGATGACGGCGAACGCGATCGCGCCCGCCGCGAAGACCCCGGCCGCCTCCCCGGCACCGATCCGCTCGAAGGCCGGCTCGAGGACGCCGGCGACGGCCGGCTTGCCCAGCCAGCCGAGGCCGAGGGCCGTGACCGTGATCCCGAGCTGGCACGCGGCCAGGTATCGGTCGATCTCGTGGGACTGACGCGTCGCCAGGGCCGCCGCGCGGGAGCCGTCGGTGGCCAGGGCTTCGAGGCGCACGACACGGGCCCGGGCCAGCGCGAACTCGGCGGCGACGAAGAATCCGGTCGCCAGGATCAGGACGACGACCGCGAGCAGGCCGACGATGGTGCCGGTCATGGGTGTTCAACTCCCCCAGTGGTGTGGGGTCAGGGTAGTCGGGTCGGCGAACAGCGCGCCGTGCCGTGCGGCCAACCGCAGCCCGCCGCCCCGACGAGCGGCAGCCCGGCGGGGGCATGGTCCGTGGCTCGCGGGCACCTTGGGCTCAGCGGACGCCAGCCTGTGGACTCAGGCCGGCACGGGCCCCGCCTCCGACGGGGCGGGCCGGTCGGCCGGAGCCGATGGTCCCGGCAGCCGCAACCGCTTCAAGGCGAGGGCGTTGAGACGGTTCCTCGATCGCCCGACGGCCACCGGCGGGCGCCCTGGTGCACACCGACCACGGCTCCC
>CAWGMB010000010.1:0-4969 GCA_963823515.1 uncultured Thermoleophilia bacterium
AGAAGGCGGGGTGCTGGTGCAGGGCGTGGTGATCGACGCCGACGAGAAGGGCCGCGCGACCGCGATCGAGTCGTTCAGCATCGAGGGGTGACCCTCTCAGCCGGCGGGTGCGCCCTCACCGGCGGTGGCCAGGGGCAGCTCGACGATCAGCCTCGCTCCCACGCCCTGGTGGCCCTCGGCCCGGATCGTGCCGCCATGCCGCTCGACGATGGCGCGCGTGATCGCGAGGCCGAGGCCCGCCCCGCCCGTGCGCCGGTCGCGATCGGACTGCAGGCGCACGAAGCGGTCGAACACCCGCGCCCGCTCCCCCTGGGGAATCCCGGGCCCGTCGTCGTCGACGGTGAGCCGAACGCACTCCGGTTCCTCGGTGAGCGTCAGCCGGATCTCTCCCGTCGCGTGGGCCGTCGCGTTCGCGAGCAGGTTGCCGACGGCGCGCGCCAGCTCGGCGCGGTGACCCCGGACCTGGCCGCCGGACACCGCTGAGGAGTCGATCGCGACGAGCTCGCCGCCGTGGCGGGCGGCCTCCTCCAGCACGACCTCGTCGAGATCCACGAGGGTCGTCTCCTGGTGCGACTCGCGTTCGCGAGCCAGCGCGAGGAGGTCCTCGACCAGGCCCTCGAGTCGCGTGATCTCGGCCAGGACCCTGCGCTCGGTCTCCTGGGGCCGCGCCGCGTCCGGTCTCCTCAGGTCCACCTCGAGCTGGGAGCGGATCGCGGCGAGGGGACTGCGCAGCTCGTGGGAGGCGTCACCGACGAAGCGCTGCTCGCGGCGGTAGGCGGCCTCCAGCCGGGAGAGCATCTCGTTCATGGTCGCCGAGAGCCGGTCGATCTCGTCGCCCGCGCCCGAGGGCGTCAGGCGCCGGTGAAGCTCGTCCGAGCCGATCGCGGCCACCTCCCGGCGCGCGCGCTCGACCGATCCGAGCGTGCGGCGGACGGCGAGGTAGATCACGACGCCGGCCATCGCGAGGACGACCGGCAGGGCGACCGCCAGCAGTCCGGTGAGCACCTCGCGGGCGTCGCCGAGCGGCTCCAGGGTCTCGGCGACCAGGACCGTCGCCCGGCCGTCCGGCCCGTCGGTGCCGAGGGCGAGCACCAGGAACGTGTCGTCGTCGACCGGAAGGCCCGCGACCTCGCGTATCTCCTCCGCACCGACGGCCGGCGCGAGATCGATGATCGGCGGCTGGCCCGAAACGTTCGCGGTCGATCCCCGCACCGTTCCGTCGGCGACGACGACCTGGGCGATCGCGAGGTTCCGCCCGCTCGTCACCAGGCGCTCGGGCACCGCTCCGGCGCGGACCTGGGCGGCCAGCTCGTCGCCGCCCGCGCGCAGGCTCGACTCGATCCGCTCGTGCAGGATGCGCTGCTGGACCGCCACGGCTCCGATCCCGACGAGCACGAGGGCCAGGGCCAGGACCGCCACCGCGACCGAGGTGACGCGCCCGCGGATCGTCCGCGGGTGCAGACGGCCGAGCCACCGGCTCACGGCGCGTCCTCGGGGGAGATCCGGTAGCCGCTGCCCCGCACGGTCGTGATCGAGTTGCGGCCGAAGGGGCGGTCGATCTTGTTGCGCAGGCGCCGGACGTAGACCTCGACGATGTTCGGATCGCCCGAGAAGCCCACGTCCCAGACCTCCTCGAGGATCTGGTCCTTGGAGAGCACCCGTCCGGGGCGGCGCGCGAGGAACTCCAGGAGGTCGAACTCGCGGCCGGTGAGCTCGATCTCGTGCCCGCCCCGGTGGCAGCGGCGGCCCAGCGGGTCGATCCGGAGGTCGTCGATACGGCGCTCCCCGGCCTCGCGCTGGTCGGTCCGGCGCAGTAGCGAGCGCAGGCGCGCGAGGAGCACCGGGTAGGCGAACGGCTTGGTGACGTAGTCGTCGGCCCCCGCGCTCAGCAGCCCCATCTCCGAGAGGTGCCCGCCCCGGGCGGTGAGGACCAGTATCGGTGTCCAGTCATCGCGGGCGCGCAGGCGCCGACAGACCGCCGCTCCGTCGATGCCCGGGATCATCAGATCGAGCACGATCACCCCGTAGCCGCCGCCCCCGGCACGCTCCAGGGCCGCGAGGCCGTCGACGACGTGGTCGACGCCGAAGCCCTCGTCCCGAAGTCCGCGCACCAGGGCGTCGGCGAGGCCCTGCTCGTCTTCGACCAGCAGGATCCGCGGTGCGGGGCCGGGTTCGCCCGATCGTCGCGCGATCGACATCGTTCGAGGTTAGGGCTCAGCGCCGCCGCCCGGGAGCCGGCGCTGAACGGAGGCTGAACTCCGCGGTTCAGCGTCCGTTCAGCCGGCGCGCCTAACGTGGCCGCCATGTCCCCCGCACCCGTGCCCATCGACGCGCCGGGCGTCATCCACCGCGAGACGGCCGGTGCGGTCGTCCGGTGCGAGGGACTCACGCGCCGATACGGCGATCTCGAGGCCCTGTCGGACCTCTCCCTGGAGGTTGCCCCGGGTGAGGTCCTCGGCCTGCTGGGGCCCAACGGCGCCGGCAAGACCACCGCGCTGAGGATCCTGACGACAATGCTGGAACCGACCTCGGGCCGGTTCTCGGTCGCCGGGCATCCGGGCGGCGAGCCCAACGAGATCCGCCGGCGCGTCGGGGTCTTCCCCGAGAACAGCGGCTACCCCGACGCGCAGACCGGCCGCGAGGTGCTCGAATACCACGCCCGCCTCCACGGACACGCCCGCACGGACGCCAGGGACCGATCGATCGACCTGCTGGCCGAGATCGGCCTTCTCGAGGCCGCCGATGCGACGGTGCGCACGTACAGCCGCGGGATGCGCCAGCGGCTCGGCCTGGCGCGCGCGCTGGTCAACGATCCGGTGGCGCTCTTCCTCGACGAGCCGACGCTCGGTCTCGACCCGGCTGGTCGTGCCCAGGTGCTGCTCATGATCGGCGAGGCCGCCCGGCGACGGGGCGTCGCGGTGATCGTGAGCACCCACGACCTCGAGGAGATCGAGCGGATCTGCGATCGCGCCGCGATTCTGAGCAACGGCCGCCTGATCGCGCAGGGGACCATCGACGAACTGCGCCGGCTGACGCGGTCGTCGAGCAGGGCGCACGTCGCGGTCGGCGGCGACCCCCGCGCCGCCGCGCGGATCCTTTCGGCGCTCGGGCCGGTCGCCGGGGTCGAGCGCGATGCGGCCGTCGGCGACGGCCTGGAGATCGCCGTGCGCGCCGACGCCGACGCCGACGCGGCCTCGGCCGAGATCCTGGGAGCGCTGCTGAGCGCGGGGATCGCGGTGCGCGGCTTCGGCCTCGAGGCCGGCAGCCTCGAAAGCGTCTTCCTCGCGCTCACGGCGGACGCACGATGAGCACCGTCGTCGCACCCGCACCCCTCTCGCGCCCGCGCTCCGCCTGGCGCATCGTCGCCGGCCGGGAGCTCGCCGACCTCTGGCTCGGCGGGCGCGCCCTGGTCCTGACCCTGGTGGGAACGGTGATCCTGAGCGTCATCACCTACCTCGCGGCGAGCAACGCGCAGCTGAACCTGCTCGACGCGAAGGAGGCGGTCAGCCTCGTCGTCCAGGTCGCGATCGTCCTCGGCGGCGTCCTCACCCTGATCGTCGCCGCCGACGCGGTGAGCGGCGAACGCGAGCGGCGCACCCTCGAGCCGCTGCTGCTCGCGCCCGTCGGCCGGCGCGACCTCCTCGTGGGGAAGCTCCTCGCGGCGCTCTCCCTGTGGGCCGCGATCCTCCTCGTCAGCACCCCCTACGTCGTGGTGCTCGCCTCCGGTCCGGGCTCCCTCGGCACGGCGCTCGGTGCGCTGGCCCTCTTCGGGACGCTGCTGGCGGTGCTGCTCGCCTGCCTCGGCCTGATGGTCAGCGGCCTCGCGGCGAGCAACCGCCTCAGCCTCGCGTCATCGCTGCTCACAGTCCTCGTGCTCGCGGCTCCGGCGCAGGTGCCCGGCGTCGCCACCCGCGGCCCGGTCGGCGACGCCATCCTCCACGGGGTCCCGGTGAGCGCGGCGCTCAAGGCCGTGCCCGAGCTGATCGTGACCGGCGGCTCCTTCGCCGAGGTGACACCGTGGCTGATCTCGCCGTTGCTCTGCGCGCTGCTCGCGCTCGGGGTCACGGCGGCGCTGGCCGGCCGCCTGATGGTCCTCGATCGGGGCGTTCGGTGAGCGGCCGCGCGCGCAGGGGGGCACTCCTCCTGGCCCTGGCGCTGGCGGGCGGCGCTCCGGCGCAGGCCGGAGCCGCGGCGACCCCGGCCGACATCGCCGTCTCCCTGGATCGCAGCGCGCAGAGCGCGCGCGTCGGCAGCTCCTTCACGCTGACGGCGACGCTCGAGAACCGGGGTCCGGCCGCCGCGCCGCCGCTCACGGCCCACCTGGAGATCATCGACCCGACCCGGCGCGGGAGCGTGGACGCCGAGGACTGGGTGAGGGACCTCAACATCGCCGTCCCCGGCCTCGCGGCCGGCGCTCGGACGCGGGTCTCGTGGGAGCTGGTCCCGATCGCGCCGGGGAACTTCACCGTCTACGTCGTCTCCGTGCCCGAATCCTCGTCGCGGAGCGGTGGCGCGCCGGTGTCGGCCGGAGGCTCCGCCGCGGTGGCCGTGGCCGACGCCCGCACCCTCAGCGCCGGTGGCGCGCTGCCGGTGGCGGTGGCGACGCCCCTGCTCGTGCTCGGCGCGCTCGGGCTCAGCCGCGCCCGCCGGCGCGGCCGGGCGCGCCGGCTGTAGCCGCACTGCCCGGCGACGAAGCCGTCCCAGGGGAAGGTGGCCCGGACGCGCAGGTTCTTCGTCGTGATCCGGCCGCGGCGCGCCCCGGAGATGATCCGGGTGCGATCGGCGCGCGACAGGAGGAGGTTGTCGAAGTCCGGTGGCAGGCGGGCGGCCGCGTGGACGTCCTCTCCCGGGCGGGGCCGTCGGTCAGGTCGAGCAGCTCCCGGCCGGACTCGTCGCGGAGGGCCACGAGCCGGGGCCCCAGTCCCTGCGGCACCGCGCCCATGCCGGGCAGGCCTCACCAGGCCTGGAC
>CAWGMB010000011.1:0-132563 GCA_963823515.1 uncultured Thermoleophilia bacterium
TCCCGACGGGGACGCTCCACCGCATCCCACGGGGTCGCCTCGCGTTCGGGGATCGCTACGTGTGGCGGGTCTGGCCCCTGATCGGCCGGTCCTACACCCGCGCGCCGCTCGGCCAGAGCTGGTTCGAGATCCAACGGCCCGTGCGCCTCACCTCGGCGCAGCTCCTGGTCAACCAGCGGATCTCCCAGGCCGCCCTGCGCCGGACCGACGCGGTCTCGGCCTGGCTCGACGCGGGCCTCGTCACCACGGACCTGCGCGACGGCGGCCTGTCGCGGGAGGACTTCGCCGCCGACGTCGGCCTGACCGGCTCCGGCACGGCGATCCAGAACGGCGTCTCCGCCCCCCGCCCGGTGGTGACCGCCGCGCCACGGCGCCCGAGGGCGGCGCGCGTGGGCGTGACCGCGGCGCAGCTACTCATCAACCAGCGCATCTCCCAGGCCGCCGTGCGGCGCGCGAACGCCCTCGCCCGGCGCGTCGAGGGCGGCCTCACCGGGGGCGACCTGCGCCCCGGCGCGGTGGACGCGACCAAGCTCGCGCCCGGGCTGCTCGTTTCCTCCGCGCAGCCGGCCGGGTCGGGGCCGCCCCCGTCCCGGACGACCGTGGCGGCCGCCGCCCGTCGCCCCGGCGCGCGCGTGCAGATGCGCCATTCCCAGGTCCTCATCAACCAGCGCATCTCGCAGGCCGCGGTGCGCCGGGCGAACGCGCTCACCGACGAGATCGAGCGCGGCCTGACGGGGACGAACTTCCAGGACGGCGCCATCGCCGCCGTCAGCATCGCCCCCGCCCTGCGCTGAGCCCCGGGGCGTCCGCGACGCGCTGTGATCCGTCCGCCCGATGGTCGAACATATGTTCGTGTCCCGCGAGGCGACGATCCTCCACGCCGACCTCGACGCGTTCTTCGCGTCGGTCGAACAGCGCGATGATCCGGGCCTCCGGGGCAGGCCCGTCGCGGTCGGCGGCTGGGTGGTCACGGCGGCCAGCTACGAGGCCAAGGCCTTCGGCGTCGGAAGCGGCATGGGCGGGGCGACCGCCCGCCGGCTCTGCCCCGGACTCGTGGTTGTACCGCCGCGCTGGCCGGCCTACGTCGAGGCGAGCCGGGCCGTGTTCGAGGTCTTCCGGCGGACCTCGCCGCTGGTGGAGGGGCTCTCGATCGACGAGGCGTTCCTCGACGTCCGCGGCATGGGCCGCAGTGTCGGTTCGCCCACCGAGATCGCGACCGGGCTGCGCCGCGCGGTGCGCGAGGAGGTGGGCCTCCCCATCACCGTCGGGATCGCGACCACCAAGAGCCTCGCCAAGATCGCGAGCGCCCTGGCGAAGCCGGACGGGCTCATGCTCGTGCCGCCCGAGGAGGAGATGGCGATGCTCCACGCGCTACCCGTGGAGCGCCTCTGGGGCGTCGGGCCGGTGACGGCGCGGCGGCTGCACGAGCGCGGCATCGAGCGGGTGGGGCAGATCGCGACGCTGGGAGAGGAGGACCTCGTCGTCTTGGCGGGGATCGCGGGGGGCCGGCACCTGCACGCGCTCGCGCACAACCGCGATCCGCGCCCGGTGCGCTCCCGGCGGCGGCGGCGGACGTTCGGGGCGCAATCCGCGCTCGGGCGGCGCTCACGCTCACCCGCGGAGCTCGACGTGGTGTTGGTGGAGTTGGTTGACCGGGTGACGCGCCGGATGCGCACGGCCGGGCGCACCGGGCGCACGATCGTGCTGCGCCTGCGCTTCGACGACTACTCGGCGGCCACCCGCTCGCGCACGGTCCGCCGGCCCACGTCGGCCTCGGCGCCCGTGCTGGCCGCCGTGCGGGCGCTGCTGGAGGACGCGCGCCCGACCATCGGGCGACGCGGCCTCACGCTCCTCGGCGTGACGGTGTCCGGGCTCGACGGCGAGGAGACCGGCCAGCTCGAGCTGCCGCTCGACGAGGCGGCGCCGGGCGCCGGCCTCGACGCCGCGCTCGACGCGGTGCGCGACCGCTTCGGCCCGGCCGCCGTCACGCGGGCCTCCCTCATCGGCCGGGATCCGGGGCTCGCGGTCTTCCTCGCCCCGCGTGGCCGCGGCCGACGAGAGGCCAGGCCATGACGAGCACCGCGAACGCCGCCGGCGCGAAAGCTCGGAGTCAGAGGCTCCGCAGCATCCCGCCGTTGACCGGCAGGGCGACGCCGGTGATGTAGGAGGCCCGGTCGCTGCAGAGGAAGGCCGCGGCGGCAGCGATCTCCTCCACCCGCCCGGTGCGCCCTGCGGGCACCTGCTCGCGGGCCGCGGCCTCCGCCGCCTCGGCCGAGCCGGCCAGGGAGGTGAGGCGGTCCGTGAGGATCCTGCCCGGCAGAAGCGTGTTGAGGGTGACGCCGTCGGCGGCCACGCGGCCCGCGATCGTCTTCCAGGCCGCGAGCGCCGCCGAGCGCTCGGCGTTGGAGAGGACGAGCGCCCCGATCGGCTCGCGCACCGAGGTCGATGCGATGTTGAGGATCCGCCCCCACCGGCGCTCGCGCATCCCGGGCATCACGGCCTCCACCAGCGCCAGCGGCGCGAGCACCAGCGAGCGGTGGGCCGTCTCCCACGCCTCGCGCGGGAACCCGAGCGGATCGGCCCCGGCGGGCGGGCCGCCCGTGTTGCACACGAGGATGTCCACCAGGCCTCCGAGCGACTCCTCGACCGACGCGACCAGGTCGTCGGCGCCGTCGAGATCGGACGTGTCCCAGAGGAAGCCCGTGGCGCCGATCGCGGCGGCGGCGGCGTCGATCCGCTCCCGCGAGCGCGACGCGATCGCCACCCGCGCACCCTCGGCCGCGAGCGCCTCGGCGACCCCACGCCCGATTCCCGCCGATGCGCCGACGACCAGCGCGATCCTGCCCTCGAGACCCATCTCCATGCGGGCAGCCTAGGGTCTCGCGCCCTCGCAGACCATGCTGACGCCACGGCCCCTCCCGCCGCCCCGGTAGGCTCGCCCGCTGCGAGAGGCCCACGCAGACGTGGAGGGGACATGAAGCTGGTGATCGGCATCGTTCGGCCCGAACGGTCGAACGAGGTGCTCGAGGCGCTGTACCGCGCCAACATCCGCGGCTATTCGATCACCCGCGTGCAGGGGCACGGGGGCGAGACGGACCGCGTCGAGACCTACAGGGGCACGACCGTGAAGATGGGGCTGTCCGAGAAGCTGCGCTTCGAGATCGCGGTGTCGGAGCCCTTCGTCCAGTCCACGATCGATGCGCTCTGCGAGGGCGCCCGCACCGGCGAGGTCGGCGACGGGAAGATCTTCGTCCTCGATCTCGAGAAGGCGCTGCGCATCCGGACCGGCGAGACGGACTCGGGCGCGGTGACGCCGGTGTCGTCGTGATCGACACGGGCGATACCGCGTGGATGCTGGTCGCCACGGCCCTCGTGCTGATGATGACCCCCGCCCTGGGCCTGTTCTACGCCGGCCTCGTGCGCTCCAAGAACACCCTCAACACCTTCATGATGTCGATCGCCGCCGTGGCGATCGCCACCGTCTCGTGGGCCGCCGTGGGCTACTCCCTCGCCTTCGACGGCGACGGCCCGCTGATCGGCGGCCTGGGGCACGCCTTCCTCAACGGCGTGGGCTTCGAGCCCCGCGAGGGGACCACCATCCCCCATCTGGTCTTCTTCGCCTTCCAGGCGACGTTCTGCATCATCACCACCGCTCTCGTCTCCGGCGCCGTGGTCGAGCGCATGCGCTTCGGCGCGTTCCTCGTCTTCGCGACCGGGTGGTCGGTCCTCATCTACCCGGTCCTGGCCCACTGGGCCTTCGGCGGCGGGTGGCTGATGGCGCGCGGGGCGCTGGACTTCGCCGGGGGGGTCCCGGTGGAGATGGGCTCGGGCTTCTCGGCGCTGGCGGCCGCCCTGGTCGTGGGCGCCCGCAGGGACTACGGACGCCTGGCGATCCTGCCCCACAACGCGATGTTCGTGCTGCTCGGGGCCGGGCTGCTGTGGTTCGGATGGTTCGGCTTCAACGGCGGCAGCGGCTTCTCCACCGGCAACGCCTCGGTGCTCGCTTTCGTCAACACCCTGCTCTGCCCGGCCTGCACCCTGGTGGTGTGGTTCGCGCTCGACCTGGCGCGCAACCGCCAGATCACCGCCATCGGCGCCGCCACGGCGATCATCGTCGGGTGCGTGGCGATCACGCCCGCGGGCGGATTCATCGCCCCCGGCTGGGCGATGGCCCTGGGCGCGGTGGCCGCGCTGCCGAGCTACGCGATCATCGTCTGGCGCACGCGGACCCGCATCGATGAGACGCTCGACGTGCTCGCCGCCCACGGCATCGGCGGCTTCGTCGGGATCCTCTTCATCGGCGTCTTCGCCCAGCAGACCTGGAACGGCGTCGCCGACGGGCTGGCGTACGGCAACCCCGGCCAGCTCTGGGATCAGACCCTCGCCGCCCTGGCGGCCCCGGCCTTCGCGTTCGCGGCCACCTTCGTGCTGCTGCGCCTGATCGGCGCCGTCATGCCCCTGCGCGCGACTCCGCACGAGGAGTCCCTCGGCATGGACGTGGTGTTCCACGGCGAGGAGGCCTACATGACCGGCGAGGGGGCGATCCTGATCAGGGAGATCCACGAGTCGCACGCGCCGACCGCCTAGCCACGCGGTATCCGGGGCGCCACCCGGCCGGGTGGCGCCCCGCCGGTGGCCAGGGGCTGCCCGACCCGGCACAATGCTCCGGCGGAGCACAATGCCGCGGCGGGGCCGTTAGCTCAGCTGGTAGAGCAGGGGACTTTTAATCCCAAGGTCGTAGGTTCGAGCCCTACACGGCCCACTCGCGAAAGCCCCGCTCCGACGGGGCTTTCGTGGTTCCGGAGGCCGTCGGCTCAGCGCGCGTTCGTGGACACAGGCGCGCCCCTTGCGCTCAGGCGGGGCGCACCGCCCGGGCGCGGCACCGCACCCGCAGGATGCGGGTGCCCCGGACCTCCTCGACCCTCAGGGACCAGCCGCCGGCCTCGACGACGTCATCGACGCGCGCCGGCCGGCCGAGCCGCATGAAGATCAGCCCGCCGATGCTGGTGACGCCCTCCTCGGAGAGCCGGAGTCCGTGCCCCTCGAGGTCCTCCAGTGAGACGTGCCCCCGCGTGACGATCTCGCCGTCGTCGGTCACCACGATGTCGGGCTCCGGGTCGCGCTCGTCGTGGATCTCCCCGACGATCTCCTCGAGGACGTCCTCCAGGCTGACGACGCCGGCCAGCTCGCCGTACTCGTCGAGGACGACGGCAAGCGACGCCCGGGCGTGGCGCATGCCGGCGAGCAGGACGTCGAGGGGCTGGGACTCGGGGACCAGGTGCGCCGGGCCCGCCAGGTCGCCGATCGGCGTGTCCGGGGTCTCGACGTACCCGCGGCTGAGGGCGCTCAGGTGCACCACACCTGTCGGCTGGCCGCCGGCGCCGACCACCGGGAAGCGGCTGTGCGGGCTGCCGAGGACCCCGAGCAGGGCCTCGCGGGCCGGTCGCTCGCCGGGGATGGTCGTCACCGACGGGGCCGGGCTCATGACCTGGCGGGCCGACGTCTCGTGCAGCTCCAGCACCCCCTCGATCATCCCGGCCTCCTCGGGATCGAGCGTCCCGCCACGCTCGCTGTCGGCCACCAGCCGCTGGAGGTCCTCCGGTGTCAGCGCCATCTCGTGCTCCGAGGCGGGCTGCACGCCGAACAGCCGCACGAGCCTCACGCCGGCCCCGTTCAGGACGGCGATGATCGGTGAGAAGACGACACGGAAGGCCTCCAGCGGGAACGCGAGGCGCGTGGCGGTGGCCTCCGCCTTCTGGATCGCGAGCGTCTTCGGGGCCAGCTCGCCCACCACCACGTGCAGGACGGTGATGACGGCGAACGCGATCGCGCCCGCCGCGAAGACCCCGGCCGCCTCCCCGGCACCGATCCGCTCGAAGGCCGGCTCGAGGACGCCGGCGACGGCCGGCTTGCCCAGCCAGCCGAGGCCGAGGGCCGTGACCGTGATCCCGAGCTGGCACGCGGCCAGGTATCGGTCGATCTCGTGGGACTGGCGCGTCGCCAGGGCCGCCGCGCGGGAGCCGTCGGTGGCCAGGGCCTCGAGGCGCACGACACGGGCCCGGGCCAGCGCGAACTCGGCGGCGA
Source organism: uncultured Thermoleophilia bacterium (assembly GCA_963823515.1). Classification (GTDB taxonomy): domain Bacteria; phylum Actinomycetota; class Thermoleophilia; order Miltoncostaeales; family Miltoncostaeaceae; genus Miltoncostaea. Next base: position 6,085 of record CAWGMB010000011.1, read on the forward strand.
CGAAGAATCCGGTCGCCAGGATCAGGACGACGACCGCGAGCAGGCCGACGATGGTGCCGGTCATGGGTGTTCAACTCCCCCAGTGGTGTGGGGTCAGGGTAGTCGGGTCGCCGAACAGCGCGCCGTGCCGTGCGGCCAACCGCAGCCCGCCGCCCCGACGAGCGGCAGCCCGGCGGGGGCATGGTCCGTGGCTCGCGGGCACCTTGGGCTCAGCGGACGCCAGCCTGTGGACTCAGGCCGGCACGGGCCCCGCCTCCGACGGGGCGGGCCGGTCGGCCGGAGCCGATGGTCCCGGCAGCCGCAACCGCTTCAAGGCGAGGGCGTTGAGACGGTTCCTCGATCGGCCCGACGGCCACCGGCGGGCGCCCTGGTGCACACCGACCACGGCTCCCAATACACGTCATGGACCTTCAGCCAACGCGTGCGCTCGGCCGGCCTGGCCCACTCGATTGGCACCGTCGGCGATGCGTACGACAATGCCACGATGGAGTCCTTCTGGGCGCGGATGCAGGTCGAGCTGCTCAACCGCACCAAGTGGCGCACCCGGGTGGAGCTCTCGGCAGCGATCTTCGATTGGATCGAGGCGTTCTACAACCGAACCCGCCGTCACAGCAGCCTGGGGATGCTCTCCCCGGTCGCCTTCGAACGAAGCCATACCGAAATCACCTCAGCCGCCTGATTCTCACAACCCGTGTCCACGAACCGGGGGACACATCACGTGGACCGACGAACGGGGTCCGGTCAACTCGAGGAGCTCCTGCGCCTCGCGCCCCCCGGCCGGCGAGCGCCGCTGTTTCGTCAACTTCGTCTGCAGCACCGGAGCGCCGCTCGCTACTTCCCCGAGCCCGAGGAGCGGCTGCTCGCCGAGGTGGCGGACGAGTCGGGCCTCAGCGACGAAGACAGCGCCGGTGACGTTCAGGCCGACGGTGGCTGAGTCCCTTGCTGCTCACGAAGATCCTCGTCGGCCTTCGCGGGTCGGATGGTGATGTCTGCGGTCTCCGACGCGATGGCGATCCCGGCCTGCTCGAAGCGATCCAGGATGCGCTGCGTGAACTTGTCCTTGCTCCAGCGCGCCGTGCGGATCGGCACCACGAAGCGGGCGGCGATCTCGAGGTAGTTGTCGGTGGCTCGCACGAACACCCGGGGCTCGACCTCGGTGCGGGCCAGAGGATAGTGGTGGATCATCTGCGCCAACGCCCTTTCTGCGTCATCCGAGGCGGAGATGCGCACCGCCTCCTCGTTCATGATCGATTCTGCGGTCCGCCAATCGTCCTGGTACGACACGGGGATCATCACTTCTTCCCAGATGAAGTCGAAGGTCGCGCTGTAGTTGAAGACCGGCTCGGTGAAGGTGGCCTTGTTGGAGATCGCGACGATGCGGCCCGTGTACTGGCGACCGCGGATGGGTCGTCGGGAGTGGGTGCACTTGGGCGTAGGGGAACGCACTCACACATGACTTGCGGAATTGCCGCAAGGCGAAGTACGGCCCATCCGGATCAGCGCAGGACGATCTCCCCGTCGGCCGTGGCGATGCCGCAGGCGTGGATGCCCGGACCGGTACCGGGCGCGTAGCGCACCGGCAGGCCGTGATCGGGTGCGAGCCACCCCTCCAGCACGGGCTGGTGATCGCCGACCTCCACGAACGTGTACCCGGTGGGCCCGCACGTGTGGCCGGCGGCCGCGTAGCGCTGCTCCTGGATCCGGTGCCGCGCCGCCGCGTCGCCGACGAGCGCGAGGAAGAACGGGAGCGGGTACTGCGGCATGCCGGCGCTCCTGAAGGTGAGGGTGCCGGGTCTGTCCTCCCTCACCTGGCCGCTCCGGATGGGAAGGCCGCGCCGCGCCGCGGTGTCGTCCAGGTCGTTCACGCCGAGGCACCACCAGAGCGCCCGGTCCTGCCCCTGCAGGGTGGCCTCCAGCCATCGCCCATCGTCCTTCGACGGATCCTCGATTCCGAGCAACTCCAGGAAGCACTCGGGTCCGAGCGGCACGATGCGGCTGTTGGTGCCGCCCAGGTGCGGGCTGCCCGCCACCGAGCCCAGGCCGTGCTCCTCGCGCAGGCGCTCGCTCGCCGCGTCGATGTCGACGACGCCGAAGATGACGTGGTCGATGACGAACCCCTCATGGTTCATGTCGCGATCGTCCTCCGGTCGGTGAGGTGCCGGCCTCAGGCGTCTGGCGCCCGCGCCACGGCGTAGAGCTTGCAGTATTTGTAGACGACCCCGTCCGGCCGGCGGCCTCGGAGTTGGAGTTGACCCGGGCTCCAAGGCTGCAAACACCGTGCAAACGAACGGCGCCGAATGGGACGCTACGAGACCGCACGGATCGTGAAGCTAAGTCCGCAGAGACCGCATCAGAAGGGGCTTCTCGGCACGAGACGCTACGGACCGACACGGCCACCATGGGACTTTTAATCCCAAGGTCGTAGGTTCGAGCCCTACACGGCCCACTCGCGAAAGCCCCACTCCGACGGGGCTTTCGCGTTCGCGGAGCCGTCTCCGTGAGGCCGCCCCGAGCCGAGGGATAACGGCCGGGATCACGAGAGGATCCGCGACATCGGTGCGTGTGTGCGGGGAGATGTCCCCTTCAGCGGGACCTATCGTCGGCCCTCCCATTCAGCCTCCGCCTCGGCCTCCATCGTGGCGAGACGCGTGTAGTAGTCCGGGAACTCGTTCAGGTGTGCGAGGGCGATCCGGCCGGTCATGAGCGGATCGCCGCCGGTCACGTCCGTCGCGGGGTCATGCGGCCCGTGCTCCATCTCCACCTCGAGCCCCATCCTGAACTGCTCGACATCGAAGGGCGCGGCGCCCCAGTCGATCCCGATCCGCTCTCCGATCTCCCGCGCCTGCTCGGCGCTGAACCCCGGGCCCTGGCTCATCGTTCCTCCATTCGTGACGGTGGGCGGCGTAAGGCGGTCTGCCCGACGCTCGCGGATTGCAGAAGCGGACCGGCCGACGGCCTATCCGGCCGCCGACATCCACTGCTTCGAGAAGAAATGCAGCGCCTTCTTGGTCTCCTGCTCACCGGAGAGGTCGATGCCCTTCTCATGAGGAACGCGCGGGTCTCGGCGGCGACCTGGAACGCCTCCGAGGGCGCGGACTGCCCTAACGGCTCCACGTGAGCTCGATCTCGAACTCCGTCTCATCCTCGCCGACCTCGATCTCCAGCTCGAGGCGGACCTGATCGGCGACGTGGATTCGGACGTGCTTGCCGCCCCAGTCGAGCTCCACATCGTTGTGCGAGGCCAGCCCGTCGGCGATCGCGCGCAGGCGCGACGCCGCCTCCTCGCGCGAGAGGGTCTCCTTGCTTTCGATCTTGAGGATGTCCATCTCAGCCTCCTGAGGACGAGCCGGCACCGGAGAGTCCGGTTCGGCGGATGAAAACGGGTGACACCTGAAGGCGACCCCCTCCCGGAAGCCGGACCGGTTCGGCCCGCAGGCACGCCGGCTCCCTCTCGTACCTCATTGCTCAGGCCGTCGCGAACGCCTCCAGGTCGTGCGCTCCGGTCAACCGTCCGGCACGCCAGGGGACGATCGCCAGCCGCTCCGCCTCCGCCCGCACCTCGTCGATCAGCGCGTGCTCGCGCCCCGCGCGCGCGCGGAGGGTGGGATCGGTGACACCGGCGAGGGCCAGGCTCTGGTTGACGATCCAGGAGAAGGGGGCGATGCCCGCCCGCGCGAGATCCGCGGCCAGCCGCTCGGCCTCGTGAACCGGCGTCGCCTCAGGCAGCGTCACTATGAGGATCCGGGTGTAATCGGGATCGCGCAGGCGCGGCAGGAGCTCGGAGACGTCGCGCGGGACCTCTGCGTTGGTGCGCCCCACCTCGCGGTGATATGCCTCGGCCGAGTCGAGGAGCAGGAGCGTGTGGCCCGTCGGCGCCGTGTCCAGCACGACGAACCCGTCCTCGCCCTGGGCGACGGTCCGGGCGAAGGCACGGAAGACGGCGATCTCCTCGGTGCAGGGCGAGCGCAGGTCCTCCTCGAGGAGGGCGCGCCCCTGCGCGTCGAGGCCGGCGCCGGCCTCGCGCATCACCTGGGCGCTGTACGCGGCCGTCTCGGCGCGCGGGTCGATCCTGGAGACGGTCAGTCCGTTGAGCACGCCGGCGACGGTCGCCTCGACGTGGGCCGCCGGGTCGGTCGTGGACAGGTTCACGTGATGGCCGCGGCGCGCCAGCTCGGCCGCGATGGCGGCGGCGATCGTCGTCTTGCCGACGCCGCCCTTCCCCATCGTCATGATCACGCCCGGGCCGCCGGCCTCGAGGGCGTCGACGAGGTCGGCGAGCGGCGCCTCGGCGACCTGCGTGCCCGACTCCTCGGCGCCCGCCTGCGGTGATCGGCCCGAGTCGAGCACCGCGCCGAGAGCGGCGGCACCGAGCGGCGCGAACCCGTGCAGCGGAACCTCGACCCGCTCCAGGGAGGCGAGCGCCTCGGGGACCCGGGCGAGGGCCTGCGCCTGCTGGTCGGCGAGCGCGCGGGCGGTCGGGTCGTCCTCGTCGGCCGGGGAGAACACGCCGTTCAGCGCCAGCACCTGGCGGCGCATGCCCGCCGCGGCGAGCTCGGCCGAGGTGCGCGCCGCCTCGTCCAGGGCGCTCGGCTCGGGCCGGGAGACCAGCACCAGCGTCGTGCGCTCCGGGTCGGTCAGGGTGGCGACGCTCTCGGCGTAGAGCGCCCGCTGGCGCTCGAGGCCCGCGAGCGGGCCGAGGCACGAGGTGCCGGTGGTGTTCTGGTCGATGAACTCGGTCCAGGCGGCCGGCAGGGACAGGAGCCGCAGCGTGTGCCCGGTGGGAGCGGTATCGAAGATGACGTTGTCGTAGGCGCGGGTGGCCTCGGCGTCGGCCAGCAGCGAGGTGAAGGCGTCGAAGGCGGCGATCTCCACCGTGCATGCGCCCGACAGGCTCTCCTCCATGCTGCGCAGCGCCGCGTCGGGCAGTACGCCGCGGTAGGGGCCGACGAGCCGCTCGCGGTACTCGCGCGCGGCGACCTCGGGGTCGACGTTGGCCGCGTCGAGACCCGGGACACCGGCGACCGGCCGGGGGGCGTCGGAGAGCTCGGTCCCCAGCACCTCGTCGAGGTTCGACGCCGGATCGGTGGAGACGAGGAGGACCCTTCGCCCCCGCCCGGCGAGCGCAACGGCGCTCGCGCAGGCGAGCGTCGTCTTGCCCATCCCACCCTTCCCCGTGAAGAACAGGACGCGCGTCGCCGGCTCGAGGAGGGCACGGGCATCCATCAGCAGCAGCCGCCCTCGCCGCAGCCGCAGCCCTGTGCGCTCGCCGGGGTGGCGGCCGCCACCGGCGCAGACGTGGTGTACGGAGGCTTCTCACCGGGAACGGTGACGGCCCAGCGGGCGAGCTGGTCCCGGCTCGGGTAAGCGCCCTCGATCACCTTGCGGCCGTCCACGAGGATGACCGGCAGGGCCTCGTCGCCGCGCTCGCGCAGGGCGTCGGTGACCTCGCTGTGCGCGACGAACGCATCGGGCTGCTGGGCGAGGTTGAACCGCTCGACCGACACGCCCTCGCCGGCCAGCCAGTCGAGGTCCGCGGCGAAGCGCGCCAGCTGCGGGTCCACGCTCGGGCCACAGACACCGCTCGAGCAGCACATCGCGGGGTCGAACACCTTGACGCTCGTCATCGGACCACCTCCAGCTCGTCGTTCGAATGGACGCCCACCAGTGCCCCGAGGAGCCCGAGGTGCCGGGCCAGGGCGTCGCGATCGGCGCAGTAGCAGACACGCGGGCCGTCGATCTCCCCGCGGATCAGGCCGGCCTCCTTGAGCACCTTCAGGTGTTGCGAGACCGTCGCCTGAGAGACCGGCAGCTCGGAGACGATCTGGCCGCACACGCAGGTCTCGCGCGCGAGGAGCAGCCGCACGATCCGGATGCGGATGGGATGCCCGAGCGCCTTTGCGACACGCGCGAGACCTTCGGTGCTCTCGTAGTCGGTGGCGAGGTCCATGGCCTCTCCCAGATCGTTCATCGTCGATTTACGATAGCCCCCGGGACCCAAGGTGTCAACGGCGCTCGCCCTCAGCGCGTGAACGGTCGGTCGGCAATGAGTTCCCCCGTGATCTCGCAGCCCGCCGCGAGGGTGTTGAACACCGTCCCGTGCTTTTGCAGGTTGCGGTGGAGGAGGGCGGCGCGGCGCTCGTCCTCGTCGGTCAACACCCGCAGCTGGTAGCGGATGCGCGTGAAGCGCGGGGGGGCGTCCTGGCGCTCGAGCTCCACCCGCACCGACGCACCGGACGTGCGGAAGGGCAGGATCTGCGAGAAGCGCTCGACGTTCTTCAGCAGGCAGGCGGCGAAGGCCGCGCCCAGCAGCTCCGCCGGCCCGGGGAGCTCGTCCCCCTGCGCCGGCGAGCTGTCGAAGGCGATCCGGCTCTCCCGGCAGGTGACCTCGGAGACGCCGGGCTCGACGATCCGCGCCTCGACGACGTAGGCCACTAGTCGTCCTTCGCCGCGCTCCCGCGCGTGGAGGTGCCGGGGGCCGGAGCGTCGTCCGGCTGGGGGTACTCGGCTCCGCACCACTCACAGTGGGTGAGCGGCTCGGCGTACACCACCTCGGTTCCGGCGGGCGTGGACGTCTTGTCGCAGGCCGGGCAGGGGATCGCCTCGGCCGTCTGGCGGGCGTTGGTCATGTCGAGCACCTCCCTCGGCGCGTTACGGGCCGGTGGCGACCGTCAAGCGAGCGGACGGGTCTGTCTCGACGCTACCGCGGGACGTGCTCGACATCGGCGGGGCATCCCCTCAGCCGCGGGCGGGAAAGCCGCAGCCACCGGCAGGCCGGAGGGGCGCGCGATCCGGCCGGCGCGGATACCGGCCTCGGTCACCTCGGTTCGGTCACCGCGATCGGCAGCTCGGCGGCGGTGGCGGCGTGCGCCCGTCGGGGCGCGCATCCACGCGGGAGTGCCGCGGCCGTCGCCGCGCCGGCCGGATCGGACGCGAGGCCCGATCCGGCGGACCGCTCAGCCGACCTGGAGCGCGGTGACGTACAGGGCCGCCGCGACGAGCGGGGCGAGTGTGCGCACGTGGTTCATCCGGACCCACTCGCGGAGATAGACGCCCCAGTACGCGACCCCCTCGGCGCTCTCGGGATCGAGGGCGCCGAGCCGGTCGTTGCGCGGCACGTGGTAGGCGGCGGTGATCGCGACGACCCCGATCAGGTAGACGGCGGCGCCGAGAAGCAGGTATGCCGAGGACGGCTCGCCGGGGTCGAGGGCCGCGACGACGGCGAGGGCCAGGCTCGCGGCAGCGGTACCGAACATCAGCGTCATCAGCGGCGCTCGAGGGGCCTCCCGGTTGATCGACTGCATGGCGGCGGCCCCTCTGGCCGGCGCGAGCCGCCTCAGCGCGCTCATCGTGAACGTCGAGTAGGCGAAGAAGACGCCCGACACGGCGCCGGCGCCGAGAGCGGCCGCGACGGTGAGGATGAGGACGGCCACGCTCATGCCGCGACCATCCCCGCGCTCCAGACGCCGGTCGCCGCCGTGCGGCGGGCGTAGTCGGCGAAGTCGCGCGGTTCGTGCCCGAGGGCCCGCCGCACGCCGTCGGTGAGGTGCTCGTTGCGCCCGTCCAGCACCTCCTCGAAGAGCTCCGAGACGGCGACGGCCACCTCGGGCGGGAAGCCTGCGTCGGCCAGGCCGGCGGCGAACTCAGGCGGCGTCACCGGGACGTAGCGGACCTCGTGCCCGGCGGCGGCGCCGAGCTCGGCGGCGGCCTCGGCGAACGTCATCAGGCGCGGGCCGGTCAGCTCGTACAGCTCGCCGGCGTGGCGGTCGTCGGTGAGCGCCTCCACGACCACGTCGGCGATGTCCTCGGCGTCGAGGAACGGCTCGCGGACGTCGCCGCCGGGCACCGCCACGACGCCCTGCCGGACGGCCTCGGCGAACGCCTCGTCGAAGTTCTGGTCGAAGAACGCGCAGCGGACGACGGTCCACTCGGCGCCGGAGCGCTGGAGGAGGACCTCGGCGTCGCGCGCCCCCTGCTCACCGCGGCCGGACAGCAGCACGAGGCGACGGACGCCCCGCGCGACGGCGAGGTCGACGAAGGCCCCGACCGTCTCGGCGGCCCCGGGGAACGCGAGATCGGGGTGGTAGGTGATGTAGGCCGCGCCCGCGCCGTCGAGCGCCGGCGCCCAGGTCGCGGGCTCGCTCCAATCGAAGCGGGTCGCGCTCGAGCGCGAGGCCGCGCGGACGGGCCGCCCGGCGGCGGCGAGCCGCTCGACGACGCGGCGGCCGGTGGTGCCGCGTGCGCCGATGATGAGGGTCGGCGGGATCGGTGTCGTGCCGGTCATCTGAGCCTCCGTGAGGTCGGGGCGATCGGGTCCGGGCCAGTCTCCGGCCGGCGGCGGCGACGCTCCATGGCTCAGGCGCTCAGATCCATGCGCCGTCGTCTACGATCCCCGCGTGGACGCACTCGCGGCCCTACTCGACGGGCCTCGCGCGCGCGAGGCCTTCCTCCTGCGCTCCGTCATGAGCCCCCCCTGGGGCCTGCGAGTGGAGGCGGAGTCGCCGCTCACGGTGCTGGCCGTCGTCAGCGGCGACGTCTGGATCGTTCCCGACGATGGCGAGCCACTGGGCCTGCGGCCTGGCGACGTCGCCCTCACCCGCGGCGCCGGCCACTACACGGTGGCCGACGATCCGGGAACGCGGCCGGACATCCTGATCCTGCCCGGCCAGCGGTGCTGCTCGCAGGACGGGCAGGCGCTCGAGGCGCCGCTCTCGCAGGGGGTGCGGACCTGGGGGAACGATCCGGACGGTACGAGCGTGATGCTCGTCGGCGCGTACGAGGCCATGAGCGAGGTGAGCGATCGGCTGCTTCGCGCCCTCCCGCCGGTGCTGTCGCTCGCGGCGGACGAGTGGGACTGCGCGCTCGTCCCCGTCCTCTGCCAGGAGGTGGTGAAGGACGACCCCGGGCAGACGGCCGTGCTCGACCGCCTGCTGGACCTGGTGCTCGTGGCCTTCCTCCGGGCGTGGTTCGCGCGCCCGGACGCCGGGGCGCCCGACTGGTACACGGCGCAGGCCGACCCGATCGTCGGGCGGGCGCTGCGGCTCATGCAGACGAACCCCGCGCACCCGTGGACGCTGGAGTCGCTCGCCCGAGAGGCGAGCGTCTCTCGGGCCTCGTTCGCCCGGCGATTCCGCTCACTGGTCGGGGAGTCGCCGATGGCCTACCTCACCGGCTGGCGGATCGACCTCGCAGCGGATCTGCTGCGCGAGCCCGACGAGACGATCGGCTCGGTGGCGCGGCGGGTCGGCTACGGCAGCCCCTTCGCCCTCAGCACGGCGTTCAAGCGCCTGCGCGGCGTCAGCCCACGTGAGTTCCGGGAGCGGGCGACGACCGCGGCACGCGCCGTGTAGCACCGCCGGGAGCGGCAGGACCGGGCGACCCCGAGGGCTGGTGCGACCGGCCCGGTCGTCGCGTCCGGGGCCGCCCGGCGGGGTGAGGTGGCGGATGTCCGGCCGGGCCGGCCCGAGCCCGACGATGGGGTGTCCTGCCGATGCGAGGCGCGCCCTCACCGGCGGAGACTGCAGCCGACCGCACCCGAACAGGAGGAGCACCATGATCACGCAGACGACGCAGGACAACGCGGAGATCGTCCGGCGTGCCTACGAGTCCTTCGACACGGCCGGTGTCGCATTGCTCACCGAGCCCATGGACGAGCGCATGACCTGGCACACGCCGGGACGCAGCCCCCTCGCCGGGGACACGCGGAGCCGCGAGGAGACCTTCGCCCAGTACGGCCGCTACGGCGGCGGGACGGCGGGCACGTTCAGGGCCGAGTTCCGGACCGCGGCCGCGATCGACGACGGCCGGGTGATCGCGATGCACCACGACACGGGCGAGCGCGAGGGCCACACCCTTGGACGTCAACTGCTGCATCGCGTTCGAGGTCGAGGCCGGCCGGATCGTCTCCGGGCGCGAGCACTTCGACGACCTCTCCGCCTGGGACGCCTCCTGGGCGTAGCACCCCGCCGTGGCTCCCTCCGAGGCGCACGAGACCCCAGCGGCCGGGGGTCTCGTGCGTCAGGGCGGACGGCGCACGTGCGGCGAAGTCGGCTCCTGTGCAGTGGGACTGAGCGGTCAGCCCTCGAACGCGTCGGAGAGGAACGGGGAGCCCGACATGTCCGTTGCGACGGCCCACGTCGGGCGCAGGCGGATCGCCACCTGGGTCCGGCCGTCGAGCGACCTGCACCAGGCCTCCCCCGCCACGGGCCCCAGGTAGCGCGCGGCGGCCAGGCGGTATTCACGGGAGAGACCGTCCAGGGTCTCCAGGGCGACCGGGCCACTCATCCGAAGACCGCGATAGGGAAACGTCTCCGTGTCGATCGACACCGTCACCCGTGTGCCCGAGGTGATCTCCGCCAGCTTGGCCGCGCCCGCGAAGCTCGTCATCACCAGCTCCGCGCCGGTCCAGTGGAACCAGATGGGAACGATCCGCGTGACGCCGTTCGGGCCGGCCCATGCCATTCGCGCCGGGATTCGCGAATCGAGGAGCAGGGCGACGTTGCGCGACAGGGGTTGCCGGAGAGCCTCGGGCAGGTGTCGGTCGGCGGGAGGAGGCGGCGTCACCACAGCATCGTAGTCCCGCCTGCTCCCGACCAGTCCGGAGCGCGCCGGCGGTAGGGTCGCCGGGTGAGCGACCCGCAGGCGACCGTAGACGCCGTCATCGTCGGCGCCGGAATCGCCGGGCTCGCCGCAGCCCGCCATCTCGTCGCCGCCGGATGCACCGTCGCCGTCCTCGAGGCCCGCGACCGGGTCGGGGGCAGGCTCGTGTCGATCCCCGGCACCGGGCTCGATCTGGGGGCGACGTGGTTCTGGGCGAGCGAGACCCGGGTGAACCGCCTCATCGCCGAACTCGGCATCGCGACCCATCCTCAGCACATCGCCGGGGACGCGATCTTCCACGTGCCCGGCGGAGGGCAACGCATCGACGGCAACCCCATCGACATGCCCAGCGGACGGATCAGCGCCGGGACGCAGGCGCTCGCCGAGGCTGTCGCCGGCGGCCTGCCCGACGGCGTCCTGCGCATTCGCGCCGAGGTGACGGAGATCCTCGCGACCCCTGATGCCATCGCGGTCCGCAGCACCAACGGCACGTTCGAGGGGCGCCACGTGATCCTCGCCGTCCCGCCTGCGCTCGCGGCGTCGCACATCGGCTTCTCTCCCCGGCTCGACCCCCACGTCGCACGGCTTGCGGCCATGACGCCGGTCTGGATGGGGGCGATCACGAAAGCCGTGGTGCGCTACGAGCGCGCCTTCTGGCGGGACATGGGCCTCGCCGGCGCCGGGATCAGCCACCAGGGGCCGATGCGCGAGATCCACGACATGAGCGGCCCGCACGGTGAGCCCGCCGCTCTCTTCGGCTTCGCTCCCGCGCACCAGCCCGGCGACGCGACGCCGACCGAGGAGGCCGTCGTCCGCCAACTGGCTGAGATGTTCGGTCCGCGTGCGGCCGTGCCCGATGCGGTCCTCATCCAGGACTGGCGCCGGGAGACCCACACCTCACCCTCCGGCGTCGAGCTGCTCGGCGCATACCAGACCTTCGGCCACCCCTCGTACGCCGAGCCCGCGATGGGCGGGCGGCTCCACTGGGCATCGACTGAGACGTCGGCCGAAGGCGCCGGGCATATCGAAGGCGCGCTGGCGGCAGCCGAACGCGCGGCCGGTGCCGTCGCAACCTCGACCCGGCCGGCCGGGCCCGGCTGATGGATCTCCGGGCGGAGCTCCCGGTACCAGGAAATGACGTAACGACGTCACCCCGCGTGGCCGAGCCCGGGCCGTGCTTCGGCCGGTCGCCCGGGACATCGTCTTCGTGCAGCGGTTCATGGCGGCGTTCGGCCCCTCGGCTCGATGGTCAACGTGACGGGTCAGCGGCGCGGATCCGCGCGTCGGCCTCCCTCCGCCGGGGGGAGGAATGCATCGTCGAAGAACCCGACGATGCGCCGCTCGTACTCGCGCGGACGGGAGGAGAGGCCGCCGATGTGCCCGCCGCCGGAGGCCTTCCAGGGGGCGGCCGGATCTCCCGCGAATCGATGTGTATGCCGGGTTGAGCGCACGCTCGAGCTCCTGGCCGCGCTCGCCGTGGATCAGCATGAACGGGCGCGGCGCGAGGTCACCGACGAGGTCGGCGAGGCCCGGGGGCGGACCCGTTCGAGAAGAGCGGGGCGTAGAGCGGCAGGCCCATCCGGTCGGCGCCCGATGCGACCTCGGTGAACTCGCGCGCCGAGCGCTCGCCCGCGCCCTCGGAGACGACGACGGCGAGGCGGTCGTCTCCGGCCGCGGCGGTGATCATCGTCTCGCCGCCGACCGAAAGGCCGATGCCGCCGATGCGGTTCTTGTCGACCTCGGGCCGCGAGGAGAGGAAGTCGATGGCGGCCGCGACGTCGCGCGCACCGCGCCGGCCGAAGGCGTTGGGGTCGTCCTCGTCCTGAGCGGCGCCACAGGCGAGCGGGACCTGGAGGCCCTGCGGCCGCCGCCCGACGCCACGGCGCCCGACCTCGGGGCGCTCGTCGGGTAGGCGGCGACCTGCCGGCCGGGGCGGCGCTACTACGCCGGTCTGATCGTCACGAGTCCGAGTTGCTCCAGCGGCCCGAGGCTGTCGGGTTACGTCCAGGTCCCAGTCCACCAGGGTCCAGCGCCCCGGTCCCGGATGTGCGGGTTCATCCCGATGGGCTCGGCGCCTTCTACGGACGGTTCGCCCGCGTGCGCGCGGATGCATGACCCGTCAGTGGAAGGCGAACGTGCGGAATTCGATGAGAACGCCAGTCATGAGGGAGGCGCAGAGATGACCCCCGAGGAGATCGTTCGCCGCTCGTTGGCGACCTGGAATGCCGACGATCGGGCGGGTCACCGGGCCACGTACACCGATGACGCGGTGGTCAAGGAGCACGCGACCGGCCGCGAGATCGTCGGCGGCGATGCCATCGCCGAGGCGCATTTCGCCTGGCGCGCCGCCTTTCCGGGGATCCACGGCGACATCGAGAACCTGGTCGCGGATGGTGACCAGGTCGTCTACGAGACGACCTGGAAGGGGACCCACTCCGGGCCGCTGATGACGCCTGACGGCCAGACGATCCCGCCGACCGGCAAAGCCGTCACGCTGCCCGCGTGCCTGGTGGTCAAGGTCCAGGGCGACCAGATCGTCGAGCAGCACCACTACTTCGACATGGTCACGATGCTGACCCAGCTCGGCGTGATGCCAGGCGGGGGCGACTCGTAGCCGAAGGCCGACGGCGCCGTCGCATCGCCGGGCAGGGGTGCCCAATCGTGTCGCGATGGGGTTCCGCCCGAGGCGGAGACCTTCGCGAGACGTGCCGCGGTCACCCATAGGCCGACGAGGCAGCATCGCTGATTGCGCTCTGGTCCCGTCGGTTGAGCATCGACGTCAACTTCGGGCGGGCCGCCGAAGCGGCGGCGCGGCCCCGGGAATCGGGAGGAAGACGATGGGCATGGCGCTCGTGTATCGCTGGAGGCGGAGCATCCCCGGCCGAGAGCAGGAGGCGATGGCGGTGATGGCCGGCAACGAGGCGTTCGCCGAGAGGATGAGTGTCGAGGGGAAAGCCTCATCGAGGGAGTACGTGAACCTCTGGACGGATGTCTGGTCGAACATCCTGATCGTGCGGGGGGAGCCCCAGGGCCTCATGGGTATCCTCGCCGAGCCCGAGCATCGCGAGATGATCGCGAAGGTCGCCTACACGACGGAGGATTTCCGGATCGACTTCGCCGAGGTGGGCCCGACGCCCTCCGAGGCCTACGGAGCCTGGGCCTCCATGCTGCAGGAACGAGGGGGCGACTGACCCGGGCCCCGGCGTCCGAAACCGGCCGGGTGACATCCGCCACACGCCGCGCCGGCCTGGCGGGCCGGCGCGGCGGCGGACCCGCGAGGACGGCATCGACCGGCGCTACTGCGCCGGTCCGATCGTCACGAGCCCGAGCTGCTCCAGCAACCCGAGGTTGTCGGGGTACGTCCAGGTCTCGGCGATGCGCTCGCCCTCGAAGCGGAAGAAGTGCGAGCCGCCGATGGAGCCGGTCCTGCCGGTGGGCGGCATCCCCATGATCTCGCCGGTGTTGGTGCCGGTGTAGGTCCAGTCGGCGGCGACGTACTCGCCGTCGGTGAGGACGCGGTGCATGGTGACCTTGGCGTCGGGCATCGCGGCGAGGTAGACGCCGCGGCGCTGGCGCACGCCCTCGGGCCCTGCGGGAAGGCCCGGCAGCAACGCGTCGTGGTAGACGTGGTCGGCGGTGAAGATCTCGTCCGCCGCGTCGAGGTTCTGGCCGTTCCAGACCTCCTCGGCGTAGCGCATCGCGACTGCGGTGATCTCGGCCATTCGGTCCCCCCTCGCGCATGGATCGGAGCGGGCGCCACGGCGTGAGCGTGGCCCCGTTCCCGGAACGTGCTCCTCCCCACTGAACCGCCGGCGTGCGGATCGCCGCAACCGGGAAACCCCGCAACCTGGAGAGGGCGGGCTTCCCCACCGCGCCGTGCCACGAAGACGAACATGGCCTGCGGGACGTCCCCGATGACCGGCGGCGTAGTCATGCGGAGACTGGAATCCATCCCGCCCCGGTGGAAGGGCCGGGGCGGCCGAGAGGAGGAGCCATGCGGACGCTCGTCGTCTTCGAATCCATGTTCGGCAACACGCATGTCGTCGCCGAGCGGGTCGCACGGGGGCTGGAGGCCGCCGGCGACACCCGCCTCGTCGCCGTCGCGGACGCCACGGCCGAAGCGCTCACAGGAGCCGATGTCGTGGTCGTCGGCGGACCGACCCACGTGCACGGGATGGTGAGCGACCGCTCGCGCCAGGCCGCCCACGATCAGGCGGACCGGGCGGGGAGCGAGCTCACCATGGACCCCGACGCCGAGGGGCCGACGCTACGCGAGTGGTTCGACGGGCTCACCCTGCCGCCGGGATGCCGCGCGGCGGCGTTCGACACGCGCATGCACGGCCCGGCCGCCCTGACCGGCCGCGCCTCGCGCGGCATCGCCAAGCGGCTCGAGCGCCACGGCGCGACCATGATCGGAGCCCCGGAGAGCTTCTTCGTCGAGAAGGACAACCACCTCTCCGAGGGAGAGGGGCAGCGCGCCGAGGAGTGGGGGGCGTCGCTGGCCCGGTCGCTCGCGTCCGGGTGACGCGTCGATCGGTGCGGTCGCCCGCCGGGCCGACGGGCGCCGCTCGGGCGACATCCCAGGGGATACGCTTGCCGCGTGAGCGTCCGCACCGAGGACCTGCGCCGCCTCCCGGCTCCCGCCGGAGCGGGCCAGGGACGACGAGGGTCGCATCGTCCCGAGCCATGACGCACTACGGGACGGCCTGAGCCGCGTGCGCGCGCGGCTCAGTCGCCCCTTCGACCGCCGGACGCTCCGCGAGGACGCGACGGCGGGCGTCGTGCTGGGAGTGGAGAGCGTTCCGGACGGCCTGGCGATCGGCCTGCTGGCCGGGGTCAACCCGTTGGCCGGGGTCTACGGGTACCTGTACGGCACGATCGGCGGCGCGCTCTTCACGAGCACCCCGTTCATGGCGGTGCAGGGGACGGGGGCGATGGCGCTCATCGTCGCCGACGCCGACCTCGCGGCCCGGCCCGATCCGGGCCGCGCCCTGTTCACCCTGGCGGTCCTCGCCGGCCTCGTGATGATCCTGGCCGGTGTGCTGGGCGCCGGATCGCTCCTTCGCTTCGTCCCAACCGCGGTGATGGTCGGGTTCATCAGCGCGATCGGCATCAACATCGTGCTCGGCCAGCTCCCCAACTTCACGGGCTACGACGCGGCCGGCGAGAACCGCGTGATGCAGACCCTCGATCTGGCGCTGCACTTCTGGAGGGTCGAGTTCGCCTCGGTGGCGGTCGGCGCCGTGACCGTCGTCCTGATCGTCGGGCTCCAGCGGACGCGCTTGGGGGCGATGGGCCTGGTCGTGGCGATCGTCGCCGGCTCGGCCCTCGCCGCGATCCTCGGGCGCAACGGCGACGGCGTCCCGCGCGTCGGCGACATCTCCGACATCCCCAACTCGCTGCCGTCGATCACGCTGCCCGTCCTGGGCGACCTCGCCTATCTGGCCGTGCCGGCCGTGTCGCTCGCGTTCGTGGGCCTGGTGCAGGGCGCGGGGGTCTCGGCGGCGTACCCGAAGCCGGACGGAACGCCCTCGGACACCGGGCGGGACTTCATCGGCCAGGGCGCCGGCAACATCGCGGCCGGGCTCTTCCAGGGGATGCCGGTCGGCGGCTCGATGTCGGCGTCGGCCCTGGTCGTGGCCGGCGGCGCCCGCACGCGGATGGCCCTGGTGATCGCCGGCGGGGTGATGGCCCTGATCGTGCTGCTGCTCGCCGACGCGGTCGGCTACGTCGCGATGCCCGCCCTCGCCGGCCTGCTGATCGTCGTCGGCGCCGGCGCCGTCAAGCCCTCCCAGATCAGATCGGTCGCGAGGACCGGACCGCTGCAGGCGACGGTGATGGCCATCACCCTGGGGCTGACGATGCTCATCCCGCTCCAGTACGCCGTACTGGTCGGCGTCGGTCTCGCCCTGGTGCTCTTCGTCGTGCAGCAGTCCAACACGGTGACGATGAAGGGCCTGCGGGTGGACGACGACGGCCGCTTGCGCGAGCAGGATCCACCCACGCACGTCGGCGTCGACGAGGTGCTGGTGCTGCAGCCCTACGGCAGCCTCTTCTTCGCCAGCGCGCCGCTGTTCGAGGCGGCCCTGCCGGCGGTGACGCCGGCCACGCGCAACTCCGCCGTCGTCATCCGGTTGCGCGGGGTCGACGCGATCGGCCTGTCGATCATCGACGTGTTGCGCCGCTACGCGAACCGGCTCGGCGAGGCGCGGTGCGAGCTCGTCCTGGTCCTGAGTAGCGAGCGGGTCGTCCGTCAGCTCGAGCTGGAGGGAGTCACCGCGCTCATCGGGGCCGACAACGTCTACATCGGCAACGAGTGGCTGGGGGAGACCGCGCGGCGGGCCCACGATGACGCCCGTCGGTGGATCGCCGGAGCACCACCCGGCGAGACCGACGGGTAGACAGGGCGACCTGCGTCGCGGCCGAGGCGAGCCCGTGTCGTCCCCCAGTGGGTGATGACCTCCCGCGGCCGGCCTGGTTGCGTAGGATGCGGTCCCGGCGGCGGAGGAGCACAGGGCATGACCGACACGAGAACCGGCTTCATGGGATACGTGATGGGGCGCCGCTGGGTCGTCTGGAGCGTCCTCGGCCTCGCCCTGGTGGTCATGCTCGCCTCGTCGCTCACCATCTGGGTGAAGCGCCAGGCACTCGACACGAACAACTGGGTCAACGCGTCGTCGCAGCTGCTCCAGGACGACCAGGTGCGCCAGGTGGTGGCGGCCGACATGGTGGACGCCCTGTTCTCCTCCTACGACGTCCAGGCGAGCCTGCAGAAGGCCCTGCCCCCCGAGCTCGATCCTCTCGCGGCGCCCGCCACGGGCCTGCTGCGCCAGGCGGCGCTCAACGCGGCCGACGAGCTGCTCCAGCGGCCGGCGGTCCAGAGCCTGTGGGAAGAGGCCAACCGCCGGGCCCACGAGCGGCTGGTCTCGCTTCTCGAGGGGAACACGGACCGCCTGCTGCAAGCCGACAACGGCGCGGTGGTGCTCGACCTGCAGCCGCTCGTGCAGAGGCTGGGCGACCGGTTCGGCTTCCAAGCGAACCCCTCGAACCCGGACGCCGGGCGCATCACGATCATGCAGTCCGACGAGTTGCAGGCGGCCCAGAACGCGGTCAAGACGATCAAGATCGTCTCGGTGTTCGTCGTCATCCTCGTGTTCATCCTGCTCGTCCTGGCGGTCTACCTGGGGGAGGGCTTCCGGCGCGAGGTGCTGCGCGCGATGGCGCTCGGAGTGATCGGCGTGGGGCTCATCCTGCTGATCGCGCGCCGGGTCGCGGGGAACGCGATCGTCGACAGCCTGACCTCCTCCTCCACGCGCGAGGCGGGCTCGGCGGTGTGGCTGATCGGGACCGAGCTGCTGCGCGACCTCGCGCTGGGCTTGGTGCTCTACGGGCTCGTGCTGCTCGTGGGCGTCCTGCTGGCCGGCCCGACCGGCTGGGCGACCGCGGCGCGCCGCAAGGTCGCGCCCTTCGTGAGGGCGCACCCGCCCGCGATCCATATCGCGGTGGGCGTGGTCTTCCTGCTCATCCTGCTGTGGGGCCCCAACGCCGGCGGGCGGCGCCTGCTGGCCGTGCTCATCCTGGCCGCCCTCGCAATCGCGGGCGCGGAGCTCTTGCGGCGCCAGGTCCTGCGCGAGTCACCGCCCCACGGCCCCCGGGATCCGCTGCCCAGCGGCGGCTGAGGCCCCCGGAACCCCCTCTCACGAGGCGGCCTCCGTCCAACTCAGGTCGGCGAGCACAGGGCGCGACGTCTCGCCCGAGAGGACGGGGACGACCAGTCACAGCGGTACGCGTCGCCCGTGCACTCCCGGGCGAGACCGCGGCGGGGCAGGCCGTCGCCCGCGGTCCGCGCCGCCGCCGGGTTCGAGCGCGACGCCGATGTCCTCGACGCCGTGGTCGGGCAGGCGCAGGGCGGGGTCGGCCTCCAGCCCGCGCACGTCGACCACGTCGCTCTCCTGCGCCGGGCACCCGATCCGCTCGGCGCGGCTGCGCGACGCCGTGGGCCCGGAGGGACCAACTGCGCGCCCGGCCCGGCCGAAGCTGCGATCCACAGGATCGACGAGCGCCTCGAACGCCTCGGACGCGGGCTGGACCATCGCGCCCGGTCTCCTGATTCAGAAGTTCCCCGGTGAGCCGGCCGGGAGGCCCGCCGCCGGCCCGGCCCGGCGGCGGGCCACGGCCGAGCACAGGTGGTCGTGGGCGCACTCGCGAGGCGCCGGGCACAGGAATGAGAGGTAGGCCACGTGGTCCTCGAGAAACGACTCAACCGTCATGTCGAGCGAGAAGTCGGCCGGATGGGCATCTCGGCCCGGCCGGGCAGCGTTTCATCCGTAGGCGCCGGGCGATCTCGTGGCGGGAGACCCGCGGCGGCGGCCAGCTCCCCCAACCCGCGCCGACGATGGCCGCTCGGGATGATGGAGCGAATGATTCGCGATGTCCCGAAGCGGCCCGACCTCGGCTCTCGCCGAGGTCGGGCCGCCCTCGGGAGGACGCTGCGTCAGATCCCCGAAGGGATCGTCACCTCAGGACCTGAGGTCCGCCTTCGCGCCCTTCCACCCTGCGGTGAGGGCGTAGAGGACGGCGATCTCGAGGCCGATCGCGAGCAGGCTCCACAGCGGATAGGCGGGGAACCAGGCGATCTGGCCGATGCCGTTGATGAGGATCGCCGCGATGGCGAACCAGCGCCCCCACTCCTTGCCCGACAGGAGCGCCGAGCCCGCCAGGAGCAGGACGACGCCCCAGATGATCAGGCTCCAGCCCCAGGCGGTGAAGTTGGTCGTGACCAGAAGACCGGAGCTGCCGACGACGTAGACGTCTTCCTTCAGGAGGGCGGCCAGGCCCTGGATGATGTCGATGGCGCCGATCGTGAACATCACGAAGGCGGCGAACATGACCCAGCCGGACCATGGTGATGGCTTGAACTGGTCGGTGGACACTTGGTACTCCTCCTCGGTGTTGGGACCGGACCGCTGGACGGGTCCGATTGAAGACAATCCGTGCTGTCGGTCGTCGTCGTGTGGCTAGGCCGAGAGCGCCTTGGCCTTGATGGCGTCGAACTCGGACTGGCTTATGGCGCCCGAGTCGAGCAGCTGCTTGGCCTTGTCGATCTCGGCGGAGGGGCCGCCGGTCCCCGCCGCGGCCCTCACCTGGGCATCGAACTGCGACTGGGCGGCCTGGACATCCGCCACGCGGCGCTCGGCCATGCCCGGGCCCTGGGAGATCAGGTAGACGAAGACTCCGAGGAACGGCAGGAAGATGACGAAGGCGGTCCACAGAACCTTCGTGCCCCCGCTGATGTCGTGTCGCCGGAAGAGATCGCCAAAGACCGTGATCAGCAGCCAGAACCAGAAGACCCAGGCGAAGAAGACGCACATCGCCCAGAAGACGTCGAGAAACGACCAATCCATGTTGACTTCCTTCAGAGGTGAGGGAGCGTGGTGATCAAACCGCGCGAGACTACAGAGGGCGTCCTGTGTCGCTATTCAAAAACCTCCGCGACCTGAGGGCCCGGCCGGCCGAGCGGGCCCTCGTGGGAGCAGATCTCATCTGTTGGCGCGCAACGTCTGAGACGGCAGCTCGCCGTACTGCTCGCGGTAGTGACCGGCGAACCGCCCGAACTGGGTCACGCCCAATCTGGAGACGATGGCGCTCACCGACGCCTCCCGCGGGTCCGACCGGAGGAACTCCGCTCGAGCCGCGGTGAGGAGCCGGTGACGGAAGAAGCGGACGGGGGGCATGCCGCAGACGCTGATGAAGGCCAGGCGAAGCGTGGACTCGGCCACGGAAGCGGCGCGGCAGAGCTGGGTGATCGTCGGAGTATGGGTGTTCGACGCCTCGGCGAACTCGATGCACCGGGCGACGATGCGCTCGCTCTGCTGCGCGCTCGGACGGCCGACCCGGCGACGTACCTCGGGGGTCATCACCGTGACCGCTGCCTCGAGGAGCGCGTGCCGCTCGACGGTTTCCAGGACCAGATCCGGCCGGTCGAACAGGCGCAAGCCGTGACGCCGCAGGACCTCGACCGCCGGTGAGGGCCCGAGGAGCTCCATCGACGCAGTGCGGTCTGTGATCAGCCCACGGCCGAGGGCGTCGGTCAACTCCGCCGCGACCATCGTGGGGACCACCACGATGGTCGCCGAGATCCCGGCCTGCTGGGTGCCGGCGAAGCGCGTCCCAGGGTCGAACAGGAAGACCTGTCCAGCCTCCAGCTCGACGCCGTTCCACTGACTCGGCGGGCGTGCGTGCGTGACGATGGCGACGGCGATGCGGTCGTCGGGAATCTCAGTCCGGGCGACCGCCGAGAACCCGACGCCCCCGGCGCTCACCATCACGTCGTCGTGGCTCACCGACGTGATGGTGCTCGGGCTGGCGAAGCGGCTGGTACGCACGTAGCCGACCTCCAGCCCCGCGATGGCCGTGACGAAGTCCTCCGTCTCCGCCGAGAGGACGGTCCGGACCGGACCCCCCGCATCGCGGTCCCCCACCGGACCCGGAAGCCGCTTCGCCAATGGGGGCATCAAGCCGGAATCCTAACGCAGCCAAGACCTCCTCCGGAGCCCATCCGATCGCCCTCGCCGACGGCGTGGACCGGCGCGATCTGGGCGCGCATCGAAGGTGCAGGCGAGGCCGTGGAGGTTCTGTCGTCGGGCGGCCCATGGAGTGAATCGTCCTCGGTGCCACAGCCGCCGTCGTGACCGGCGACGGTCGGGTCGCGCGGGGCAAGATCGCCCTGGCTCGCCCGGATGCGGACGGAGGCGGGGCCCAAGACGTTACGTCGGGTCCTCTGAGGCCGGTCGCCCGGCCATGCAGACGACGAACGACGGGCACCGATCTGCGGGCCGCGCCTACAGAGCGCGACGATCAGCGGAGAACGGGGGTCCGGCCGCCATTCGTCCGAGGCACCGGGCGGCTCAACTGAGGATCGCGATGCCGTCGCCGACCAGCTTGGCCCCGAACACGGCGAGCAGCACCACCATCACCGTGGCGTTGTTGGCCTGCAGCCAGTCCTTCCAGCCGGTCAGCGTGGCGTCGGCCCGCTCCCCCAGCACCAGGTAGAAGACGACCGGCAGGGCCACGGTGATCGAGGCGATGACCACGAACACCGCGAGGGTCGCGAACTCCTGGCCCTGGGACAGGCCGGCGGCGCCGATGCTGGCGGCCGCCGCGACGGTCAGGGCCAGGTTCTTGGGGTTGACGCCCGACAGCAGGGCCGCGAGCCCGAGCGACTTGCCGGGCGTGAAGCCGTCGATCGACGACATCCACTTGGGCATCTCGGGCTGCCGGTCACCCTGGGGTCGGTCCGACCAGCTGCGCCACGCGAGGCCGAGCAGGAGCGCCCCGAGGATGAGCTTCACCCAACCCGAGGTGGTCGACTCGCCGCTGTCGGACGAGCTGACGTCGGCGACCAGCACGAGGGTGCCCACGACGACGAGGCCGACCACCCAGCCCAGAAGGAACGCGACGCCGTTCTGGCGGGCCTTCGGGGTGAACAGCATGAGGATCACCGCAATGATCGGGACGGGGCTGATGGCGACGCCGACGGCGAGGCCGATCACCGCCCCGATCGCTTCACCCATTGCGTGTCTCCTCTCGCTCGGGCAATCGCCGGCGACAACGCTACAGCCCCCGCGGACCGCCCTTGGGCACTCTGCGGGAGGGCCGATGCGCCCGGACGCCACCTTGCCGCGGCCGTCGGGCGCGCCATGAGCAGCGCCCTCGCAGGCGGGCCCCCCTGTCGCCGATCGTCAACGGTCGGTCGATGGCGACCTCCGGCATGGGCGTGTACGGAAGCGACCATCCACGGCGGGCGATCGTCACGAAGATCGGTCTCGGGGCGAACCTCGTCGCGGACGCCATCTATCCCGTGGCGTACCTCGACGAGTCCGGCGGCGCCCCCAACGGCGACCACGACTACGTGCTGCATTTCGACGCCGGCTCGTTTCCCCCGGCCGACGCGTTCTGGTCGGTCACCATGTACGACGGCGACGGGTTTCCGGTGCCCAACGCGATGGGGCGTTACGCGATCGGCGACCGTGACCCGCTCCGGCTCGACGCCGACGGATCGCTCGACCTCTTCCTTCAGCACGACGACCCAGGCGACCAGAGGCGCGACAACTGGCTGCCCGCACCCCGCGGGCCGCCGGGCGTCACCCTGCGCATCTACAGCCCACGGCCCGACGCTCACCGCCTCCGGGCGCACCGTAAGGTGACCTGAGTCGGGGTTCGCAGCTCCTCCCCAATCGATCGGGATTCAGGTCACGAGGCTGCCCGGCGGGAAGCTGCCGGCGGAAGCTGCCGACAGCGAGCCATCCAAAGGAGACCGCCGTGCGCATCGACGAGTCGATCGCCTCTGCCGAGATCGCAGCGATCGCCAAAGAGGCCTACATCTACGCGTTCCCCATGATGATGGGCTACCGGGCCGCCTACGCCACCTTCCTCCAGCCGGCCTCGCCCGCGTATCGGGGCCCGGCCAACGCAGGGCCGTTCGGTGAGGCCGTGACGCTCGACCACCGCTTCCGGGACGTCATCAGTCCCAACGCCGACACCCCGTACTCCCTCGCCCTGCTCGACTTCCGAGCCGGGCCGGTCGTGCTGTCGGTGCCCTCCGTGACCGACCGCTACTACGTGATGCAGTTCGAGGACCTGTACGGCCAGAACGACTTCTACGTCGGCAGCCGCAGCACCGGATCGGCAGCCGGCACCTACTTCCTCGCCGGGCCGGCCTGGCAGGGCGACGTGCCCGGGGGCTTCAGCGGCTCGCACCGGTTCGAGACCGACCTGGTGTTCCTGATCGGGCGCTCGCAGCTGCTCGGCCCCGACGACGCACCCGTGCTCGCGCAGATCATGCGCCAGTACCGCGTCGAGCCGTACGCCACGTTCGCAGGCGGCGAGGCACCCGAGCTGCCGCCCTTCGAGTGGCCGCACTGGGACGACGAGGGGTCGCGCGACGAGCGCTTCGTCGGCTACCTCAACGCACTGCTGCCCCTGTGCCAGCCGCCCCACCCCGACGAGGTGCAGATGCTCGACAGGTTCGCGCGGATCGGCATCGGCCCCGGCCTTCCCGCCGACGTCGAGGCACTCCCGACCGTCGCTCGGAGCGCGCTTGCCGAAGGTGTGGCTGCGGCCCGGGCCGAGCTTGCCGCGGTGTCCACGGGGCTGGGAGACGAGGTCAACGGGTGGAGATCGATGAACGCGTTCGGCAACCGCGAGGCCTACGGCGGCGACTACATGCGGCGTGCGGCCGAGTCGATGATCGGGTGGGGCGGGAACGACAGGGTCGAGGCGCATTACCCGATGGCCCGCGCGGACGGCGACGGCGCGCCGCTCGACGGCAACGCCAAGTACCAGCTGCGGCTCGAGACGACACCACCCGTCAATGCGTTCTGGTCGGTCACGATGTACGACACGACGTACGACGGCACCGCGGGCTAC
The DNA here is from genome assembly GCA_963823515.1 of uncultured Thermoleophilia bacterium. Taxonomy (GTDB): domain Bacteria; phylum Actinomycetota; class Thermoleophilia; order Miltoncostaeales; family Miltoncostaeaceae; genus Miltoncostaea. The sequence continues at coordinate 30,109 of CAWGMB010000011.1, forward strand.
CTGGTCGAGAACCCGATCGACCGGTACCTGATCAACGCGCTCACCGACGGGCTCGTCCGCGATCCCGACGGTGGGCTCACGATCGACGATGCAGCGCACCGCACCCGACGATCCGCTCGAGCGCGCCAACTGGCTGCCCACCCCCGACGGGCCCTTCTACCTGGCGCTGCGGATGTACTGGCCCGAGCAGGCGGCGCTCGACGGCACGTGGGTGGTGCCACCGGTTCGGCGGGTGTCGAGCTGAATCCATAGTCCGGGTCGGGGCGGGGCGCGGGCGGGACACGCCGGCCTCTGGGCGGCGAACCGGGTCCGGCGGGGTACCATCGCCCCATGTCCCCGCCCACACGGGTCAGCCCACCCGGCGCAGGCGAACCCGGTCCGCCCTCCTCCGCGTCGCCGCCTCTCACGAAGCTCGCACGGGGGGCCGGATGCGGCTGCAAGCTGGGCAAGGACGTCCTCGTCGAGGCGATGCGCGGGTTGCCGCTCGTCGTCGACCCGGACGTCCTCGTGGGCCCGGGCGGCCTGGACGACGCCTGCGTCTACCGGCTGCGCGACGACCTCGCCCTCGTCGCGTCGGTCGACTTCTTCACCCCCGTCGTGGACGACCCCGGAACCTTCGGCGCGATCGCCGCCACCAACGCGCTCAGCGATCTCTACGCGATGGGCGCGACGCCGACCATGGCGCTGGCGGTCTGCGCCTTCCCGAAGGAGGGGGACCGCGACGCCCTCGCGGCGATCCTCGCCGGCGGGGCGGCGGCGGCGCTCGCGCAGGGCTGCCCGGTGCTCGGAGGCCATTCGATCGACGACCCCGAGCCCAAGTACGGCCTCGCCGTCGTCGGCACGGCCCACCCCGACCGCCTGCTGACGAATTCGGCCGGGAGGCCCGGCGACGTGCTGATGATGACCAAGCCCCTCGGCGTGGGCATCGTGGCGACCGCGCGCGGCGCGGGCGCCGCCGGCGAGGAGCTGTGCGCCCGGGCCGAGGCCGTGATGCTCACCCCGAACCGCGGCGCCTCCGACGCCGCGCTCGAGGCCGGGCTGCGCGGAGCCACCGACGTCACCGGCTACGGCCTCCTGGGCCACCTGCACGAGATGTGCGTGGCCGGCGGGACCGGCGCCGAGATCGTCGCCGAGCGCGTGCCGCGGCTGGAGGGCGTCACGGCGCTCGCGCGCGCCGGGCACCTCTCGGGGGGCCTGCGCCGCAATCTCGATGCCGTGGCCGACGACGTCACCCTCGGCGACGGCGTCGACGAGGTCGAGCGGCTGGTGCTCGCCGACCCCCAGACCAGCGGGGGCCTGCTGCTGGCCGTGCCCGCGGCCCGGCACGACGCCCTCGCCGCGGCGCTCGGGCGCCGCGGCGTCGACTCCTGGACCGTGGGGCGGCTGACCGCGGGCCCGGCCGGGCGCATCGAGGTGCGCGGCGGTTCCTGAGGATCCACGGCGGGCCCTGCCGTCGGTGGAGGCCGTCCTCGGCGAGCCCGCAGTGGGCGCGATGCTCGAGCGCCATCCGCGCGGGCAGGTGGTCGACGCCGTCCGGGAGGCCCTCGCGCGCCGCCGGGCGGACCGCACCGGCCCGGAGGGACTGGTGGACGAGCTGGCCGAGCGCCTGCGCGCCTCGCTCGGCCCGGTCGTCAACGCGACCGGCGTCATCCTGCACACCAATCTCGGCCGCGCGCCGCTCGCCGCGCCCGCGATCGCCGCAGCCGTGGCGGCCGCGGGCGCGTGCTCGCTGGAGTGGGAGCGCGACGACGGCCGGCGCGGGTCGCGGCACGCGCACGTCTCGGATCACCTGCGCGCCCTCACCGGCGCCGAGGACGCCTGCGCCGCCAACACCAACGCGGGGGCGGTGCTCCTGGCCCTGTGCTCCCTGGGCGGCGGCGAGGTACTGGTCTCGCGGGGCCAGCTCGTCGAGATCGGCGGGGGCTTCCGGGTGCCCGACATCCTGCGCGCGTCCGGCCTGCGGCTCGTGGAGGTCGGCACCACCAATCGCACCCGGCGGAGCGACTACGCCGGGGCGATGGGCGACGCGACCGTCGCCATCCTGCGGGTGCACCCGTCAAACTTCCGGACCGTCGGGTTCACCGAGGAGACCCCGCTGCCGCAGCTGGCCGCGCTGGCGCGCGAGCGCGGCGTCGCCCTGCTGGACGACGTCGGCAGCGGCGTCATCGCGGGCGACCCGCGCATGCCCGGGGAGCCGGACGTGCGCGCGAGCGTCGCCGCGGGGTGCGACCTGGTGTGCTTCAGCGCCGACAAGCTGCTGGGCGGGCCGCAGGCGGGGCTGATCGTGGGGCGCCGCGAGGCCGTCGCACGCTGCCTGGCGCACCCCCTGATGCGCGCGCTGCGGCCGGACAAGCTGACGCTGGCCGCCCTCGAGGCGACGCTGGCCCTGCATCGCGAGCCCGAGAGGGCCTGGCGCGAGATACCCGCGCTGCGGATGCTGGCCGCCTCGCCCGAGGACCGCCACCGGATCGCGAGCGCCCTGGCGCGGGCGGTGGAAGGGGAGGTGGTCCCGACGGTGGGGCGCGTGGGCGGCGGCACCCTGCCGCTACTGGAGCTGCCGAGCTGGGCCGTGGTGCCGGACGTCGCGGTCGCCGCCCAGGAGTTCGCCCGCCGGCTGCGCCGCGGCGACCCGCCGGTCGCGGGGCGCATCGACGACGGGCGGCTGATGATCGACGTGCTCGCCCTCACCGACCACGACCTCGCCGCGCTGCCGGACCTCGTGGCCAGGGCCCGCGCGTGAGCGCCGGGCTCGTGCTCGGAACCGCCGGACACGTCGACCACGGAAAGACGGCGCTCGTGCTCGCGCTCACCGGGCGGGACACCGATCGCCTCGCCGCCGAGAAGGCGCGGGGGATCTCGATCGAGCTGGGGTTCGCCCCCTTCCGGCTCGACTCCGGGCGCCTGATCAGCCTTATCGACGTGCCCGGCCACGAGCGCTTCGTGCGCCACATGGTGGCCGGGGCGACGGGCGTGGACGGCTTCATCCTCTGCGTGGCGGCCGACGACGGCGTCATGCCGCAGACCCTCGAGCACCTGGCGGTGCTCGATCTGCTCGGTATCCGGCGCGGGGTGGTCGCCATCACGCGGTCGGACGTCGCGGATCCCGCCCGCGCGACGGCGGCCGTCGCCCCGCTCGTCGCCCCCGGCACCCGGATCATCCCGGTCTGCGCCCCCGCGGGAGAGGGGATCGACCGGCTGCGCGATGCGCTCGAGCGCCTCGCGGCGGGACTCACCCCCCGGCTGCGCGACGGGCCGACGCGCCTCTGGGTGGACCGGTCCTTCACCGTCCGGGGCACGGGGACGGTGGTGACCGGCACGCTCTGGGGCGGCGGCGTCGGCATCGGGGACCGCGTCGTCGTCGTCCCCGGCGGGGCGTCCGGGCGTGTCCGCGGCGTTCAGGTCCACGACGCGGCCGTCGAGCGGGCGGGTGGTGGGCGGGTGGCCCTCGCCCTCGCCGGTATCGGCCGTGAGGAGGCGGCGCGCGGCTCGTGCGTGGTGCGCGCCGGCGAGCCCTGGACGCCGGCCGGCCGCCTGGGGGTGAGCGTGACGGCGGTGCCGGCACAGGAGGGCGGGCTGGCCTCCGGAGCCGCCCTGCAGTGCTTCCTCGGCACGCATCAGGGCACGGCCGCCTGCGTCCTCCTCGACCGCCGGCGCCTCGAGCCGGGAGAGAGCTGCCTGGCCGAGCTGCGGCTCGACGCGCCCGTCTGCGCCCGGGCGGGCGACCGCCTGGTGCTGCGCTCGAGCGCGCTCGGCACCGTTGCGGGGGCCGAGGTCATCGACGCCGCCCCGCCGCCGGGACGCCCGCGCCGCGAGCGCCTCGCGCGGCTCGCCGTGCTGGCCGGGCGCGACGAGCGGGCGATCCGGGAACTGCGCGCACGGGAGGCGGGCCGCGCCGGGGTGGACGCCGGCGCGGGCGCGGACGACGGACGAGTGGTCGTCGTCGGGGGCCGGGCGTTCCACGCACCGGTGGTCGAGACGGCGGCCGCCGCAGCCCGCGCGGCGGCCGCACAGGGGGGGAACGTGGCGGCGGTCCGGGCCGCCACCGGCCTGCCGCCTGGACCCGCGCTCGCCCTCGTTGACCGGCTCATCGACGAGGGCACGCTGCGGCGCGACGGCGAGGCCCTCGTGCCCGCCGGGCCCGTCGACCCGCCTCCCCCGGGGGTCGAGGAGGTGGCGGCGCTGCTCGATGCCGCCGGCCTGCACGCGCCGTCGTCGCCCCAGCTCGCGCAGATGAGCGGGCTCGGGCCGGCGGAGCTGCGCGCGGCGCTCGATCGCCTGCGCGGGTCCGGGCGCGCCGTGCGGGTGGAGGACCTGTGGTTCACGCCCGCGGCGCTCGAGGGGGCGTGGCGGATCGCGCGGCCGCTCCTCGAAAGCGGGCCGGCGGGGATCGGCGAGCTACGGGACGCGTGGGGGGTCGGACGCCGTCACGCACTCGTGCTGGCCGGCCACCTCGACGCGCGGCGCCTCACCCGTCGCGAGGGCGACGCCAGGGTGCTCCTGGGAGCCCGGCGACGCGGCTAGTCTGCGCGCTTCGGGGAGCGGCCGGGGCCTGGTGGCCCGCCTCGTCTTCAAAACGAGTGGGGGCGGGATCCTCTCGCCCGGTAGGTTCGATTCCTGCGCCGTTCCGCTAGATCACCGGCCGCAAGCGAATACCCTGGAGACAGCAGGGATGTCGGGTGCGTCGAGTGCCGGTGCGTGGTGGCTCGGTGCCGGGGCAGCGCCCCCCGGGAGTGCCCGTGGACGGCGGAAGCCCCGCACCTGGCGGGGCTTCCGCTCATCAGGCCCACAGGCCCGCTCCGGGGCCTTAGCGGCGGCTGAAGCCTTCGGCGGGCGGGCGGGTCGCGGCGGGTCCGCCACCAGAGGCCCCTGAGCTGGGAGTTGCGGGCATGTGTCAACCCGGCCGCGCGGGCAGTCGCAAGGAGTTGTGTTCGTCGTTGCCGCCTTCTGCGCGGTAATGATTGGTGATCGCCATCCTTCAAGACGTTCTCGGCTGACGGCTCGCGCGGATCAATCGAACCAGAGCACTGCTAGGACGAGCGCCGTGGCGATCTCCGACAGGACGATCACACCCGCCGCGCCAGGGGGCTGGCTCCTTGCGCCAAGACTCCCAGTCCGCGATCAGCCAGAGCAGCGTCCCGCTCCAGAGCGCCACGATGATCACGATGGCGAGTGCGCGTCGGGCGACGCGTTTCATTTCAAGGCGGCCCCGACCCGACCGAGGGGAAGAGCGCCTCAGCAGCGCGCGCCAGAGCGCCCGAGTTGGTGGCTCGGAAAGGCAAACCCCCAGCGAAGCGAGGCCCGTCTTTCCGCGCTAGCGTCACAACCTCAGACCCCTTTTGGGGTCGGAAGGTGACGAATAGATTTCCAGCGCGAAGCTGCAGCCGGCACTCAGCGTGATGGCCGCGAAGGTCTCCGCCTCGGGTTCGGCGCCGGGCTCGCGCACCACGAGAGGCCCGACGGTCCAGGCGGCGAGGGATCGGAACCAGCCGCTCTCGACGAACTCCCCAAACTCGGCGTTCTGATCGACGTCGGCCGTCCTCACCTCTTTTCGCCAGAGCCGACTCGCCTCTTCGCTTCGCTGCCCGTCGTCGCCGAACGCGGCGAAAGCACGAGAGACCATGTGATCCTGAAGGGACTCGAGGGCGTCCGGAAACCGCGCTCTCAGTGCACTTGAACGGGCAAGCCATGTCCGGTCATCGACGAAGACCACTCGGGCGAGGACCATCAGCGATGACCATTGCGCTCTTCGCAAGAACTCCTCGCGGACGACGGAGTGGTCTGCATCGTCAGGAAGGCACAGCGGCGATTCCGCTCGGAGGTATTCATTGTGGACCATGTCGACAATGAATCCGGCGCCGTCGCCCGCCGCTCGATAGAGGCGGGCGGCTTCCCAGTCGTCGCAGCCCTCCGCCTCGGCCTGTACGATTGACAACCACTGCGCCCCCTCCGCGATGCACTGATCGATGGCCTTCTTCCTGGCCGTCGCGTCGGCCAGTCGTCGCCGGAGCCACTCCATGGCCCGGACGCTATCCGTCCTCCGCACGGTCTGTCGAGCGCTTCGCCGTATGGACGGAGGTCGGGCGGCGAGACGGTTAGGACTTCCTCCGAGGACGCGATCAATCGCAGTCCTACGATCGATCGGCCGCCCCTCAACGCCCGTCGACGCTGACCACGCGCTCTGGAGCCTCAGGTGTCGCACGTGCGACGCCTGTGATGTCTCGGCCGACAGGGCGGTTCCGGCCTCCGTCCCTGGGCCGCGAGCGCTTAGTCCGGCACCGGCGAGAGTCCTCGGAGTCGGCGGTCGCCGAACCAGGGGAGGAGTTGCGGCTTCGCGAGCCTCCCGCGGGGCCGAGACCACTCTCCCCGGCCGAGGGGCTCGGCGCCCAAGTCCGGCGATCGAGTCGTGGAGCGGCGGCTTACACGCGGGGGTCAGTACAGGACGGCGGCGGCGCCGCCGCCGATCACGACCACCGCGGGAATCCAGATGGTGATCTGAATCATCCAGAGCCGCCTTCCGCGCGCCCGCTCTCGTTTCGCCATTGGAACATCGCCGCGAACTCGCGTTGATCGTTGCGCGCGGTTCTGATGATGTCGATCGATGGGTCTGCGGGTGATCCACTTGTCTCATCGTCCGTTGCCACGGGGATCCCGCCCCGCCCGCTCGCCGCCGCCCTGTTCGCGGGGGTGGCAGCGCTTCCGTCGGGCGAGAGCTCCATCGTCTCGGTGACCCACGCCCCGGAGGGCACGGAGTCTCCATGCGGCTTCCCCGAGGCCTGAGCCCCGGGGTGTTTCCGGGTGCACCCCGGGCGCCTACGGATGCCCGGGGGCGTGACACGGGCGGAGCCTCTGCACGAAGATCACGTGAGGGCGGGGCCGGAGAGATCCTTGCCCGGGAAAGGATCCGAATGGAGGAGCCAACCATGGCGAGCGACGCTGGAGTGAATGCCCCGCCCGCAGCGCGCGCGGTCGGCGCGACCAGGGTCTACGGCCAGGGCGACGCGCAGGTGCGCGCCCTCGACGGCGTCGATGTCGAGTTCGCCCCGGGCGCCTTCACGGCGATCATGGGACCCTCGGGGTCGGGCAAGTCGACGCTGATGCAGTGCATGGCCGGCCTCGACCGGCTCACCTCGGGGCAGTCCTGGATCGGCGACATCGAGCTGACCGGCCTCTCCGAGAAGAAGATCACGCAGGTCCGCCGCGACCGGGTCGGCTTCATCTTCCAGGCCTTCAACCTGATCCCGACGCTGGACGCCCTGGAGAACCTGCGTCTGCCGCTGGACATCGCCGGGCGCGATCCCGAGCGCGACTGGATGGATCAGGTGGTCGACGCGCTCAACCTGCGCGACCGCCTCACCCACCGGCCCTCGGAGCTCTCGGGCGGCCAGCAGCAGCGCGTGGCCGCCGCCAGGGCGCTGGTCTCGCGCCCCGACATCGTCTTCGCCGACGAGCCCACCGGCCAGCTCGACTCGCGCTCCTCGGCCGAGCTGCTCGACTTCATGCGGCGCGCCGCCGACGAATTCGGCCAGACGATCGTGATGGTGACCCACGAGCCGTCGGCCGCCAGCCGGGCCGACCGGGTGCTGTTCCTCGCCGACGGGAGGATCGTCGACCAGATGGAGGAGCCGAACCCCGACTCGATCCTCGACCGGATGAAGACGCTCGGGACGGCGGCGCGGACGTGATCCTCCGCCAGGCCCTCCGGAACCTGCTCGCGAGCAAGCTCCGACTCTTCCTCACATCGCTCGCCGTCATTCTCGGAGTCGGCTTCGTGGTCGGCTCGTTCGTGCTCGGCGACACCATCAACAAGGCCTTCGACGACGTCTTCGCGACCGCGAACGAAGGCGTGTCCGTACAGGTTCAGGGCGTCAAGACGGTCTCCGAGGCCGACCGCCAGCCGGTGCCCGAGTCGGCCCTCGCCGCCATCCAGTCGGTGGACGGCGTGCGCGCGGTGCAGGGGGAGGTCTTCGGTACCGCCCAGATCATCGGCAGCGACGGCACGCCGGCCGGGTTGGAGGGCCCACCGGCGCTCGGCTTCGGATGGTCCGACGACCCCGAGCTCAACCCGCTGCGGATCGTCTCGGGCGGTCCGCCCCGGAGGCCCGAGGACGTCGTGATCGACAAGACGACGGCCGAGGACGAGAAGTTCGCGATCGGCGACAGCGTGCGCATCATCACGGCGGCCGGCTCGGAGGAGTACCGGCTGGCCGGGATCGTGGCCTTCGGCGAGCAGAACAACCTCGTGGGCGCGACCCTCGCGTCCTTCACCACGACCACGGCCCAACGGGTCTTCGATTCGGAGGGCCGCTTCGCGAGCGTCGGCGTTTCGGCGGAGCCCGGGGTGGCGGACGCCGTCCTGGCGACCAGGGTCCAGGCCGTGCTGCCCGCCGGCTACGAGGCCCTCACCGGCGCCGCCGCGGCCGAGGAGGCCAGCGACCAGTTCAAGCAGTTCATCGACATCTTCCGCAACTTCCTGCTGGCGTTCGCCGTGATCGCCCTCTTCGTCGGCAGCTTCATCATCTTCAACGCGTTCAAGATCACGGTCGCACAGCGCACCCGTCAGCTCGGCCTGCTCCGGGCGATCGGCGCGTCCGGGAGCCAGGTCGTCCGCTCCGTTCTGCTCGAGGCCCTCTTCGTCGGGGTCGCGGCCTCGATCATCGGCATCGTCTTCGGCATCGCCTTCGCCGCCCTCCTGCGGGCCGGCTTCAACGCCGTCGGTGCGGGGCTGCCGCCGACCAGCCTTCAGATCGAGCCGCGATCACTGATCGTCGGGCTCGTGGTCGGCATGCTCGTCACCCTCGCCGCCGCGGTGGTGCCCGCCTGGAAGGCGAGCCGGGTGCCGCCGATCGCCGCGATGCACGACGTCCGCCTCGCGGGGTCGCCGCGGGCACGGCTGGCCGTGTCGATCCTGCTCACGGGCGTGGGGGTCGCGCTCGTGTTGCTCGGCCTGCTGGCGCCCCTCAGCGGGCTCGCCCAGCGCTTCAGCCTGATCGGCCTCGGCGCGGTGGTCCTTTTCATCGGCGCGGCCATGCTCACCCAGTACGTGGCGCGCCCGCTGGCCCGCGCCATCGGCGCCCCGATGGCGCGGGCCGGCCTCGCCGGCAGGCTCGGGCGGGAGAACGCCATGCGCAACCCATCGCGCACGGCTCAGACCGCCGCGGCGCTCACGATCGGCGTCGCCCTGGTGACCGGGGTCACCGTCTTCGCGGCGTCGATCAGCGAGACCTTCCGCGGGACCCTCGACGAACGCGGCAAGGCCGACCTGGTGATCCTCACGAGCAGCCAGCTGCCCTTCAGCCCCTCCGCGGCGGCCGCGCTCTCCTCCGCGCCCGAGCTGAAAAGCGTCAGCGCATGGCGCGAGGGCGAGTTCAGGGACCCCGACCAGAGCACCCAGACCCTCGTGGCGATCGACCCCGTCGAGCTCGACGACCTCTACGACCCGGGGGTGAGCGAGGGCGCGATGATCGTCCTGAACCAGGGGCCGACCATCGCGGTGCAGGAGGACTACGCCAAGGACAACGACCTCTCGGTGGGCTCCACCTTCCCGGTTCTGTTCGCCAGAACCGGCATCACGCCCCTGCGGGTCGCGGCCATCTTCACCGACCGCACCTTCGGCCAGTTCTTCATCTCCCTGGGCGCATACGAGCGCAACTTCACGACCCAGCAGGATCAGGTGATCCTGGCGCGCGCTTCCGAGGGCGTCACCCCGGACGCCGCCAAAGCGGCCGCCGAGCGTGCCCTGAAGGACTTCCCCAACCTCGACGTGCGCACCCTGGCGGAGTACGCGGACCTCGTCACGGGCCAGATCGACCAGTTCCTGCGGCTCATCTACGTCCTGCTGGCGATGGCGGTGGTGATCGCGGTCTTCGGCATCATCCTGACCCTCGCGCTGTCGGTGTTCGAGCGCACCCGCGAGATCGGCCTCCTGCGAGCGGTCGGGCTCTCGCGGCGGAGTGTCCGCGCCATGATCCGCTGGGAGGCGATCATCGTGGCGCTGATCGGCGCTCTGGTCGGCCTGGTTCTTGGCGTGTTCCTCGGTGTGGTGAGCGTCTCGGTCATCCCCGAGTTCACCGCCACCGCCATCCCCTGGGGCTCGATGGTCGTCTTCCTCATCCTGGCGGGCCTCTTCGGAGTGCTCGCGGCGATACTCCCGGCCCGGCGGGCGGCGCGCCTGGACATCCTCCAGGCGATCCAGAGCGAATAGCGCGCGGCGGCGGGCGCCACGCTCGCGGGCGGGATGGAACGCCGAGGGCGCGCCATCCCGCCCCGCGTGGTTCACGGCGCGGCGGCCCCGGTGGGCAGGCGGAGCCTCAGGAGGCTCCCGCCCCCCGGAGCGTGCTCGTCGTTCGCATGGGACATCAGTAGCCCGCCTCGGGCGGGAGTTCGTCCGCGGAGGCGGCCTGATGCGAAGGCGAGGCCGTGGCGACCGTCTGGAGCTGAGCGAGGGAGACCGGGTCCGTCTGTCCGAAACCGGTGCGAGCCAGCGGCTCCCATACGGCTTCCTTCGCCCGGAGCGCCCCCCAGAGGCCCTGGAGCCGCCACCAGGTCTGCATCTGCCGGGGCCCGAGCTGCTCGACGAAGGCTGCCGCGATCATCAGGCCGAGATCGCGCCAGCGGTGATAGCGATGGTAGGAGAGCTCCTCGGCGCAGATGGCCGCGAGGCTGAGCATCACCCCGTAGCCGATGGCGGCGGCCGCGAGAAGGGCGGCGAACAGGGGGCTGACGATCCCCAGAGCGAAGGCCACGAGGACCGCCACCAGGCCGGCGAGCTCCACCACCGGCCCGAGCAGCTCGAAGGCCAGGTAATACGGCAACGTGACCATCCCGACCGCTCCGTAGCGGCGATTGAGGATCATGCGCCGGTGGAGCCAGAGCACCTCGGCGAGGCCGCGGGACCACCGGCGCCGCTGGGAGGCGAGGGCCACCCGCTCGTCGGGCACCTCGGTCCAGCAGACGGGCTCCGGGATGAAGACGATCTCGTAGTCCCGGCCCCGGTCCTTCATGTGGCGGTGCACGCGGGTGACGAACTCGGCGTCCTCGCCGATGCAGTCCAGGTGCAGCCCGCCCACCTCGACGACGACGTCGCGGCGGAAGAGGCCGAAGGCGCCCGAGATGATGAGCAGGGCCCCGAGCCGCGACCAGCCCGTCCGGCCGAGCAGGAAGGAGCGCAGGTACTCCACCACCTGGATGCGGGCGAGCCACGTACGCGGCATCCGGCTCTCGACGATGCGTCCGTTCTCGACGCGCGAGCCGTTCACCGCGCGTATGACGCCGCCGCTCGCCACCACGCTGTCCGGGCGATCCACGAAGGGCTTCACGACGGCCAGCAGGGCGTCCTCGTCGAGCAGCGAGTCGGCGTCGACGACGCAGACCAGGGGGGAGCGGGCGGCGTTGACCCCGACGTTGATCGGGTCCGACCGACGACCGGCGTTGTCCTTGCGGACCACGATCAGCGGATCCCCCGTGCCCGCCGCGTGCACGGAGCGGACCGCTCCGATCGTGGGGATCTCCGCCGGGATCGTCCGCTCGACGGGCGCCAGGTCGAACCGTGCCCGGAGCCGCTCGAACGTCCCGTCGGTCGAGCCGTCGTCGACGACGATGACCTCGAGCTTGGGATACCGCAGGCCGAGAAGGGACTGGACGCTGTCGACGATCGACAGCTCCTCGTTGAACGCCGGGGCGATCATGGTGATCCCGGGCGTGAGGGGGTTGGCGAAGACGTCGCCGTGCCCGCTCGTGCCCTCGCGGCGCACCCTCTTCGCCAGATCGACTCCGGCCAGCGCGATCAGGGCCAGGTATCCGCTGTTGAGCAGCAGGAAGTAGATCAGCACGAACCAGTTGAACGCGTAGAGCGACGCGATGAGGGCCTCGGTCACGTCGTGCCCATCCGGGTCCGGACGGGCACCCGCGGCGCAGCGCGCCGGGCGGCGTCCGCGAGCGCCTCGCGGGCGTGGCCGCCCGTCTGGCCCGGCTCGTCGACGCGGCCGCGCAGCACCCGCGCGCCCGGCTCGCCGATCCGCCCGAGCGCCCCGGCCGCGTTGAGCGACAGGGTGGAGTCGGCTTCCTCGAGCTGCGCGCCGAGCGCGTCGATCGCCCGCGGCGAGCCGATCGCGCCGAGGGCCGTGACCGCCGCGCGGCGGACCTCCAACTCGTCGCCGTCGAGGATCTCCAGGAGCCGGTCGACGGCCCGGGGCGAGCCGATGCGCCCGACCGCGGTCGCCGCGCGTGCCCGCACCGTCGCGTCCCGATCGCCGAGCGCCTCGATCAGCTCGTCGAGCGCGCCCATCGCGCCGTGCTGGCCGAGGATCTCGGCCGCGGCCTCGCGCGCGCGCGGCGACGGGGAGCGCAGCCCCTCGCGCAACTCGTCGATGGCGGCGGGGCCGACGTGCATGAGCGCCATGGTCACGATGCTGAGCGGCAGCGGACGGGGCTTCTCCAGGCTCGCGAGCAGGAACGGCACCGCGCCCGCCCCGCCGAGCCTCCCCAGCGCACGCGCCGCGACGACCCGGACGTCGGCGTCACGATCGCGCAGGAGGCGCCCGAGCTCGGGCAGGGCCCGCCGGGTGCCGCAGACGCCGAGCGTCTCCGCGGCGCCGGCGCGCCGGAGGCTCCGGCGCGAGTACGTCTCGCGCCGCGCCCGATCGACGACGCCACGGTCCTCGAGCGCGCGCAGGAGACCGGTGCGGTCTTCGCCCCGGAGCAAGGGCAGGATGTCGATCATCGCGCGATCGAGCTCCTCGCTCTCGCGGTGCTCGGTCGGGAGCTCCTGGGAGGGGGTCAGCCCCCCGGCCAGCGCGATGGCGGTCGGACGGTGCTTCTGCGCGGTCACGCGGCGTCGCGTGTCGCGACGATCGCGCACGCTCTTCGCGACGGCCGAGGCGGCGACGAGCAGGACGACGCAGAACGCCAGTACGACGAGGGCAGGCCCCGCGAGCGATGCGATGGCCGGATTGGTCAAGTGACCCGGGTGAGCAGGGCGTTGACGCGCGCGAGGAGCTCCGTCGGGCTGAACGGCTTCACGATGTAGTCGTCCGCTCCGGCGGCGAAGCCGCGCTCGATGTCGCCCACCTGGGCCTTGGCGGTCAGGAGGATCACCGGCGTGCGGCCCGTGGCTTCGTCGTCGCGCAGGGCCTGGCAGACCTCGATGCCGGTCATCTTCGGCATCATCCAGTCGAGCAGGACGAGGTCGGGGGCGAGGTCCCGGATCGCGGCCAGGCCGGCGTCTCCGTCGTTCTCGCTGTGCGTGTCGAAACCCGACATGTCGAGCTTGAGCTTCACGATCTCGCGAAGGTCCGGGTCGTCATCGACGATGAGGATGCGGGGAGGCATGGCGGGTTCTCCGTGTCGGGTTTCGAGTGAATGAGATCGGCGCGTGAGTGCCGGACGTGAGGGTCTCGGGCGCCGGCCCTCGGCTACGGGCCTCAGGCCTGCGCGTCCGAGGGGGGCCCGCCGGACGCGGCGAGCAGCCGGGTCATGTGCTGGTGCAGCTCGCGCGGCGCGACGACGCTCTTGGTGAGGAACTCCGTACGGCCGAGGCGCAGGCGCTCACGAGCGGCGTCGTCGAGATCCATGCCGGTGTAGACGATGACCGCGCCGGGCTCGATCCGTTGCGCGCGCAACTCCTCGACGACCGAGAAGCCGTCGCGGTCGGGGAGCCCGACGTCGAGCACGACGAGGTCGGGCCTGATCTGCGTGGCCATCTCGACGGCCTGCGCTCCGGTGCGGGCGTGTCTCACGATCCTTCCGTCGGCCCGCATGCCCGCGGTCACGACCTCGGCCAGATCCTCGTCGTCCTCCACTACCAGGATCTGCGACGCGCCCGCCGAGAGCGCCGCGCCCGCGATGGCGCCGACGAGGCGATCCGCCTCGAAGGGTTTCGTGATCCATTCGCGCATCGGCGCGGGCATCGGCTCGGCGCCGCGCGCGAGTTCGCTGACCATGATGATCGGGACGTCCTTGGTGGCGTCCTCGCGCCCGAGAGCCGCGAGCGTCTCGAGGCCGTCCATGCCCGGCATGACCAAATCGAGCAGCACCGCCGCGGGCCGGGCCGCCCGCGCCATGCGCACGGCGGTGGCGCCGTTCTCGGCCTCCATGACCCTGAGGCCGAGAGCCTCGACCACCGACCGCGCGCGGGCGCGATCCTCGGCATCGTCGTCGCAGATGAGAACGAAGCCCGGGGCGGGCTGCGCCGGGGCGGGCGGGGCGTCGGCCGGCGAGTCGGGAAGGGCGACCCAGAAGCAACTGCCTCGACCCTCCTCGCTCTCCGCCCAGACCCGTCCCCCGTGCTGCCCCGCGATCTCCCGGCAGATCGCAAGCCCGAGGCCGGTGCCCCCGACGTTGCGCGAGTCCGACGAATCGACCTGCTGGAAGCGCCCGAAGATCGATTCGAGCTTGTCTGCGGGGATGCCACGGCCGAGGTCGCGGACGAAGAAGCAGGCCTCGCCGTCGACGACCGCCGTCCCGATCGTCACCGGGGAGCCGCACGGCGAGAACTTGATCGCATTGCTGAGCAGGTTGTTGAGGATCTGCATGACCCGGTCCGGGTCCGCCCGGATCGGAAGCGGTCGCGTGGCGAGTTCGATCCGGACCTCGCGCTCGAGCGCGAACGAGCTCATGGCCTCGGCCGCCTCCGACGCGAGCGTCGCCCCGTCGCAGCTCTCGACGTCGAGGCTCGCCGCTCCCGATGAGATCCGCTGGAGGTCGAGGATGTCGCTGATGAGGCGAACCAGGCGCTCGCTGTTGGACAGCGCGATGTCGAGCATGCGACGAGCTGCCGCCGGCGGCAGCTCGTCGTCCTCCTCCGCGAGCAGCGAGAGCGCACCCCGGATCGAGCTCAACGGGGTGCGCAGCTCGTGGCTGACGACCGAGACGAACTCGTCCTTCGCGCGCTCCACCTCGTGACGATCGGTGATGTCGGTCGCCACGCAGCAGAGCGCGTAGATCTCGCCGGTGCGGGAGGCGAGCGGCGACCGTGCCACCAGGAACGTCCGCTCGCGACCGCCGGCGTCGCAGACGGTCTGCTCGGTGCGCACCGTCTCGCGCGCGCGCATCGCCTCCGCGGCGAGGTTCTCGTCGGCCAGATCGAACGTCTGCCCGAGGGGGTCCGCCGTGGCCGCCGGGGCACGCGTGGTCTCGTGGAAGGCCTCGTTCGCCAGCACGACGCCGCCGAGGCCGTCGCTCACCCAGACGAGCGCCGGCAGACCGTCGATGATCGCCGCCAGCTCATCACCGGTGCGCTTGAGCCGATCGCGATGCTCGGCGTTCGCGATCGCCAGGCCGGCGAGCTCCGCGAAGCGGCCGAGCCCCCTGCCCGCGTCATCCAACAGGGCACGGTCCTCGTGGGCCGCGAGGGTCACCGCCCCCCAGAGCTCCCCCTCGACGATGATCGGCGAACCGACCCCGAGACTGAGGCCATGGTCGTCCGCGAGGCCGCGGACGAAGTTCTGCGGGGATTCCCCCGAGTAGTGCTGCATCTCGAAGCGACCGCTTCGCGAGACCATCGCCGTCGCGGTGTCCCCGGAGAGATCGACGCGGGTTCCGGCGGTGAGCCAGCCCTCCTCGCTCCATGCGCCCACCACCGTTCCGACGGCGCCGGGCTCGAACCGCGTGATCCCCGCCGCCGTCGCGTGATGCAGGAGTCCGACCTCGCGGGCGACGAGGGCCCACAGCTCATCGGGTTCCGTGTTGGCCGCCACCGCCCGCGAAACGCGCACCAGCGCGGCCCTCTCCTCCTCGGCCTTGGCGGTGTCGGTGACATCGCGCGCGATGCCGATGTAGCCGACCACCCTCCCCGCGTCGTCGAGCATCGCCGTGACGGTCAGGGAGACCCGCAGAGTGGCCCCGTCCTTCCTGACGTACGTCCACTCGCGCGTCTCGGCCTCGCCGTCCCGGGCCGTGTGCACGAAGACGTCGAACCCGGGCTCCATCGACAACTCCTCCGCGCGACGCAGCACCTCGAGCGGATCGTGGATCGCCGCGGGGGTCTGAAGGCCGACCATCTCGGCGGCGGAGTACCCCAGCATGCGCTCGGCGCCGACGTTGAAGACCGTGATCGTGCCCGCCAGATCGGTCCCGATGACCGAGAACTCGGTCGCCGCGCTCAGCACCGAGGCGAACCGCTCGCTGGTGGCCGAGAGGCGCGCCTCCACCGCGAGGTGCTTCGACAGCATGCCGGCGAGCGCGAGCGTGAGGACCGCCACGACGCCGAGGAATCCCTGAAGGACGGTGACGCTCTCGAGCTGGGTCAGGTCGGGCCGCGCGAAGGTGCCCTGGCCCGCGAGCGTGCCGAGGGTGGCGATGGTGGCGATGGCCAGCGAGGTGAAGGCGGTCGTGCGGCGGCCGCACCGCACCGCGGTGAGCGAAAGCAGGGGGAAGATGATGTACGGGTAGGCCAGAAACGCCGGGATGACCTCCGCCGGGAAGGCGAAGATCCCGATCGCCGCCGCGGAAGTGAGGAGCCCGAGCGCGAGATCCTCGAGACCGGGGCGTCGCGCGTCGCGGTGGGCCAGGGCCAGCACCAGCGGAGCCACCGCGAGCATCCCGAGCCCGTCCGCGAGGTACCAGCCGCTGAACGCCGGCTGGAGCGGCGCGCCCACGCCGACGTGGAGGGCGGTCGCCGCCAATGCGGCCGTAACCGCGTTGGCCATCCCCGCGGCAGCGAGCAGACCCCCCACGCTGCGCAGGGAGTTCTCGCCGACACGACCCGCGCCTCCCACGACGCGGATCAGCACGAACGCGGCCAGCAGTGGCTCGAGCGCGTTGATCAGCGCGAGCGTGGCGCTGGTCGGATGCACCCCGCGGGCGAGCGCCTGCGCCATGAGGTTGGAGACGAAGATCGCCGTCGCCAGCGCCGGCCACCAGCGACGGGGCGTGAGGACGACGACGCCCAGCGCGAGCCCGCTCGCCGGCCACATGACGGCGACCTGCGCCGGGTGTGCCACCAGGGAAAGGCCGAGCTTCGAGAGCCCGTAGTAGGCGATGCCGAAGGCGATGACACCGGCGAGCCGGCCGGAGGGCCGCGCGAGGAGGCGTGAGCTCATTCCCCCCTGTCGGCACCCCCGGGTCGACCTTGAGGTGCGACCGGCGGCGGCGCGGAGACCGGCACCCGGTGCGGCGCGATCCCGCGAACGGGCTCGCCCTGCCGGTCCCGACGGTGCCTCCCGCTGCGGGGCGAACTGCTCCATCGGTGGGTCCTTCGCCGGGAATGGCGTGGCAGGCCCTGATCCATCAACGGCGCCGGCGGGAGGTTGAGCGCAGAGCGGGCGGCGGCCGCGACGCGAGAGGGCCGCGGCGGGTCAGCGCGTGGCGGGACCGTATGGCCGCAGGGCCGGGAACCGGCGCCGGTAGTCGGTCGGGTTGACGCCGACCACGCGGCGGAACGCCCGCAGGAAGGTCTCCGGACCGGAGAACCCGCAGCGCAGGGCGATCGCGGCGAGCCGTTCGTCGGTCTGCTCGAGGAGCGCGCGGGCCGCCTCGATACGGCAGCGCTCGACGTAGCGCCCCGGGCTGACGCCCGTCTCGGAGGCGAAGAGCCGCTGGAAGCTGCGCTCGCTCATTCTGGCGCGGGCCGCGAGGGCTCTGATGGACAGGTCCGCATCCGGGTGGTCGGCGATGTGGGCCGTCAGGTCGGCGTCGAGTTCCCACTCCCCGACGGCGCCCGGGGCCTGGCCGAGGCCGTGGCCGCCCCGGCGGGATCGCCGAGCTCACCCTCGCGCTGTGGCTGCTGGTGAAGGGTCTCCGGCTGCCGGCCCCGCGGCGGACGGTTCCCGCGACGGCCTGAGGGCAGGCGCGGGTGAGCGGGCTCCGGCCGGGGGCGTCGTCGACGCCCCCGGCCGGAGCCTCGCCGCTCAGCCGATCAGGCCCGCGGGGATGTCCTCGCGCTTGCTGGCGATCACACCGATGTAGTGGAGGGGATCGCCCGTCGTGGAGACGCGGTGCTGATAGCGCTGCTGGCTGCGGATCTCGAGGATGCCCTCATCGGTCCCGCGCGAGATCAGCTCCGAGAAGCCGCTGCGATCGTGCCCGTTCATGAAGTCCTCTTTGAGGTTGAACGCGACCCATCCGCCAGGCTCGACGACGTTGTAGGCGGCGCGGAACGCCTCGGGCGGGATGTCGCCGAAGCCGAGGGCGGCGACACAGGTCAGGCAGTTGAACTCGTGGCCCGACAGCTCCTCGCGCTCGGACGTGGTCAGGTCCGTCAGGTCCATGACGTGGTAGGCGTCGTAGACGCCCGGGCGGTCACGCTGGGCCGCCTCGGCGGCCTCGGGGAGGATGTCCACGCCGACGACCCTGCCGACGCCGATATCGGCGAGCTCGGCTCCGACGAGGCCGTTGCCCGCCCCCAGGTCGAGAACCCGCAGGTCGGACGCGGGAACGCCCGCCTTCGACAGCTCGGTCTCCAGCATCCCGCGGATGGTGGCGGGCGAATCGCATCTGAGGACGTCGTAGAAGAGCCTCTCGTAGAGGCCCTCGACCTCGTAGATCTCGGAGTAGTCGTGGAAGCGCATCTCACGCCATTCACCCTCGATGCGGGCGAGACACCACTCCTCATCTTGTTCGTAGCTCTTGCTGGGCTCGGGCAGTGCGATCTGAATATTCATGCTCAGAGCCTATACGTACGCCGGATCGAGGATCCAGGTCCCCCCGGGGTGGGGCGCCGGGCCCTACTCGTAGATGACCACGTCCGGGCGGGGCCGCAGGCGCATGACCCGGGCCGGCGACATGAGGCCGGTGTCCTCCTCACGGAAGAGCTTGAAGCCGGTCGCGAAACCACGGGCGCCGCGGGTCACTCGTCCGTAGGTGCCGATCTTCGCCGACGCCGTCCCGAAGCCGTCGGCGTTGAGCACGAAGTCGATCCCACGATGCGGCCGCAGGCGGCCGCGGCGCTCGATCATGCCGTCCTCGAACTGGTGCACCAGCACCAGCTTGTCGGGGAGGTCACGGGTCTTCACGAGACGCGCCAGCCATCCGGAGACGCGGTTGACCTCGGCGGCGTCCACCTGGCCGATGACGCGCCCGGGCACCTCGCCGGGGCGCATGCGCCACTCGGGGTCGAGCGCCAGCCCGACATCGGGCTCCACGAGGAACTGCCGGAGCGCCCGCGCCTCGGTGAGGAAGTCGGAGCGTCCCGGCTGGATGTCGAGGATCAGCAGGGCGCGCGCCCTCCGCGCGGCGCGCAGGTAGCGGCGGATCGTCGCGGGGTCCTGGCGGAAGCGGTAGCGCCCGTCGCCGCCGGGCGCGGCGGTGACGATCACCGAGATCAGCTCCATCGCCGGCAGTACCGGCCTGCGGCGTGGTCCGGCGTACCGGCGCGCCGCGCGCTCGAGGCGAGGGCCCACGACCGCGAGCGGCCCGATGCCGAGGATCCCGAGAGCCTCGGCCTGCGGCGCGCCGTAGTGGGCCACGACCCGGTGCTCGGGGAGGACGCTCCGGCCGCCGCGGGGCAGTTGCGCCGGCGGCCTTGAAATGCGACCGGCCTCGGCCGGCGCGGCCCGCGGCGGGACCGGCTCGCCGCCGCCCAGCATCGCGATGCCGGAGGCGACCGCGCACGCGGCGACCACGGCCGCGACGGTCAGAAGGCGACGCACGGTCTGGGGTGGTCCACTCGCATGAGGGGCGGCAGCTTATCCTTGCGGCCGCGCGCGCCCACATCGCGCGGATCGCCGGGAACGCGCCGGTCCGCTAGCGTCGTTCCATGGCTCCCACCGGCGAGAAGCTGGAGCTGGATGCCGGCGGGCGGATCGTCGCCATCAGCAGCCCGGACAAGGTGATGTTCCCCGAGCACGGCGAGACGAAGGCCGACCTCGCCCGGTACTACCTCGCCGTCGCCGAGCCCCTGATGCGCACCGTGCGCGACCGGCCGACCCTGCTGCAGCGCTTCCCCGACGGGGCGACCGGCACGTCGTTCTTCCAGAAGCGGATCCCCGAGTCGGCGCCCGGCTGGCTCCGGACCACGACCGTCTCGACGCCCAACGGCACCACCTCGCGGGCGATCGTGATGGCCGACATCGCCCACGTCCTGTGGGTCGCCAATCAGGGATGCCTCGGCTTCCACCCCTGGCCCTACCGGGCCTCGTCGCCCGAGCAGACCGACGAGCTGCGGCTCGACCTCGACCCGTCGCCCGGTGTCACGTTCGCGATGGTGCAGGAGGCGGCGATCGAGGTGCGCACCTTCCTCGGCGAACTCGGCATCACCGCCTTCCCCAAGACCACCGGCAGCCGCGGGCTTCACCTCTACGTGCGCGTGGAGCCGGGGTGGGACTCGTTCGGCGTGCGCCAGGCCGCCGTGTCGGTCGCCCGCGAGATGGAGCGGCGCCGGCCGGACCTGGTCACCGGAGCGTGGTGGAAGGAGGAGCGCGGGGCGCGTGTGTTCGTCGACTTCAACCAGAACGCCCCGCACAAGACCGTCTTCGGGGCGTGGTGCGCACGGGCGCGCCCCGGCGCCCAGGTGTCGGCGCCCTTCGCCTGGGACGAGCTGGAGGCGATCGACCCGGACGCGCTGACGATCCGCTCGGTGCCGGAGCGGATCGAGCGCCTCGGCGATCCCTGGGCCGCGATCGACGTCGCGCCGCAGTCGATCGCCCCGCTGGTCGATCGCTACCGCGCCGACCTGGCGTCGGGGATCCCCGACGCCCCGTGGCCGCCGGTGTACCCCAAGATGCCCGACGAGGCCCCGCGCGTCGCCCCGAGCCGGGCGCGCACCCCACCCGCGGCGACGAACGGATGACCCGCGCGGCGCAGCACCGCGCGGCGGGGATCTTGGCGGGGGTCCGCGCGATCCCGCCCGGTTTCGTGCGCGCCTACTCCGACGTGGATCGCGCGGCGCCCCGCCTGGTCGGGCGCGTGCTGGCGACGACCGCCGAGGAGGTGCCCTGGCACCGGGTGGTGCGCGCCGACGGGAGCGTCCCGATGGGCGAGGACCAGTTGGAGCGCCTGCGCGAGGAGCGTGTCCCTCTGCTCGGCGCGCGGGTCGATCTCCCCCGCGCGCGGTACCCCGCCGGCCCGGCGGAGCCGCCGCGGCCGAGCGCCTCGCTGGCCGCCGGCATCGCGGCGATCGCCGAGGCCGACCCCGTGATGGAGGCGCTCGTGGCGACCGTCGGCCCGATCCGCCACCGGCCGCGCAACCCGGACGGCCGCTTCGGGGCGCTCGTGCGCGCGATCGTCTTCCAGCAGATCGCGGGCCGTGCGGCGGAGGCGATCCACGGACGGGTGCGCGCCCTGGTGGATGGCCCGCTGACCCCGCAGGCGCTCGTCGCGGTGCCCGACGAGGACCTGCGCGCCGCCGGCCTGTCGGGCGCCAAGCTGGCGTCGCTGCGCGACCTGTCGGCGAAGGTGCTCGACGGAACCGTCGCGCTCGGCGGGCGGGCCCTCGGCGACGAGGAGGTCATCGCGCGGCTGGCGAGCGTGCGAGGCATCGGCCGCTGGACCGCCGAGATGTACCTGATGCTCGAGCTGCGCCGGACCGACGTCTGGCCGGTGGATGACCTCGGCGTGCGCCAGGGCTACGGCCTGGCCTGGGACATCGATCCCCCTCCCACGGCCCGCCGCCTCGGCCCGCTCGGCGACCGCTTCCGGCCGCACCGCAGCGTCGCCGCGCGCTACTGCTGGGAGGCCGTCGCGCTCTCGCGCGCCCGGGCCGGGACGCGGCTGCGCTGATGGCCGTCCGCAGCGCCGGGCTCCTGCTCCACCGCCACACCGCCGCCGGCCGTGAGGTGCTGATCGCCCACATGGGGGGCCCGTTCTGGGCGCGCAAGGACGAGGGCGCCTGGTCGATCCCGAAGGGCGAGTTCGAGGACGGCGAGGAGGCGCTCGCCGTGGCGCTGCGCGAGTTCACGGAGGAGATCGGGTCGCCGCCGCCGCCCGGCACCCCCGTGGAGCTCGGCGAGTTCCGTCAGCCGAGCGGCAAGCGCATCACGGCCTTCGCGTTGGAGGGCGACATCGACGTCAGCGAGGTCCGCAGCAACGAGTTCGAGATCGAGTGGCCGCGCGGCTCGGGCCGGATGCGGAGCTTCCCCGAGATCGACCGTGCCGGGTGGATGACGCCCGGCCTCGCGCGGACGAAGCTGGTGAAGGGTCAGATCCCGGTGATCGACGCCTTCGTGAGGGACTTCCTGGGCGGCGGCGCGTGAGGCGCGTGCGCACCCCCGTGGGCCTGGTGGCCCTCGCCCTCCTCGCGGCGCTGGCGCTCGCGCTCGCCGGGTGCGGCGGCGACGGATCGCCCGGCTCGGCCACCTCCACGGCCACGCCCCCTCGCGACGACTCCGCCGAGATCATGGCGGCGGCGATCCACCGGCTCATCAGCCGCGATCACACCTTCGGCCAGGGCTCCCACCGGTTCGCCGTGTACCTGATCCAGGACCACACCGACCCGTCGGCCGGCAATCCCGCCGAGCCCGCCGCCCGCCCCTCCCGGCCGCTCACCGCCGCCGAGCGCGCCGCCATCGCGGCTGTCGTCGCCCCGTTCGGCCCGCATCGGTTCGTCGCGGACGCCGACGCGTGGAGGACCGACGACCTGCGCCCCAGGATCGAGGATTCGGTGATCCTCGGCGTGGGCGGGCCGCAGATCGACGGCGACACCGCCCTGGTGCCCGTCTCCCTCTGGTGCGGCAACCTCTGCGGCACCTGGCTGACCTACCGGGTCGCGCGATCCGGGGGCGTCTGGAAGGTCGCGGGCATCGAGGGGCCCATCGCCGTCTCCTGACGGCGATGGGCCCGGGCATCCCTGGACGGCCGTCCAGGATGGACCTCCTCAGGCCACGCTGACCACCTCGCGGGCGGCGGGCACGGGGACGGCGATCTCGCCCGCCTCCCAGGACGCGTCGTCCGTCGCGAGGACGCGCTGCGCCACGGCGGCGTAGCCGATCACCACCAGCGCGCTCCCCGCCACATCCACCGTCCGGCGGTCGACCACGTGGGACAGGATGCTCGCGATCGGCGCGAGGATCACCGCGGCGCCGGCCCAGGCCGGGACGATGCGTGAGCGCACCAGACCCGCACCGAGGACGACGCCGCCGATCAGCAGCCCGCCGAGGAAGACCACGAGCACGACGTTGAGCACCCAGGCCGGCGAGGACTCCACGGCGTCGGCGACGGCGGGACGAAGCGCGGGAGCGTCGGCGACGCCGATCGTGATCTGGTCGCTGACGACCAGGAGCATCCCCCCGACCAGACCGCCGATGCTGAGCGTGCCGCCCACGAGACCGAGCACCGGAGCACCGCGGTGGAGTGCGCGCATGATCGCGAGGGTCGCCGGGATCATCGCGAGGATGCCGGCGAACACCAGCAGATCGCCGATCTGGGTGGCGGTGATGTTGGCGCCGGTGAGGTTCAGCGTGTCGAGCGTGTCGCCGTCGCTCTGCCAGGGCAGCACGGCGGTGGCGATGGCCAAGAGGACCGGGCCGAGCACGAGGCAGGCGGCGCCTGCAAGGCGCCGGAAGCGCGTGGTGGATGACATGAGGGGCTCCTCGGATCGCGCGGGGGGACGGTCCCACCCGTCGACCCCGACGCTACGAGGGCGCCGCCCTCGGGTCGTCCCGGCCAGCGCCCAACCGGCCTCGGGGCTACCCCTGGCCCTGGGAGGCCCCGGTCGCGCCCGCGCGCAGGAAGGTCAGCACGGCCAGCACCCGGCGGTGGTCCTCGACTCCGGCAGGCAGGCCGAGCTTGCGCAGGATGGAGCTCACGTGGGTCTCGATCGTCTTCTCAGTGAGCCACAGCCGCTGCGCGATACCGGCGTTGGTGCGCCCCTCGGCCATCAGGGAGAGCACCTCGCGCTCGCGCGGGGTGAGGGCGGCCAGCGGATCGACGGCGACCGGTGGCGCCACGAGGGTCGCGACGACCGAGGGGTCGAGGGCCGTCCCGCCCGCCGCGACGCGCGCGCAGGCGTCGAGGAAGTCGTCGACGTCGAGGATCCGGTCCTTGAGCAGGTAGCCGAAGCCCCCGCCGCCCGATACGAGGCGCACCGCGTGCCGGGTCTCGATGTGCTGCGAGAGGACGAGCACCCCGCTGGCCGGGTGGCGCTCGCGGATCGTCGCGGCCGCCACCATGCCCTCGTCCTCGAAACGCGGGGGCATCCGTACGTCCACCACCGCGAGATCGGGCTCGTGCTCGGCCATCGCCACCAGCAGGGCGTCCGCGTCGCCCACCCGCGCCACCACGGCATGACCGGCGTCGCCGAGGAGCCCCGCGACGCCCTCGCGCAGCAGCACCGAGTCCTCGGCGATCACGATGCGCACGGCAGCTCCATCACCAGGTGGGTGCCGGCGCCCGGAGGGCTCTCGATGAGGAGCGTCCCGCCGTGGGCGCCGACCCGGTCGGCGATGCCCGCCAGCCCGCTGCCGGCGCGCGCGACGGCGCCCCCGGCGCCGTCGTCGTCCACGCGCACCACGAGGCGGCCCGCACGCAGCACCGCCTCGACGTTGACGCGCGTCGCCGTGCGCCCGTGCTTGACCGCGTTCGTGACCGCCTCGCACACCACGTAGTAGGCCGCCACCTCCAGGGGCGCCGGCAGGTCCTCCGCCTCGACCCGCACCGACACGGGCAGTGGGGCGCTGCGCGCCAGGTCGCCGAGGGCGGCGGCGAGGCCGTCGTCGAGACGCGGGGGGCGCAGGCCGGCGGCGATCGTGCGCAGGTCGGCGATCGCGGCGCCCACCTCCTGCACGGCCTGGTCGAGGGCGGGAACCAGCACGCGCGCCTCGCGCGGCAGCGAGCGCTGCATCCGCCGGAGCGCCACGCCGAGGCCCACGAGCCGCTGCTGCGCCCCGTCGTGGAGGTCGCGCTCCAGGCGGCGGCGCTCCTCGTCGCCCGCGCTCACCAGACGCGCGCGCGAGGCCTCGACCTCGGCGAGTTGCATGCGCAACTCCACGCGCAGACGGGCGAGCTCGACCGGCAGCGACGCGGCCGAGAGCACGCTGCGCAGGAGGTCGGGGCTCTCGCGCAGCGCCGGGTCGTGCACGACCACGCCGAGCTCGTCGCCGTTGCGCGCGACGCGAGTGAGGGCGCGGCCTGCAGGCGGATCGCCCGAGCCGATCGTTCGCCCGTCGACGCCCGCGTACACCGCGCTCTGCGGAAGGCGCAGCCAGAGTGCCGCGCCCGGGTCGCCGAGAGCCGTCGCGATCGCGGCGCCGACCCCCTCCGCCTCGGCGTCCCCGCGCCGGACGGAGTCCTCGAATGCCTGGATGTGGCGCAGGCCCTCGTAGCGCGCGCGGGCGAAGCGGCGGTCGACCGCGCTCTGGATGCGCGCGCGGACGGGGCGGAACGCGAGGGTCACCGCCAGCGTCGCCACCGCGGTGGCGATCGGCGAGCCGCGGCCGGCGACGACGCCGGCGATCAGGATCACGACGACGAAGATGGCTCCGAGCAGGGCCGTCAGCGCCACGTACACCAGAGTGCGGTTGACGATCCGGTCGATCTCGTAGAGGCCGTGGCGCGTCACCGCGATGCCGACCGACACGCTGATGGCGACGCCCGCCGCCAGCAGAACCGCCGGGACGATCCCCGTCACCTCCCCCACCACCGCGTACGAGGTGACGCACACGACCAGCCCGAGGGGGATCAGCGAGGCCGACCACGCGAGCCACTTCAACTGGAGGCGCTCGACGCCGCCCGAGCGGCGGTAGCGCACCACGACGGCGGCGGCGGCGATGAAGAGCCCGGCGAACATCACCAGCCAGACGCCCCAGAAGATCACCTCCACGAACGCCGGCAGCTCGACGTGGAGCGGGTTGGCGACCCCGCCCTGCGCCGGCTCCAGCCGCTCCTGGCCGAAGAGGATGCCGATCACGATCAGCCCGGGGGCCACGAGCGCCGCGGTGGCGGCGGGGCGCCACCGCGGTGAGGGCAGGTGGCCGTCCGGGAAGAGCAGCGCGATCGCCACCGGCCAGACGTAGAAGGCCGGCCAGAGCGACACGCTCACGGCCCCGAGCCAGGCGTGCCCCGGAAGCGGGTCGCCGTCGGCGGCGCCGCGCCGGGAGTAGGACTCGCAGAAGAGCAGGACCGCGACCGGCAACGGGCCGAGGGCGAGGATCGTGCCGATCCGGTTGCCGGGCCGGGTCCGGAGGATGAGCACCCCGACGACGCACGGCGCGCTCACCGCGGCCACCACCAGGAGGCCGATGTAGACCGACAACATCTCCCCGCGCGCGGCGCCGGTTCCGTCCACGATCATCGCGGCGAGCAGGAGCGCAGGCGTCAGGAGGGCGGCGGCCCAGGCGAGCCGGATGAAGGTCGGCCTCATCGGCGGACTGTCTCACCCCTCGGACCCGCGCGCCACGGTGCTGGCACCGAGATCGCGGGTGAGGGCGCGGCGCCGTGAATCGCGGCGGCCCTTGTGCCACCGGCAGGCGCCGCGCAGTCTGGGGGGATGCCCGACCGATCCCACGCCCCGATCAGTGGGCCGGCCGAGCGCTCGGCCGTGCAGAGGCGCACCCTCCGGGTGCTCGTCGCCGGGCAGGTACTCGGAGGCGTGGGCCTCGCCGCGGGCGTCGCCGTGGGCGCGCTGCTCGCGCGCGACCTGCTCGGCGGCGACAGCCTGACGGGGCTCCCGGTGGCGGTCGCGACCGCGGGTGGCGCGTTGACGGCCCCGCCGCTGGCGCGGCTGATGGACGCGCGCGGCCGGCGGCCGGGGCTGGCGCTCGGCTACCTGCTCGGCGCGCTCGGCTCGGTCATCGTCGTCACGGCGGCCGCCGTCGGCAGCTTCGCCCTGCTGCTCGCCGGGATGGTGCTGTTCGGCGGCGGCAACACGGCGAGCCTGCTCGCGCGCTACGCCGGCGCCGATCTGGCCCTGCCGCTGCAGCGGGGGCGCGCGGTGAGCACGGTGCTCTTCGCCACCACCTTCGGCGCCGTGGCCGGGCCGAACCTGATCGACGCGACGGGCGCGGCGGCGCGCGCGGTCGGGCTGCCCGAGCTGTCGGGCCCCTTCGCCCTCTCGGGCCTGGCCTACGTGGCGGCGGCCCTCGTCGTCGGCATCGCCCTGCGGCCGGACCCCCTCCTGCTCGCGCGCGCGGTCGATCCAGAGGGCGATCCAGTGGCGCCGCCGCCCCTGACCGGGCGGGGCGGCTGGAGCGACCTCGCGCACGGCCCGGCGCTGACCGGGGTGAGCGCGATGGTCACCGCGCAACTGGTGATGGTCGGGGTGATGACCATGACGCCCCTGCACATGCGCGCCCACGGGCACGGCCTGCAGGTGATCGGCCTGGTCATCAGCGTCCACATCGCGGGCATGTACCTGTTCTCGCCGCTGGTCGGCCAGCTCGCCGACCGAGTGGGCCGGATGCCGACCCTGCGCTTCGGCGCGGGCGCGCTCACCGCCGCCGGGGCGCTGGCCGCCTTCGCCGACCCGGCCTCGAGCGTCGTGCTCGGCGGGGCCCTGTTCCTTCTGGGCCTCGGCTGGAGCCTCTGCCTGGTCGCCGGCAGCACCCTCCTGATCGACGCCGTCCCGGTCGCCCGCCGCGCCCAGGCGCAGGGCAAAGCCGACCTGATGCTCGGGCTCGCCGGCGCCCTCGGCGGCCTCGGCTCGGGGTTCCTGCTGGGCGCCGCCGGCTTCGCGGCCGTGGGACTGCTGGCCGCCGTGATCTCGGTGGTGTTCCTCGGGCCACGGTGGGTCCGCGAAGCGACCGTCCCCGCCGACGCCCGAACGTGAGGCTCGCGCTCACCCTCCCGGCGGCGCCTCCTGGAGCCCGGAGGCCGGCACGGGGCTCCGGCCGAGCGTCGTGACCGCGGCGACGGCGCCCGGCCGGCGCCTCGAACGCGGCCATCCCGGCCCGCTCACGACAGGGGCTCCGGCCGCGCCACCTCCTGCACCAGCCAGAGGTTCCCGTCGGGATCCTCGCGTTGTCGGGGATGGTGCCCGACAAGGGGCTTCAACGGAGATCGGGGCGACGACTCATCGCACGGTCCGGTGATTCGTCGCCGGGCCTCACTCCGCGGACCCGCCCGTCGTGAGGAGCGTCAGCAGCATCACCGCCGGCGTCTCGGCGCGTACCGCGTGGCGCAACCCGGCGCCCATGTGGACCCATGTACCCTCCTCGGCCATGACGCGCGCACCGGCGAGCGTGAGCTCCAGCCGGCCGCGCAGCACCTGGATCACCGCCGGACGCGTGGAGGTGTGCTCCGTGAGCTCCTCGCCGGCGGCGAAGCCGAATACGACGACCCGCACGTCTCCGTCAGCGTGCAGCGTGCGGCTCAGCGTCCCCACAGCCGGCACCTCGACGAGGGTGGCCGGGTCGGGCTCGACGCGGAAGGTGGGCGCGGTCATGGGGTCTCCCCGGGTGGCTGGTCGGATATGGGCGACCGCGGACCGCGACGGGCCGGCGCGGCGGTGACGGCCCGTACGCGTGGCCAGATCGCGACGGCGAACGCGAGCGCAGCGAGGGCGGCACGCACGCACCAGCGGCTCAGCGTGGGCACGGCGGGCCCGCCAGGCGGAGCCGGCATCCCCCGCGGCGGGGATCCTCCACGACGAACTCGGTCACCGTCACATCGGGTGCCGCGCGTGCGGCGATGCCCCGGGCGAGCCCGCGGTGCAGCACGCAGATCAGATCGCCGCCGGGCGCCTCCACGCCATCGGCGAAGGGGCATCGGTCGAGGACGAGGTCGGCGGGGGCGGGCCCGGCGACCTCCCGCGGCGCGAAGCCCAGGCGCTCGAACGCCTTCTTCATCTCGCCGATGCCGGCGCCCTCCGCGGGGACGTTCCAGCCCTGACCCTCGCCGAAGCGCTCCATCTCGGCCGGGCCGAGGCCCGTCTGGCGGACGAGACCCATCAGGAGGCGCACCAGCTCGCGATGCCCGGCGGCCTCCGGATCGCCCGTCGGGGAGGCGAGCGAGTACCGGCGCACGGGCCTGCCCCGCCCGCGCGGAGGGTCGGTGACGCCCTGGGCGACGCCGACCCGCTCGAGGGCGTCGAGCTGGGCACGCACGCTGGTGTGGTGGCGCCCGAGCGCGTCGGCGACCTCCTGCGCCGTCAGGGGTCCGGACGCCCGCTCGAGGAGCGCGGCGATGCGGCGTGCGGCCGGCCGCGCCAGCAGGGCGCTCCGCGCGTGCCGGGCGGGGACGAGCGCGTCCAGGGCGTCGGGGTGGGTGGTCGAGGTGGTCACGGGAGAGAGGTCCTCACGGTCGGCCGAGTATCCGCCGCGACCGCGCCTGGAAGCGTGTCGCGGCATCGACT
Source organism: uncultured Thermoleophilia bacterium (assembly GCA_963823515.1). Taxonomy (GTDB): domain Bacteria; phylum Actinomycetota; class Thermoleophilia; order Miltoncostaeales; family Miltoncostaeaceae; genus Miltoncostaea. The sequence goes on from CAWGMB010000011.1 coordinate 59,264, forward strand.
ACGGCGGGTCGGCGCTCGAGATCGGGACGTCGGGCCATTTATTAGTGATTTATCACAAGAATATACTTGAGGCCATGCCGGTCGGACCCCGGACCCGGCCCACGGAGACCCCGGGGCTCACACGGCGACACCACGATCGGAGAGCCCAGATGCTCGACCCGTTGACCCGGCGTCAGATGATCGGCGGCCTCGCGGTCGCAGGTCCGCTCGCCGCCCTCGGCCTGACCGCGTGCGGAGGCGTTGGAGACGATTCCGCGGCGGCCGCGACGACGGTCGCGGCGGCGGCCGACGCCCATGGCGCCACGGCCCCCGTCGACCACGGTCCGGTCGTCGCGCCCCGCGACCCCCATGCGACCTTCCCGGCGAAGGCCCCGCCGCGCTCCACGACCAAGGTCCACAAGATCGAGTTCGAGGTCGACGAGTTCTTGCTGGAGATCGCCGAGGACCGCACGATGATGGCCTGGTGCTTCGCGGAGGCCGGCAAGAAGGGGACCCTCCCCGGGCCGGTCGTCCGCGTCACCGAGGGTGACCGGATCGATTTCACGCTCCACAACACGGGGACGCTGCAACACTCGATGGACTTCCACGCGGCCAAGATCTCGTGGTCGCGCCACTACGGCCCGGTGGACCCCGGCAAGAAGGCGACCTTCTCGTTCGTCGCGAAGGTCCCCGGCGTCTTCATGTACCACTGCGGCGTGCCGCCGGTGCTCCTGCACATCGGCCAGGGTCAGCACGGCACGATCATCGTCGACCCGGCCGACCCCTCGGTCCTGCCGCCCGCGCAGGAGTTCGTGATCGTCCAGACGGACATCTACCCGGGGCCCAACGGGGAGACCTCGAACTTCTCGGCGCTGGAGGCGGCCAACCCCGAGCTCGTGGTGTTCAACGGCTATGCCAACCAGTACACCGGCAAGAACGCCCTCCGCATCACGAAGGGCGAGCGCGTGCGGATCTTCGTGCAGAACGCGGGCCCCAACCGCTGGTCGGCCTTCCACGTGATCGGCGCGCTCTTCGACCGCGTGTTCGCCGAGGGGATCTACCCCGAGAACCTCACGCGCGGCTGCCAGACGCTCAACCTGTCACCGAGCCAGGGCGCGGTCGTCGAGTTCACGGTCGAGGAGGACGGCAGCTACCCGTTCGTCTCGCACGACTTCCACGACCACGCCAAGGGCGCCTTCGGGCTCTTCACCACCAACGGCGAGGGCACCGGGGGCTGACGACCGCCGCCGGCCGGGGGTGCGCCCGACCCCGGCCGGCGCCTCAGCCCGAATCCGGACCCGGCTCAGACGTCGCGGACGCCGGCGACGACCAGGGCCACGCCGACGACGACCTGCAGCGCGGCCAGGAAGGGCGTCGCGCGGGCGACCGCGGCGGCCGGCAGCGCGCGGGCCGTCACCGCCACCACCGCGAGGGCCAGGGCGCCCGCGCCGAGGACGGCCGCGATGCCCCGGTCGGCGCCGGCGCTGATCGCCAGGCAGGCGAGCTCGGGGGTGACGAGCGCCGCGGCGAAGGGACCCGGCGGGTCGGGCCGGACGATCGTACGCAGGCCCGCCGCCGCCAACACGAGGCCGGCGGCGATCCGGAACGACTCCGGGCTGATGTCGAGCGCGTCGAGGAACGGATCGGCGAGGGCGGCGGCGAGGGCGATCACCGCGGCGGCCGCGGCCAGCGTCGCCGCCAGGGCCCGGGGCGAGGGCGCGCCGTGGCGCGAGGCGAGCGCCACGCGCCCGGCGCTCGCCGTGGCGAGGAACCCCGCGAGCATCAGTCCGACGCTCATCCGATCACCTCCCGTACGCCGATCAGGGCCGCGATGGCGTGCTGCTGGTCGTCCATCTGGGTGTAGCCGCCCGCGAACCACGCCCCGCGCGATCGGGGGCCGGCGGTGGCCGGAGCCTGACGGACGACAAGGATGCCCGCCAGGCAGGCGGCGCGCTCGCCGAGGTCGTCGCGCAGGTCGGCCAGGCGGGGGTCGGCCCCCGAGGCGCGCCAGAGCGCCGCGGTCGCCTCGCCCACCGTGCCGAGGGCCGCGCCCGACTCGGAGAACGGGTTGAGCGGCCGCCCGACGCGCTGCGACTCGAGCCGCACGAGGAAGCCGAAGTACCCCGACAGCCAGCGGGCGTATCCGGCCTCGGCCTCGGTGAGCCCTGCCGGGGCCAGCTCGGCGAGGCCGTACGCCGCCCAGTGGTCGGCCTGGCGGTACGCGTGCCCCTCGGCCGCGTCACGGCGGCTCGCCAGATAGCCGGCGATGCGGTGGGCCGGAGGTCCCCAGTCCTCGTCCGGGAAGGTCGTGCGCATCAGGGCCAGGGCGTAGAGGGCCTCGCCGGTCGAGAACTTCCCGAACACGTCCGGCACGCTGCGCCCGGTCGCGCGGCGCCAGAACTGGAGCACGCTTCCGTCGGACTGCTCCTGCGACACGATGAAGCGGGCGAGCCGGCGCATCAGCGGGTCGTGGCGTGCGTCGCCGGTGACCTGGCGGCGATGGGCCAGCGCCACCACGAGCAGCGCGTTCGCGCCGACGTTGGCGTCCTCGCCCGGAGGCGCGAGGGCGGCCCAGTCGTCGTGCGCCACCAGGTTGTTCCGGGCGTACCGCAACCCGGCGTCGGCGGGATCGATGCGCCCGAGGCGGTAGAGCGCGTCCATCACGCCGGCGTGCCGGGTGGTGTTGTAGCCGGTCGCCACGGCGTCCCGGGCGGCGTCGTACCCGTAGAGGAACCGTCCGTCGTCGCCCTGCCCGCGCACGAGCCACGCCGCGCCCTCGCCGATCGCCCGGCCGACGTCGGCCGGGCCGGCCGGCGGGCAGGTCTCCGCCGGGACGATCGCGACCCTCAGCGCCACGGCCGCGACGACCACGACCACGGCCGTCCGGATCAGCCAGGAGCGGTGGCGCAGCAGCGCGTCCCGGACGGGCCGGCGAGCGGGGGTCAGGGCAGCATGACCCGACGTCGGGAACGCCATGCGGACATGTCTATCGCCACCGGGCCCCCGCGGCCAGCGCAGGGGCCCGCCGGACCCCCGGCGAGGGCGCGACGTCGTCTGACGTCCGGCGTACACGGCGCACTCCGGGTCGGAAGCGGGGGTTCGGTGATGGCGGTGGTGGGCGTCGGACTGCGCGGCGAGTCCACTGCCAGCGTGAGCGTCGCTCTTCGGCTCCTGATCGACCATCGCGAGGATCCGTTGGCCGGGCGCACGCGCCACATCAACCGGCTTCGCCGGCACCTTCCACGACACCGGCCCCGCCCGGGGCCACGCGGCGCAGTCGCTCATCACCTGCAAGCACCTGGCCCTCTGCGCGGGCGGCATCACTGACACGGGAGCGAGGGGCCACGATCGCAGTCACCCGCATCGAAGGAGGTCCGCGCGCGACGACGCGGGGCCCACCCCGAAGGTGCGCCCCGCGTCGTCGCCACGCAGGATCGGGTCCTGGCTACAGGGCCCGGGGGTCGATGTAGACGTCATCGACCTCCCAGGTGCCCCCGGAGTCGGCGGTGATCCGCAGCTGCACGTCCGTGGCGCCGAGGGCCATCAGGTTCGACGGCAGCTCATCGGCCAGCGGCAGCACCGGGCTCGGCGCCCACACCGCATACTGGCCGTTGTTCGCGAACAGGCCGGCCTTCTTGACCTTGTTGCCGGAGTAGATGATCTCGACCTTGAGCTGACCGGGGCTGCCGGTCACCTGGCGCGCGAACAGCCGCAGCGTCGGGTGGTCGAGTGAGACGCAGAACAGCGGGGACACGGCCATCGCCTTCTTGGGCAGCCGGACCGACCGCTGGTCGCTGGCGCTGCGCACCGAGAAGCTCTCGTTGCCGGCGACGACCGCGCCGCCGCCGCTGAACGTCCAGTCCGCCATGCCCGCCTCGAAGCCGCCTCCGGGCGCCAACCCGTACAGGGCGTTGTCAGCGAACTGGGCGAAGGGGGTGGAGGGGTCGGAGACGGGCTGCGTCGAGCAAGCGGCCTGCGCCGCGGCCGGCATGGCCAGGGCCGCAAGCAGCCCCACGAGCACTCCCTGAAAACGTCGCGACTTGATCTGCATCGTGTACGACTCCTCGTCCATCGGGTTCGGTCTACGCGGGTTTGATCGGCGCACCCGGGCCTGACGACCACGCTGCTAGAGCAGCTGCCCATACCCGGACCCGGGCCGGGGCCACGCAACGGCGACGACTGCACCAGCGCCAGCGGCACCAGGGTCGACCCGGACGGGCGTGCCGCTCGTCGCTTCGGCGCAGCGTCGGGAGCGCAGATCGGGAGACTATGGCGAGCGAAGCGCACTGCCGACGCCCCGGCTGGTTCACGGTCAACGTGTTCAACCGGATCGTGGCCGCCCTCACGCGGACCGGGGTCGGCGTCGCCGGCTCCCGCGTGCTGGAGGTGCCGGGCCGCTCGTCCGGCCGGTCGCGGAGGACGCCGGTCAAACCTGCTCACGCTCGACGGCCGGCGCTACCTCGTCGCGCCGCGCGGTCACACGCAATGGGCCCGCAACCTGCGCGTCGCCGGGAGCGGGCGGCTGCTCCTCGGTCGCGCTGGACCGGACCGCGTCCCGTGGGCGCGCGCCGCTCGCGCCCCGCTAACGTCGCGCGATGGGCGCCGACCGGACCGACATCAGCGCGTCCCAGGCCCGACGGATCGCGCTCCACGCCCAGGGGTTCGGCGAGCGGCGTCCGCCGGGACGGGTGGACCGCCGTCACGTGCGACGGGTGCTCGACCGGATCGGCCTGATCCAGATCGACTCGGTCAACGTGCTCGTGCGCTCGCAGGAGATGCCGCTGTTCGCCCGGCTCGGGCCCCACCCGCGCGGCGTGCTGCCGCGCATGGCCGCCGACGCGGAGATCTTCGAGTACTGGTGCCACGAGGCGTCGCTGCTACCCATCGACCGGTGGCCGCTGATGCGCTGGCGGATGGGGCGAGCAGACGGCGTGTGGAGCGGGGTGTACGCGATCGGCCGCGACGACCCCGGCTACGTGGCCGCGGTGCTCGAGGAGGTCCGCGCGCGCGGGCCCCTCACGGCGGGGGAGCTTCCCGACCCCGGCCCGAGGGCCGAGAGCATGTGGGGCTGGAGCCGCGGCAAGCGCGCGCTGGAGTACCTGTTCTGGGCCGGGGAGATCACCGCGCGCCGTCGCGCCTCCGACTTCGCCCGGGTCTACGACCTCACCGAGCGGATCATCCCGCCCGCGATCCTCGCCCTTCCGGCGCCCTCCGAGGACGACGCCAAGCGCGAGCTGCTGCTCATGGCGGCGCGCGCCCTCGGGGTGGCGACGCTCCAGGACCTCTGCGACTACCACCGGCTCAACGTGCCCCGGGCGCGGCGCCTGGTGGCGGAACTGGTGGAGGACGGCCGCCTTGTGCCCGTGCGGGCGGAGGGCTGGGACCGCCCTGCGCTGATGCACCCCGACGCCCACCTGCCGCGGTGGGTGAGGGCGCGGGCGCTCCTGTCGCCCTTCGATTCGCTGGTGTGGGAGCGCGCGCGCACCGAGCGCCTGTTCGGCTTCCGCTACCGGATCGAGATCTACACCCCCGCTGCCAAGCGGGTCCACGGGTACTACGTGCTGCCCTTCCTCCTGGGCGACCGCCTGGTGGCGCGCGTCAACCTGAAGGCCGATCGCGGGGCCGGGACGCTCCTGGTGCGCTCGGCCTTCGGGGAACCGGGACACGACGACGCGCAGACCGCGGAGGCCCTCGCCGCCGAGCTCGCAACGATCGCGGGGTGGCTCGGACTGGAGCGGGTGCGGGTGGCCGGCCGCGGCGACCTCGCCCCGGCGCTGGCGGCGGCGTCCGCCGCCGCGTCGCCGGTGGTGTCCTGAGTCGGAGGTTCGTATGCGGTTCCCGGGCGAATCTCCCGCGAGGGGAGGACGCAGATCCACCGCGATGTCGGGAATATCGCGGTGGTCGAGGACGCTGCCTCGCGATGAGACCCGGGCGGCCACGAGGCCGACGAAACCGGGAACCGCCACGCGATTTCCGACTCGGGACACTAAGGTGATCCGCGTGGAGGTCACGCGCGAGAGGTCATGGGAGACGCTCACCCGGTACACCACGGGGGAGTCGCTGCTGCGCCACTGCCTGGCGGTCGAGGCCTCGGTGCGCTGGTACGCGCGCCGCGACGGCGAGGACGAGGAGTTCTGGGGCTGCACCGCCCTCCTCCACGACTTCGACTGGGAGATGCACCCGACGCTCGAGCAGCACCCGGCCGACGGGGCGCCGATCCTGCGCGGTGAGGGCTACCCGGAGGAGCTGATCGAGGCCGTGCTCTCGCACGCCCAGCACCTCGGCCTGCCGCGCGACACGCCCCTCAAGCGCACGCTCTTCGCCTGCGACGAGCTGTCGGGCTTCGTGCACGCCTGCGGCCTGGTGCGCCCGACCGGGCTGGAGGGGCTGACGCCGAAGTCGGTGCGCAAGAAGCTCAAGCAGCCCGCCTTCGCCGCCGGAGTGAACCGCGAGGAGGTCGCGATGGGCGCGCAGGAGCTCGGGCTGGAGCTCGACGCGCACGTCGCCAACGTGATCGCCGCCCTGCAGCCGATCGCGGCCGACCTGGGGCTGCCCAGCGGGTAGCACCCGTCTCCCGCGTCGCGATCGCGACGCGGGGGTGACCGGCCACTAGCCTTGTGCCGTGCTCGCGCGATGGATCCGGATCGGAGACAGTGCCGCCGGCGTCTACGGGACGCTGCTCGCCATGTCGGTGCTGGTCGGCCTCTCATTCACGGGCTCCGGCCCGGGCGTGATGGCGCTGACGGTGACGGTCAGCGCCATCGTCTTCTGGATCGCCCACGTCCACGCCGGCGTGGTCGCGCGGTGGGTGGGCCCCGAGGCGCGCCCGCGGCCGCGTGAAGTCGCCGAGGTCATGGCGCGCGAGTCCCCGATGGTGGAGTCGGCCCTCCCCGCCGTCGCGCTGCTCCTGCTGGCGTGGGCCGGCGCCATCCAGACCTCCACCGCCCTGTGGGCCGCCCTGATCTACGGCGTCGTGTCGCTGGCCGCGTGGGGCGTCCTGATCGCGCGCCGGGCCGGGCTCGGCCTGGTCGGGATCGCGGTGGTGTCGGGCGTCAACCTCGCGCTCGGCGGGCTTATCGTGATGCTGAAGCTCCTCCTCCACTGAACCCGGATCCACCGTGAGATCGTGGATGCGGCACGCGTCGCGAGACGCTGCGGACTCGGGCCGAACGCTCACTCCCGGACGACCAGGCTCTTCAGGAACTTGCGCAGCTCGGCCTGGAACCCGGCGCCGCCGGCCTGGGGGTGCGCCGCGAATGCCTCGGCGCGGTCGGCGGCGAACACGGCCGCGATGAAGACCACGCTGACGGCCGCATAGATGTAGAGGAGGAAGAGGATCACGGCCGCGAGCGATCCGTAGATCACGTTGTAGTTGCCGAAGTTGTCGACGAAGAAGGCGAACCCGAGGGTGAGGGCCCAGAGCCCGACCGCGGCCGCGAGGGCGGAGGGCCAGACGTCGCGCAGCTGCGGGCCGTCGGAGGGCACCCACCGCAGGAGGATGACCAGGACGCCGAACGCGAGGCCGACCGACACGACGACGCCGCCGGCCTGCAGGAAGAACCCGGGCAGGCCGAGCGGGCCGACCAGCTCTTCCCGGGCCACCCGCTCGGCGATCGTGATGCCCGCTGAGATGGCCAGGAGGACTCCGGCCGCCAGCAGCATGAGCAGGTCGACGAGCTTGCCCTGCAGGAAGGGCCGCCGCGGTGTCTCGCCCCCCGTCAGGTCGTGGAGACCACCGCGTATCGCTGCCATCATGCCGCTCGCCGTCCAGAGGAGGCCGAGCGCGCTGAGGGCGCCGATCGTGCCGGCGTTGCCGGCGACGCCTCGGATCACCCCGTCGATCGAGTCGGCCCCGGCCTCGGTGAGGGGCAGCGCGTCCGTGAGCGCGTCCACGAACTCCTGCCGCACGGACGCGTCGGTGAGGACTGCGCCGGCGATCGCCACCATCACGAGCATCATCGGGAACAGCGACAGCAGCACGTAGTACGCGACGGCGGCCGCCAGCCGCGGGCCCGAGCGCCCGAAGTAGCGCCCGAGCGCCTTGCGCCCGAGCTCCACCGCCCGCCATACCCAGAGACTCATCGGACGTGAGCCTGACTGGCCGCGTCACGGTGGGCGGTCCCCGGCCGGGGACCCGGAGGGCGCCCGGGGCCGTGGCGCCACTCGACCTCGTCGCCCGAGCCCGCCGGGTCGCGGCGCTCGCAGGCGGCGTGGGCGTCGATGGCGCCGCCGCACCCGGCGTGCTGCACCGACGCCGGCGCCCCCCCGGGACCGAGGTGCGCGTCGCCCCAGGGCATCGGGGCCATCACCACGGGGAAGAGCTCCCGCCCACCCGGGGTGAGCACGTACTCCTGCCGCTCGGGGCGCTCTCGATAGCGACGGCGCTCGAGGATGCCCGCGCAGTCGCGCAGCAGCACCTCAGCGCGCTTCGCGGGCGGGCACGAGGATCGCGGTCACCATGTGCTGCACCTCGACGTCGCGGTCGCTCAACGTCCGCACGCGCAGGCGCACCACTCCCCGGGGCACGCCGCTGCGCGACGGACGAGTCTCGACGACCTCGCCGACGACGTGGATCCGGTCGCCGCCGCGCAGCGGGCCCCACCGCAACTCCTCCACCCCGAGGCCGACGAGCCCGCCCTGCACCGGGGGGCTGTGGTCGTGCCAGAGACGCATCGTGAGGGCGGCCGTGTGCCAGCCGCTCGCCACGTGCGCGCCGAAGACCGATCCGGGGGCCGCTTCGGGGTCCGTGTGGAAGTACTGGGGATCGAACCGGGTGGCGAACGCGACGATCTCCTCGGTCGTCACCTCGATCGCCGGAGTCGTGAAGCGCTCGCCGACGGCGAAGTCCTCGAAGTGCCGGGGGTCCGCCGCCACGCTCAGGCGGCCGGGGGCCCGGGCATGCGCCGGCGGCGGATCGCGTCGAGCGCCTTCATCGAACGGGCCTCCCCTCGGGTCCATTTCGTCGCGCAAGCTACCTACCTGCCCATGGTTGCATCACGCAATGGGCACCACGGCCCCGGGGGAGGGTCGGGCGCATCAAGCGGGCGCTCCAGATGCCGATATCGCCAGAGCCTGCCACTACACGGACTCGCCGAGGATTCCGCATGCCGAGTGTGTTGATCGCCGATGACGCCGCGTTCATGCGGATGATGATCAAGAACATCCTGACCGACGCCGGCTACGAGATCGTCGGCGAGGCCGAGAACGGGACGGTCGCGGTGAGCAAGTACCGCGAGCTCAAGCCCGACCTGACCACGATGGACATCACGATGCCCGAGATGGACGGCCTGGCCGCGCTCAAGGAGATCCGCGACCAGGACCCGGAGGCGCGCGTGGTGATGTGCTCGGCGATGGGCCAGCAGTCGATGGTGATCGAATCGATCCAGGCCGGGGCGCGCGACTTCATCGTCAAGCCCTTCCAGCCCGAGCGCGTGCTCGAGGCCGTCCAGAAGGCCCTGGCCTAGTGCCCTGTCCGGCGAAGTCCGCCCGGCGGACACCGCACTAGCTCCGGCGGGCCGGGAATGCCTTCCACGGGATCCCGGGGGCCTCGCGTCCTCGTCTGCGACGACTCGCCCTTCCAGCGGCGCGTGATCATCGACATGCTGGTCAACGGAGGCCTCACGGTCGTCGGCGAGGCCCGCGACGGCATCGAGCTCGTCGAGAGGGCCGTCGCCCTCGAGCCGGACGTCATCACGCTCGACGTCGAGATGCCGCGCCGCAACGGGCTCGAGGGCCTGCGCGAGCTGATGAGGGTGCGCCCCACACCGGTGGTCATGGTCTCCGCCCTGGCGGGCGGGAGCAGCGCCGAGGCCTCGGCCGCCCTCGCCGCGGGCGCCCTCGACGTCGTCGAGAAGCCCGCCCAGCGGCTCTCCCGCCAGAGCTGGGGCGCGACCCGCGACGAGATGGTCGCCAAGGTCCGCTCCGCCGCAGCGGCCCGCGCGGCCGTCCTGTCGCGCCCGGTGCGCGCGTCCGTCCCGAGCCCGCATCTCGCGTCGCGCGCCTCCGACAGCGGCGGCAACCTCGTCATCATCGCGACCTCGACCGGGGGGCCGAGGGCCCTCCACTCGGTGGTGCCGCATCTCCCCTCGCCGCTCGGCAGCGGCGTCCTGATCGTGCAGCACATGCCCGCAGGCTTCACCAAGCCACTCGCGGCCCAGCTGGACGAGAGGTCGAACCTGGTCGTCCGCGAGGCCGACGGCGTCGACGCGATCCGCCCCGACACCGCGCTGGTCGCGCCGGGCGGCTCGCACCTCGAGGTCACCGAGCGCGGTCGCGTGCGCCTCTCGCAGGCTCCGCCGATCGGCGCCCTGCGCCCGCGTGCCGACGTCACGATCGAGAGCGCCGCCCTCCACTACGGATCCCGGATCACGCTGATCGTGCTCACCGGGATGGGCGAGGACGGCCTGGCCGGCGCCCGCGCCGTGCGTGCCGCCGGCGGCACGATCCTCGTCGAGGACGAGACCACCTGCGTCGTCTGGGGGATGCCACGCTCGGTCGAGGAGGCGGGCCTCGCCGACTCCGTCGTCCCGCTCGGCGCCATGCCGCTCGCCATCTCCGAGGCCGTCAGGCCGGGCGCGACGGCCACCGTCCGATGAGCCGCCCTCACCTGCGAGGAGACCGATGAGCACCGCTTCCCGTACCCCCGGCTCGCGCGTCGGCCCCGACTACGAGCGCTTCTGCAGCGGCGTCAAGAGCCTCACCGCGATCGACCTGTCGCAGTACCGCCGCGCTCAGATGGAGCGCCGGCTGCGCACCTTCGCGCGCCGCTCGGGGCACGACGACCTCGACTCCTACCTCGTGATCCTCACGCACGACGACGCCGCGCGCGCCGCGTTCCTCGATCACATGACGATCAACGTCTCGGAGCTCTTCCGGAATCCCGACCGCTTCGTCGAGCTCGAGAAGGAGTACGTCCCGGCGCTGTTGGCCGACTCCCCCGCGCGCGGCCTGCGCGTCTGGAGCGCCGGGTGCTCGTACGGGGCGGAGCCCTACACCCTCGGGATCCTCCTCGGGGAGGCCGCTCCGCGCCGGCGCCACGAGCTGGTCGCCACGGACATCGACGAGACCATCCTCGCCCGTGCCCGCGACGGGATCTTCTCCGAGCAGGATCTCGCCAACGTCTCGCTCGAGCGCCGCGGGACGTGGTTCGAGAAGTTGCCCGACGGCGGCTGGCGGGCGGTCGAGAAGCTGCGCTCGGCGGTGCGGTTCTCCCGCCTGGACCTGCTCGCCGACCCGTATCCCGCCACCCGCGACCTGATCCTCTGCCGCAACGTCGTCATCTACTTCAACGACGACGCCAAGGAGCGCATCTACGAGCGCTTCTTCGAGGCCCTGCGCCCGGGTGGCGTCCTCTTCATCGGGTTGACCGAGCGGGTGAACGACTCCGGCCGCCTCGGCTGGGAGCGCCCCGGCGCCTTCTTCTACCGGCGCCCATGAGGGGCGGGTCCGCCCGCGATCCGGGGCGGACGACGCCATGACGATCGCCGGCGGCGCACCCCGTGCGGTCTCGCGGCTCGCCGCGACGCGTCTAAAGACACCCCCTGCGACGCCGATAGAGAAGCCGCGGGACATGGGGGTGTGAGCCTCCGGACCGGGCCGGGATCCGCCTCCGGGCCGTCCCGTCCGCGCCCCCTGTCCGGCCGGTGCGGAATCGAGAGGAGAACCACCGCGTGGACACTTCCGAGTATCTCGGCCTCTTCCTGGACGAGAGCCGGGAGAGCCTTCAGGCCCTCAACGCCTCTCTCCTCGACCTCGAGCGCGACCCCGCCGACCCGGAGCCGCTCGGCGTCATCTTCCGCGTCGCGCACTCCCTCAAGGGGATGAGCGCGACGATGGGCTTCCAGGCGATGGCCCGCCTCACGCACCGCATGGAGGAGGTCCTCGCCGCAATGCGCGACGGCGGGGCCCCCGTGACCCCCGCCATCAGCGACGCCCTCTTCGCCTGCCTCGACACGCTGCAGGAGATGGTCGATCGCGTGGCCGGGGGCGACGCCCGGGAGGTCGACGCCTCCTCGGTGATGGAGCGTCTCGACGCGGTCGCCAACGTGTCCGCCGGCCCCGGCGCCCCAGCCCCGGGGCAGGCCGCCGCCACGCCGGCAGCGCCTACCGGCACGACTGCGCTCCGCGACGAGGTGCACATGCTCGTCGGCGACGCCCGCGAGCACGGCCTGGTCGTCCTCCGCATCCGGGTCGTCTTCGCCGAGGGCTGCCGGCTGGCGGCCGCGCGCGCCGTCATGGTCGCGCGGGCGCTCGAGTCGTGCGGCGACCTGATCGCGAGCGAGCCCGCCGCCGAGAGCATCCAGGCCGGGGAGGTGGAGGGCGGCGTGTCTCTGTGGATCGCCGCCGAGCGCGGCTGCGATGCCGACGACGTCCGCACTCGCGCCCTCGGCGTGAGCGAGGTCGCCTTCTGCGAGGTCGATCAGCTCGACGACCCGGCGGAGCAGACGGCCGAGGTCGCCCGGCCCGCTCCCCCCGCCGGACGGGCCCCGGCTCCCCCCGCCGAGGGCCGCGCGCCCCGGGCCGCCGCGACGACCGTGCGCGTCGGCACCGACCGCCTCGACTCGCTGATGAACCTGATGGGCGAGATGGTGATCCAGCGCACCCGGCTGGCCCGGCTCTGCGATCGGCATGGGCTCGCCGATCTGAGCGACGCGGTGGAGGACATGACCCGCGTCGCCAACGACCTGCAGACGCTGATCATGCAGGTGCGGATGATGCCGGTGGACGCCGTCTTCATGCGCTTCCCGCGCATGGTCCGCGACCTGGCGAACGGCCTCGGCAAGCAGGTCGAGCTGGTGATCCGGGGCGAGGAGACCGAGCTCGACCGCACGGTGATCGACGGTCTGGGCGACCCGCTCGTCCACATGCTGCGCAACGCGGTCGATCACGGGCTGGAGAAGCCCGAGGACCGCGTCGCCGCGGGCAAGGACCCCATCGGGACCCTCAGCCTCTCCGCCCGGCACGCCGGCAGCAACGTCGTCATCGAGGTCCGCGACGACGGAGCGGGCATGGACCCGGACGCCCTTCGTGCGTCGGTGGTCCGCAAGAACCTGATGGACCGGGTCACCGCGGACGCCCTCACCGACGAGGAGGCGCTGCAGCTGGTCTTCATGCCGGGCTTCTCGACCGCCCAGGTCACCACCGACGTCTCCGGCCGCGGAGTGGGCATGGACGCGGTGCGCACCGCCATCACGGAGCTCAGCGGCGACGTCTCGATCTCGAGCACGCCGGGCGAGGGCAGCACCTTCACCATCCGGCTCCCCCTCACCCTCGCGATCATCCAGGCCCTGCTGGTCGGTACCGCCGGCGGCGAGGACGAGCCCGGCCAGGTCTGGGCCGTCCCGCTCGAGGCCATCGAGGAGACGGTCATCGTCGCGCCGGAGCACGCATCGCCGGTCGGTGGACGGCCGTGCGTCGTCCTGCGGGACGGCCTCGTGCCACTCGTCCGGCTGAGGGATCACCTCCATCCGGGGCGAGGCCCCGGCATCCGGGACACGGACGGCCCCATCACGGTGGTGGTGGTCCACGCCGGATCGTCGCGCATCGGCCTGGTGGTCGATGATCTCGTCGGAAAGCAGGACATCGTGATCAAGCACCTGCCCGGCTTCCTCGGGGACGTCCCGGGCGTCGCCGGAGCCACGATCCTCGGAGACGGCTCGGTCGCGCTCATCCTGGACGTGGCCGCCCTGTCGGCGGGCCCCGCGAAGGTCATGGCGTGAGCACCGCGGTCGCCGGCCCGTCGAGGGGGCCGACCGTGAGCATCGGCCAGATCGCCGCGAGCGCCGAATGCGAGACCGTGATCTCCGCGCTCGGCCTCGGGTCGTGCATCGGGGTGGTGCTCGCCGACCCGCGAGCCCGCGTGGCGGGCATGGCGCACGTCATGCTGCCCCAGTCGGCCGCCACCTCGACGGGACCTCCGGGCAAGTTCGCCGACACAGCGGTCCCGGCGCTTCTCGACTCCCTCCTCGAGCTCGGGGCCGACCCCGCGCGGCTGGTCGCCAAGATCGCCGGAGGAGCGCAGATGTTCGGCGCCGGCTCGGGCGGCAACGCCTTCAACATCGGCGAGCGCAACGCCGATGCGGTCCGGGCCGCGCTGCGTGCCGCCGGCATCCGCGTGCGCGCCGCCGACGTGGGCGGCAACTCCGGGCGGACGATGCAGGTCACGGTGGGCTCGGGGGCGGTCACCGTCCGCACCGTCGGAGGGGACCCCGTCGAGCTTTGAGCGGCCCCCTCGACGGCGACCCATCAAGAGCGGCCCGGGGATGCCGATATCGCCAGAGCCTGCCACTACACGGACTCGCCGAGGATTCCGCATGCCGAGTGTGTTGATCGCCGATGACGCCGCGTTCATGCGGATGATGATCAAGAACATCCTGACCGACGCCGGCTACGAGATCGTCGGCGAGGCCGAGAACGGGACGGTCGCGGTGAGCAAGTACCGCGAGCTCAAGCCCGACCTGACCACGATGGACATCACGATGCCCGAGATGGACGGCCTGGCCGCGCTCAAGGAGATCCGCGACCAGGACCCGGAGGCGCGCGTGGTGATGTGCTCGGCGATGGGCCAGCAGTCGATGGTGATCGAATCGATCCAGGCCGGGGCGCGCGACTTCATCGTCAAGCCCTTCCAGCCCGAGCGCGTGCTCGAGGCCGTCCAGAAGGCCCTGGCCTAGCTCCGCAACGCGGAGGTTCCCGCCGCGCCGGCGCCGGCCGGAGGGTGCGCTCGGCGGGTCGGTGCGCTTACAGAGGGGCCTCGACGCCAACCGCGAGAATCGAGGCCCGCCATGTGCCGCAACATCCGCACGCTCCACGACTTCGAGCCGCCGGCCGAGGACGAGGTGCACGCCGCGGCGCTGCAGTACGTGCGCAAGATCAGCGGCTCCCCAAGCCCTGACGCGCCGTCGAGGCTGTCGCGGCGGCGGCCCGCCAGCTCCTCGGCGAGCTGACCACAGCCGCGCCCCCCAAGTACCGCCACATCGAGATCGCCACGGCCCGAGACCGATACCAGCGCCGCCAGGCCGCGTAGCGGGCGCCCGGGGGGCGACCCCCGCCCCCGCCGCGGTCGAGTTCCACTGCATCACGATCCTCGGCGTCCAGACCACCGACACCCGCGTCGCGATCCACTCGATCGTCGGCTCGTGCGTCTACGGCGTGCTGGCGGCCGAGCTGCTCGTGGTGCGCAACCACGACTTCCCCGGGTGGCTGCTGCCGGTGGCCGGCGGCACCCCCTTCTCGGCGCCGGCCGTGATGTGACTCACCTCGAGTCTGTGGTACTTCACCGAAGTGCGGTTCGGCTTCTGACACTCTTGCGTCTCGCGCGGGGGCCGAGGGAGGAGGACCATGACCGGCAGTGCATCCGACCAGCGGCCGGCGGTGGCCGTGCTCGGCCTCGGGATCATGGGCGGCCGGATCGCGGCGCGGCTGATCGACGCCGGCATCGCGGTCACGGTCTGGAACCGCGACCCGGCCAAGGCGGTCGCGCTGGGCGACCGCGGCGCCGCGGTCGCCGTCGACCCGGTCGCGGCGGCCGCCGGGTGCCCGGTCGTGGTGATGATGCTCGCCGACGGACCGGCCTCGGAGGAGGTCCTCTGGGCCACGGGCCTCGGCGTGTCCCTCGCGCCCGGGACGATCGTGGTCGACATGGCCTCGATCCCGGCCCCCTCGGCGCGCGCGCACGCGCGGCGGCTGGCGGAGCGCGGCGTCGCCTATCTCGACGCACCGGTGTCCGGCGGCGCGCGCGGCGCCCAGGAGGGCTCGCTGACGATCATGGTCGGTGGCGACCGGGCGACCCACGAATCGCTGACCTGGCTGTTCGCACCCCTCGGGCGCTCGACGCACATCGGCCCCTCGGGCGCCGGGCAGGTGGCCAAGACCGCCAACCAGCTGATCGTCGGGGTCACGATCGGGGCGGTCGCCGAGGCGCTGCTGCTCGCCGAGTCGGCGGGGGCCGAGCCGGCGGCGGTTCGGGAGGCTCTCCTGGGAGGTTTCGCCGACAGCCGCATCCTGCGCGAGCACGGCGAGCGGATGCTCTCGGGCGAGTTCTCTCCGGGCGCCCGGGTCGCCACCCAGCTGAAGGACCTGCGGACCGTCGCGGCGCTGGCCGGGGAGGCGGGCGTGAGCCTGCCACTCGCCGAGTGCGTCACCGAGCTCTACGCGAGCCTCAACGACCAGATCGGTGCCGACCTCGACCACTCGGCGCTGATCCTGGAGCTCCGGCGGCGCATCGGGCCGGTCGCGTGATCCGCCTCTCGGCGCACCTCGGCACGCTCTTCGGCGAGCTGGACCCGCTCGCGCGCCCCGCCGCGGCCCGGGCGGCGGGCTTCGCGGAGGTCGAGACCTGGTGGCCACCCGCACCGGCGGCCGACGACTGGATCGAGGCCGTGCGCGCTGCGGGCGCGCGCGCGGTGCTCGTGAACGCCGACGGGGGCGACCTCGCCGCCGGCGAGCGCGGGTACTGCAACGTGCCCGGGCGCGAGGAGGACGTCGTCGCGGCGGTCGCCGAGGCGGCCCGCGTGGCGGTCGCCTGCGGCGGGGACGCGGTCAACCTCCTCGTGGGCCGGCTCGAGGGTGAGCGGCCCGCGGCCGCTCAGCGCGCGCTGGCGGCCGAGGTGGTGCGTGCAGCCGCCGGCGAGGCCGCCCGGCGAGGGGCGCGGATCGTAGTGGAGCACCTCAACGCCCTCGACGTGGACGGCCCCCTGCTGCCGACCCCCGCCGAGGCGGCCGCCTTCGTGCAAGCGGTCGACCACGACGCGGTGCGGCTGCTCTACGACGCCTACCACGCGGCGCGGGCCGGGCTGGACCCCGTCGCCGAGGTCGACCGGGTGGCCGACCTGATCGGGCACGTGCAGTACGCCGACAGCCCCGGGCGGGGGGCGCCCGGGACCGGGGGGGTCAACCTCTGGGCCCTGGCCGAGCGACTGGAGGCCCGCGGGTATGCGGGGCCGATCGGCCTGGAGTTCGTCCCGGCCGGGTCGTCGGCCGACGCGCTCGCCGCGATCCGCCGCGCCGAGGGCGGCGCGTGAGCAGGGAGCGGATCCGCCTGATCGCGGTCATCGCGGCGACGGCGCTCGGCGTCATCGCCACGGCGATCACGCTCTTCCAGGACGACGGACCCTCCTCACCGGCCCCCACGGCACCCGGAACGGTGACCGCGCCGGCCTCCACGGCGACCGCGCCCTCGACGGTGACCGCACCGCCCTCGACGGACGCCCTGCCGCCGGAGCCGCCGCCGGTGGCCTCCTGGGGCGACTTCCCCGGCGCCCCCGTCGACCTCGCGGCGCCGCCGGGGGGCTCCGAGGAGGTCGTGAGCGAGGAGGGCCGGCCCGTGCTGGCCGTGCGCCGCGCCGACGGGACGCTGCTCGCGGAGGCCGCCCTCGACGAGTCGGGCACGGTGCTGGACGCCCGCTACTTCGACCGCTCCGGAGAGCTGACCCTGGTCGTCGCGGGCCTGCGCACGGTGGCCGGGGGCGCCGCCACGGGCGGTGCGCGAGTGCGCTGCGGATCGTCGGCGAGCGCCCGCGGCGGCTTCCGCTGGACGCGGTTCCCGATCCGCTGGCGCCTCGCACGAGCCCGCACGCCGGCCGGACTGAGCCGCTCGCGCGCGCTGAGAGCCGTACGCGAGGCCCGCGGCACCTGGAACGCCAACCGCACGCATTGCCGGAGCATCCCCGACCGCTCGAAGGTCCGGTTCGCCTACGTCGGCGCGACCGGGCGGTCGGCGGGGCGGGACGGAGTGAACGTGGTCGAGTTCGGCGACGTCGCCCGGCTCGGCGGCGCCTGCGCCGGCACCGTGGCCTGCACGCTCACCTGGATCTCCGGCGGCCGCGCGATCGAGTCGGACACCCTCATCCGCCGCAACCGCCCCAACGGCTACTTCACCGGCTCGGGACGCCGGCGGGGGCTCGACCTGCGCAGCGTGATGGTCCACGAGAGCGGTCACACGCTCGGCTTCAGCCACGTGTCCAACCGCAGCGTCGTGATGTTCCCGCGCATCTCCGAGAGGACGGTCGGGGGACGCATCCTGGGCCGCGGCGACGCCCTGGTGAGCAACCGGACCTACTGACCGGGGCGGTGGCCCCGGCGCGTCACTTCGGCCCGCGCCACTTCCTCTCGAAGGGCAGGCGCCAGGTCCGGGGCGCGATCAGCTCGTTCATCGGGGTCCGGGGACCCCACGAGCCCGGAGCGTACGGGTAGACCTCGGGGAGATGGGTGAGCAGCTGCTGCGAGATCTCCCACAGCTTCTCGATGCCCTTGGTGCTCGCGAACAGCGTGTGATCGCCCACCATCGCGTCGTAGATCAGGCGCTCGTAGGCCTCGAGCACGTCGTCCACGTGCGCCTCGGTCTCGTGCAGCGAGAACTGGAGGCTCTGCTTCACGAGCCGCATGCCCGTCCCGGGGCGCTTGCCGTAGAACGACAGCGACATCCGCGTGGCGTCGGCCAGGTCGAAGGTCAGGTGGTCCGGGCCGAATTGACCGACCCCCGAGCCGGTCGGGAACATGCTCCGCGGGGGCTCCTTGAAGGCGATCGAGATGATGCGGGCCCCCTCGGCCAGGCTCTTGCCGGTGCGCAGGTAGAAAGGGACACCCGACCAGCGCCAGTTGTCGATGTGGCAGCGCAGGGCGACGAAGGTCTCGGTCTGGGAGTTGCGGTCAACGCCCTCGTGGGCCAGGTAGCCGTCGTACTGGCCGCGCACGACGTCGCGGGGCTCGATCGGCAGCAGCGAGCGGAAGACCTTGTCCTTCTCCTCGCCGATGGCCTCGGGCTCGAGCGCCGTCGGGGGCTCCATCGCCGTGAATGCGAGCACCTGGAGCAGGTGGGTCACGACCATGTCGCGGAATGCGCCGGTGCCCTCGTAGAACGAGGCCCGCCCCTCCACCGAGAGCGTCTCGGGCACGTCGATCTGGATGTGGTCGATGTGCTGGCGGTTCCAGATGGGCTCGAAGAGCCCGTTGGCGAAGCGCAGGGCGAGGATGTTCTGTGCCGCCTCCTTGCCCAGGAAGTGGTCGATGCGGAAGACCCGGTCGTCCGGGAAGACCTCGTTGACCGCCGCGTTCAGGATGCGCGCCGACGCGAGGTCCACGCCGAAGGGCTTCTCCATGATGATCCGCGCCCCGTCGACCAGCGCGGCGTCGCGCAGCGTCCTCACGACGGTGGTGGCCGCCGACGGCGGGACGCTCAGGTAGTGGAGGAAGCGGACGGGCACCCCCATGCCCTCGACGACGTCGCGGGCGAGCTGCGAGAGGCCGAGCGCTCCGTGGCGCGCGTTGATGTAGACCAGCCGTGCTGCGAAGCGGTCCCACTCCTCCTGCGGCACCGGCTCGCGCCCGAACTCGTCCCACGACGCGCGGGCGAAGGCGCGGAAGCCGTCGTCGTCGAGATCGTCGAAGCTCGTTCCGATGACGCGCATGTCCGGCATCAGGCCGGCGCGCGTGAGGTGCATCAGGCCGGGCAGGAGCTTGCGGCGCGCCAGGTCGCCGGTCGCGCCGAAGAGCACGATGACGTGCGGCTCGAGCGCCGGGACGGCGCTCGTGGCGACGTCCATGGGTTCGTTCGTGTGCAACATCGTGCCACCGTCTTCGATGCCCGTGGGCACGGTCTTTAGCCTCAGGGCGAGATCATCAAGAGCATCCGTGCCGACGCCGATGATCGAAGGACCTGGCCCGCGATCCCGGAAGAAGACAACGTGCAGCTCACGACCCTCTCGTACTCGGCGATGACCGGGTGGTCCGAGGACCTTCCGGCGATCGACTCGGAGCGGACGTTGGTGGTCGCGTTCGGCTCGCCCGAGTTCGGCGCCGACACGCGCCCCTTCGACGACTTGCGCCGAGCCTTCCCCACCTCGCGGATCGTGGGCTGCTCGACGGCCGGCGAGATCATCGGGACCGATCTGCGCGACGGCAGCGTGGTCGTCGCGGCCGCCCGATTCGACTCGAGCACGCTGCGGACCGCCTCGGCCGCGGTCGGCTCCGCAGAGGGCTCCTTCGCAGCGGGCCAGGACATCGCCCACCAGCTGGCCGATCCGGCGCTGCGCGGAGTGCTCATCCTCTCCGACGGCCTCACCGTCAACGGCAGTGAGCTCGTGCGCGGCCTCAACGCCGTGCTGCCCCCGGCGGTCGTGATCACCGGCGGACTCGCCGCCGACGGCGACCGCTTCGGGTCCACATGGGTCCTGGACGGCGGCGCCCCGGCCACCGGCGTCGTCCGCGGAGTCGGCTTCTACGGCCGCGACCTGCGGATCGGCCACGGCTCGATGGGCGGCTGGGACATCTTCGGTCCCGAGCGCACCATCACCCGCTCCCGCGCGAACGTGCTCTACGAGCTCGACGGGCGTCCCGCCCTCGATCTCTACAAGACCTACCTGGGCGACCTCTCGAGCGGGCTGCCGGCCACGGGGCTCCTCTTCCCCCTGGCGATCCGCGCGACCGACGGCGATGAGCGGAGCCTCGTGCGCACGATCCTGGCGGTCGACGAGGCCGAGCAGTCCATGACCTTCGCGGGCGACATGCCCGAGGGCTGGCGGGCCCAGCTGATGCGCGCCAACGTCGATCGCCTGATCGGCGGCGCCGCGGACGCCGCGTCGCTCACGCGCGAGTCCGACGGGGGTGACGGCCCCACGCTGGCGCTCGGCATCAGCTGCGTCGGGCGGCGCCTGGTGCTCGGCGAGCGCACCCAGGAGGAGATCGAGGCGACCCTCGAGGTCCTGCCGGCGGGCGTGCAGCAGATCGGCTTCTACTCCTACGGGGAGATCTCCCCTCACGCGTCCGGCCTCTGCGAGCTGCACAACCAGACGATGACGCTGACGACCATCCGCGAGGCCGCGGCATGAGCCATCCCCTCCTCGACCGCCAGCTCCGGCGCCTCCATCTGGAGGACGGGCTCCCGCCGGGTGCGGAGCAGTGGTCGATCCTGCTCGAGCGGATCGCGGCGACGTACCAGACCGCCGACACCGAGCGCTACCTGCTCGAGCGCTCGTTCACGGTCTCCTCGGAGGAGATGCAGGAGCTCTATCGCACGCTCCGCCGGCGCGAGGCCGAGCAGGCCGCGCTGCGACGCGTCGCGATCGCGGTCGCGTCCGACGAGGACGCGGCGGTCGTCTTCGATCTGGTCGCCAAGGAGGCCGCGCAGCTCCTCGGCGCCGACGGCGGGCGCGTGGTGCGCTTCGTCGACGGAGAGGGCGTCGTGGCCGGCGCGTGGGGCGCCGACGATGCGCTGAGCGAGCGCTCGCGCGCCACGCGCATACCCCTCGACGGCCTGTCGGCCGCGGCCCAGGTCCACCAGACCGGCCTGCCGGTCCGCATCGACGAGTGCCCGATCCCGGACGGGCCCGACGGCCCCTCCCCCGTCGCCTTTCGCACCGGGGTGGCCGCGCCGGTGCACCTCAAGGGCCGGCTCTGGGGCGCCGTGGCCTCGATGAGCACCGGCGACGGAGGGCTTCCGCCCGGGGCCGAGGAGACGCTGGCCGAGTTCGCGCGCACGGTGGCGCTCGCGATCGCCAACTCGGAGGCGCGCTCGCAGCTTGAGCTACGGGCCGTGAGCGACCCACTCACCGGACTGGCCAACCACCGCGAGTTCCACGAGCGCCTCACCCGCGAGGTGGCCCGCGCCGAGCGCGAGGGCTCGCCGGTCTCGCTCGTGCTGATCGACCTCGACCACTTCAAGCAGGTCAACGACATCCACGGCCACCAGACCGGCGACCTCGTGCTGCGCGAGACGGCCGAGCGCCTGCGCTCCGTGGCGCGCGAGGACGAGATCATCGGACGGGTCGGGGGCGAGGAGTTCGCCTGGATCCTCCCCTCGGCCACGGCGGTCGAGGCCCACGCGGCGGCAGAGCGCGTGCGCGAGGCGATCCGCGACGCGCCGTTCAACGCGATCGGCAGCCTCACCGCATCGTGCGGGGTGTGCGCCCTGTCCGAGGCCGGCAGCCCGTCCGAGCTCTTCCGCCT
The DNA here is from genome assembly GCA_963823515.1 of uncultured Thermoleophilia bacterium. Taxonomy (GTDB): domain Bacteria; phylum Actinomycetota; class Thermoleophilia; order Miltoncostaeales; family Miltoncostaeaceae; genus Miltoncostaea. The sequence continues at coordinate 81,185 of CAWGMB010000011.1, forward strand.
GGCCGACAGCGCGCTCTACGCCGCCAAGAGCCACGGCCGCGACCTCACGATCACCTACTCGCCGGGAGCCTCGTCCGACCCCACCCCCCGCGAGCGGGCCGAGCGCCTCGAGCACGCGACCGCGCTCAACGCGCTGCGGGCGCTCGCGCGCGCCATCGATGCGAAGGACGCCTACACCCAGCAGCACTCCGAACGAGTCGCCGACCTCGCCGTCCGCCTCGCCACCGCGCTGGGGTGGTCGGTCCTTGACGCGGCGCGCCTGCGGGAGGCGGGGCTCGTCCACGATGTCGGCAAGATCGGCGTCTCGGACTCGATCCTCCTGAAGCCCGGACGCCTCACGGGTGAGGAGTACCGCCAGATCAAGACGCACGCCGCACTGGGGGCGAAGATCGTTCAGGAGGTGCTCACCGAGGACCAAGTGGCCTGGGTCGCCCACCATCACGAGCGCTGGGGCGGCGGGGGGTACCCCGACGGCCTCATGGGCGACGAGATCCCCGAGGGGGCGCGCCTGCTCGCCCTGGCCGACACCTGGGACGCGATCACGGTGGCCCGTCTCTACGGCTCGCCGATGAGCGTCCAGGAGGCGCTCGAGGAGTGCCGCAGGAACTCCGGGAGCCAGTTCTGGCCGGAGGCCGTGCGCGGCCTGGAGGTGCTCGTCGCCGCCGGGGCTGTCGGAGCGCCCCGCGGGGATCCTCCTCCCTCCCGCCCCGGCGCGAGGGAGGAGGACCGGGCTCAGGTCAGTCGGTGACCGCGCGAGCGTGAACCGGTGAACAGGCGGTGGACCCGCAGCAGGAGCACGGCGCCGGCGATCGCGGTCATCCAGGTCGGGACGTCGAAGAACTGGTCGAGTGGCTGGGCTCCGAAGATGGCCGCGGCCAGGAAGCCGTCCACGAGGGTGCCCGCGATGCCGGTCAGGGTCGTGACGACGATGCCGCCGGGGTCCGCTCCGGGGAGGATCTGCTCGGCGATGATGCCCGCGAGCAGTCCGAGGATGATGAACGCGACGATTCCCACTGGCGCCTCCGGTCCGGGGTGTCGAATGAGACCCCAGGTGCCCGCCCGGACCCCGGGCCGAAACCTCGGCGCGACCGGCCTCAGCCCGCCAGGCCCTCCCAGATGCGGCGCACCGAGGCCGATCGGTTGAGCGTGTAGAGGTGGATCCCCGGCGCGCCCGCGTCGGTGAGATCGGCGCAGAGCCGGGCCGCGGTCTCGACGCCGAGCTCGGCGACGGCGGCCGGGTCGTCCGCGACCAGGTCGAGGCGCAGCGAGAGGTCCGACGGGATGTGGGTGCGGTTCATCGCGGCCATCCGGCGCAGGCCGGGGACGCTCACGAACGGCATGACGCCCGCGATCACCGGCTGGTCGCATCCGAGGTCGGCCAGCTCCTGGACCAGGCGGCGGTAGTGCTCGACGTCGAAGAAGAACTGCGTCACGGCGAAGTCGGCCAGGCGCAGCTTGGCGGAGAGGTTGCGCCGGTCGCTCGCGCGGTCGCCCGAGCGCGGATGCAGCTCGGGGTGCGCGGCGACCCCGATGCAGAAGTCGCCCGGGTGCTCGCGGATCATCTCGACCAGCTCGATCGCGTGGGCGAACTCGCCCCCGGGCGGGCTGCCGTCGGCGGGCGGATCGCCGCCCAGGGCGAGGATGTTGCCCACGCCGCGCAGGGCGTACTCGTCGAGGAGCGCGGTGATCTCCGCGCGGGTGTGGCCCACGCAGGTCAGGTGGGCCATCGTCGGGAACGGGTGCTCGGCGTTCATGTCCACCACGAGGTCGCGCGTGCTCTCCTGGGTGGTCCCGAGCGCGCCGTAGGTCACCGAGGCGAACGAGGGGCCCAGGCCCACCAGCTCGCCGAGCGCCGCGCCGAACTGGCGCTGGGCGTCCTCGGTGCGCGGCGGGAAGAACTCGAGCGAGCGGGTGCGGCCGGTCGCGATCAGGTCGGCGATCGCGGTCATGCGGGCCCTGCTCCGGAAGGTGACGTGCGCATCTCCCACAGGTCTACAGTCTCGGGAGCCGTCGCGCCGGACGAGGGAGCGGGATGGACGCCCCGTATCGCCACATCACCTGCTGCATCGACGCCTCCGAGGCATCCATGCGGGCCCTCGCCGAGGGCCGCCGCCTGCGGGCACTCGCCCAGACCCGTTTCTCCCTGGTGCACGTGGTGCAGTACCCGGTCCCCTACTCGGTCGGCCTCGGCCCGCAGCCCAGCCCGGCCGAGCTGATCCCGGGCGCCCAGGCGTGGCTCGACGGCCTCGGCGCGGACGTGCCCGAGGCCGAGACCGTCCTCCTGCAGGGCTACCCGCCCGCCGAGGCGTGCGACTGGGCGACCCGCAACGCGGTCGACCTGCTCATCTGCGCGGCCCATCGCAACCTGCCCCAGCGCCTCGCGCTCGGCAGCTTCGCGCACTACCTCGTCAACCACGCGCCCTGCCCGGTGCTCGTGCTGCGCCCGTCGGTGCCGGCGTAGGACTCTCAGAGGGGATCCGCCGAGAAGGTGTCGCAGCTCGCGACGTCGCCGCCCTCGAAGCCCCTGAGGAACCAGCGGGTGCGCTGCTCGGAGGAGCCGTGGGTGAAGCTCTCGCGGTCGACCCGCCGGCCGGCCCGGGACTGGATCCGGTCGTCGCCGATTGCGGCGGCGGCGGTGAGGCCCTCCTCGAGGTCGCCGTCCTCCAGGATCTGCCGCTGGTAGGCGGTGTGGGCCCAGACGCCGGCGAAGCAGTCCGCCTGGAGCTCGAGGCGCACCGACAGTTCGTTGGCCTGGCCCGGGTTGCGCTGCTGCTCCCGGTTCACCTCGGGGAGGATGCCGAGCACGTTCTGGACGTGGTGGCCGACCTCGTGGGCGATGACGTAGGCCTGGGCGAAGTCGCCGGGCGCGCCGAAGCGGTCGCGGAGCTCGCGGAAGAAGCCGAGGTCGAGGTACACGCGCCGGTCGTTGGGGCAGTAGAACGGCCCCGTGGCCGACGAGGCGGCGCCGCAGCCGGTGCGCACGCCGCCGTTGAAGAGAACCAGCGTCGTGCGCTCGTACCGCCGGCCGGCTCCGCTGAAGATCCCCACCCAGGCGTCCTGGACGTCTCCGATAACGAACTTCATGAACGCCTTGAGGTCGGCGTCGGGATCGGGGCTGCTGGCGTCGATCCCCGGGGCGGCGGCCTCGGGCGACGCCGGGAAGTTGTCGAGGCCCGCATCCGGCGCGAAGCCCGACGCGCCACCGCCACCGAGGAGGGTGATGAGCAGGGCGATGATCACGCCCACCACGCCGATGCCACCGACGCCGCCCTTGAACCCGCCGGGCATGCCGCCGGATCGCCCCCTCGAGCTCCGCATGTCCTGCATGTCGCCGCTCTCGCCCGCCGACCTGCGCCACCTCACGGCGGTTCCCCCTCCGTCGCCCGCGGCAGCATATGACAGCCACCGAGACCGGGCGGCGGCGTCCGCCGATCCTCCTAGGCTGCCGGACGTGACCCCCGACGCAAGCGCGCGCGCGCTCACCAGCGAATCCCTGCTCGTGGCGGCGGCCGTCGCGCTGGGGGCCCGAGATGTCCCGGGGTGGTCGGAGGCCGAGAGCGCCGTCGCCCGGGGCCTGGCGGGCGAGGTGCCGCCGGCCTCCGTGCTGGCCGGCCTGCGCGCCGCGGTGGCCGAGGGCGCCGACCCGCTCGGCGAGGCCTTCTGCCTGCTGCGCGACGCGGCGCTGCGCCGCCCGGACGGAGCCACCTACACCCCCGCGCCGATCGTCGGATCGATGGTCGATTGGGCGGCCTCGGAGCCCGTTCCCGAGCGGGTGGTCGACCCCGGCGCCGGGTCGGGGCGCTTCGCGGTCGCCGCCGGGCGGCGCTTCGCCAGGGCGTCGCTGGTGGCCGTGGAGCGCGACCCGGTGGCGGCCATCGCCTGCCGGGCCCACCTGGCCCTGGCCGGGCTCGCCGGCCGCTCCCGCGTGGTGGTCGACGACTACCGCCGCGCCGAACTCGGCGCGGAGCCGGGCCGGACCCTCTACCTCGGCAACCCGCCCTACGTGCGCCACCACCAGATCGACGCCGGCTGGAAGGAGTGGCTCACCCTCACCGCACACGCCCACGGCCTGGAGGCGAGCCAGCTCGCGGGCCTGCACGTCCACTTCTTCCTGGCCACGGCGGCGCGGGCGCGCGCGGGCGACGGCGGCGCCTTCATCACCTCCTCGGAGTGGCTCGACACCAACTACGGCCGCCTGGTGCGCGAGCTGCTGCTCGGCCCGCTGGGAGGCGAGGCCGTCCACGTGATCGAGCCGACCGCCCTGCCCTTCGAGGACGCCGCCGTGACGGCTGCGATCACCTGCTTCCGGGTCGGGCGCGCCCCCGGGGCCGCGGTGAGGATGCGCCGGCTCGACGACGTGAAAGGCCTCGGCGCGCTCGAGGGCGGCCGCGAGGTGGAGGCGGCCGCCCTGCGCGAGGCGCCCCGCTGGAGCCCGCTCACCCGCCGCGCTCGCGCCGTGCCGGGCGGCCGCGTCCAGCTCGGCGAGCTCTGCCGGGTGCACCGCGGCGCGGTCACCGGCCGCAACTCCACCTGGGTCGTGCGCGCGGGTGAGGTCGACCTCCCCGAGTCGGTCCTGTTCGCGAGCATCACGCGGGCGCGGGAGATCTTCGAGGCGGGCACCACGCTCTCGCTCACCGACCACCTGCGGCGGGTGATCGACCTGCCCCAGGACCTCGACGTCTTCGAGGGCGCCGAGCGGCGGCGGATCACCCGCTTCCTGCGCGACGCAAGGCGCGACGGCGCGCACGACGGCTACATCGCCCGCGCGCGGCGCGCCTGGTGGTCGGTGGGACTGCGCCCGCCCGCCCCGATCCTCGCGACCTACATGGCCCGGCGGCCCCCGGCGTTCATCCTCAACGCGGCCGGCGCGCGCCACATCAACATCGCGCACGGGCTCTACCCGCGCACCGAGCTGCCGGCCGAGGTGCTGACCCGCCTCGTCACCGGCCTGCGCCAGAGCGTCTCGGTGGACGACGGGCGCACCTATGCGGGGGGACTCACGAAGTTCGAGCCGCGCGAGATGGAGCGCCTGCTCGTGCCCGACCCCTTCCTGGCCGAGCAGGCCGCGTGAGCACCTTCCTGGCGCCTCCGCTGTGGAGCGCCGAGTCGCTCGAGAGCGACGTGGCGGCGGCGGTCGAGAGCTTCCGGCGCGAGCGCGAGCGCGAGCCGCTCGGCCAGTACCCGGCGCACGTGGACGAGTGCCTCGGCACGATGGAGGAGCTGATCGAGCTGACGGTCGACCTCTCCCAGCTGCGCGAGCGGGCCGTCGAGGTCGTAACCGCGCCGCATCTGCTGGAGGCGCTGCGCTTCGTCGCCGGGCCCTTCATCTCGGTCGACGACCTGCGGGTGATCGCGCGCACGACGTTGGCCCCCACGCGCCTGCGGGCCGACCCCGAGGCCGCCGCGAGGATCGTCGACAGCGTGCTCACCGGCATCGACCGGCGCCGCTTCGCCTGGGTGCTCGAAGCGCGCGAGCCGGCCGAGGCCGAACGGCAGGCGGCGGTGCTGGCCTCCGCCACGCTGATGGCCACCGAGCGCGTGCGCACCATGCGGCGCAACGAGGCCAAGACCACCCAGGAGGGCGCGGTCGCCGACGCGCTCCTCGGCGCGGGGTTCACGCGGGTCGACCGCCCGAGGGCCATCCGCACGCTCGAAGACGCCCCGGCCCCGGGCGAGTTCTGCGACGAGGTGGACTTCGGCGGGCGCAAGGCCGACCTCGTCGTCGGCCTCTGGGACCGGCGTCGGATGCCCCTCGAGTGCAAGGTCTCCAACTCCATGACCAACTCCTTCAAGCGCGTCAACAACGACGCGGCCGTGAAGGCGGTCGGGTGGCTGCGCGCCTTCGGCGAGGACCAGGTGGTCCCCGCCGCGGTGCTGTCGGGGGTGTTCAAGGCCGCGAGCCTGGAGAGCGCGCAGGCCCGCGGTCTGACGGTCTTCTGGGCCCACCGGCTCGACGACCTCGTCGAGTGGATCGGGCGGACCCGGGCCTAGCCCTCAGGCGGGGCGGGGCGCGAGCGCCTCGGTCAACACCCGGGCGGCTTCGACGGCCTGGAGGGCGACCCCGTCGGCGGCCACCGAGTTCCGCACCCCTGCGACCAGGAAGAGCCCGTGCCAGAGCCAGGTGAGGACCTCCGGATCGACGTCGTCGCGGATGGTGCCCGCCCGCTGGCCCGCCTCGAGCACCGCCCGCAACGGGGCCCGGATGGTCTGGAAGAGCGCGCGGATGGCGTCGGCGACCTCCGGGTCCCCCGACATGCTGAGCGCGAGGAGGATCAGGCGGATCGTCACCGCCATCTCGCCGTCGTCGAGGCGCGCTCGCAGCGCATCCGCGAGCCCCCCGACCGGATCGGCCCCGGGAGGCGGCGTCATCGCCCGTCCCCCCTGCAGACGGCCCTCGACCTCCTCGTTCAGCACGGCGAGCAGCAGGGCGCGCTTCGAGTCGAAGTGGCGGTAGAGGATGGCCTCCGAGCAGCCGGCCGCCCGTGCGATCGTCGCCGTGCCCGCCCCCTGGTAGCCGCTCTCGGCGAAGACCGCGCGCGCCGCCGCGAGGATCGCGGCGCGCCGGTCCGCCGCGCTCATGCGCGTCCGGCGGATGGTCGTGTCGTGGGCAGGGACCACGTTGACATGTTAGCAGGCACTCACTATCGTAAGCGCCGCTAAGTTAGTAGACGCTTACATCGGATGGGAGGGTTCCGTGGACGCCGTGGTGGTGCGTGACCTGGAGGTCGTCCGCGGCGGGACACCGGTAATCGAGGACCTCTCGCTCACGGTCCCCGCCGGCAGGATCACCGGGCTGCTGGGCCCGAGCGGATGCGGCAAGAGCACCCTGATGCGGTCGATCGTCGGCGTGCAGCGGGTCGCGGGCGGGGAGGTGACGGTGCTCGGCCTCCCGGCCGGATCGGCGGCGCTGCGGCCGCGCGTGGGATACGTCACCCAGGCCCCGTCGGTGTACGGCGACCTGACCGTCCGGGAGAACCTGGAGCACTTCGCCCGTGTGCTCGGGGTGCCACGGACCGAGGCGGGGCGGGTCCTCGAGGTGGTCGCGCTCGACGAGCGGGGCGACCAGCTGGTGGGGCGGATGTCGGGCGGCCAACAGGCCCGGGTGTCGCTGGCCGTCGCCCTGCTCGGCGACCCGCCGCTGCTGGTGCTCGACGAGCCCACCGTCGGTCTCGACCCGGTGCTGCGCCGCGACCTCTGGGGCACCTTCCGCGCGCTGGTCGAGGCCGGATCGACGATCCTCGTATCGAGCCACGTGATGGACGAGGCGGCCGAGTGCGATCTGCTGCTGCTCATGCGCGAGGGCGCGCTGATCGCCGCCCAGTCACCGGACGATCTACGGCGCGCGACCGGCACCGACGACCTCGGGGAGGCGTTCCTGCGCCTCATCGAGCGCGAGGAGGTCGCCCGATGAACGCGCGCGCGACGCTCGCCATCGCCGAGCGGGTGCTGCGCCAGCTGCGGCGCGACCCGCGCACGGTGGCCCTGCTCGTCGTCGTGCCGTGCGTGTTGATGGTGCTGATGCGCTACGTGTTCGACGACCAGCCGCAGACCTTCCAGCGCATCGGGGCTCCCATGCTGGGGCTGCTGTCCTTCACCACGATGTTCGTGGTCACGTCCATATCGATGCTGCGCGAGCGCACCACCGGCACGCTGGAGCGGCTGATGAGCATGCCCATGGCCAAGCTCGACCTGCTCGCCGGTTACGGACTCGCCTTCGCCGTCGTCGCGCTGATCCAGACGGCGGCGGTCGCGGCGCTGTCCCTCGGGCCGCTCGGGCTCGACACCGCGCGAGGGGCGTTCGTGCTGATCAGCCTCGCGCTCGCCAACGGACTGCTCGGCACGGCGCTCGGGCTCTTCGTCAGCGCGTTCGCCACGAGCGAGTTCCAGGCGGTCCAGTTCATGCCGGCGTTCGTGCTGCCCCAGTTCCTGCTCTGCGGCCTGTTCGTGGCGCGCGATCAGATGGCCGGATGGCTCGAGGCGATCTCGAACGTCCTGCCGCTCACCTACGCCTACGACGCCCTCGAGCGGGCGTCTCGCCCCGGCGAGCTCGGCACCCGCTTCTGGGTCGACGTCGTCGTGATCGTCGCGCTCACGCTGGGGGCCCTCGGGGCCGGAGCGGCGACGCTGAGACGCCGCTCCGACTGAGCCTCAGGCGGCGCTCAGCACCGGCCGCCCGCCGCTGACGCCGATGCGGACGTCGCTGCGGCGGCGGTCGAACCGGAGGGTCTGGCCGCCCACCACCACCTCGACGCCGGCGCCGACGACGCCGGCCCGCAGGATGTCGTCGCTCTGGCGCAGATCCTCGATCACCACGCGCATCCTGTCGCCGCTGCGCACCGAGAGCTCGCTCACCCGCACCCTGCCGCCGACCCGCGCCTCGCCGCCGGACAGCGCGGCGCCCGAGCCGGTGGCGATGAGATCGCCGCCGACGGCGATGTCGCAGTCGGTCGCCCCCGAGCCCATCAGGCGCAGTGAGCCCGCGGTCTCGATCGAGCAGGCGTGGGCCGCCCGCAGGCGGACGCCGACATCGCCCATCGGCCGGCGGGAGGGGACGGCGGCGGCGAGGAAGCCGGCGCTCGCCGTCAGCGCGCCGAGCGGATCGCGAAGTCGGTCGGGCGCGGCCACGGCGCGGTGCGCCGCCTCCACCTCGGCCGAGAGGCCGGCGCACAGGCCCGGCCAGTCCCGCCCCGAGGAGATGATGATGGCGCGGGCGTGCACGAGCCGCGACTCGAGGGTCTCGAAGCGCTCCGCGCAGAGCACCCGGATGACGCGCGCGGGCGTCACGAGCCCGTCATCCGGCGCGGCCCGCAGCAGCTGGGAGGCGAGATCCAGCAACCGATCGATCTCGTCCGCCACGCCGCGCAGCGGCTCGTGGAGCCGACCGCGTAGCGCGGCGTGCGCGCCGCCGACCAGGGCCGCGCCCGCGGCCCGGCCCTCGATGTGGAGCTCGCCCCCGGCGCGGATCTCGGCGCGGTCGATGTTGCCGTCAACCCGGATCGGCCCGGTGGCGCTCAGCTCGCGCCCCGGCGCAACGTGGCCGCCGATGCTCAGCGAACCGCACACCGCCCGGTCTCCGACCGCGCGGTCCACGTTCCCCTCGAGAGCATGGCGGCGACCAACGGTGACACCCTCCACGGAGAGCGCCGGCACGCCGTCACGGCTCGCGCGAACCTCGACCCGGCCACCCGGACGCAGGAGAGCCACGGCCCCTTCTCCGGCCAGGTCGGCCGCGTCACACGTGCCGCTACCGAGCAGGGTACCCGCCTCGACTCCCGCCGGCGGCCCGCCGGTGACGACCTCGGTCCACTTCACACGGGGCCCCCGGGAATCGATGACGGTGGCTGCGCTCATGCCCTCTCATCGGTGCGACGAGGTGTCGGTCGGCAGCCCATAGAGATATCTCGCGTGCGAGGGGGGGGCAGGTCCCCCCCTCGCACGTACAGGCCGAGACTGGTCCCCCAGGGCTGGTCCGATTCGTCGGCAGACCCGGACTATTGCAGCCGTGACACCAGGGTCCTCCATCCGCGCACGCCTTTCACCCACGCACCTGGCGGCGGGCACCGTCGCCCTCTGCGCGCTGCTCGCGGCGGCGGACGGGGCCACGGCCGAGGCGGCGCCGCTCGCCCCCGGGACCATCATCACGGTCGCCGGGGGCGGGACGGGCGGAGACGGCATCCCCGCGACGCAGTCGAAGCTGCGCAAGCCCCGGCGCACCGCCCTCCTGCCGGGCGGCGGGTTCCTGGTCGTCGAGTTCGGCGGCGAGGCGACCTACGGCGACGGCCGCGTCCGGAAGGTCGCGCCCGACGGCACGATCACGACCGTCGCGGGCAACGGCGTGGAGGGCTTCTCGGGCGACGGCGGCCCCGCCGTCGCGGCGCAGATGAACGGGCCGACGGACGTGATCCTCAGCGGCGACGGCTCCTTCCTGATCGCCGACGAGTTCAACCACCGCATCCGGCGGGTGGCCGACGGAATCATCTCGACGGTGGCCGGAGCCCCCGAGGAGGGGTGCGGTGCCCAGAGCGGGCCGGCGATCGACGCGCACCTCACCTGGCCGCGAAGCATCGCGATGGAGGAGGGGGGCGAGAGCTACCTGCTGGTCGACGAGAACTGCGCTCTGGTGCACCGCGTGAGCGCCGGCGACGACGAGGAGATCGGCACAGCCGACGACGCGATCGCCACCGTCGCAGGACGCGGGGACCAGGGCTTCTCGGGCGACGGCGGGCGCGCCACCTCGGCGCGGCTCCACGCTCCCCGGGGCGTCGCGGCGCTCCCGGGCGGCGCCTTCCTGATCGCCGACTCCCTCAACGGGCGGGTGCGGCGCGTCGGCACGAACGGCGTGATCACCACGGTCGCCGGTACCGGAGCCAATGCGTTCGGGGCCGACGGAGGCTACGCCGTCGACACGCCCCTCTCGATCCCGCGCGACGTCGAGGCCGCGCCCGGCGGCGGCTTCCTGATCGCCGAGAGCGGCAGCAACCGGATCCGGCGGGTGGCGGCGAACGGCGTCATCACCACCATCGCCGGTACCGGATACGCCTCGTCGGCCGGAGACGGGGGACCGGCGACCGCGGCCGGCATCGACGAGCCCCACGGGGTCAGCGTTTCGCCGCAGGGCGACGTCTACATCTCCGGGCCGGGCCTCAACGACACCTCGCCGGGCGAGTACCGGGTGCGGCGCGTCGAGGGGCCCCTGCCTGCGCCGCCGCCCCTGCCGCCGTCCGATCCGCCGCCGCCGACGCCCGAGCCCCTTCCGCCGGTCGCGCCTCCCACCGTCGAGGCGCCGCCGCCGCCCATGCCCATGCCCATGCCCGCACCGGTGATGGCGACGGCGACCCCCACGAAGGTCATGCCGCCTTTGCGGGTCAGGGTCGTGGTGCGGGCTCGGCGCGTGCGAGCCGGCGGCGCACGACTGACGCTGAGGCTGATCGCCAACCAGCCCCTGCTCGGCCGGTGGATCACGGTGCAGGACGCGCGGCGCGCCCGCATCGGCCGCCGCTTCGTCTACCGCTATCGGCCGCTCACCGTCGCGACTCCGTGGGGGCGCCGCGCCCAGGTGCGCGTGCGGCTGCGCGGAGCCGGACGACACCGCGTCCGGATCACCTGGACCGACGCCGGGCGGCGGCATTCCTCTTCCCCCATCGTCCTGACCACCCCGACCATGAAGGGGTCACATTGACCCGAACTACCGTCCTCGTCCTCTGGACGGGCTACCCATCAGGCGCGCGCGCCGTCCGGGCCCTCCGCAGGGCGGGCTTCCGCACGATCGGCGCCTTTCCGGAGGGTCGCGGCGGCGGGCGCTCGCCCGCATGCCCATCCCCGCTGCGCTACCCGTCGCCCACGCAGCACCCCGACCGCTTCCTCGTGACGGTGGCCGACGTCTGTCGCCGGAAGGGCGTGGACGTCGTAGTGCCGATCGACGAAGACATCGTGCGCCTGCTGGCCGAGCGTGGGGCGGAGCTTGGGCCTGTCGCCGTCGTCGGCCCGCGCGCGCACCAATACGAGGCGCTCTGCGACAAGCTCGCGCTCGCCGAGACGGCGCGGTCCATCGGGTTGGACACGCCCGAGACGGTGCTCGTAGACGCGTCGGGGCGCAGCGGGCCGTGGCCCTCCCTGCCGTCGATCGTCAAGCCGCAGACCTCCCGCTCCGACGTGGCCAAGCCGATGGCCGTGGCGACGGCGCGCGAGCGGGACGAGTACATCGCGGCCTTGGTGGCCGACGGCCACTCCGCCGTCGTCCAGGAGCGCATCTCCGGCCCCCGCTGGGTGGTCCAGAGCGTGCGTGGCCCGGGCATCTTCGAGCATGTCGCTCTGCGCGTCCGGCAGGAGTGGCCGCGGGGAGCGGGCCTGGCGTCCCTGAAGACCCCGGGCCACCCCCCCGCCCGCCTCGTGGAGTCGGCGCGCGCCCTGCTGGACGCCGTCGACTACGTCGGGCCGAGCGGCGTGAGCTTCATCGAGCGAGGCGGGCGCTTCTACGTGCACGACGCCAACCTGCGCCTGGGCGCGACCAGCGGCGCCTCGCAGCACGCCGGCTTCGACTTCCAGCGACGGGCAGTCGAGGTGACACTCGGCATCGACGGCGTCCCCTTCGACGGCGTCGCGCAGCCCGGGTCGTACATGCGGCTCGACCTCGAGGTGCAGGCTCTGCTCGCGGCGTCCGGCGCCCGCGGGTCGGTTCTGCGCGGCATCGCCGCGGTCGCGCTCGAGCGCCACGGCAGGCTCGACCCCTCGCCCATCGACCCGTTCTGGGTCGCATCCCTGTTCGCGCGCCCGGCCGGCCGGCTCATGAACCACCTGGGCCGGGGCGGGGGCGGGGGTGAGCCCGACGCGGGCGCACCGAGATTCGACGGGGGCGTGGTCGATGCGCGCACACCGCCCGTCAGCCCGTGTCCATGAGATCCGTCAGAGCACCACGAGAGAGGAAGATCCGATGAATCAGATCGCACCAGCCGGGATCCGGGAGGACCTGCGCGCGCTCGTCGACGAGGTCAGTTGCTCCGCCCTCGTCGATTCGGTGGCACAGCGCTACAACCACCCGGCGCACGTCCTCGACCTCGTCAGCCCGAACCCGGGCGCGGTGCTCTTCGGGCGCGCCGCGACCATCCGGTTCATGCCGACCCGCAGAGATCTCCAGCACCCCGTGGAGAACGACTTCGCTTCGCTCTTCTATCGCGCGATCGGGGAGTGGGGCGGCGAGGGCACGGTGCTCGTGATGTCGCACGGCGGTCACCCCGACGCGGCCCTCGGCGGAGGGCGCAAGCTGTCGCGCCTGCGCCACAACGGGCTGGCAGGCGTCGTCGCCGACGGGCGCCTGCGCGACTTCGACGACCTGTCGCAGTATGGCTTCGTCACCTACTGCCGGGGCGAGACCGTGCGCCAGGGCGGCAACGTCGTGATGCCGGTGGCCGCCGGCGTTCCGGTCGAGGTCTCCGGGGTGAGCGTGGTCCCGGGCGACTACGTGTACGCAAGCCAGGCGGGCGCCGTCGTGATCCCCGCGCCGGACGTCCTCGAGATCATGGAGGACGCGGCCTCGCGCGAGCAGCGCGACCTCGCCTCGATGGCCGGGATGGTGAACGAGGACCCTGCGACCGTCATCGCCAACGGTGAGAGCCGGTGAGCGGACCGCACCGTGTGACGCTGCTGCCGGGCGACGGCATCGGCCCCGAGGTCACCCTCGCGACGCGACGAGTGGTCGAGGCGACCGGCGTGGGGATCGACTGGGATGTCCACGAGGTCGGCGTCCCGGCCCTTGAGGCCTTCGGGACCCCCCTCCCGGACAGCGTCCCCCAGGCGGTCGTGGCCAACAGGGTCGCCCTCAAGGGCCCGGTCTCCGCGCCCAAGGTGAAGGGCTTCGGGAGCGTCAACATCGCCATGAGGAAGGCGAGCGGCATGTTCGCCAACGTGCGGCCGTGCCGCACATACCCCGGCGTCAACTCGCGCTACGAGGACGTTGACGTGGTGGTCATCCGCGACGTCACCGAGGACGTCTACGCGGGCATCGAGGCGGCCGCCGGCTCGCCCGAGGCCCTGGCGATCATCGCGGCCGTCGAGAAGGCCATCGGCAAGGCGGTCCCCGAGGGGTCGGGCATCGCGATCAAGGCGATCTCCGAGATGGCCAGCCGCCGCATTGTCGAGTATGCGTTCGACTACGCGCGCACGCTGGGCCGGTCGAAGGTCACCGCGGTGCACAAGGCGCCGGTCATGAAGACCACCGACGGCCTGTTCCTGGAGGTCGCCCGCGAGGTGGCCGCCCGCAACCCGGACATCGAGTTCGACGACAGAGCGGTGGACATCGTCTGCACCCAGCTGGTTCAGCGCCCCGAGCGCTTCGACGTGCTGGTGATGCCGATGCAGTACGGGGACATCGTCAGCGACCTCTGCGCCGGCCTCGTGGGCGGGCCGGGGATGATCCCGGGCGCCAACATCGGCACCGCGGCGGTGTTGTTCGAGCCCGGGCACGGAAGCGCGCCCGTGCTCGCGGGGCGCGATCGCGCCAACCCGATGGCGACCATGCTGTCGGGGGCGATGATGCTGCGTCACCTCGGCGAAGTCGAGGCGGCCGGGCGACTGGAGGCGGCGATCTCCGAGACGCTCGCCGACGGCCGCTTCGTGACGTACGACCAACGTCGCGAGAGCGACGCCCGGGGCGCCGCGAGCACGACCGCCGTCACCGACGCGGTCGTCGCGCGGATCGTCGCCGGGTGAGGGCAGCCCTCCGGGCGATCGACCTTCCGCGCTCGGCCCGTCGGGCCGGGCGCGCGCCGGTCCGGATCTCGCGCGCGATCGCGTCCTCCGCGTCGTCGATCCGCGGTGCAGCGCGAGCGCACGATGCGAGCGTACCGCGGGTCGCCCTCCGCGCGGCGGCCGTCCGCTACCGCGGCTGGCGGCTGAAGGACGCGGCGATGCTCGGCCTGCTCGATCCGCTCACGGGCCCTGAGGGCGAGCGCTGGGCGCTGCGCCGCCGGGAGATCCTCCGCCTTCAGGAGGCCCTGAACCCCCCCGCAGCCCGCGCCCTCACCGAGGACAAGGCCCTGTTCGCCCCGGCCTGCGAGCGCCACGGCCTACCGGCGGCGCCGGTGGTGGCCGTCCTCGAGCGCGAGGCCGAGACGTCGCATACAGCCGAAGCCTGGGCGGCCGCCCTCGAGCGCTCCGCCCACGACGAGTTCGTCGTCAAGCCGGCCAGCGGCAGCCTGGCGAGCGGCCTGCGCGTACTGCGCCGCACCGACCGCGGCGCCGCCGACCACGCCGGCCGGGAGCGCTCGTGGGCGGAACTGGCGGCCGAGCTCGCCGCCGAGCCATGGGACCGCCTTCTGGTGCAACCGCGCCTGCGCACCCACCCCGACATCCTGCGCCTGAGCGGGCACGACGTGCTGCAGTGCCTGCGCATAGTGACCCTGGTCGACGGCGAAGGGAGGGCCCGGGTGCTCTACACGGCGCTGCGGATCGTCGTGGGCGACGGGCCGACCGACTCCTTCCGCGCCGAGCGCGGCGGCACCACCGGCAACCTGATCGCGCGGGTCGAGGACGACGGGCGCCTCGCCCTCCCCGTCGGCGTGGCGCCCAGCGGCTTCGGCCTCGTGCGGGTGGCCCGGCACCCGGATACGGGCGTAACGATCACCGGCGTGCCGGTGCCCGGCATCGCGGAGGCGCGCGCGCTCGCGGTACGCGCAGCGGAGGTGTTCCGCCCGCTGCGGACGGTCGGCTGGGACGTGGCGCCGACCGCGTCCGGGCCGGTCCTGCTCGAGGGCAACATCTGGTGGGGCGCGAGCGGAGACCCCGACGGGGCGCTCCTGCCGGTGCGCACCGCGCTGCTCGCGGCCGCCTCCGACGACCCCGGTGGCATTTCCCCACCCTCCTGAGGCCGCAGCGCACCGCGGCGCCTCCGGGGTCGGCCCCTCAAGGAGTCGGGCTGGGGCGACGACCTCTATGGAGTGGGGGCTTCCTGGAGATCGATCGTCGCCGCGGGTGTCGCGGCCTGCCTCGCCGGGGCCGCCCCGGCGGTCGGACATGACGCCGCCGAGCGGACGCGGCCGACCCTCACGGCCCGCGTGGTGCTCCCGGTCACCGCTCTCGGCGCGCCGCGCACCGGCGCGGCCCCGAAGATGCGGCTGGTGGGCGCCACCACCTGGACGGGCAGCGCTCAACGCCTGATGGTCACCGGCTCCCATACCGACGCGCACGGGCGCGACTGGGTGCGTGTGCAACTGCCCGTGCGGCCGAACGCGTCGAACGGCTGGGTGCCCGCCGACCGCCTGCGCCTCAGCACCACCCGCGTCCGCTTCGAGGTGCACCTGGGGTCGCGGCGGCTCGAGATCTGGCGGGGCACCCGCCGGATCGCCGCCTGGCCGGCCGGGATCGGCCGCCCGGGCACCCCGACCCCCGTCGGGCGGTTCGCGATCCAGGACCCCGTCCCGACCCTGCCGGAGTGGCGCGGCGTCTACGGGCGCTTCACGCTGACGCTCACCGCGCACTCCCCCACGCTGCGCCGCTTCATGGGAGGCGATGCGCTGGTGGCGATCCACGGGACCGGCACGGGCCGTTCCTGGCGGGTCGGCCGGGCGTCGAGTTACGGCTGCGTGATCCTCTCGGAGCCGGCGCTGGCGGTGGCCGCGCGCTACGCCCGGGCCGGGACGCCGGTGGTGATCGACCGTTCGTAGTCCGGATCGGGAGCCGGGCCCTATCCTTTAGGGATGCTCCCGTTCTCGCAGCGCTCGTGGGCGCGCATGCTGGCCGTGGTCTGCGCCTGGTGGGTCGCCCTCGCCTTCGGACGCACCGCCCGCATGGCGCAGATGCTGGGCGTCAGCGAGTCGGAGGTCCGCGCTCTCGGCGCCCGTGACGCGGTCAACGCGCTCGGGCTCGCCTTCTCGGCCGACCCGCGGGGGGCGATCGGCGCCCGGGCGCTCTTCGACCTGACCGACGCCGCCCACTACGGGCGCGACAGGCCGCGCGTGCTGGCCATGACGGCCGGCTTCGCCGCCTTCGGGGCCCTCGGGCTGCTGGCGAAGCGGCGCTGAGCACGGCCCTCTCGAGCGGCGCCGCGATGCGCCACACCGGCCCGCGCGACGGGATCCCCGTGGTGTGCGTCAACGGCGGCACCGGCCGGCTGGCGCCCGGCGACTGGAGCGGCTCGCTTGAGTGGCTGGTCGGGGCCCTCTCTCCGCGGTTCCCCGCGCTCGCGTTCCACGAGGTGCGCTACCGCGTGAAGTCGTGGAAGGCGCTCGACGAGTGCATCGAGGACGCCTGGGCGGCGCTCGACGCGGTGCGGGATCCCGATGGCCGCAACACGCTGATGATCGGCTTCTCCATGGGCGGGGCCGTGTCGATCGGCTGCGCCGGCCACCCCAGCGTCAGCGGCGTGGTCGGCCTGGCCCCCTGGATCCCGCCGCGGATTGACGTCCACTCCCTCGAGGGCAAGCGCATGTCGGTGATCCACGGGTCGCTCGACGGCGGCCTGCCGGGCATCCCGGGCGTCAGCCCGCGCAGCTCCCGCGCCGGCCTCGAGCGCATCGCCGCGGCGGGCGCCGAGGCCCGCTACTCGCTCATCCGCGGCGCCGTCCACCCCATCGCCGTCCGCTGGCGGGGCGGGCGGCCCCTGCCCCTGCCCCGGGCGCGCACCTGGGCGCGCCTCGTGGGGAAGGAGCTGACGCGGTTTCAGGCCGAGGAGGGCGCCTGAGCCGCGCGGCGGGCGAGCCGCGCGGCTCCGGGGATCTTCACGTCCCACGCCAGGCCGAGCTTCTCAAGCCCGCGGATCGTCCACCAGCTCATGTCCACCTGACGGCGGCCGAGGCCGTGGATCGCCGAGCCCGGAAAGGCGTGGTGGTTGTTGTGCCAGCCCTCGCCGAAGGTCGGCAGCGCGACGAGCCAGTTGTTGCGGCTCTCGTCGTCGGTCGCGTAGGGCCGGCGGCCGAAGGTGTGGCAGACCGAGTTGACCGACCAGGTCATGTGGTGGAAGAGGAAGATCCGCACCAGCCCGCCCCACACGAGGCCGGTGAGGCCGCCGCGCAGCGTAGGATCGACCGCGAAACCGATGGCGAACGGGATCGCGAGGGTCAGCGCCACCCACACCAGATAGAGGCGGTCGATACGCCGGATGAGGGGCTCGTCGTAGAGGTCGCGCCCGTAGCGGCGGCCGCGCTCCATCCCCTTGGTGCTGACGAGCCAGCCCATGTGGGCGTGGAAGAAGCCGCCGAGCCCGCCGAAGAGGCCCTCGCGCCGCCCGGCGTGGGGGGAGTGCGGGTCCCCCTCGCGGTCCGAGAGCGCGTGGTGCTTG
This sequence comes from uncultured Thermoleophilia bacterium, assembly GCA_963823515.1. GTDB lineage: Bacteria > Actinomycetota > Thermoleophilia > Miltoncostaeales > Miltoncostaeaceae > Miltoncostaea. The sequence continues at coordinate 98,955 of CAWGMB010000011.1, forward strand.
CGGTGGTCGGTGACCCACTGGGTCACCGGGCCCTGCAGCGTCATCGAGCCGAGGATCGCGAACAGGCCGCGCAGGACCGGCGTCGTCTTGAAGGCCTTGTGGGAGAAGAGGCGGTGGAAGCCCACCGTGATACCCAGACCGCACGCGGTGTAGAGGACGACGAGCATGAGGACGTCAACGGGCCGCACCGCGACGCCCCAGAAGACGCCCATCGCGGACAGCACGCCGAGGGGCGGCACGATCACGGCGATGAGGGTGATGATCCGGCTCGGGATGCTGGTGCTGGTCCGGACCGTTGCGACCGGCGGCCCGACGGCCGTTGGCTGGTTCACGTGGACCCGTCTCTCATTCGACGACAGGGTAGCCGGGAGGCCGGAGTCCGGGTCCCCTCATCCGTCTACGTGGGAGGACCGTATACGGATGAGATGACGTCGCAAGAGACCATCGGCCCACGGGGGCGACTATGAGGGTCGCCGTCATCGGGTCGGGCATCGCGGGCCTCGGGGCCGCGCACGCCCTCTCCCGCGTCCACGACGTCGAGGTCTTCGAGCGCGACAGCCGGCCCGGCGGACACGCCAACACGGTCACGGTGCCGCGGCCGGGCGGCGGCGAGCTGCACCTCGACACCGGCTTCCTGGTGCACAACGAGCACAACTATCCCCTGCTCAGCCGCCTCTTCCGCGAGCTCGGCGTGCGGGTGCAAGACTCGGACATGTCGTTCGCCGTCAGCTGCCCTTCGTCCGGGCTCGAGTACTCGGCGGTGCGGCTGTGGTCGCAGCCGCGCACCCTGGCGAACCCCGCGGTGCTCGGACTGTTCCGCGAGGTGGTCCGGTTCCTGAGGACCGGGCACAATGCCCTCGAGGAGCGTCATGCGCGCAGCACGCTCGACGACTACGTCACGAATGAGGGCTACTCGCGGCGATTCCGCGACCTCTATCTCGTGCCCTTCGCCTCGGCGCTCTGGTCGACCGCGCCCGCCCAGACGCTCGCCTTCCCGGTCTCGTACGCCGTGCGCTTCTTCCAGAACCACGGGCTGCTCGGGTTCCGCCGGCGCCAGTGGCGGACCGTCACGGGCGGGAGCCGCACCTACGTCCGGGCCATCACGGCACCCCTCGGCGACCGGCTGCGCCTCGGGGCCGAGGTGCGGGCGATCGCCCGCGACGCCGACGGGGTCGAAGTGCGCACCGCCGACGACGCCGCCCATCGGTTCGACGCGGTCGTGGTGGCCGCCCACGCACCGCAGGCGCTGGCGATGCTCGCAGACGCCGACGAGCGCGAGCGCGCCGTGCTCGGCGCCTTCCGCACCACGCTCAACAGCACCGTGCTCCACACCGACGAGAGCCTGCTGCCGCGCCGGCCGGCGTCGCGGGGCTCGTGGAACTACCTGATCGACGACGTCAACCGGCCCTCCGCGCAGCCGACGGTCACCTACTACCTCAACAAGCTCCAGGCCATCGACGGGCCCGAGCACTACTGCGTCACGTTGAACCGCGACGACCTGATCGCGGAGGATCGCGTGATCCGGCGCGTCGAGTACGCCCATCCGCTCTACACCTTCGAGTCGCTCGCGGCGCAGGAGCGCCTGCCCACGCTGAACGGACGGCGCAGGACCTTCTTCTGCGGCGCCTACCACGGGGTCGGCTTCCACGAGGACGGCCTGGCCTCGGGCCTCCGCGCCGCCGCCGGGCTGGGGGCGAGCTGGTGAGGTCGGCGCTCTACGAGGGCACGCTGATGCACGCGCGCACCGTTCCCACGAGCAACATCTTCCGCTATCCGGTCTGCTTCTACGGGCTCGACCTCGACGAGCTGCCCGAACTCGACCGGCGCATCCGCTTGTTCGGGTACAACCGCCGCAACGTCGTGAGCTTCCGCGACGGCGACCACCTGGGCGACCCGGCGCGGCCGGTGAAGGAGAACATCCTCGCGTTCCTCGCCGAGCGCGGGATCGACCTCGGCCCGGGGGGCCGGGTGACGCTCCTGACCAACCTGCGTCTGCTCGGCCACGTCTTCAACCCGGTCAGCTACTTCTACTGCCACCGGGCGGACGGAGAGCTCGCGGCGATCGTCGCCGAGGTCTCCAACACGTTCGGCGAACGGCACCCGTACCTCCTGACCGCCGAGAACCAGGTCAAGGACGGGGCGCGCCGGGTCTACGAGCACCCGAAGCTCATGCACGTCTCCCCGTTCTTCGGGATGGACCAGACCTACCGCTTCTCCTTCACCGAGCCGGGGGAGAAGGTCCACGCGGGGGTCGGGATCATCGAGGGCGACGAGCGGCCCTTCTGGGCCGAGCTGTCCGGCGTGCGCCGGCCGCTCACCAACGCGGCGCTCGCGCGGGCCCTCACGCGCTACCCCCTGATGTCGCAGCAGGTGACCGGCCTCATCCACTGGCAGGCGGTGAAGCTCTCCATGAAGAAGGTGCCCTTCCATCGCAAGCCGCGGTTCTCCCCCGGGGAGGGATCGCGGTCCACGCCCGAGCCGGAGCGCGCGGGCGCCACCACGGCGATTCTCGACGCCCCGGCCCGGGCCGGCGAAGCGCCGACGTCCGGGCGCACGGCCCTGCGCCCGCTGCCGCCGGCGAGGCGCTCGCCCTTCACCGGCGTCGCGCGGCGGCTCGGCCTGTGGGGCCTGTCCCACCCGGCACGCGGGCGCATCTCGGTGCGGCTGCCCGACGGCACGGTGCGCCGCGGCGGCGACCCGGCCACCGGGCCCGACATCACGGTGACGGTCAACTCGAAGAACCTCTGGCGGCGGCTCGCCACCCGCGGGCGCCTGGCGATCGGCGAGTCGTACGTCGCCGGGGACTGGCGCACCGACGACCTGGTGGGCCTGCTCGAGACCCTCGCGCTCTCGGGCGAGCAGGCCCGGCGGCGACGGCCCTGGTCGGCGTGGATGGAGCTCCAGCGCCGCCGGCCGCACCTGCCCCCGCGCTCGGACCTGCACGGGGCCAAGCGCGACATCCAGTACCACTACGACATCGGCAACGACCTCTACGCGCTCTTCCTCGACCCGTCGTGGACCTACTCGTGCGCGTTCTTCGAGCACCCGGACATGTCCCTGCAGCAGGCCCAGGAGGCCAAGTACCGGCGTATCGCCGACAAGCTCGGCCTCGGGCCCGACGCGCACGTCCTGGAGATCGGCTGCGGCTGGGGCGGCTTCGCGATGCACGCGGCCCGCGAGTGGGGCGCGCGCGTCACCGGCCTCACCCTCTCGCAGGAGCAGGCCGCCCTCGCGCGCGAGCGGATCGCCGAGGCCGGGCTCTCCGACCGCATCGAGATCCTCCTGCAGGACTACCGGCAGATGGAGGGCCGCTTCACCCACATCGCCTCGATCGAGATGCTCGAGGCGATCGGGCACCGCGAGCTGCCGGTCTTCTTCCGGTCGTGCGACCGCCTCCTCGATCAGGGGGGCGTCGCATGCGTCCAGACGATCGCCGTCCCCGACCAGACCTACGAGCGATACCGGCGCGGCCACGACTGGATCCGGGAGTACGTCTTCCCGGGGGCGCTCATCCCGTCGCTGGAGGCCGTGACGAAGGCGATGACCCGCTCGTCGGGGCTGATCGTGCACGGGGTCGAGAACATCGGCTACCACTACGCCGAGACGCTGCGCCAGTGGCGCGAGCGCTTCCTCGCCAACCGGGCGCAGGTGCTCGCGCTCGGGTACGACGAGCGCTTCATCCGCACCTGGGACTTCTACCTCGCCTTCTGCGAGGCGGGGTTCCGCACGCGCGCGCTGCACGACTACCAGCTGGTGCTCACCCGGCCGTTCAACGACCGGCTCCCCACCGAGCCGAGCCCTCGCATGACCTTCTGACGCCGATGGAATGGAGCAGCGGATGCCGCTGAAGGACCAGGTCGTCTGGATCACGGGAGCCTCGTCGGGCATCGGCGCCGAGGTGGCGCTGGAGCTCGCCCGGCGCGGTGCGCGGGTCGTCGTCACCGCCCGGCGGGCCGAGGCGCTCGAGGAGCTCGCCGGCCGCTCGGCGGGCATCGCCGCCGCGCCGGGCGACATCACCGACCACGAGGGGATCGCCGCCGTGGTGGAGGGGATCCTCGCCTCGCACGGGGGCATCGACGTCGCGCTCCTCAACGCGGGGACGTACGAGCCGGTCCTCCCCGAGGACTTCTCGGCCGGGCTCTTCCGGCCGCACGTCGAGGTCAACATCATGGGCACGGTCAACTGCATCGAGGCCGTGCTGCCCCACATGCGCGCCCGCCGCTCGGGACGGGTCGCGGTGGTGGCGAGCGTCACCGGCTTCGCCGCGCTGCCCATGGCGAGCGCCTACGGGGCGACCAAGGCCTTCCTCATCAGCATGTGCGACAGCCTGCGCGCCGACCTGGCGGGCGAGGGGTCGGGCGTGCAGGTCACCGTGGTCGCGCCGGGCTTCGTGAAGACCGGCCTGACCGAGCAGAACGACTTCGAGATGCCCTTCGTGATCGAGGCCCCCGAGGCCGCCCGGATCATCGCCGACGGCCTGGAGTCCGGCGACGCGGAGATCGCCTTCCCGCGGCGGATGTCACTGGCGATGAAGGCGATCGGCCGCTGGCTGCCGGGCCCGGTGCGCAGGAGCTACGTGGCCCGGATCGCGCGCCGGCGGCACCGGGCGCGCCAGAAGGCGGCGAAGGGGTAGCTCAGCCGCTCAGCCCGAGAGGGCCAAGCGCACCGCGGCCCTGCACCGGCTCGCCGAGGGTCTGATGCGCGTGGTGGGCGCCCGTGATCGCCTCGGGGTCGCCGGAGCGCATCGGCACGACCACGGGGTGGACCAGGTCGGCGCCGTGGTCGGCGAGGATCTGCGCGCCGAGGATGCGGCCGGCGGTGCTCGGGATGCAGCCTCGGATCGGGCAGATGCCGCGGACGCGGTCCGCTCGATCACCACCACGCTCGCCTCGGCCTCCGCGGCGCGCGCGGCGGCGTTGATGCCCGCCCTCCCCGCGCCGATCACGATCAGGTCGACGTCGCTCATCTCGCGGCTCCCACGGCTCGACGGTGACGCGCCTCCAGAGCGCCACCCGCTCCTTGAGGTCGGGCCGCCCCGGGCATGAGCGTTCCTTTCACGCGGGGCGCCCGCCGGAGGAGCGCCGACCTCCGCACCCTTGCAGCGCGGCCCCCCGGGCACGCCCGGAGCGTCGGGCCCGAACCTGTTCGGCGGTTCCTCTGGTCGTCGTCCGCCGAGCCGTCTACCATCCCGCCTACTACGGAAGGGAGGTGGTCCTATTGCATAGTGACTGTAGAGGTGGCAGTAGCTAGGGGCGTGCCCCTGATGCGCAGCTGCAGCGACGGGGATTCGTGACACGCCCCTGAGCCAAACCTCTTCTGCCACCGGGGCCCGGGACGGCTTTCTCCAGCCATCCCGGGCCCTTTTTCTGGTCTACTTCGGTTGCCTGGCCCCCATCGTCTAGCGGCCCAGGACACCGCCCTTTCAAGGCGGCGGCACGGGTTCGAATCCCGTTGGGGGCATCCCGCTTCGCAACGACCTTCTCGGCCCAGAACCACAAGGAATCACGGCTCTCGTCCCTTTCGGCTGCCCGGCCGCTGCAACTCGCTTCTGCCCGAACCAGACCGCTGGAGCGGGGTCCATCTGGGGCGGCGACGACGGGAGCGGGCCGACGGCACCCGACCCGGCGGGGGGCGTGGCCCGACCCGCCGGACCGGCGACCTGACGGGCGGCGAGATGAGGGCGCAGACCCCGGCTGGGGAGGATCAGGCGCGCGCCGGTAGCGCTCCGGGTGCGCCCGGATAGCGCGCGTCATCGGGGTAGCGATCGAAGGCGGCCCCGAGCCGGCGCCAATCCGCGAGCCAGCCCGCACCGATCTCGCGTCCCTCGTCGCGCAGACGACTCATGTGTCCCGCGCTGCGATCGAGCTTCGACGCGTGGCCGATGCCCCACGCGGTCTCGCGGCGCATCTTGATGGTGCGCACGGCGACCATCTTGCGCGTGTCCAGCGGCGGATGGACGGCGCCGTGCTGCTCGATCCATCGGTTGACGGTGAGGATGTTGTCGAGTTCCTGGTTGAGCGAGAGGTTGCCGGCGAGGTCGTTCTCGCGGTCGTGGATGTCATCGAGGCTGATGTCCAACGACGCGGGCGAGAACTCCTGCGGGTTGATCCGGATCACCCAGATCTCGTCGGGCTTGTCGTCGCGATCGGGGGCGTCCAGCAGGTCCCGCACCGGGGGATTCTGCGAGTAGAGCCCGTCCCAGTAATAGCCCGTGCGCTTCACCGTGGTACCGGGATCGCAGGTGGGGAACTCCATCCCCTCGATGGCCTCCGCAGGCAGCACCTCGGGGAGGGTGCCCGAGGCCGCGACGCCCGCCAGCGAGAGCGCACGCCGCATGCGCCAGCGATTGGCACCACGATTGGTATCCGCGCGTGGGGCCCGGAGACCCATCGCGCGCAGGGTGGTGTCAGAGTCGAAGATCTCGGTGTTGCCGCTCAGCACCTCGATCGCCCCGGCCAGCATTCGCAGGCGCAACCGGGCGACGGCGGGCCAGTCGACGGCGTCGAAATGCGGGCACAGCGACCGCAGGAGCGCGGGAAATGCCAGGTACTCCTCGCGCACACCCGCCAGCGACAGCCCCGCGTGCGACAGCCGGCTCGTGAGGTCGTACGGGCTGGAGCTCACGGTGGGCAGGTGCGCCGCCTGCCAGCGCAGCGCCGCGCTCACCCACTGGTTGTGCACCCGCTCGGCCGGAGTCGTCGCGGTGAAGGTGGTCCACAGGTGGTCGAGCCGCTCGATCGCCGCATCGATCGAGCCGCAGCGCGCATCGGCTCCGTTGGGCGCAAGGCCGTACCAGGTTGCGAGCGCGCACAGCGCCCCGGCGGAGGTGCCGCTGATGGCGGCGATCTCGAACGTGTCCCCACCCTCAGGGTCGGCGTCCCAACGCCGTTTGGCCTCCAGGATCTCCGTGAGCACACCCCAGGTGAACGCGGCGTGGGTGCCGCCGCCCTGGCATGCGATGGCGATGCGCTTCGTGGCCATGCGCGTCCCTTCGAACGGGTGAGGGTGGTGGTCGATGAGGTGCGCACACATGGCGCCGCGGCCTCGACGTGGGGGTCGCGGGCGAAGATATCGACCCGGCGCGCTCATTCCAGGGTGCCCCGCGTCGTCGGCTCAGGGGGTCTCGCTGGGCTCTGACCGAGAAGAAAGCCTGCTCATCGCGGTCGTTACGCGACCCTTTCAAGGCGGCGGCACGGGTTCGAATCCCGTTGGGGGCATCCCACTCGGCGAGGGCGATCTCGGCGGGAGAACCTCATGGACAAGGGGTTCCCGTCGATCGGGCTCCCGGTCCGCAGCAGGTCCCTGGCGCGGGCCTGGCCGGGGTCTGGTGGGTTCAATCTGGGGTCTGGCGCCGACGACCTGGAGTGCTCTCCCCGCAGGTCGGATCCGGGCGGCGGCCGGAAGGCGAGGGCGGGTCTGGTCGTGGCCGGTAGGGCCTACGCTGGGATCCGGCATGGCTCCGCGCCGGCGGCCTCGCCCGGTGGTCTCATGGCGAGACGCCCCGACGGCCGTCGCCCCCGGCCGGACCCAGTGACGAGCGGGCGGCGTCGTCCACGGCCGCCCGCACTGCACGCTCACCCGGCGATCTCAGGAACCGGCGCGTCCCGGGAGAATCTCACGGGAGGAGCGGCAGCTGCCGATCGGCTGATCCTCGCGGCCGCCGACGAGAGAGACGGGAGCGGTGCACGGCCCGAGGAGGCGTGGTCCCGCCTCTCAATCCGCCGCGGGCGAGTCCTGGTCCGGCCTGATCCCGAGCTCGTCGAACAGCGCCGCCGCCTGCGCGATCCGCGCCCGCGCCTCCTGCACGTCGCCGGCGACCTCGAGGGCCTGGCCGTGGGCGTGCAGCGCACGCGCGTGCAGCGGGCGGGCGCCGATCTCCTCGAACAGGCCTGCCGCCGCGTCGAAATCCTCAAGAGCCTCCGGCAGGAGGGCCTCCTCGCCCGAGAGCGCGATGCCGCGCTGAAGGCGCACCAATCCCTCTCCCATCCTGCTCCCGGAGGCCCTGGCCTGCGCCAGGGGCCCATCGAATCGGCTCGGCTCCACCTCGCCCACACGCGCTCGGGCCGTCGCGAGCCACACCGCCCCCATCAGCTCGAAGGCGCCTGCCCGGCAGTAGGCGGCAAGCTCGCTGCTCTTGCCGAGGTGTGCCAGTGCCGCGTCCGGCCGGCCGCGTCGGAGCTCCTGGTCTCCGGCGAAGAAGTTGCCGGCCAGCGTGCAGAACACGTTCCCCGCGGCCTCGGCCGCCTCCATGCCGCGGCGCGTGTGCTCGAGGGCCTCCTCGAGATCGCCGCGGTCCGACGCGACCTTGCCCCTGAAGAGTTCCACGTCCGCGATCGCGTTGGGGTCGCCGCTGAGCTCGGCCAGCTCCGAACCTCGGGAGAGCCACGTCGCGGCGTCCTCGAACCTGCCGAGGGTCGAGAGCACGTCCGCGAGGTAGCCGGCGTTCACCGCAGCCTCGGACGGTCGATCGGCCGCCTCGAGATGGGGCACCGCCTGCAGGAACAGGGCCTCCGCCGCCGGAAGATCGTCATCGGCCCGTCGCTCCGAGGCCATCAGGGACTTCAGCCGCCCGAGGACGCCGCGGTCGTGAATGCCCTCCTCCAGCGCGAACAGGCGCTCCGTCGCCGCGCGCGCCTCGGGACGATGGAGCTCGCCCATCATCTCCCAGGTTTGGAGGCGCTCGAGCTCGAGCCGGCCGAAGAGGTCGGGGTCGTCGACCTGGCCGGCCGCATCGACGGCGGCATCGAGCAGCGCGATCATCTCCGGCGCGGGGACGAACACGCGTCCCGCCTGCGCCTGGCCGAGCGCAACCTCCACCGTGAGCCGGGCGGGCGCGTCCTCCATCGCGCCCAACTGTGCACCGGCCCGGATGAAGAAGTCGCACGCCTCGTGGCGCGCGTGCCGGGCGAGCGCCTGCCGTCCGGCGGCCATCAGGTGGTGGACGGCGCGGTCCGGCATCCGCGCCTCGGTGTAGTGGCGGGCGAGGACCGCCGCGTGCTCATCCAACCGCCCCTGGTTGTGCGCCTCGATCGCCTGGGCGACGTAGCGATGCAGTTGCTGACGCTCCCTGCGGAGGATCGAGCCGTAGATCACCTCGTGGATGAGCGCGTGGCGGAAGACGAACTCGAGCTGCGGCTGGATCGCGGCCATCCGGAGGAAGCCGTTGGTCTCGAGTTCCGCCACGTGGGCGCCGACCCGGATGGGGCCGTCGGCAGCACGCATCCGGGGGACGATGTCGTCGAGGAGCCGCGCCTCGAAACGTCGCCCGACGACGCTCGCGACCCGTGCGGTCCTCTGCGCGGGAGTGGACAGCATGTCCACCCTGGCCGCGAGCAGTCCGTGGAGGGTGGCCGGAACGTCGAGCTCCGCGATCCCCTGCTGGGCGACCCACCGGTCCTCGACGCGCTCGATCAGCTCTCGCTCGATCATCATCCGCACGATCTCCTCGAGGAAGAACGGGTTCCCCTCGGCCCGGTCCAGCACGGCGTCGCGCACGCTCTCGGGAAGCGACTCGATCTCGAGCAGGTTGGCCACCAGCCGCCGGCTCTCGCCGCCCTCCAGCGGCCCGAGCTGCAGCTCGACCAGCGCCTCGCCGCGGCCGCGCCGCACCCCCTCCAGGATGCCCCAGCCGTGCGAGCCCCGGTCGGGCCGACTCAGCACGATCACCAGGACCGGCGCCTGCTGTAGATCGCGGAGCGCCTCGACAAGGAGCTCTGCGGACGACGCATCCGACCAATGGATGTCCTCGCACGCCAGCACCAGGGGCCTGTGACGCTCCGCGAGGGAGGAGATCAGGTCCACGAGCGCCGCGACATAGGACTCGTGCAGCACCTCGGCCTTGTCGTCCTGGTGCCCCACCACGACCCCGAGCAGCTGGAGCAGACGATCGAGGCTCGGGCCGGCGGCGCCGAGCACCGGCTCGACCGTCCGCCTGAAAGCCGATCCGACCGTCTCGAGGTCATCGGAATCGCTGGCGCCGGCGATCGCGCGCAGCAGCGAGGCGATCAGGTGATACGGCCGCTCCTCGTCGTAGGAGGCGCTGCGACCGAGAGCCAGTCGAGCCCCGTCCATCGCCGCGATCCGAGTACGAAGCTCCGACAGGAGCCTGCTCTTGCCGACGCCGGGCTCTCCGACGATGGCCGCGACGCTGCCGCGGCCCGCGTTGGCCGCCTCGACGAGCGACACCAGGGAGGCGAGCTCCTGGTCGCGGCCGACCATCGGGCTGGCGAGGCCCGGAATGCCACGCATGCGGCTGTCGACCCCGTGAACGCCGGTCACCCGGTAGACCGACATCGGCCGCGCCTTGCCCTTGAGGTCGGTCGGTCCCAGTGCCTCGACATCGACGTCGTTGGAGATGAGGCGGTATGTGGCCTCAGAAATCACCAGACTCCCCGGCTCCGCCAGGCCCTGCATTCGGGCCGCGACGTTCGCGGTGTCGCCGAGCGCCGTGTAGACGTTGAGGTCGCCCGCGCTGAGACCGCCGGTCACGACCAGGCCGGTGTTGATGCCCGCGCGCACCCGCACCTCGACGTCCATCTCCCGCTTGACCCGGCGGCTCAGCTCCTCGACGGCGTCGAGGACCTCCGACGCCGCCCGGACCGCCCTGTAAGGGTCGTCCTCGTGCGCCGTCGGTGCGCCGAACAGCGCGAGGATCGAGTCGCCCGCGAACTGCACGATGTTGCCACCGAAGCGCTCGACGCACGGTGAGATGACCGCGAGCGCGCGAGTGACGACCTCGGTCCAGTCCTCGGGGTCCATCGCCTCGGCGAGGCTCGTCGACCCGACGACGTCGACGAAGAGCACCGTCACCACGCGACGCTCGGCCGGGCTCCGCTCGCTGCTCATCCGCGCTGACGCTCCTTCCGGGCCAGGATGCAAACCTACCTCAGCCGCACGATCTGCCCTCGATCAGAGGGATCCGCCTGCGCCCGGTGCGGGCCGTGACACGATCCCATGAGGCGAGGTGTCGTCAGCCGGCAACGGTGATCGCGCCTGGCAGCGCCCGGCGAGCGCGTTGGTGGGGGTGGGTGGCCGTGTCGGCTGAAGCCGATGTCGTCGTGATCGGCGTCGGGACGTGTGGCGAGGATCTGTCGCTCCAGCTCCTGGACGCCGGGCTGGAGGTGGTGGGCATCGAGGCGGCCCTCGTGGGCGGGGAGTGCCCGTACTGGGCCTGCCTCCCGTCGAAGCGGATGATCCGGGCGGCCAACCTCGTCGCCGAGGTCGCCCGCGCACGCGGCGTGGCGGGTCCGGTCGAGGCCGCTCCGGATTGGGGGATCCTCGCTCAGCAGGTCCGCGCCGAGGTGACCGGCGATCGCGACGACGCGATGGGCGTCGAGCGCTTCGGGGACCGGGGCGGAACGCTGATCAGGGGGCGCGGCCGGCTCATCGGGCCCCGTGCCGTGGCCGTCGATGGCGCCGTCTTCACCGCCCGACGCGGGATCGTGATCGCGACGGGCTCCCAGCCGTCCATCCCGCCGATGCCCGGGCTCGACGAGGTCCCGTTCTGGACCACCCACGACCTCATCGCCACAGACGTGCTGCCCGAGTCGGTCGCCGTCCTGGGTGGGGGCGCGGTCGGGTGCGAGCTCGGTCAGCTGATGGCGAGGTTCGGGGCACGGGTGTCGATCATCGAAGCCGGCCCACGGCTCCTTCCGGGTGGCGAGCCCGAGGCCGCCGCCGTCCTCGAGGATGCGCTCCTCGCGGACGGCGTCGCCGTGCGCACCGGGGTCTCGGCGACCGCGGTGGCGGCGCGCGGCGATGCGACGGTGGTCGGCCTGGACGACGGCACGAACGTCGTCGCGGACCGCCTGCTCGTCGCCACGGGGCGGTCGGTCGCCCCTGGCGGTCTCGGCCTGGAGAGCGCCGGCCTCGACGCCGACGCCCGCTTCATCGAGGTCGATGACCACATGCGCGCGGCGGACGGCATCTGGGCCATGGGCGACGTGACGGGAAAGGCGATGTTCACGCACGTGGCCCTGCGCCAAGCCGCGACGGTCGTGGCCGACATCCTGGGTCGGACGGTCACCCCGTCTCCTCGGGGGAGGGGGCGGGGCGACGGTATCCCGGCGCGACCAGCTCCTGGTACTCGGGGTGGTGGTCGATGTAATCGGCGACCAGGGGGCAGATGGGCAGGATCGCCAGCCCCGCGGCGCGGGCCGCGTCGAGCGCGGTCACCGCGAGCCGCGTCCCGATGCCCCGCCCGGCGAATCGGTCGTCCACCTCGGTGTGGACGAGGCTGATCCTCCCCCGGCCCCGACGGTAGGTCAGCATCCCCGCGCGCTCGCCGCCGACCCACGCCTCATAGCGCGACTCGGCCTCGTTGTCGGTCACCTCGACGTCGGCGGCCATCGTCACCGCCGCACCGATCGGACCCGGACGACAGCGGCCCGGCGCCACGCCGACCCCCGCATCACCGGGGCGCGCCCCGCACGACGTTCGGAGGCCGGTGCCCCGACCGCGGCCCCGTGCCGCCCCACCCATGCCCGGTCAACGGTTCGGGCGTCCCACGGCTCGACCGCGGACGGGCTCACGTGCCGCCGGCCTCGTGCATGGGGCCGCGAGCCCCTTGCCGCGCTGCGCGCCATCGCCCCCCGAACCGCACGACTCGCCCATGTGACATCAGACGATCCCATAGCGAGGCCGACCCTATTGCAGGGCCCGGGGAACCGCCACACCGATGGCCGGCGTGGCATCCCGGTTCGCCAGGGCTGCATCAGCTCCAGATCGACGCGGCACTCGGTGACGCGACGGTCCGCGCGACTGCCTGAGCACCCGCCCTGGGACGGGACCCGAGCCCCGCCCGACGGCGGCCGGCATCCTCACGACCGGGACCCCAGTCAACGGCTGCCCCGCGGGCGCTCGGTGCCAGATCGCCGAACGGTGACCACCCCGGCGACCGGGGCCGGCGGCAACGGTCGCGGGGTAGTCTCGGTCGCCGATGCCGCAGGTTCTCATCGCGTTCGCCCACCCCGCTCTTCGCCGGTCGCGCGTGAACCGGGCGCTGGCCGATGCGGTGCGCGGCCTTCCGGGCGTGACCTTCCGCGACCTCTACGAGGTCTACCCGGAGCTCGACATCCGGGTAGCCGAGGAGCAGGAGCTGCTGCTGGAGCACGACGTGCTGGTGATGCAGCACCCGCTCTACTGGTACTCGTCCCCGGCGATCGTGAAGGAGTGGCTCGACCTTGTGCTCGAGCACGGGTGGGCCTACGGCCACGACGGCACCCACCTGCGCGGCAAGACCTGGCTCACCGCGATCACCAGCGGCGGCACCGCCGACGCCTACTCGCCCGAGGGCATGCACGGGGTGCGGCTCCGCGACCTCCTCCTGCCGTTCGAGCGCACCGCTGCCCTGTGCGGAATGCGGTATCTGCCGCCGTTCGCCGTTCACGGCTCGCTGCGCCTCGACGACGCCGAGATCGTGGCCGCGGCCGACGACTACCGCCGCGTGGTCGAAGCCCTTCGCGACGGCGTCATCGACCATGACGCCGTGGCCGACGCGCCCCGGCTCAACGAGCCGGCGCTGATGGCCGGCCTGGGCGTGGGGATGCACGATGGCTGACGGGGTGTTCGCCGAGGCGTTCGTCTACCTGCTCGCCGCGGTAGTCGCCGTGCCCCTGGCCAAGCGCCTGGGCCTGGGCTCGGTGCTCGGCTACCTCATCGCGGGAGTCGTGATCGGGCCCTTCGCGCTCGGATTCGTCGGCGCCGAAGGTGAGGATGTCCTGCACTTCGCCGAGTTCGGCGTCGTGATGATGCTCTTCATCATCGGCCTCGAGTTGGAGCCGTCGCGCCTGTGGCGCCTGCGCGTGCCAATCCTCGGGCTCGGCGGCCTGCAGGTCGCGCTCACCGCCGCGGTGGTGGCGGTCGCGTCGCTGGCGTTCGGGCAGGACCTGCGGCCGGCGATAGCGATCGGCCTCATCCTGGCGCTTTCGTCCACGGCCATCGTGCTCCAGACCTTTCAGGAGAAGGGCCTGATGGGCACGGAGGCCGGGCAGAGCGGTTTCTCGGTGCTGCTCTTTCAGGACATCGCCGTCATCCCGATGCTCGCGCTCCTGCCCCTGCTGGCGACGTCGGACGCCACGGGCGGCGGCGACAAGGGCCTCATCGCCGAGCTGCCCGGCTGGGTACAGGCGCTCGCGGTGCTGGCCGCTGTGGCCGCGATAGTCGTGGCGGGCCGGTTCCTGCTGCGCCCGGTGTTCCGGTTCATCGCCGGCGCGGGCATCCGGGAGGTGTTCACCGCGGCGGCGCTTCTGATCGTCATCGGCATCGCGCTACTGATGGACACGGTCGGACTCTCACCCGCGCTCGGCACGTTCCTCGCGGGCGTCGTGCTGGCCGACAGCGAGTACCGGCACGAACTCGAGGGCGACATCGAGCCCTTCAAGGGCCTGCTGCTCGGCCTCTTCTTCATCGCCGTGGGCGCGAGCATCGACTTCGACGTGCTCGCCGGCGATCCGCTCGCGATCGCCGGGATCGTCGTGGGACTGGTGGCGGTGAAGGCGGCGGTGCTCTTTCTCCTGGGCATCCGCTTCGGCATGGGGTTCGACCAGCGGACGGTCTTCGCGCTGGCGCTCGCGCAGGGGGGTGAGTTCGCCTTCGTCCTGTTCGGTGTCGCGGAGCAACAGGGCGTCCTGGCCGAGTCAACGGTATCGACCCTCATCGGTGCCGTCGCCGTCTCGATGGCCGTGACGCCCCTCCTCCTCCTGTTGGGCGAATGGGTAATCCTGCCGCGCGTCGGAACGCGGCAGGCGGAGCGCCGGCGCGACGACGAGATCGACGAGCGCCACCCGGTGCTGATCGCGGGCTTCGGCAGCTTCGGCAGCACGGTGGGGCGTTTCCTGCGCGCGAACGGCGTCCCCACGACCGTGCTCGACGCCGACCCGGGACACGTGGAGCTGCTGCGCCGGCTCGGGATCAAGGTCTTCTACGGCGACGCCTCCCGCCTCGACCTGCTGCGGACGGCCGGCGCGGAGGAGGCCCGGCTCTTGATCATCGCCCTCGGCCCGGGTGAGGAGTCACGGGAGCTGGTGCGCAACGTGCGCCGGCACTTCCCCGACCTGCGGATCATGGTGCGCGCCCATGACCGCACGGGCGCATACGAGGCGATCAACGACGGCATCGATGACGTCTATCGCGAGAGCCTCGACACCGCACTGCGGATGGGCGCGGACGCCATGGCGGCCCTCGGCGTCTCCCGCCACCAGGCCACCCGTGCGGCCCGGTCGTTCCGCTTCCACGACGAGCGAAGCCTGCGCGACCTCGCTGCGGTCGCCGGCGACCGCAAGCGACACCTCAGCGAGGCGCGCGAGCGGATCCGATCCACCGAGGAGGCGATGCGCGCCGACACCGACGGGGTGCTCGCCGAGGTCGACGCCGGCTGGGACAACACCTCCCTTCGGAGCGAGGTTACCGGCCGGTCCGGGGCCTGAGCCGGCACGGGGCTGCGGGCGGTCGTGTTCTCCGGGCCGGGCGACCCCGTCTAGGCGGACTACGACTTCGCCCGGGACGTCTTCCGCCCGGAGGTGGTCGCCGCTCTTGCGGCGGAGAAGCACAGCCCTGCGCTTCCACGACCTGCCGGCGCGCCCACTCGCGACGTAGACCGCGGTGTTTCCGTAAGCGCACGTCGGGGAGCGCGCGGTCGCCGCGCCCTCAGTGCGGGGGAATGATCATGGGCCGACAGGCCCGCGGAGCTGACTCGGGCCGGTCATCGACGTCCAGCCGAAGATGATGAGAGACCTCGGGCAGCCCACCCCGCGCGCCTAGACCCGAGGACCTCGCCAAGGGCTCACCGGCCTGGATGAGTAGGCAACCCGTCCGGCGGCGTTGGCCTTGGGGCGCCGTGGTACGAGTCCGGGACGCGCCCCGATGAGCCCTTGGCTTCGTCCTAGCCAGGACCCGTCCTGAGGGCCAGCAGGTTCGCCGCGATCCCCTCCCAGCTCCACAGGTGGACCGCCGCGCGGCGCGCGGCCGCCCCGAGCGCGGCGCGCTCGGCGGCAGGAAGGGCCAGAATGGCCCTCAGCTTGGCCGCCAGGTCATCGACGTCGCCGGGAGTGAACGCGGCGAGGTGGCGGTACTCGGACGGATATTCGGCCTCGAGGCCCAGGGCCACCTCCGCGAGGCCCGAGTGCCTGGCCACCAGCGGCGGTGAGCCGCAGGAGGCCGCCTCGGCGGCGACCATGCCGAACGCCTCGGGAAAGACCGACGGCGTCACGCTCACGTCGGCCAGCGGCCACAGGTGGGCGAGGTGGCGGTGCTCGAGGGCGCCGGTGAAGAGGACGCGCGGCCCGGCCTGCTCCTCCAGGCTGGGCCGCTCCGGGCCGAACCCGACGATCACCGCCCGTGCGTCGAGCCGGCCGAGGGCCTCGAGAAGCAGGTGGACGCCCTTCTCGCGGCTGAGCTTGCCGACGTAGAGGACCGTGGGGGCTTCGCCGGCGAGGAAATCGGCGAGGCGCTCCGCGTTGCCCTCGTCGGGCGCGCGCTCGTCGCGCGCCGAGGGAGGGTTCGGTGGGTCGAGACGGCACTGGGCGATCAGGCTCGCCAGGGCCTGCTCGCGGGGCTCGGGCCGCAGCTCGTCAACATCGACCCCCGGCGGCACGACCCGCACCCGCTGCTCGTAGGACCCCGGGCCGACCACCTCGCCGAGCACCCGGCGCACGTGTTCGGAGCCGGCGACGACGGCTGCGGCCGATGCGAGTGTCTCGCGCGCCCAGCCGCAGAGGGCGGGGTCGCCGCGCATGGCGTACTCGAGCTCTGATCCGTGCGCCTTCACGATGAACGGCGCTCCCGCCGCCGCCCCCACGGGAGCCCCGAGCAGCACGTGGTTCACGAGCACCAGATCCGCGGGCAGCTCCGCGCGTATCGCGGCAGCGCTGGCCTCGACGATCCGGTCCAGCTCGGCGCGCGGCATCTCAGCGAGAAGGCACGCCTCGACACCCTCGTAGGAGTCGAGGACGAACACCGGCAGCCGCGGTCCGATCGGCGGTCGCACCACCCGCGCGCCCAGCAGATCATGATCCTCGGGGTGCGGGTCCTGGCAGATGACGACCACCTCGTGCCCCAGCCGGCGCCACGCCCGCGCCAGCGAGCGCGTGTAGACGTTCGAGCCGGTTCCGCCCAGGAGGTAGCCGTGCCAGATGACGATGCGCATCGCCCCATCCTGCACGGCCGCGGGGCGCGGCGCAGGGTGGTGGCGCCGGCGAGTCGCACGGACTCGCCCTCGCGAACGCTTCTTCCTTGCGCCCCGGCGGACGATAGGGCGAGTCGGGGTCCGCGCGGGGCCTGGCGCCGACTGTCTCGAGCGCTCTTTCCGGTCCCTCTCACCCCGGCGGAGAGGCCCCTCTGCGACCTCCCCCGGCGCTACTGTCGTGGACGCTCGCCCAGCCCAACGGCGGGGCGATCGCCCCGCAGGCGCGCGCAGGACTGGCAGAGCTCGCGATCCAGCAGGGCCGCCATGTGGTCCGGCAGGCGATCGCGGATGTAGTCCCGGTGTGCCGGCGTCTGCGTGGGCGCCCCGCATTCGCTGCAGGTCAGCAGGGGCTGGTCGCACACGACGGTCCCCGTGATGACCGTGCGCCGCATCCCGTCCCGGTCCTCGAGGCGGATCGCACCCGTCGGGCAGACCTGGGTGCAGGCGCCGCAGCCGATGCACAGGTCCGCGGGCCGCGTGAAGTCGAAGTACGCGAGCCGGCCTGCCGTCGTGTCGCCCATGCGGAGCGCGTCGACGCCCATCTCGCTGCAGGCGGCCATGCACAGGCCGCAGCCGATGCACACGTCGCAGCGCAGGCAGCGGCGGGCCTCGTCGTGGGCCATCATGTCGGTGAGGCCCTCCTCGATCTGGACGTAGTTGCCCTCGCCGAGGACCTCTTCGACGCTCCGCTCGGGCATCACGGCGCGGCGCAGATGAGTGCGATCGTCCGCCGCGACGGGCAGGGGGGGAACCTCGGCCCGGCGCACCGGCCGGCCGGTGGCGGCGTCCATGGGCGCTTCACGCAGCCAGGCGTCGATGGCGGCGGCGGCGATCTTGCCCGAGCGGATCGCCTCCACGGCGGTGCGCGGGCCGTGCTCGGCGTCCCCGCCGGCGAAGACGCCCGCGACGTCGGTCATCAGGGTCCGGGAATCCGCCACGATGAAGCCGCGGTTGTCCTCGACGCCGCTGCCGTCGAGGATCGTCAGGTCGGTGCCCTGGCCGGTGGCGAGGATCACCTGATCGGCTTGGAGCTTCAGCAGGCGGGTCGCGTCGAACTTCGGATCGAACGCGCCGTCCGCGCCGTGCGTCTGCTCGCAGAACTGGAGCGCGACCTCGCCCTCCTCGTCGATCGCGACCGGGCCCCAGCCCGGGTGGAGCTGCACGCCCTCACTCACGGCGATCTCGATCTCGTGCGGGCTGGCCGTCATGTCGCGGCGCCTGTCGAGGGAGGTCAGGTCCACGTGCTGCGCTCCCTGCCGCAGCGCCGTCAAGGCCACGTCGATCGAGACGTCGCCGCCGCCGACGACGACGACCCGCGGACCGACCCGGACCGGCTCGCCGCGGCGGACGTCGCGCAAGAAGTCGATGCCGCCGAGCACGAAGGGCTGGTGGATGCCGTCGATCGGGATGAGCCGGGCCCGCTGCGTCCCAAGGCCGAGGAAGACCGCGTCGTAGTCCTTCCTGAACGTCTCGAGGCTGCCGATCGCGGCGCCGGTGTGGATCTCGACGCCCAGCACGCGGATCTCGTCGATCTCCTTGTCGAGCAGGTCGGGCGGCAGGCGGTAGGCCGGGATGCCGTAGCGCAGCATCCCGCCGGCCTTCTCCTGTGCCTCGAAGATCTCGACCCGGTGACCGTAGGTGCGCAGGTAGTAGGCCGCCGTGAGCCCGGCGGGCCCGGAGCCGACGATGCCGATCCGCTTGCCGCTGTCGGCCGCCAGCTCCGGTCGCGGGTAGCCGCCCTCGGCGAGGCAGTGCTCGGCCGCCTTGGCCTTCAGCGGCCGGATGAAGACGGGGTCGTCGCTGCCGCCGCGCACACAGGCCGATTCGCACGGCGCCGGGCAGACCAGCCCGCAGGTCAGCGGCAGCGGGTTGTCGCGCCGGATGACCTCGATGGTGGCGCGATAGTCGCCGTGACCGAGGTGGGCGATGAAGCTCGGGATGTCGATGTTGGCCGGACACGTGCGGTGGCAGGGCGCCGCGTCGCGCTCCAGGCAGACCCCCTCCGGGCACGACTCGCGCCGAACGTGCTGCTCCCACTGCTCGCGGTAGTGGCGCAGGGAGCTGCCGAGGGGCCAGGCGGCCGCCAGCCCCTGTGTGGCGAGCTCGAGCGCCACCTCGTCGAGGGTCGCGAGATCGCCGGGCTCGCCGCGGCCGAGGGTGATCTCGGTCGTCAGGCGCGCGGCGCGCGCCAGCAGGGGGCGCACCGACGCCGCCTCATCGCCTTCTGCGAGCTGCCAGTGACGATAGAGGGCGCGCCGGGTCTGCTTGACGACGCACACCCCCTCGGCCATCACCAACAGGCTCGAGGGCGCCGGGATGATGCCCGCGAACGCCAACGACAGCGGCTCGCAGGACACGTCGGACTCGGAGAGCGGCAGGAAGCCGCCCAGGCCGTCGTCGAAGACGAGGACGGCACCCCCCTCGCCGGCCACCTCGACACCACCGCCCCAGGCGTCGATCTGGCTGCGCAGACTGCCGGAGCGGTCGAGCTCGACCAGCCCGCGCCGCTTCATGCCGCGCCGGAGCGTCAGCAGCGAGGCATCGAGGCCTGCGGCGTCGGCGAACAGCAGGGCGATGCGACACCAGGTCTCCGGCGTGTGGGTCAGTCGCGACCGGTCGGTGGGCCCTCCCTCACCCCAGCAGGTGGGCGGGCTGTCGCGCAGCACGTTCAGCTGCATGCGCGGAGTGGCGACCTGGGCGAGCGCGCGGATGGCGTCTACCGCGTTCAGGAAGGCCGCCTCGTGGCCGGTCAGCCCGGCCGGCAGACGCAGCTCGACCGTGCCGCTGTCGCGCAGGCCCGCGGCGATCAGCACGCCCTCGGCCAGCAGCCAGGGAGCACCGTCGAGGACGGCGGCCGTGCCGCGTGCCCTCACGTCGAGGTCGGTCGCGTCGATCACCAGAACCGAGGGCCCGCGGCCGCGCAGGAACTGCCGCCAGGCCAGATGGATCGGTTCGCCCGCGCCGCCGCTCTCGGCGAGGCCGGACGCCTGCAGGCGCTGAAGCCGCTCCAGGGGCGCCAGCTCCCGGGCCTCGGCGAGGCCGGGGAGCGCGTCGTCGAGCGTGGGGGCGGGCGGGACGGTGCCCGCCAGGGCGGCGGCGCCCGCGTCGAGCCACGCCGGCAACGTCTGGAGCTCGCTCACGGCGAGTTCTCGTCACCGCTCGAGGGCTCGGCGAGGAGCTGGCGGGCGTAGCGCTCGCGGCGCGGATCCGGCACCTCGTTGGCCACCCCGAAGGACAGGCAGCCGGTCACGCATGTTGTGACGCAGGCCGGCTTCAGCCCGGCATCGATGCGATCCATGCAGTAGTCGCACTTGACCACCTTGCTCGTGGCCGGGTCCCACTGCGGAACCCCCCACGGGCAGGCCGCGATGCAGCTCTTGCACCCGATGCAGCGGCTGGAGTTGACGTGGACGATGCCGTCCTTCTCGCGCTTCTGCATCGCGCCGGTCGGACAGGCCCTCACGCACCAGGGGTCCTCGCAGTGGAAGCACGGCATGAAGACGAACCGCATCCGCGGCATTCCGTCGACATCGACCGGGCCGATCGAGACGACCTTGCACGGATCCGGGCCAGGACCGAGGTCTTTGTTGGTCTTGCAGTGGACCTCGCAGGCGAGGCAGCCGATGCAGCTCGCCTCGTCGTGGCGGAGCATGTACTTGCTCATCGTCCAGCTCCCTCCGGTGTCGGACGCTTCACGTGCACGATCGTCTCGGTCAGCGCGCAGCCACCGCCGGCCGGGTCGAAGTCGTAGAGCTTGCCGTGCTGCAGGCGCTGGTCGGCGACGCCGAGGCCCCGGGCGCGCGTGGCCAGCGGCACTGTGGCGCCGTAGCCGTGGAGCATGAAGACCGCCTCGGGGTGGATCCACGGCGTCACCTTGGCCCTGAGGCGGCCCGAGTACGCCCCACCGCCGCTGACCTCCACCTCGTCGCCGTCGGCGATGCCGAGCGGCGCCGCGCGGTCGGGGTGGATCCACAGAACCTGCTCCGGCGCCCTCTCGTTGAGGAGGGGGTTGTTGAGGGACTGGCCGTGCGCCAGCGTCGCCGTCTTGGCGAACAGCAGCGTGAAGTCGTCGCCCGTCGGCGCCGTCTTGGGGACGTAGGCCGGCAGGCTCGCCAGCCCGGTCTGCGTCAGGGTGTCGCTCTCGATCTCGATCTTGCCCGAGGGGGTCGGGAACCTGAGCTCGTCGCGTGGGATCAGCGTCGGCGCGGTCGCCAGGCCGACGATGCCGGCCTCGCGCATCTCGGCGACGGTGACGCCGGTGCCGTCGAGCTGGTAGTTCCACAGCTCCTCGATCGTCTCGAAGTCGAGCGCCTCCTTGATGCCCATGCGGCGCAGGATCTCGCGGAAGATCCACCACGCGGGGCGGCTGTCGAA
The DNA here is from genome assembly GCA_963823515.1 of uncultured Thermoleophilia bacterium. Lineage (GTDB taxonomy): Bacteria > Actinomycetota > Thermoleophilia > Miltoncostaeales > Miltoncostaeaceae > Miltoncostaea. The sequence continues at coordinate 120,511 of CAWGMB010000011.1, forward strand.
GCGCGGGGCGATCGCCTGGTCGCGCATGGCGAAGACCGGCACCGGGCCGTCCATCTCGCACAGGATGTTGGCGCGCTCGAGGTAGGTTGACTCGGGGAGGATGACGTCGGCGTACCAGCCCATCTCCGAGTAGCGCACGTCGATCGAGACGAGCAGCGTCAGCGTGTCCAGCGCGCGCTTGGTCGCCTCGGGATCGGGCAGGCCCGTGAAAGGGTCGTGTCGGTAGGCGAAGTAGGCGCCGATGCCATAGGGCCGACCGGTCTCCATGGCGGCGAAGGCCTGGTGCAGCATGCCGATGGCCGGATCCCACTGCGGCCGGTCGGCGCCCGCACCGTCCACGCGCGGCTCCTCGACCTTCGGCACACGGTCGGTCAGATGGTTGAGGCCCCTGCGGCCGTAGTGCCCGGGCGGCTTTCCCAGCACGAACCCACCGGGGATCTCGATGTTGCCCATCAGTGCGTTCAGGATGAGCGCCGTGCGGCTGACGTAGAACGACTGCTTGTGACGCGCCGACATCCAGCCCGGATGGAAGAGCACCCGTGGCACGTCGGCGGCGATCTCCTCGACGAAGGCGCGGAGCTCGCCGGCGGGAACGCCGGTGTGCGGCTCCTGCCATTCGGGCGTCGTGTCCTCGACCGCCTCACGCAGAGCGTCCATGCCGGAGACGAAGCGGGCGACGAAGTCCTTGTCGTACGCCTCCTGCTTGAGCACCTCGTGGATGATGGCGAGGTTCAGCGCGTAGTCGCTGTTCGGACGCACCTGCCAGTAGCGGGTGGCCTTGGCGGCGGTGATGGTGGCGCGCGGATCGATGTAGGTGCACCGCATCCCGGCCGCGATCGCGCCCATGAAGGCCTTGGCCTCCTTGACCATCAGCGATTCGACGACGTTGCGACCGTAGAGCACCAGGTGCTTCGCGTTTTTCAGGTCCGGGATGAGCCCCTCGTGACCGAACCCGTAGATCGAACGCGCCGCGTTGTGCACGTTGCCGCCGCAGCCGGCGTCGTGGTTGAAGTAGTTGGGAGAGCCGAGCGCATGCACGAAGGTCCGGGTCAGATCGTTGAAGGGGCCGCCACGGTCCGAGAGCGCGATGCCGCGCCCGCCGAAGGTCTCGATCGTCTCGTGCAGCTTGTCGGCGATGTAGTCGAGGGCCTCGTCCCACGACGCCCGCCGCCATTGGCCGGCGCCCCTCGGCCCGGTGCGGATCAGCGGCGTCTGCGGCCGCTGGTCGTCGTGCTCGAGGGCCAGGCCGGCCGCACCCTTCGCGCAGAGGCTGGTGCCGAGGGCCGCGTCCCGGGGATTGCCCTGCAGCCAGGACACCCGGCCGTCCTCGACCGTCACCTCGATCGGACACCGGACCGCGCACATGCCGCACATGCTGTAGACGGTGCGCCGGCCCGGGGTGCCCACCTGACTCACCGTCGGTGCCATCGTCGAGCTCACTGCAGCCTCCTTGGCAGCGTTCGCAACCCTGCACGCGGCGAGGAGTGATTCACCGGCGTCCGCTCGCGGAGTTCCCGCCTCCGTCAGACGGGGAAGCGGCTCGCCCTCTGGTGCCGCGATCAAGATGGCCACCACTCCCCCGGGCTCGACGAGTACGAACGTCTCGCCCCGAGGCTATGCGGACCGTCGAGGGCCCTGTATGCGTTCGTTCGCGGAACGCTCGTGCGGGAAAACCCCCCCTGGCTTCCGCACCTGCGGGCACGGCAACCGGTGCTCAGCCCGGCAGCCTGGGCGACATCGCTCACGCTCGCGGGGATCTCGCGCTCAAGGGGCACGGGATTCCCCCGCCTCGCCCCGCCGGCGGACCCGGCACGCTGCCCCGGAGCCGGGTTGCGAGGCGAGGGCCCTTCGGGGTCGGGCCGCCGACCGGCGCGTCTGCGGCGGCGACCGAGTTCAGCCGAGCGGACTCGCGCGGACCATGTCCCCCGCGCGCACGGCGGATCGGCCCCAGCCGAGCCAGGCGAGGAAGTCGGCCCCGGCGAGCGACGACATCTCCGCGGACCCCTGGAGGTCCAATGGCACCAACCCCCGCTCGGTCCCCCGGCAGCGGATGAGGTCGTCCGCCCGGCCCGTGGAGCGGTACGGCACCGCCATCTGCATCGGGACCCAGCAGTCGTTCCTGCCGAGCAGTGGCCTGCCGAGCAGGTGGAAGCCGACCATCGCCGCCGCGGGGTTTCCGGGCAGCGCCAGCACGCGCCGTGGGCCGTGCACGCCCACGCGCGTCGGACGACCAGGGCGCATCGTGGTTCCGTCCACGATCAGCGCGACGCCTGCATCGTGCAGCGCGGGAAGCACATAGTCGCGCCGTCCCACGGAGACCCCTCCGAGCGTCACCAGCAGGTCGACGGCATCGCCGCTCTGCGGGGACAGCGCTCGCTCGATCAACGCGCCGAGGGACGTCTGATCGTCACCGCAGTGGGCCGTCCAACAGACCGTGGCGCCCGCCTCCGAGCTCTGAGCCATGGCCGCGGGCCGGTTGGAGTCCCAGCACCCGCCGGGGGGAAGCGCCGATCCGGGGGGTACGAGCTCGTCGCCGGTGGCCACGATGGCGACGCGGGGCCGGGTCCGGCAGAGCGCCCCCGTGTGGCCGGCGGCGGCGATGACGCCGACCTCGTGAGCCCGGACGGCCGTACCGGGCTGGAGCAACGCCTGACCGCGGCGGCAGTCCCCGCCCGCGAGCCGGGTGTCGCGCCCTTCCCGGACGCCCGGGGCGATGAGGACGCCGTCCGCCTCAGTGCCCTCCTCGCGGCGGACGACGCTGTCGGCACCGATGGGGAGCACCGCTCCGGTCGCGATTCGCGCGGCTCCCCACGCGGGAAGCGGTGCGGCCATGGGGTGGCCGGCGGCGCTCTCGCCGCTCAGCACCAGATGTCCGGGGGTCTCCGCGGCGCGCACCGCCCAACCGTCCATCGCCGCGGTCGGCGCGACGGGAAGGGCAGCCGTCGCGCGCACGTGCTGGGCGAGCGTGCGCCCGGCGATCTCGCCGATCGGGACCCACTCGGTGCCGGTCCGGATCGCCAGGCCGGCGGCGAGATGGCGCGCGGCCGACGCCGTCAGCGGCGCGGCGCGGCTCACGGGGATTCGGGGCGGATATCCCTCGCCATCGCGAGGACCTCGTCGATCCCACGCCCGCTTCGGGCGGCAAGCCAGCACGCCACCGGTGCGGCGGTGCGCTGCGAGGCGTGCGCGGCGACTCCTGCGAGCTCGAGCAGGCGGGAGAACTCCGCATCGTCCGGGGCGGGGGTGCCGAGTGCGGCGGCGAAGGCGTTAACCCATTCACGGTCCGTCATCTCGGCTCCTCGCACGGCTTGATGGAACTCGACCCTATCCGGGTTGCGGTCCGGGCCGTCGGCGCCGCTGCGCTTCTGCAGCATCGTCTGGCGAGCCGCTGCGAGATCGGCGGGAGTGTTGAGGTTGCGCAGCGACCTGGCTCCGCCGGGGAGCCCGCCGGCGTCGAGCCACCGGACCGCGATGGTGCCCAGCAGCTCGTCGACGCGGCGTCGTCCGTGAGCGAGGAGGGTCTCGATCTCCCCGGCGATGCTCAGTCGGTATGCGGCGGCGAGGGGTTGCGCGCGGCCGTCGAGGCGCGCGACCGCCGCGTCAGCGTCCGGCGTCAGGGCACCGAGCACCGCGACCGCGAATCGCTCGTCGAGGAACGGCATGTCCACGGCGCACACGAACGCGACCGCGGCGCGGTCCCCGAGCGCCCGCATGCCGCTCAGCATGCCCTGAAGCGGCCCGCGGCGCGGATGCTCGTCGTCGACGACCCACGCCGACCCGAGCACGGGAGGAAGCTCCTGACCGCCGGATCGGACGACCACCACGCGATCCGTGGCGGCGGTCATGACGTTGACCGTCCGCTGAAGGAGCGTGGAATCCCCCCACTCGACCCACGCCTTCTGCAGCCCCATGCGCGATGACCGGCCGCCGACGAGGATGATTCCGGCCGTCACGACGCGCTGCACCGGGCTCAGCCGCCGGTCATGTTCATCGGACGGCCGGTGTGGGTCCACGTCGGATCCGCCGCTCCGTGTCCGCCACCAGCCGGCCGGCGGCCCTCGCGGCCGGCCGCACCGGTCTCAGGCCGCGGGCGCATCGCCCCTGCGGTCGGACTTGGCGTGTGGCGCGGCCGGATGGTCAGCGGGTCACCGGGTGCCCGCATCGACGCTGCGGGCCGCCATGTCGGTGGGCCTGAGATCGGCGATGTCGAGGACCGGGTCGGGCGACCTCGGCGTGGAGCGGCTCGCAACCGGCGCAGGGTGGGGTGAGCTCGGCGAGAGGGGCGCGGGCACGCCGGGCGTCGGACGGCCGATGGTGCATCCGACCGACGAGTTGTCGTCGAAGTGCGGCCACCCGGCACATGCGGCGACGGCGCCCCCGGCGGCCGTCCTGCCGTCCCCCGCCATGCCGAGCGGCAGGACATGAGGAGTCGCCTTCACCAGCCAAGCCCGTCCCACCACGCGGGATCCGGACGGAACGGCGCGGCCGGCCGGCCGGTGGCGTCCGTGTCCAGCCGGTAGACCAGGCCCGCTGCGGGCTCGGCGCGACGCTGCTCGTCGGTGTAGTTCTCAGTGGCGGTCGTGACATAGAGCAGGTTGAGGCCCGGACCCGCGAGAGCGCAGCAGGTGCTCTGCGGCGCGGGGACGCTGAACGCCTCTCGCAGCACGCCGTCGGGGGAGTGGCGCTGGACCCGTCCTCCTCCGTAGACGGCGACCCAGAGGTCGCCGGCGGCATCCACCGTCATGCCGTCCGGTGAGCCGACGTCCTCGGGCACGGTGATGAGCACCCGCTGGTCGGAGAGCAGGCCGCGCTCACCGTCGAACGCGAAGGCGTAGACCTCTCGGGGGCCACTGTCCACCAGGTACATCGTCGCTCCGTCGGGGCTCCAGCCCACTCCGTTGGGGATCGTCATCCGGTCGAGGACCAGCTCGGCTCGCCCGTCCCGGTCCAACCGGTAGAGCGCACCACCTCCGTCGTGGTGGTCATCGGCGAGGGCGCCACCCCAGAACCGGCCCTGTGGGTCGCTGGCCCCGTCGTTCATCCTGGTCGCCTCCGCGGAAACGTCGGCGGCGATGACCCGGTGCGTGCCGTCGGGCGCCAGGTGAGCGAAACCGCGTCCGGCGCCCAGCAGCCATCCACCGTAACCCTCGATGGGCGCGATCATCCCGACCGTCCACGGCAGCTCGTAGACGCGGACAGCGGCCAGCGTGCCGTCGGCCTGGACCGTGTCGCGGTAGACCCGCCCGGCCAGGATGTCCACGCGCAGCAACTCACCGGAGCGGGCATCCCACCGCACCCCCTCTCCGAGCTGTGTCTGCTCGACGGTGCACGCGGCGGCGGCGCGCTCGCGCTCGCGCTTGCCCGCCATCGTCAGGCTCCGAAGTCGACGACGACCTTTATGTCGTCGGGCCCACGCGTCAACGCATCGGCGATGCGCTCGGGCGGCACACGTCGTGAGATCAGCCGCCCCAGCCACGCCCGGTCGGCGGCCGCGAGCGCCTGCGCCGCTCGGTAGAAGTGCCGCCGGTTGGCATTGACCGAGCCGACGATCACGTTGTTCTGAAGGACGATCTCAGTGCCCAAGTCGGCCGCAGACAGCCCGCTCGGCGGCCCACCGCTGCCCACGCCCGTGAGGCAGACCACCCCACCAGGGCCGATCTTGCGCATCGAGTTGACGATCACCGAGCCCACCCCGGTGCACTCGATGATGACATCGGGCGCGAAGCCCAGGTCAGCGACGGCCCCCGCGTGGTACGTGGCACCGAGGTCGTTCACGAGCTGAGGCTTGGCGCCCTCGGTGACCCGGTCCAGGACGTGGACGTCGAACCCGTGCTGAATGCCGATGAGGGCCGCGAGCAGGCCGATCGGGCCGGCGCCGGTGACCAGCACTTGCCGGGGTTGCCAGAAGGCTCGCGCTCGCATGGCTGCGACCTGCTCCCAGGCCTTGGCCACCACGGTGGTCGGCTCGAGCAGCACCCCGAGGATGCCGAGGGATGAGTCGAGCTTGGTGAAGTACCCGGGCTCGATGCGCCAGCGCTGGGACATGAAGCCGTCGATCTCCTTGATGCCCCGCTCGGTGTACTGACCGTTGTGACACATGTCCCACTCACCGATGGCGCAGTTGGAGCACGGCACGGGGTCGGGGCGTCTGACGATCCCGACGATCAGATCGCCCGCCTGCAGGCCGGTGCGCTGCCCGGGATCCACGACCCGACCCAGCGATTCGTGGCCGAGGATGAGCCGGTCCCGCCCGGGGGGCTTCCAGCCGTACGCGCCCGAGGTGATCTCGACGTCCGTTCCGCAGATGCCGACCGCTACCGCCTCGACGAGGATCGACCCGGTGCTCTCGTCCGGTTCAGGAACCTCCTCGTACCGGACCGATCCCGCGACGCCTGGCTCGACTGTGACCGCCTTCATGACTCCTCCTTCACGACCCAGTGGGACGACATGCCCCGGACATGGTGGGAGCTCTCAGCCCCCTCGGGCTCGAGGATCACGCCCCCACCCGCGACGCTTCGCCGGTGGGGGCGGATCCCCGACGGGCGCTCAGCCCTTCTCCTCGGCATCCTTCTTGACCTCGTCAACGTCGGCCTCGATCTGCTTCTGCTCCACCTTGTCGGCCTGCGTCATCGCGGCCGTGATGTCGGTCTCCAGGTCGGAGACGGCCACCACGACCAGGCCGGCCTGGCCCCTGTCGAGGTGCTCGCCCAGCTCCTTGAGGTCGCTGCGGCTCATGCCCGCGGCCGCGTGCCCGGCCACCGCGCCGATCGCCGCACCGCCGGCCGTCGTGGCGGCCAGCAGGCCGCCGCCGATGGCGGCCGCCGGAAAGAGCGCGATCACCAGGCCCGTGGCCAGGCCGAGCGTGCCGCCCCCCACGCCCCCGACCCGGGTGGGGGTCTCGTGCTTCTTCACGATCTTGACCTTGCCGTTGTCCTTGCGCTCGATCACCGCGGCGTCGTAGGCGTCGATCAGGCCGACCTTCGTCTGGAGGTCGTGGATCGCCTGGTAGTCGGCCTTGGCGGCGTCAACGCTGTTGTAGACGCCCACGTAGGCCATGAATGTGGCTGCAGCCATTGTCTGTCAGCTCTCTTTCGTAGTCGGAGATGTCGTGGCGGCCTTCACCGCGCGGTGGCGATGCGACCGCCTTGGGCGCGCGAGGCGAGGTGCGCCGAGAAGGAGCGGTTCTGACTACTCGAGATCCTCGAGCTCCGCCTCGGCCACGGCGATCGCGAAGCCGAGGGCGCGCGTGATGTTGCCTGCTGCGGACATGACCCTGGCCGTGCCGACGACGGGGGCGACGGCGACGAGCACGCCCTGGACGTCCTCGAGCGTGACCCCGACGTCGCTGGCGGTGCCGGCGTTGAGCAGGTACGAGACCGGCGGCGCATCGACGGCGGCCAGCGCGGCGATCCGGGCGAGCATCAGCTCGCGCGGTGCGAGGTCGCACTGCTCGATCGACGCGGCGGTCATCACCGCGAGGGTGTCGAGGACCGGCGTGCCTTCGGTGTCTTCGGTCATGTCAGCTTTCTTGTGTCGGGTTTCTCCGGCGGCCGGCGTCCGGGTGCTGCCCCCTCGTTTGGGAGTCCGCTGGTGCCCGCCGATGGCCAGTGTCACGGGCGGTCAACGTCCCACGCATCCGGGCCGTGCCGAGTCGCCGCTGCGGGCATGCCGCACGGCCCCGCAGGGGGAGCCGTCGACGGGGACGACCCACCGCGTGCGCGGCGCTCCCGGACAGAGGAGGCTCGGCCGGCGACGGTCTTCGCAGCGACTGCCCCGCCCACGGCTGCCCGCCGTGCGTAGAAAGCCGCACCCGCCCTCCGGCGCGCTCCCCTTTCTCGCAGCGGCTCGATCCTGGAGACTCGCCCGGGCACGTCCGTTGAGGAGAAGGAGCGCGTCATACCCCCCGATGAGCCGCGCGAGATCCAGGCCGAGAGCGAGGATCCCGCAGCCGGGGTGACCGCGCACCAGGGGTCCGGGTCGCCCGCCCGACCCGACGCCGCGGCTGAGCGACGGCGCAGCCCGGCGCGCGTCGAGGCGCTGAGCGACGGCGTCTTCGCCATCATCCTCACCCTCCTCGTGCTCGAGATCGCCGTTCCGGCGAACCTGTCGAGCCAGTCGCTGAGCGGGTTGCTGACCGAGCTTCGACCCACCATGGCCGCGTGGGTGATCAGCTTCCTCATCACGGGGATGTACTGGGTGACGCACCGGGACCTGTTCGCCCGCATCCGGGTCGTCAATCGCGATCTGGTCTGGCTGAACCTGCTCTTCCTCCTGTCGGTGAGCCTGATCCCCTTCGCGGCGTCGGTGCTCGGCGAGTACCCGGACGAGCCGATCGCCCTGCACATCTACGGCGCCGTGATGATCGCCGTGACGGTGATGCGGGTCGGCATGTACTTGTACGTGGCCCACCGGCCGCACCTCTTCCACGAGGGGCAGGTCCCCGGACGCCTTCGGCTCGGTGTCGCCATCTCCGCCGCACCGATCGCCCTCTACGCGGTGGCGATAGCCGTCGCAGACGCCTCGACGACGGCCGGCGTCTGGATCTTCCTGTCGGTCCCAGTCGTGTACTTCCTCGGCCTCACCCTCTTGCGCGAGCGGCCCGGGACGCGGGCGGAGGCGGAGGAGTTCTCCTGAGCCGCCCCTGCGAGATCCGGGCGCCCGGCGCGTCCGTGCCCCCGAACCCGACCTGACTCAACGCCCGGCGCCGCGGCCGCCCACGGGTCCTGCCAACTGCGATCATTCGTTCGCGTCCGGGATCCGCCCGCCCGCGCGAGCACTCGAGGAATCAGCCATGGCCACATCGCTTCCGATCAACCGACGGTGGTACCGGCAACTGCTGGTGGTCGCCGCCTTGATGGGCCTCGTCATCGGCCCACTCGGACTCGTCTATCTCGGGGTCACGGGCGAGCTGACGGACCGGGTGTTCGGTGATCCCCGGATCGACGTCTGGTCCGGCGACTGGTGGTGGATTCCGTTCACCGCGGTCGGAGGTCTTGTGGCAGCCGCCGTGCGCGGCTGGTGGAAGATCCCCGAACACGTACCCGGAGGCGTTGCCGTGATCGAGTCGGGCAAGGTCGACCACCGGGTGGCGGCGTCGTGGGTCGGGCTCTCGGCCGTCTCGGCGATCGCCGGAGCCAGCCTCGGCCCGTCGTTCGCTCTGGTCATGATGGGCGGCGGTCTCGGTTCGTGGATCGCCTCCCGACGGTGGCCTGGTGACGAGACGGCCCGCCTCGATGCGACGATGGCGGGGATCTCGGGGGGCTTCGGTGGTGCGTTCACGTCACCCGGTCTCGGCACCCTGCTCGTGAGCGAACTGGCACCGACCCCGAGGGAGCGCTACATCGAGGGGATCCTGCCGCAGCTGATCGCGGCGACGGTGGCCTTCGCAGTGTTCTTCGGAGTGGTTGGCACGACGTTCCTCAACAGCTTCGCGGTCCCCGTCGATGACTTCGCCAGCTGGCATCTTCTCGTCGGCGTCGCGCTCGGCATCATCTCGAGCGCGCTCATGATCCTGTTCGTCATCATCGTGAAGCTGATCCAGATGGTGGCGGCGAAGCTGCCGAATCCGGTCGTGCGTGGAGTCGTCGGTGGCGCGCTCGTCGGTCTCATCGCATTCGCCCTCCCGCTCACCGTCGGGGCGGGCAACGACCAGCTCACGACCGTGATCGACGAGTCGGCATCGATCAGCATCTGGTTGCTCGTCGCCGTGCTCCTCGGCAAGATGCTGGCGATGGCGATCAGCCTCGCAACGGGCTTCATCGGCGGCAATGTGCTGCCGATGCTGTTCGTCGGCGGGACCGCCGGCGTCGTCGTCCACCTGATGTTCCCCGACATCCCGTACGCGATCGCCGTGGCGTGCATGCTCGCGGCCGTGCCAGGCGCAACGATCAAGGCACCAATCGGACTCACGTTCATCGCGGTGCTCGCCGTGGGCCTCGGCCCGCTCACCGCTGCGCCCGTCATCCTCGCCGTGGCGACGGCGTACCTGACGACCACCGTCGTCGTCGCGCTCGTGCGTTCACGCCAGGTGGAGGTCCCCGCACCCCACGCCTGACGATCGGGTGATCGACGGCGAGACGGTCATCCGGTCGGTCGTTGCGGGTGGCGCGCCAGGTGCATGGCGACGGCGGCATCGATGTTGTCGTGGACCCGGTCGCGGCTGACCAACTCGAAGAAGCCGTCGCGATCCAGCACGTCGACGACCTGCGGCTTGACACGTGCGAGGTGAAGATCGATGCCGTGGTCGAGGCCGGCCTGGGCAATCGCCGTCAAGACGTCGGCCCCTTCGGTGTCGATGAAGTTGACGCCCTCCATGCTGAGGATCACCGCATCGAGCCCCGTGGTCGACTCGGTACGGATCCTCCGCAGACGGTCCGACAGTGCATCGGCGTTGACGAAGAAGAGGCCGCCGTCGAAGCGCAGGATCTTCAATCCGGGGATCGTCTCGCAATCCTCGTGCTGTTCGAGGTCGTAGAACGCGTTGGTCCCCGGCTTGCGTCCCAGCTCCGGGATGTAGGGCAGCGCAGACACGGCCACGAGCCAGACGATCGAGATCCCGACACCGATGAAGACGCCCGGGAGAATTCCGAACGTCATCACCCCGAGAAGCGCTGCGAGTGCAGCCCCGAACTCGTAGGGCTTGACGAGGACCAGTCGCCTCATCTCGCCGATGTTCATCATCCCGAGCGCCACGGCTTCGATGATGATCGCCCCGAGGACCGCTTCGGGCAGCTTGGAGAAGATCGGAGCGAGGAACAGCAGGGTCAGGATGATGAACCCCGCCTGGGCGAGACTCGAAACCTGCGACCTCGCACCGGCGCCGTCGTTGACGGGGCTCTTGGAGAGGCTGCCGTTGTTGAAGACCCCCTGGAACACGCTGGACGACACGTTCGACATCCCCTGTGCCAGCAGCTCCTGATCGACGTCGATCCGATAGTTGTGCTTGGTCGCGTACTGACGCACGCCGGCGGTCGTCACCGAGAACCCGATGAGCACCAGACCGACCGCGGCCCCGAACACAACCGACAGGTTGTCGAAGATGAGCTGAATGTCGGGAATCGACCGATTCGGGAGGCCCCGCGGAACCTCGGCGATGAGTGCGACACCGCGGTCGCCCAGACCGAAGACGACGGTTGCGACGACGCCCAGCACCACCGCGACCAGCTCGGCCGGCACCTTCGGCGCCCGGAACTTGATACCGAACAACAGCACCAGGGCCGCAACACCGAGCACAACCGTGGTTCGATTCGCATCCGGCAGACTCGCCGCCCAGTCCCACAGCTTCTGCCATGTGTTCGAGCCGGACTTCTCAGTCCCGGTGAGCTTGAACAGCTCGCCCGCTACCACGTTGATGGCAACGCCGAAGATGAAACCGGTCAGCACGGCCGCCGACAGGAACTCGGCGATCCATCCCATCTTGAGGACCGCCATGACGACGAACAGCAACCCCGCGACCAGCACGATGGCGGTGGCGATCGCCACCGCATCCTCGGAACCCGCTGCCGCGATCGAGACCACCGCGGCGCCCAAGACCGGGGCCGTCGACGAGCCGGGGCCCTGCACCAGCTGTTTCGACGTGGTGAAGAGGGCGAACACGATCATGCCGGCTGCCGCTGCGTACAGGCCGTTCTGGACGGGCACGTTGCTCAGCGTCGCGTAACCCAACGAGGTCGGCACCATCAGCGCCCACACCGACAGCCCGGCGATCACGTCCTTCTTCAGCCACGATCGTTGGTACTGCGGCAGCCAGACCAGGATCGGCATGAACCGCTTGATCGGACCCGGCTGCGCGCCCGCCGTGACCGAAGTCCGTGCGTCGTCGACGCTCACGGACGGCCCCCTCCGGCCGGCTTCACTTCATCTGTGACGTCGTTCGCCCCTCCTGATCGGCGGCGCCGATTCATCGTGCGCACGCCGCCGCCGACCTGCACGGCGGCGGCGTGCCGACCCCCCAGGCGATCTCCATCTGCCGACCGGACGGGGCGGCGATGGTCGGAACGCCGGGGCGCGCGGCGACGTCGCGTGGGCTCACGTCAGCTCCTCGATCCTCTCCC
>CAWGMB010000012.1:0-6073 GCA_963823515.1 uncultured Thermoleophilia bacterium
GGGCAATCGCCGGCGACAACGCTACAGCCCCCGCGGACCGCCCTTGGGCACTCTGCGGGAGGGCCGATGCGCCCGGACGCCACCTTGCCGCGGCCGTCGGGCGCGCCATGAGCAGCGCCCTCGCAGGCGGGCCCCCCTGTCGCCGATCGTCAACGGCCGGTCGATGGCGACCTCCGGCATGGGCGTGTACGGAAGCGACCATCCACGGCGGGCGATCGTCGCGAAGATCGGTCTCGGGGCGAACCTCGTCGCGGACGCCATCTATCCCGCGGCGTACCTCGACGAGTCCGGCGGCGCCCCCAACGGCGACCACGACTACGTGCTGCATTTCGACGCCGGCTCGTTTCCCCCGGCCGACGCGTTCTGGTCGGTCACCATGTACGACGGCGACGGGTTTCCGGTGCCCAACGCGATGGGGCGTTACGCGATCGGCGACCGTGACCCGCTCCGGCTCGACGCCGACGGATCGCTCGACCTCTTCCTTCAGCACGACGACCCAGGCGACCAGAGGCGCGACAACTGGCTGCCCGCACCCCGCGGGCCGCCGGGCGCCACCCTGCGCATCTACAGCCCACGGCCCGACGCTCACCGCCTCCGGGCGCACCGTAAGGTGACCTGAGTCGGGGTTCGCAGCTCCTCCCCAATCGATCGGGATTCAGGTCACGAGGCTGCCCGGCGGGAAGCTGCCGGCGGAAGCTGCCGACAGCGAGCCATCCAAAGGAGACCGCCGTGCGCATCGACGAGTCGATCGCCTCTGCCGAGATCGCAGCGATCGCCAAAGAGGCCTACATCTACGCGTTCCCCATGATGATGGGCTACCGGGCCGCCTACGCCACCTTCCTCCAGCCGGCGTCGCCCGCGTATCGGGGCCCGGCCAACGCAGGGCCGTTCGGTGAGGCCGTAACGCTCGACCACCGCTTCCGGGACGTCATCAGTCCCAACGCCGACACCCCGTACTCCCTCGCCCTGCTCGACTTCCGAGCCGGGCCGGTCGTGCTGTCGGTGCCCTCCGTGACCGACCGCTACTACGTGATGCAGTTCGAGGACCTGTACGGCCAGAACGACTTCTACGTCGGCAGCCGCAGCACCGGATCGGCAGCCGGCACCTACTTCCTCGCCGGGCCGGCCTGGCAGGGCGACGTGCCCGGGGGCTTCAGCGGCTCGCACCGGTTCGAGACCGACCTGGTGTTCCTGATCGGGCGCTCGCAGCTGCTCGGCCCCGACGACGCACCCGTGCTCGCGCAGATCATGCGCCAGTACCGCGTCGAGCCGTACGCCACGTTCGCAGGCGGCGAGGCACCCGAGCTGCCGCCTTTCGAGTGGCCGCACTGGGACGACGAGGGGTCGCGCGACGAGCGCTTCGTCGGCTACCTCAACGCACTGCTGCCCCTGTGCCAGCCGCCCCACCCCGACGAGGTGCAGATGCTCGACAGGTTCGCGCGGATCGGCATCGGCCCCGGCCTTCCCGCCGACGTCGAGGCACTCCCGACCGTCGCTCGGAGCGCCTTTGCCGAAGGTGTGGCTGCGGCCCGGGCCGAGCTTGCCGCCGTGTCCACGGGGCTGGGAGACGAGGTCAACGGGTGGAGATCGATGAACGCGTTCGGCAACCGCGAGGCCTACGGCGGCGACTACATGCGGCGTGCGGCCGAGTCGATGATCGGGTGGGGCGGGAACGACAGGGTCGAGGCGCATTACCCGATGGCCCGCGCGGACGGCGACGGCGCGCCGCTCGACGGCAACGCCAAGTACCAGCTGCGGCTCGAGACGACACCACCCGTCAATGCGTTCTGGTCGGTCACGATGTACGACACGACGTACGACGGCACCGCGGGCTACCTGGTCGAGAACCCGATCGACCGGTACCTGATCAACGCGCTCACCGACGGGCTCGTCCGCGATCCCGACGGTGGGCTCACGATGACGATGCAGCGCGCCGCACCCGACGATCCGCTCGAGCGCGCCAACTGGCTGCCCACCCCCGACGGGCCCTTCTACCTGGCGCTGCGGATGTACTGGCCCGAGCAGGCGGCGCTCGACGGCACGTGGGTGGTGCCACCGGTTCGGCGGGTGTCGAGCTGAATCCATAGTCCGGGTCCGGACGCACGCTTGCACCGCCGGGCGCATCTGCGCCCGGCGGGGGAAATGGCTCAGCCCGCACCATGGCAGCGCTTCCACTTCCTGCCGCCGCCACAGGTACACGGGTCGTTGCGGCCCCGCTTGGCGTCGGCGGTCGCGTAGTCGCGCATGATCTGCGACGGCGCACCGCCCCGGCGCAGGAGCTCGGCCATGGCGCGCATCGGCCCGTCGATGTGGTGGAAGAAGAGCTTGAAGCCCGCGCAGAGGTAGTTGAGCCCCGGCTCGCCCTCGGGCGTCGAGATGAAGCGGTCCTTGGGGCAGCCGCCGTGGCAGGCGAAGCGCACCTCGCACTCGCGGCAGAACCGGGGCAGGGTGTCGCGCTTGGCGAGCCCGAAGTCGCGCTGCTGGTCCGAGGCGACCATGTCGATCATGCGCTGCTGGGTGATGTTGCCGAGCCGGTGGGCCGGCTCGACGAAGTGATCGCACGAGTAGAGGTCGCCGGTGTGCTCGAGCGCCAGGGCCAGGCCGCAGGTCTCCGAGTGGACGCACAGGCCCGGCGGCTCGCCCACCCAGTTGGCGAGGGCGACGTCGAACATCTGCACGTAGACGGTGCCGATGTCGCGGCGCACCCACTCCTCGAAGACGTCCACCAGGAAGCGCCCGTACTGCTCGGCGCCGATCGAGCGCCCGGTCACCCGCTCGCCCTCCTGCACGTAGAGCGGGCGGTCGCGCCAGGACGTCCACGGCACCGTCCCGTCGGCCGTCGCCTCGGCCACGCGCTCGATGATCGGGATGAACTGGATGAAGCGGGCGCCGCAGTCCTCGCGCAGGAAGCGGTAGACCTCGCGCCCGCTGTCGGCGTTCGCGGCGTGCACCGTGGTGAGGGCGTTCCACTCGACCCCGGCGGCGTTCAGGTGATCGAGCCCGCGCATCACCTGATCGAAGGAGCCCTTTCCGCCCTTGTTCACCCGGTAGGCGTCGTGCAGCTCGCGGGAGCCGTCGATCGAGATGCCCACCAGGTAGTCGTGCTCGCGAAAGAAGGCCGCCCACTCGGCGTCGAGCAGCGTGCCGTTGGTCTGGATCGTGTGGACGGCCCGCTGCCCGGGCGCGAGGTACCTCGCCGCGAGCTCGACCGAGCGGCGGAAGAAGTCGACGCCCATCAGGGTCGGCTCCCCGCCCTGCCAGGCGATCGCCACCTCGGGCACTCCCGCATGGGCCTCGATCAGCTGGGCGAGGTAGCTCTCGAGCAACTCCTCGGCCATCCGGAAGCGCGAGCCCGGATACAGCATCTCCTTGGACAGGAAGAAGCAGTAGGAGCAGTCCAGGTTGCAGACCGCGCCGGTCGGCTTGGCGAGCAGGTGGAAGGCGGGCGGCGCGGATGGTGCCGCCCGCACGTCCGTGCCCGAAGTGCTCACGAGGCGGGCCTCACTGGCGCGCGAACATCGCCGCCGCCTCCTTGGCGAGGTCGACGAAGGGCTCACCGCTGACGTCGATCACGACCTTGATGATGCTGCCACCGACGAAGGGCCAGGGGCGCTCACCGGGGTAGCCGTCGGCGACCTGCTCGGGGCCCGAGCGTCCCACGACCAGGCCGCCTCCGCCGAGGCCGAACTTGCCGGGCTGGGTCATGATCGTCGCGGCGCCGACCTGCGCATCGCGCATGTGGAGGCTGAGCGTCCCCGTGGCCGGCATCGTGTCGTTCTCCCGCGCGAAGCTGGCCGACAGGACGACGTGACCCAGCGGGACCGGCTCGTCCGACACGACCGTCTGGACCTGCTGGCCGAGCCAGTTGTAGACGTAGGCCAGGTGGCCGTCCTTCACGTACAGGGCGTGCCCGCCGAAGCGCGAGCCCTGCGAGAAGAGCACGCCGCCGGCCTCGGGCGAGGTGATGTCGACCTCGGCGGCGATGGTGTACGAGCGGTTGCGGATGTTCGGCGTGACGGACTCGGGCACCGCGGCGCCGCCGGGGTAGTAGACGTACCGGGTGCGCGGCTTGGAGAGCTGCGGCCGCTCCGCGCCGAGGATCTCGACGGCCCCCCGCGACTCGAGCGGCAACGCCTCGTAGCGACCGGCGTCGACCCACCACATCGCGATCAGCTCCTGGAGCTTCTCCGGGTGCTCGGCGGCCAGGTCGTGGCACTCGCTCGGATCCGCGTCGGTGTTGTACAGCTCCCAGCGCTGGCGGTGGAAATCGCCCCAGGATTCGGGCGCGGCGGGCACCGCGGTCGCCGCCTTCCAGCCCCTGTGCCAGATCGCCCGCGTGCCGAGCATCGAGTAGAACTGCGTCTCCTTGGTCTCGGGTGCGTCGGCGGCGTCGAAGGTGGAGGCGAAGCTCACGCCCTCGATCGGGTGCTGGGTGTGGCCCTTCACCACCTCCGGCATCTCCAGCCCGAGGCATTCGAGGAGCGTCGGCACGATGTCGATCGCGTGGTTGTACTGAGGGCGGATCTCACCCGTCTTCGCGATCCCGGCGGGCCAGGACACGAGCAGCGGGTCGGCCGTGCCGCCCTCGAAGTTCGCGTACCGCTTCCAGAGCTTGAAGGGCGTGTTGAAGGCCCATGCCCAGCCGGTCGGGTAGTGGTTGTAGGTCTTCGTGCCGCCGAGCTCGTCGAGCAGCGCGAGGTTGTCCTCGATCGTGTCCGGGACGCCGTTGAAGAACTTGTTCTCGTTCACCGAGCCGTTCGGGCCGCCCTCGCCCGAGGCGCCGTTGTCGGAGACGAGCACGACGATCGTGTTGTCGAGCTGCTCCGACTCCTCGAGGTAGTCGAGCAGCCGGCCGAGCTCGTGGTCGGCGTGGCTGAGGAAGCCGGCGTAGACCTCGGCCATGCGCGAGAAGAGCCGCTTCTCGTCGTCGGTGAGCGAGTCCCACGGCCGCACGACGTCGTTCGCCGCCCAGGGCTTGCCGTCGTGGCTGGTCGTGCCCAGGTAGGGGTCGATCGGCGACAGCTCCGCGCCGTCGGCGATGATCCCGAGCTCCTTCTGGCGCGCGAAGACACCCTCCCGGTACGCCTCGTAGCCCATGTCGAACACGCCCGCGTACTTGTCGATCCACTCCTTGGGGGCGTGGTGGGGGGCATGTGCGGCGCCGGGGCAGTAGTAGAGGAAGAACGGCTTGTCCGGAGCGATCGCCTTGGCGTCGCGGACGAACTCGATCGCCTTGTCCGTGAGGTCGACCGTCAGGTGGTAGCCGTCCTCCGGCTGCGCGGGCTGCTCGACCGGATGGTTGTCGTGGACCAGGTCCGGATACCACTGGTTGGTCTCGCCACCGAGGAAACCGTAGTAACGCTCGAAGCCGCGGCCGAGAGGCCACTGGCGCTTCGAGGATGCGAGGTTCATCTCGTCCTCTGCGGTGAGGTGCCACTTGCCCACCATGTAGGTGTTCCAGCCGCGCTCGCCGAGGATCTCCGCGAGGTTCGCGCACTCGAACGGGACGTGCCCGTTGGCGTTCGGAAATCCGGACGCGGCCTCGGTGATGCAGCCCATGCCGTTCGTCGTGTGGTTGCGCCCCGTGAGCAGGCACGAGCGCGTCGGCGAGCAGAGCGCCGTCGTGTGGAAGTTGCGGTAGGTGAGCCCCCGCTCCGCGATCCGCTCGATGTTCGGCGTCTCGATCAGGCCGCCGTACGGCGCCATCGCCGAGAAGCCGACGTCGTCGAGCACGACGTACAGGATGCTCGGAGCCCCGTCCGGCGCGAGGGGCTGCGCGTACGGCGTCCAGTCCGGCACCGAGTCCTTGATGTCGATGTTGATGGCGCCCGAGAACGGCTTCGCCATGTCAGCCCCCTTTCGAAGCGGCTCTGCGGAAAACGCACCCTAACGCCGGGCGATGCTCCTGCGCCAGAAGGTCGGCGGTGGCTCGGGCGCGGCCACTACCTCCAAGCGGCGGGGCGCAGGCGGGACACTCCCGATCGCGCCGGGACTCGCGCGGGTCCGCGGCGCCCCACCGTCAGCGGCCTCTGGGCGGCGAACCGGGTCCGGCGGGGTACCATCGCCCCATGTC
>CAWGMB010000013.1:0-23548 GCA_963823515.1 uncultured Thermoleophilia bacterium
GACGGCACGAAGATCATGGCCGTCGGGCAGATGCGCGCCATGAAGACGGCGTCGTGATAGGCCCGGCTGACCATGCGGGTGAAGTGCAGGCCGGCCTCCTCGCACGCCTCCTCGACGGCCGCGAGCACCCGTGGATCTGAGGCCGCGGGTCCGTCGGCGTTGAGGATCTCGTCCTCGTGCGCGACGCCGCGGAAGGCCGCCGCGGCTCGGGCGGTTTCGCGCACCGCCGCCAGCACTGCGTCGCGGCGGTCACGATCGACATCGCGGATGTCGATGTCCATGCGCACCCGCCGGGGGATGCTGTTCACGGCCCCGGGCTCGAGCGTGAGCAGGCCCACGGTGCCCACCGTGTCCGGCGAGTCGCTCGCGCGCGCGAGCCGGTCAACGGCCTGGACGACCTCGGCAGCGGCCACGAGCGGGTCGTGCCGCTCGGACATCAGCACAGCGCCGGCGTGCCCCCCGGCGCCGGAGAGCTCGACGCGTAGCGTCGCCGGGGCCGCTATGGCTGTGACCACTCCGATCGGCACGCCGGTGCGCTCCAACTCCGGGCCCTGCTCGATGTGCAGCTCGACGAAGGCGGCGTAGGCCCCCTCGGGCAGGCGCGCCTCCGCGATCGAGCCCGAGACACCGGCCGCCGCCCGGGCCTGGTCGAGCGTGAGGCCGTCGGCGTCGCGCAGCCGCTTCAGGCGCTCGGCGCTCACCACCCCGGCGAGGACCCGGCTGCCGAGGCACCCGAAGGCGAACCGGGTCGGCTCCTCCGCGGTGAACATGATCAGCTCGATCGAGCGGCGCGGGCGGACGCCCGCCGCGCGCAGGGCGCGGATCGCCTCGAGCCCGCCGAGCACGCCGATCACCCCGTCGAAGCGGCCCGCGTCGGGGATCGCGTCGCAGTGGGACCCCGTCGCGACGGGCGCCGCCGCCGGGTCCTCGCCCTCCCAGCGCCCGAAGATGTTGCCGACCGCGTCGGTCCGCACGGCGAGGCCGGCGGCCCGCATCCTCTGCGCCAACCACTCGCGGGCCCTCAGGTCGGCGTCGGTGAAGAGCACCCGCGTCACCGACGGATACGGCGTGTCAGAGAAGCCGGCCAGCTCTTCGATCTCCTCGATCAGGCGGGCCGGGTCGATGGCCGGGCTCAGGGCGCCACGTCCCGGTTCCAGTCCTTGTAGATGAGGTACTCCGCGCGGCCGGGGCCATGGGCGCAGCACCACTGCGGGCAGAAGGGGCCAATCCAGATGGCGTCGCCCGCGGCCACCGGGTACCAGGAGTCGGCCAGCCGGTACACGAGCGTGCCCTCCAGCACCAGGAGGCCGTGTTCCATGACATGCGTCTCGACGAACGGCAGGGCGGCGCCGGGCGCGAAGGCCATCAGGTTGACCGCGAGGTCGAGGGCGGGCTCCTCGGGAAGGAGCCGGCGCACGAGCACGGCGGGGTCGCCGAGCATCGGCTCAGCGGGCCGGTCCGCCACATCGCCCACCACGAGACGCCCGCTCGGGGCGCCGGCCAGCGCGACGTACGGCTTCTCGAGGAGGAGCGCGCGCGCGGGGCCGGCGGCGGAGAGCGCGTGGGGGGCGTCCGGCGGGACGTAGGCGTAGCCGCCGGCGCCCAGGGCGTGACGGCCACCCTCGACCTCGAGCAGGAGCGATCCCTCGAGCACGTGGACGAAGCGGCCGTATCCGGCGGGCGCCGGTCCGGCTGCGCCTCCTGCCTCCATCCGGACCAGCGCCATCGCGAAGCGGGCGCCCATCGCCGGCGCGATCAGCCGCACGTGCTCCGTGCCGCTCCATCCGGGGACGGGCCCCGACACCTGCGTCTCGGGCGCGATCACCGCGTGGTCGCGGCGGACCGTCGTGCGTGCGTGCGGCCCGCTCATCGGACGGGCACGACCAGGCGGCCTGAGGGCGGCGCGTCGGCAGAGCCCTCGCCGAACACCGTCACGCCACGGAGGATCGTCCGCACCACGCGGGCGCGGAGGGCCTGGCCGACGAAGGGTGAATGGCGGTGGCGGTAGAGGAGGTCGTCCGCCATCAGGCGCCGCTCCCGCTCGAGTTCCACGATGGCGATGTCGGCGTCTGCGCCGGGTTCGAGCCGCCCCTTGCCGGGCAGCCGGAGCCTTCCCGCCGCACGCGTGGACAGGAGCTCCACGAGGCGCGCCGTCGCGATGCCGCGGCGCCGCCCGTGGGTGAGGGTGAGGGGCACCGTCGTCTGCGCCCCCGAGATGCCGCCCCACACCGCGAACATGTCGTGTCCCTTCTTCATCCCGGAGGGACCGGGAGAGTGGTCGGAGGCCACGATATCGACCAGTCCGCCCGCGACCGCGCCCCAGAGCGCCTCCCTCTCGGCGGCCGATCGTAGCGGGGGGGCGCACTTGGCCGGCGCTCCGATGCGGTCGGCGTCGTCGGAGTCGAGCACGAGGTAGTGGGGACAGGTCTCGCAGGTGACGTTGACCCCCCGCCCACGGGCGTCGGCGATCAGTTGCGCGGCCTCGGCTCCGGAGACGTGGACGACGTGCAGCGCACAGCCGGTCTCGGCCGCGAGGCTGAGGGCCGTGGCGACGGCGGCGGTCTCCGCGCGCACGGGCCGACTGAGGCGCCAGTCGCGCATCGTCGTGCGGCCCTGGGCCACTGCGCGGGTGGCCAGGGGCTCCGTCACCGACGGATCCTCCGCGTGCACGGCGACCGGCAGGCCGAGAGCCGCGGCCCGCTCCATCCCGCGGCCGAGGACGTCCGGCCCGACCGAGGCGAACTCATCGACGCCGCTCGGGCACATGAAGGCCTTGAACCCGACCACTCCCCGCTCGGCGAGCGCGTCGAGCCGGCTGAGGTCACCCGGCACCAGACCGCCCCAGAGTGCGAAGTCGATCCGGGCGCGTCCGGCCGCGGCGGCGACCTTGGCGTCGAACGAAGGGGCGTCGAGCGTCGGCGGGAGGGCGTTGAGCGGCATGTCGACCGCGCAGGTCACGCCCCCGCCGGCCAGCGCGGCGGTGCCCGTGTCGAAGCCCTCCCAGTCGGCGCGGCCCGGATCGTTGAGGTGGACGTGGGGGTCGACGGCGCCGGGCATCACCAGGTGGCCGCGAGCGTCGATCTCCGTACGCCCGCCGGGCAGGTCGGGACCGACCTCGGCCACGAGCCCGTCCCGGACGGCCACGTCCCAGGCGTCGCCGCGGATCACGAGGTCGTGGCTCACGGCACGTCGGCGAGCCGCAGAGCGATGATCGCGGCGATCTCCTCGATCGCCTTCGCGCTCTCCGCCTCGGGCCCGGCGCCCAGCCGGAGCTCGCCGGCCTCGAGGATCTCGGCCACGGTGCGGCCCCGGACGCAGATGACGAACGGGAACCCGAACCGTGCGCGGTAGGAGGCGTTGAGGGCGGTGACGCGCTCGAGGTCGCGGGGCGTGAGCCGGTCGAGTCCGGCGGAGGCCTGCTCCCCGGTCGACTGGGGGGTCAGCTCCCCCGCCCGCGCGGCGCGGCCCGCCAGGTCGGGGTGCGCCCGGATCAGCGCGAGCCGGCGCTCGGGGGGCGCCTCGCGGATCACGGCGGCGAACGCCTCGGCCATCGCCTCCCGATCGGCGAAGGGTCGCCGCTCCCAGGCGGCCGCGGCCACCCACGGCGAGCCCTCGGCCACGAGACCGAAGCGCCGCACGAACTCCTCGCGCGCCGGGTCGCCGCTCACACGCCGGCGATGTCGGAGGGCCGCAGCGGCACGCGCGTCAGCGCGCGCCCGGTGGCGTTGCGCACGGCCGCGACCAGGGCCGGGGTCGACGCGATCGTGGGCATCTCCCCCACCCCGGTCAGGCCGTAGGGGGCGTGCGGGTGCGGCGTCTCGCTGATGCGCATCCGCACCTGCGGCATGTCGAGGACCGTGGGCATCAGGTAGTCGGTGAAGGAGGCGTTGCGCACGCGTCCGTCCTCCATCTGGATCTCCTCCATCAGTGCGAGCCCGAGCCCCTGGGCGATGCCGCCCTGGATCTGGCCCTCCAGGGCGAGCGGGTTCATGGCGCGCCCGACGTCCTGCGTGGTGGCGATCTCGACGGCTCGCACCAGGCCGAGGTCGCCGTCCACGTCGCATACCGCCCGATGGGCCGCGAAGGCCAGGGCCACCAGCGAATCGCCCTGCCCGGTCTCGGGGTCGAGCGCCTGGGTGGGCCGGTGACGGTAGACGGCCGTCTCCTCGATCGGTCCGTCGCCCAGCTCGTGGAGGCGCTCGCGCAGGCGCGTGCAGGCGAGCTGCACCGCGCCGCCCGTCATCCACGTCTGGCGCGATGCGGACGTGCTCCCGGCCGAGGCAACCCCGGTGTCGGCCGGCAGGACCTCGACGCGCTCGATGGCGAGCTCCGTGCGTGCGATCTGGGCGAGCACGGTCTCCAGCCCCTGCCCCACCTCCGCGGCGGCGGTGTGGATCTCGACCCGGGGGCCGTCGTCCTCGTCCGAGATCCGCACACGGGCCGTGGAGTAGTCGTCGAAGCCTTCCGCGAAGGCGATGTTCTTGAAGCCCACCGCCACTCCGACACCCCGTCGGATGCCCTCGCCGTGGGTGCTGTTGGAGAAGCCCCCGGGGAGGTCGCGTGGGTCGGTCGGGGCGATGTCGGGCGGCAGCGGCATGCCCCGCAGCTCGCGCAGCAGCTCGCGGACCGGGGCGGGACCGTCAACGGTCTGCCCGGTGGGCAGGCGCATCCCGGTCTCGAGGGCGTTTCGGATCCGGATCTCGAACGGGTCGAGTGCGAGCTCCGCGGCGAGCCGATCCATCTGCGACTCGTGTGCGAACGCCACCTGCACCGCCCCGAAGCCGCGCATCGCCCCGCAAGGGGGGTTGTTGGTGTAGACCACGGCGGCCTCGATCGTCGCGTTCGGCACGTTGTACGGCCCGCAGGCGAAGGTGGCCGCGTTGGCCACCACGGCGGTGCTGCTGGACGCGTAGGCCCCGCCGTCGAGCACGATCCTCGCCCGGACGTAGACCAGGCGGCCGTCGCGGTCGGCCCCGTGCTCGTACTCCATCCGCGCGGGGTGCCGGTGGACGTGTCCGAAGAACGACTCCTCGCGGTCGTAGACCATCTTCACCGGACGTTCGGTGTGCAGCGCGAGCATCGCCACATGCACCTGCATCGAGAGGTCCTCGCGCCCGCCGAAGGCCCCTCCGACGCCCGCGAGGTGCAGGCGCGTGAGCGCCGGCGGGAGGCCGAGGCAGGCGGCGACCTGACCCTGGTCAACGTGCAGCCACTGGGTGGCGATGTGCAGGTCGATGCCGCCGTCCTCGGCCGGCACCGCCAGCGCGGCCTCCGGCCCCAGGAAGGCCTGGTCCTGCATGCCCACGACGTACTCGCCGCGCACGACCACCTCGGCGCTCGCACCGGGGTCGCCGTGCAGGATGCGCACCCGCCGCAGGAGGTTCCCGCCGGGGTGCAGCCCGGGCGCGTCCGGGAGGACGGCCGCCTCCGGGTCGGTGAGCGCCGCCTGGGGCGCGTAGTCGACCGCGATCCGCTCGACGGCGCGCCGGGCGGTCTCGGGATGGTCGGCGGCGACGATCGCGACCGGCTCGCCCTGGTAGCGCACGCGGTCGATGGCGAGCACCGGCTGGTCCGATATCTCCATTCCGTACGTCGCCTTGCCCGGAACATCGGAGTGCAGGAGCACCGCGTGGACGCCCGGGAGCATGAGCGCCTCGGTGATGTCGATGCCGCGGATCAGCGCGCTCGGGTGGGGGCTGCGCAGCGTCGCGCCCCAGAGCATCCGGTCGGCCCCGAGGTCGGAGGCGTAGGCGAACTCGCCGCGCACCTTGGGCCGCCCGTCGCTGCGCAGGACCCTCTCACCGATGCGCCCGAGAGGCAGCGTGCGCGTCGCGCCGGGACCTGTGCCCGCGCGCCTCATGCGACCAGCCGGGCGCCGGCCGCGGCGGCGTCCCGTGCGATCTCGCCGAGATCGCCCGTCACGAGCTCGCCGTCCTCGACGACCCACGCGCCATCGACCATCAGGCGGTGCACCTGCCGGGGCGGCCCGAGCACCAGTGCAGCGACCGGATCGGCGATGCCGGCGTGGCCGGCACCGTCGAGCCGCCAGAGGGCGATGTCGGCGAGCTTGCCCGCCTCCAGGGAGCCGATCTCGTCCGCGCGCCCCAGGCAGCGCGCGCCGTGGATGGTGCCGAGGGTGAGGGCGGTGCGGACGGTCATCGCCCGCGGCCCCCCGCGCAGGCGGGCCAGCAGCAGCGCCTCGCGCAGCTCCACGGCGAGCTCGCCCGATTCGTTCGACGCAGCGCCGTCCACGCCGAGCCCGACGGCGACCCCGGCCGCCACCAGGTCGGCGGCCGGCGCGATGCCCGACCCGAGGCGCCCGTTGGACGAGGGGCAGTGGGCGACCGATGTACCGGTCGCCGCGAAGCGCTCGATCTCGTCGGGAGACAGATGCACGCAATGAGCGAGCCAGACGTCCGGGCCGAGCCAGCCGAGGTCGCCGATGTACTCGACCGGGCGCACCCCGAAGCGCTCGATGCAGAAGGCCTCCTCGTCGGCCGTCTCGGCGAGGTGGGTGTGCAGCCGCACGCCCCGCCGGCGCGCCAGGTCGGCCGCCTCGCGCATCAGGTCGCCCGTGACCGAGAAGGGCGAGCAGGGCGCTACGGCGACCCGCAGCATCGACCCCGGGGCCGGGTCGTGCCAGCGGTCGATCGCCGCGTCCGTCCCGGCCAGGATCGCGTCGCGGTCCTCCACCACCTCGTCCGGCGGCAGCCCGCCCGCGGCCCGGCCGAGGTCCATCGAGCCGCGGCACGGGTGGAACCGGAGCCCGAGCCCCTGCGCCGCGCGGATCTCCGCCTCCAGGAGGTCCCCGCCCCCCCGCGGGAAGAGGTAGTGGTGGTCGGTCGTCGTCGCGCACCCCGACAGAGCGAGCGCGGCGAGACCGCCCCGTGCCGCGTGGTGCGTGATCTCCTCGTCGATGCCCGCCCAGATCGGATAGAGCGCGGTGAGCCAGCCGAAGAGGTCCTCGTCCTGCGCGAGCCCGCGCGTCGCCCACTGGTAGAGGTGGTGATGGCAGTTGACCAGGCCGGGGGTCGCCAGGCAGCCGCGCGCATCGATCCGGCGCGCACCCTCGGGGAGCGGCGGAGGCGCTCCTCCGCCCAGCGCGCTGATCGCGCGTCCCTCCACGAGGATCCACCCCTGCGCGTGCTCGGTGCCGGCCGCGTCGACCGTCGCGACCGCGCAGCCCTCGATCAGCGTGGCGCCGGTCACTCGAGCACCCCCAGGCGCGCCGAGGCCAGGCGTACGGCATCGAGGATCTTCTCGTAACCCGTGCAGCGACAGAGGTTGCCGGCGAGCGCCTCGCGGATCTCGGCGTCGTCGGGGGCCGGGGAGCGCCGCAGCAGCTCCTCTGTGGCCATGATGAAGCCGGGGGTGCAGAAGCCGCACTGCACGGCCCCGGTCTCGATGAAGACCTGCTGGACGAGGCCGACGTCGTCGGGCGGCGCGAGGCCCTCGACGGTCACCACCTCGCGGTCCTGCGCCTGGCGGGCCAGCACCAGGCAGCTGCAGACCAGCACGTCGTCGAGCATCACCGAGCACGATCCGCACTCGCCCTGCTCGCACGCGTTCTTCGCCCCGGCCAACCCCAGGCGCTCGCGCACCACGTGCATCAGGCTCTCGCCCTCCCAGATGGACTCCACCTCGTGGCGCTCGCCGTTCACTGTGAGGATCAGCTTCACGTGCGGTACTCGTCCCAGCACCAGGACAGCGTGCGGCGCCCGAGAACCCCGAGGGCGTGGCGGCGGTATGCGGCGCTGCCGCGGAGGTCGTCGATCGGCCGGGCGGCGCCGGCGACCAGCTCGCCGAAGCGCGCGACCAGCGCCGCCGGCAGAGGGCCCCGGCGCTCCCAGGCGCCCTCCTCGTCGAGCGCCCCCTCCAGGAAGCGCTCGGCTTCGGGGGCGCGGATCACAGTGGGTGCGGACGACCCGATCGCGGCGCCCGCCGTGCGCGCCACCGGATCGAGCTGGAGGGCAAGCGAGCACACCGCGATGACCATCGCGTTGCGCGGGCCCACCTTCGCGAACTGCTGTGGACCCCGGGCGACGGGCACGCGGACGGCGGTGATCAGCTCGTCGGAGGCGAGGACGTTCCGCTTGGGGCCCAGGCAGAAATCCCGGAGAGGCACGGAGCGACTGCCCGTCGCCGATGCCATCTCCACGCTCGCGCCGGCCGCGACCAGGGGCGGGAGGGCGTCGCCCGCGGGCGAGGAGGTCGCGATGTTGCCGCCGAGGGTCCCGCGATTACGGATCTGGGGCGATCCGCAGGTGCGCGCGGCGATGGCCAGGCCCGGGGCGCGACGCGGGAGCTCCCTCACGAGCCGCGAGTGGGTGACCCCGGCACCGATCACGAGGTCGTCGCCGTCGCGGGCCCAGGCCTCGAGCTCGTCAACCCGTGTGAGATCGAGGATCCGCTCGGGGCGGCGGCGGTCGAAGTTGATCTCGACCATCAGATCGGTTCCGCCGGCCAGGGGCAGCGCCTCGGGATGAGCCGCGCGCGCGGCGAGCGCGTCGGCGAGGTCCCGGGGCTGAAGCGTGGCCTCCAAGAACGGGAGGATACGATCCTCGGGCCCCCGAGACGAGCAAACCGAACCGGAGCGTTGCGGATGACCCGGTACGCGATCACGTACGGAAAGGCCGCGGTTCCCGTCTACCGCCACGGCGCAGCCCCGCTCGCGGGTCTCACGGCGGTCGCCGAGTCGGGCTTCCTCGGGCGTTCCAACGCGCTCGTCGCGGCCCTCGTGACGGTCGAGGTGTTCGGGGACAACTTCCTGCCCTCGTACACCGAGGGCGACAACTCGATGGTCGTCGCCACCGACAGCATGAAGAACCTCGTCCTGCGCGAGAGCGGGTCGTGGGCGGGCGCCACGCTCGAGAGTCTCCTGCACCACCTTGGCGGCCACCTGCTGCGCGACTACCCGCAGATGGAGGCGTTGCGCGTGGAGGGCGAGGAGATCCGGTTCGATCCCGCCGGAGCCGGCGGGACGCTGCACGCACGCACGCCCGCCGACCGCTCGGTCGCGCAGATGCGCCTCGAGCGCACCGGCGGCGGCGTCTCGATCGCGTCTCTCGGCGCGGGCCGCACGGGGATGGAGTTGCTCAAGCTCACGGGCAGCGCCTTCACCGCCTTCGTGCGCGATGAGTACACGACGCTGCCCGAGCGCCGCGATCGGCCGCTCTACATCGGCCTCGACGTGGGCTGGCGCTACGCGGAGCACGACGACGCCCTGGGCGCCGACCCCGCGCGTTACGTCGCGGGCGAGCAGGTGCGCGACGTGTGTGCGACGGTGTTCGAGGAGTTCGTCAGCGAATCGATCCAGCACCTGGTCCACGCGATGGGCGGGCGCGTGCTGGAGCGCTTCCCCGGGCTCGCCCAGGTCTCGTTCGACGCGCGCAACATGACGCGCGACCCCGTGGTGGAGCGCGTCTACACCGACCCCTTCAACGCCCAGGGCACGATCACGCTGACGATGGGCCGGTGAGCGGCCGCCTCACCACCCACGTCCTCGACACGGCCGCCGGCCGGCCGGCGGCGGGGATCCCGATCGCGCTACGCCGCGACGGCGAGCTGGTCGCGGAGGCCGTGACGAACGCCGATGGTCGCACCGACGCCCCGCTGCTCGAGGGAGCCGCCTTCGTCCCCGGCGTCTACGAGCTGACCTTCAGCGTCGGCGCCCACTTCGGCGGCCGGGGGTTCCTCGATGAGGTCCCGGTGCGCTTCACGGTTATCGGCGCGGGAGAACGCCACCACGTGCCGTTGCTCGTCTCCCCCTGGTCGTACACGACCTACCGGGGCTCGTGAGCCGCCGGAGCCCGGTCAACTAACTGCGCACGTAGGGGATCCCCACCGCCGCAGGAGGCTTGGGCCGCCCCACGATGCCGGCGACGGCGACCAGGGTGAGGACGTAGGGAAGCGCCTCGAACAGGATCGCCAGCGAGTCCGAGTAGACCGGGAGCCTCTGCGCGATCGCGCTGGACGACCCGAAGAGCAGGCAGGCGAGGAACAACCCCCTCGGCCTCCAGTTGCCGAAGATAAGCGCCGCCAGGGCGATGAAGCCGATGCCCGCGGTCATACGCTCGCTGAAGGAGTTGACGAAGCCAATCGACAGGAACGCGCCGCCGAGCCCGGCCAGGACGCCCGACAGGGTCACGGCGGTGTAGCGGATCCTGTAGACCGACAGGCCCACCGTCTCGGCCGCCCCCGGATGCTCGCCGCACGAGCGCAGGCGCAGGCCGAAGGGCGTCCGGAAAATGACGTAGTAGGACACGGGCACCAGCGCGAGCCCCACCCAGATCATCAGGTTCAGGCTCCCGAAGGCCTCGCCGAAGTAGGGCACGCCCTGGAGGAAGCCGAGCTCGACGTCCGGGATCGCCGGGATCCCGCCGGGGGTCCCCTCGGGCCCGTAGATGTCGATGAACAGGTAGCCCGTCAGGCCGGTGGCGAGGAACCAGACCGCCGTGCCGCTGAGGATCTGGTCGGCGCGCAGCTGGATCGAGAGCACCGCGTGGATCGCCGCCAGCGCCCCGCCCGCGACCGCGGCAAGGACCACGCCCGCGACCCAGGAGCCGAACTTGTCCGCGCCGAGGACGCCGAAGAAGGCTCCGATCAGGAGCATGCCCTCGAGGCCGATGTTCACGACGCCGCTGCGCTCCGAGAACATGCCGCCGATGGCCGCGAAGATCAGTGGCGTGGCGAAGCGCAGCATCGAGGCCGTGAGGGCCGACCAGACGACCACCGACTCCAGGTTGGACACGCTCGACTCGGTCGCCATCGCGCCGAGCGCGCCGAAGACGACCGCGACCCCCAGGCCGATGTAGCCGAGGCGTGGTTCCCCGTGCAGCACCGCGTAGGTCGCCAGGGCGGCCGCGGCGACGGCGATCGCTAGCGGGACGGCGGGCTGGCGGACCAGGAACGGCGGGATGGCGACCAGGAGCGCGACGATCCCGAGCGCGAGCGCGGCGAGGGCGACGGCCCGGTCGCGGCCGGGCGCGCGCGCCCTGGCCCAGGCCTGCACCCGATCGAGCGCGGGCGGCTGTGGCGGCCGCGCGACGGCGCCCTGGACCACCGGCGCGCCCACCGCGAGCGGTGCCGGCGCCGACGCGACCCGGCGCGAGAACCTCGGGATGCGGAAGCGCGGCAGGCCACGGCGCCTCCAGAGGTAGAGGATCAGGACGTCCGCGCCGATGAACAGGAGCACGAGCGCCTGGATCATGATGGCGAGGTTGCCGGCGAGCTGCGGCGCGAACACGTCCGGGTCGAGGCTGCGGGTGGAGGTGCCGTAGAGGAGGGCGCCGAAGAGCAGCGAGGCGAAGAACACGCCGACCGCCGTGTTGCGCCCGAGCATCGCCACCGCGATGCCGGTGAAGGGTATGACGGTCGTCTGGATGTCGAGCTGACCGAGCCGGAACTGCCAGCCGAGCATGTCCATGGCTCCGCCCAGGCCGGCGAAGGAGCCCGCGATGGCCATCGCCAGGAAGTAGCTGCGCCCCACGCTGATCCCGCCGTAGCGGGCGGCCTCGGGGTTGCGGCCGACCGCCCGGACACGGAAGCCGAGGGTGGTGCGCGAGAGGATCAGCCAGTAGGCGACCAGGGCGAAGATGGCGAGCGTGATGCCCATGTGCAGGCCCTGCAGCTCGGCGTCGCCCCAGATCACCGGCAGCTTGACGCTGTCGACCACGTCGTTGGAGATCGGCACCGCCTCGTTGGTGTCGTTCTGCAGAGGGCCGCCGAGCCCGAATAGATACGAGCCGATCCAGTAGGCGATCCAGTTGAGCATGATCGTGCTGATCACCTCGTGGGCGCCGACTGTGGCCTTCAGGATGCCCGCGATTCCGGCCCAGACCGCGCCCGCGAGGGCAGCGAGCACGATCGCGAGAACGATGTGGGCGGGGCCGAACAGGCCGGCGAAGGACGAGCCGACCCACACCGAGACGACCGCGCCGACGGTCCACTGGCCGAAGCCGCCGATGTTGAACAGGCCGCAGCGGAAGGCGAAGGCGACCGCGAGCGACACGAAGATCAGCGTCGTCGTCAGGATCAGCGTCTGCTGCAGATTGAAGGCGGCGTTGTCGCGCTCGGCGCCGCTGACCCAGGGGAAGAACCAGTTGAGCCCGGTTCCGTTGAAGATGCCCTTGTAGGTGCTCAGCGGGTTGTGGCCGGTCGCCGCCACGACCACCCCGCCGATCAGGAAGGCGAAGACCGTCGTCGCGAGCGACGTGTAGAAGCCGCCCGCCTTCGGCGCCATCAGCTCCCAGAACCCGCCACGCCCGGGTGGCGGACCCGGCCCGGCCGGGGGTGGTCCGGTGCTCGGCGGCGAGGGCGGTGCGGCGGTGCTCACGGCCCGGCCCCGATCCCGAGCATCGCCGCGCCGAGCTCCTCCCGTCCCACCCCGGGAGGGAACTCCGCCACGATCCGGCCCTCGTAGATCACGAGGATCCGATCCGACAGGGAGAGCACCTCCTCGAGCTCGAGGGACACCAGCAGGATCGCGCGGCCCTCGTCGCGCTCGGCCAACAGGCGTCGATGGACGTACTCGATCGCACCAACGTCGATGCCGCGGGTCGGCTGGGACGCGACCAGCACCGCGGGGTCGCGGGAGACCTCGCGGGCGATGATCACCTTCTGCTGGTTGCCCCCCGACAGCGAGCTCGCCCGCGTCTTGGGCCCGCCGCCGCGAACGTCGAACTCCTCCAGCACCGGGGCCGCCGCTGCCTCGACGCGGCGCGGGTACATCCAGCCGTGACGGGCGGAGGGGGGCTTGTCGAAGTCGTGCAGGGCGATGTTCTCGGCGAGGCTGAAGTCCATCACCAGGCCGCGGTGCTGGCGGTCGGTCGGGATGTGGCCCACGCCCGCGTCGAGCACCGCACGCGGCGTCGCGCCGGTGATTTCGCGTCCGTCGGCGCTGATCCTCCCCGAGGTCGGCCGGCGCAGGCCGGTGATGGCGTCGATCAGCTCCGCCTGGCCGTTGCCGTCCACGCCGGCGACGCCGACGATCTCGCCCGCACCGACCTGGAGCGAGAGGCCGCGAACAGCCTCCAGGCCCCTGTCGTCGTGGACCACGAGGTCCTCGACCTCCAATCGTGGCCGGCCGGGCTTCGCGGGGGCCTTGTCGATCCGGAACACGACCTCACGGCCGACCATCAGCGTCGCCAGGCTCGCCTCGGTCGCCCCCGCGGTGGGCTGCGTGGCGATGTGCCTGCCGCGCCGCAACACGGTGACGCGGTCCGCGATCTCGAGGACCTCGTTCAGCTTGTGCGTGATGAAGATCACCGAGGTTCCCTGCGATGTGAGGCTGCGCAGGATCTCCTCCAGTTCCGCCGCCTCCTGCGGAGTGAGGACGGCGGTCGGCTCATCGAGGATCAGGATGTCGGCGCCGCGGTAGAGGGCCTTCAGGATCTCGACACGCTGCTGCATGCCGACGGTGACGTCCTGCACCAGCGCGTCCGGATCGACCGTCAGGCCGTAGCGGTCGGAGATCGCCGTGACCCGGGCTGACGCCTCCGCCCGGTCGAAGAGGAGCCTCTGCGTGGGCTCGACCGCCAGGACGATGTTCTCGGCCACGGTCATCACCGGGATGAGCATGAAGTGCTGGTGCACCATGCCGACGCCGAGGGCGATCGCGTCGCTCGGCGAGTGGATCTGGACCATCCGCCCCTTGACGCGGATCTCCCCCTCGTCGGGCGTCGTCAGCCCGTAGAGGACGTTCATCAGCGTCGATTTGCCGGCGCCGTTCTCGCCCAGCAGCGCGTGGACCTCCCCGTGCCGCAGGTCGAACGAGACACCGTCTGAGGCGACCACGCCGGGGTAGCGCTTGGTGATGCCCTTCAGGTCCAGAACCAGTTCCCCCGGCGCCTTGGGCGCCGGGGGAACTGGTCCGTCGGTGGCGGCCGTGGTCACGACCGGACCGTCCTGCGTGTGCCCTAGAGCTCGGCGGGGACCGTGACCGTGCCGTCGATGATCTGCTGCTTGAGCGAGTCGACCTCGTCGAGCAGCGACTGCGGGACCTCCGGGCTGGTCGTGCCGAGCGCGACGCCGTCGTTCGCCAGGCCGAAGTTCGCGTCGTCGCCACCCGTGAAGGTACCGTCCTGCACGGCCTTGATGCTCTCGTACACCGAGGTGTCCACGCGCTTCACGGCGCTGGTCAGGATGTGGTCGCCGAGGTCCGACTGATCGCGGTCGACGCCGACGCCCCAGACGCCCTCGTCGGCCGCGGCCGAGAGCGCGCCGAGGCCGCAGCCGCCGGCGACCTGGAAGACGACCTTCGAGCCCTTGGAGATCTGGTCGAGGGCCTTCTCCTTGCACTTCGACTGCTGGACGAAGTCCTGCGAGTAGTCGATGAGAACCTTCGTCTTCGGGTTGGCCGCCAGCGCGCCCGCCCTGTAGCCGGCGATGAAGATGTCGACGGTCGGGATCTTCAGGCCGCCGACGGCGCTGATGACCGGTGTGCCACCCTCTGCCTCGGCCATCTTCGACGCCATGTAGCCGATCAGGTAGCTGTTCTCGTTGGTGGCGAAGTTCAGCCCGCGCACGTTGGCGGGCGTGCCCTTGAGCGCGGCGTTCGGGAAGTCCACGATCGCGAAGTTGCTCTCGGGGAACTTCTTGGCGACCGTGGAGATGGCGTCCGCCATCAGGAAGCCGACGCCGACCGTGAGGTCGTAGTCGGCGCGCGCGAGGGTGGTCAGGTTGGCGATGTAGTCGCCGGCGGCCGTGGACTCGATCGGACGACCCTGGACGCCCAGCTCGGTCTCGGCTCGCTGGAGCCCCTCGAGGGCGGACTGGTTGAACGAGCGGTCGTTGAACTTGCCGACGTCGCTGACCAGGCCGGCCTTGAGATCAGATGCGGGGGCCGAGCTGCCCCCGGCAGCCGAGTCGTCGTCGCCACAGCCTGCCGCGACCAGGCCGAGTGTCGCGGTCAACGCGACCGCGCTTGCCAGAGCCTTCCAGCGTCGAAATTCCATCACCGCTCCTTGGATCGTCCCGGCGCGGGGGTGTCCACGCGGCCGGATGGGCCGTACGGCCTTATACAGGGTCGGCCCGGATGGCGGTACGGCGTCCGGACCGAACCGTCGGCCGGAGCGAAACCGCTCCGCATCAGGGTGCGGCGACCCTCCCGAGGATGCGCGAAGCGCCTCCGGGGGGAGGGTCGCCCAGCCGGATCGCCTCCGTGAAGGCGGCGAGCCCGGCCTCCATGTGGGGCGCGTCGTCCGCGTGGAGCTCCGCGAGCACCTGCCCCGGGGTGACGGCGTCACCCGGTGAGACCCGGAGGACGATCCCGGCGGACGGGCTGACCATGTCCTCCTTGCGGGCCCGGCCCGCGCCCAGCCGTACGGCGGTGCTGCCGACCGTGAGGGCGTCGACGGCCGCGACGGTGCCGCCCTCCCACGCAAGGACCTCCTCCACGTGCCGCGCTCGCGGTAGGGGGGCGTCGGGGTCGCCCCCCTGAGCGCGCACCATCATCCGCCAGCGATCCATGGCGCGGCCGTCGGCCAGGGCCTCGGCCGGGTCGGCGTCGATGCCCACGAGGGCGAGCATCTCGCGCGCGAGGGCCAGCGTCACCTCGACAACGTCTGCCGGGCCGCCGCCCTGCAGCACCTCGACCGCCTCGGCCACCTCGAGCCCGTTCCCCGCCGCGCGCCCCAGCGGCGTGTCCATGTCGGTGAGCAGCGCCGCCGTTCGCACGCCGTGCGCCTCGCCCAGCCCGACCATCGTGCGCGCCAGCTCCAGTGCCCGGCCGCGGTCGTGCATGAACGCCCCGACGCCCACCTTCACGTCGAGCACCAAGGCCCCGGTGCCCTCCGCGATCTTCTTCGACATGATCGAGCTCGCGATCAGGGGGATCGACTCGACGGTGCCGGTCACGTCGCGCAGGGCGTAGAGTTTGCGGTCGGCAGGCGCGAGCTCGGCGCCCGCCGCGCAGATGCCCGCGCCGATGTCGGCCAGCTGGCGCACGAAGGCGTCGCCCGAGAGGTCGGAGCGGAAACCGGGGATCGCCTCGAGCTTGTCGATCGTTCCGCCGGTGTGTCCGAGCCCCCGCCCGGAGAGCTGCGGCACGGCCGCCCCGCACGCGGCCACCAGCGGGCAGAGCGGAAGGGAGATCTTGTCGCCCACCCCGCCGGTCGAGTGCTTGTCGACAGTCGGCATCGGGACGGAGGAGAGATCGAGCCGCTCGCCGGAGCGGATCATGGCGTCGGTCCAGGTGGCCAGCTCGCGCGGCGCGAGGCCGCGGAAGAAGATCGCCATCAGCAGGGCCGAGGCCTGCTCGTCTGCGACCCCGCCACGGGTGTAGCCGTCGAGGAACCAGCGGATCTGATCGTCGGTGAGGCCGGCCCCGTCGCGCTTGGCGGTGATCACCTCGACGGCGGAGATGCTCACCGGCCCGCCCTCGCCGCGACGTCGCCGGGCCCGAAGGCCCCGGGGAGCAGGTCGCCGAGGGTCGTGGGCTCAGCGGCCTCGCCCCCGTCCACCGCGATGGCCGCGCCGCCGTGCTCGTACAGGAGCTGACGGCAGCGCCCGCAGGGCGCCAGCGGCGCCCCGTCGCCGGCCACGATCGCCACGGCCACCAGGCGCCCGCCGCCCGTGGCCGCCAGGTCGCCGACCAGACCGCATTCGGCGCAGAGCGTGACCCCGTAGCTCGCGTTCTCGACGTTGCATCCGCGCACGAGGCGGCCGTCCTCGGTCACCCCGCACGCGCCGACCAGGACCCCCGAATAGGGGGCGTAGGAGCGCTCGGTCATCGCGGCGGCCTCGCGGCGCAGGAGCGGCCAGTCGATGCTCATCCCGGACCCTCCCCCTTGAGCCCCGCGATCGCCGCCGGGGCCTCGCGGATCTCGCTGACCCGAGCGAGCCGGGGATGGGACTCCTCGAGCTCGGCGTGCTCGAGTGCCCAGGTGACGTGGTACGGCACGTGGACGCCCGCGCCCCCCAACTCCAGCACCGGAGCGATGTCCGACCGCACCGAGTTGCCGATCATGCAGAAGTCCGGGGGCTCGGCCCCCATCGCCCCGACCACCCTCGCGTAGGTCGGCGTGTCCTTCTCCGCCACGATCTCGACCCGCTCGAAAAGCTCCGAGACCCCCGAGGCGGCGACCTTCGACTCCTGGTGGAAGAGGTCGCCCTTGGTGATGAGCACGAGCCGGTGATCGTGCCCCAGCACGTCGATCGTGTCGGCGACGCCCTCGAGGAGCTCGACCGGGTGCGTCAGGAGCTCCTTGCCCAGGCAGATGATGCGCTCGATGTGGACGCCGTCGATCCGGTGCCGCGTGAGCGTGAGGGCCGTCTCGATCATCGAGAGCGTGAACCCCTTCACCCCGTAGCCGAACACGGCGAGGTTGCGCCGCTCCGACTCCAGGAGCGCCGCCGACGCCGTCCCTGCGTCGACCCACGGCGCGAGCAGCTCGACGAACGCCTGCTCGGTGACGTGGAAGTGCCCCTCGCTGTGCCAGAGAGTGTCGTCGCCGTCGATCCCGATGACCTCGATCGCCATGCGCGCGATTCTAGGGCCCCCCGCGGAGGTCGCCCTTCGGAACGCCCGTCCGGTGGTCTAGCGTTGCCCCATGACAATCGCACTGGACGACATCCTCCGTGCCCCGAAGGTGCTCTTGCACGATCACCTGGACGGGGGCCTTCGCCCGCGCACGATCGTGGACCTCGCGGCCGAGTCGGGCTACGCCGGGCTGCCCAGCACCGACCCCCAGGAGCTGCGCGGCCTCATCTCGCGCGGCGCCAACCGCAACGACCTGGTCCTCTACCTCGAGACCTTCGCCCACACCGTCGCGGTCATGCAGACCCGCGACGCGCTCGAGCGGGTCGCGTCCGAGTGCGCCCAGGACCTGGCCGCCGACGGCGTCGTCTACGCCGAGATCCGCTTCGCGCCCGAGCTCCACATCGAGCGCGGCCTCACGCTCGACGAGGTCGTCGGGGCGGTGATCACCGGCTTCGCGCGCGGCTCAGCCGACACGCAGCTGACGATCCGCGTGCTCTGCTCGGCGATGCGTCAGCAGGCGAGCAGCGTGCAAATCGCGGAGCTGGCGCTCCGCCACCGCGACGCCGGCGTCGTGGGCTTCGACATCGCCGGCCCGGAGGCCGGCTTCCCGCCCTCCCGCCACCTCGACGCCTTCTCGCAGATCATGCGCGAGAACTTCCACATCACCATCCACGCCGGCGAGGCGTTCGGGCTGCCCTCCATCGCGGAGGCGCTCCACGTCTGTGGAGCCGAGCGGCTCGGACACGGGGTGCGGATCATCGACGACATCGCGGTCGACGCCGACGGGAACCACCATCTCGGCCGGCTGGCCGCCTTCGTGCGCGACCGCCGCGTACCGCTCGAGCTCTGCCCCTCGTCGAACGTCCACGTCGGCGCCGTGCCGTCGATCGCCGACCACCCGATCGGGCTGCTCACGCGGCTGCGCTTCCGGGTGACGGTCAACACGGACAACCGGCTCATGAGCGACACCACCCTCAGCAAGGAGTTCGCACAGCTCTCGGACGCATTCGACTGGGATCTGAACGACGTACGCTGGGCGACGATCAACGCGATGAAGAGCGCGTTCCTGCCCTTCGACGAGCGCCTTCAGATCATCAACCGCGTCATCAAGCCGGGGTTCTCGATGCTGGGGGCCGACGGCTAGAGCTCCGGGCGCGCTCCCGCCCGGGTCACCACCGTGGCGGCGAGTGCGCAGGCGCGCCCGAGCGCCCGCGCCGGCGGCTCGCCGGCGCGCCGGGCGGCCAGCAGGCCCGCCATGAAGGCGTCGCCGGCGCCGGTCGTGTCGAGCACCGGCGCGGACGGCGCCGCCGCCGGGGCGTGGGCCGAGCGTCCGCCGCCGCCGTGCCACTCGGCGCCGGCGGTCCCGCGCTTCACCACCACCTCGGCGTGGTCGCGCAGGAGGTCGGCCGCGACCCGCCCGGGGTTTCGCGTGCCGCAGAGCACCTCGGCCTCGTCGAGGGTCACGACCATCAGGCCGACACCCCGCACCAGGTCCCGGAACGCCTCCGCCCCGAGGGCCGCGAGAGGCGCCGCCGAGGCCGGATCCACCGAGACGGTCATCCCCGCCCCCCGGGCGGCGTCCAGCGCCGCGACGGCAGCCGGCCGGCTGCCGGGCCGAAGGAGCGCATAGCCCGAGACGTGGAGGTGCCCTCCGGGCCGGAAGGCGCCGGCCGGCAGGTCCTCGGGGGCGAGAGCGGCGTTCGCGCCGGCGTCCGGCAGCATCGTCCGCTCGCCGTCCCGGTCGACCAGCACCACGCAGGCGCCGCTCGGCGCCGCGCCGGACACCGCCAGCGCCGGGGTCACCCCCTGCTCGGCCAGCGCCCGCGCCGCGTCGCGCCCGAGCGCGTCATCGCCGATGCAGGCGATCATCACCGCCGGCACGCCGATGTGCCCGAGCCAGGCGGCCGTGTTGGCCGCTGAGCCACCGGGGCGGAGCTCGATCGCGGCGGGCGTGTCGCTGCCCCGAGCCAGGGGCCCACTCATCCGCGTGATGACGTCGGTCATCACGTCGCCGAGCACCACGAGGGGCGGGCCGCCCGCCGTCGTCTCAGCCGGAGGCGAGGGCCCCCGCGATCCGGGCTGCGAGGGCCGCGTTGCGGAGCACCAGGTCCACGTTGACCCGCAGGCTCGCGCCCCCGGTGCGCTCGTGGAAGCGGCCGAGGATGAACGGGGTCACGTCCTTGCCCGCCACGCCCGCCGCCTCGGCGGCCGCGAGCGCCTCGGCCAGCACTCGGTCGTGGAGCCCGGGGTCCATCTGTAGGTCCTCGGGTAGCGGGTTGGCCACGACGAGCGCCTGGGGCAGGTCGAGGCGACGGCGCGCGGTGTGGATCGCGGCGATCTCGTCGGACGTGTCGGCCCGCCAGGGCAGAGAGTGGCCGGAATCGGCCAGGTAGAAGCCCGCCAGCCGGTCGGTGCCGTAGCCGAGCACCGGGACGGACAGGGTCTCCAGCCGCTCCAGGGTCGCGCCGACGTCGAGGATCGACTTCACGCCGGCGCAGACCACCACGATGGGCGTCGCCGCGAGGCCGGCCAGGTCCGCCGACTCGTCGAAGGTGGTCGCGGCCTCGCGGTGCACGCCCCCCAGCCCCCCTGTGGCGAACACCCCGATCCCGGCAAGGGCGGCCAGGTGGGCTGTGCTGGCGACGGTGGTCGCCCCCGGGCGGCCGCTGACGATGGCCGGGCCGAGATCGCGGAGGCTGAGCTTGTCGACGTCGAACCCCAGTGCGAGCGCCTCGAGCGCGGCGTCGTCGAGGCCGACGCGCACCGTCCCGCCCACCACGGCGATCGTGGCGGGCACCGCGCCTTCTGCCCGCACGGCCTCCTCGATCTCCCCGGCGATGCGCAGGTTGTCCGGTCGCGGAAGCCCGTGGGCGATGATCGTCGACTCGAGGGCGACCACCGGCCGTCCCGCCGCCAGAGCCGCGGCCACCTCGTCGTGGACGACGATCATCAGATCCGTGCCGGGTGCCAGACCGTGCGGATCTCGCAGTACGCCATCGCCGTCCGCAGGTCCTCGCGACCCCCCGTGCGCGTCGTGCGCTTCAGGTTCTCGGCGGCACGGCTCTCCAGGTCGGCGGCCATCGCCTCCGGGGCGCCGCTCAGGTCGATCAGATCGACGTCGTCGTGGTCGGCCAGCCAGGGCAGGAGCTGCCCGTGGTCGCCGGTCAGCAGGTTGACGACGCCCGCCGGGACGTCCGACGTCGCCAGGACCTCACCCAGCGTGCTCGTGACAAGGGCCGCCGGCCCCCCGGCGACGGCCACGACCGCATTTCCCGCCATGACCGCCGGGCAGACCAGGCCCAGCACCCCGCGCACACCCTCGTCGGGGCAGGCCAGCGCGCAGACCCCGAGCGGGACCGTGGTCGAAAGGTTGAGGAACGGTCCGGCCACCGGGTTCACGCCGCCGACGAGCTGGTCGAGCTTGTCGGCGAAGCCCGCCCAGTAGACGGCCGCGTCCACCGCGGCCTCCACGTCCGCCCGCGCGGCGCCGGCGCCGACGCCGACCGACTCCAGCTCGGCCGTGAGCTGTGCGTGGCGGCCCTCCAGGACCTCGGCGATGCGGTACAGGGTCTGGGCGCGGTTGTAGGCGGTGCGCCCGTCCCAGCCGGCCTGGGCGCCGCGCGCCGCGCGCACCGCGTCGCGCACGTCCTTGCGCGAGGCCCGGGCGACGTGGGCCAGCAGGCGGCCGCCCGGGGCGGTGACCGGGGTCGTCCGGCCCGACTCGGAGCGCGGGAAGGCGCCCCCGATGAAGAGCTTGTGGGTCTTGCGGACCTCGAGCCGGTCGCTCACGCAACCACCGGCGTCAGCTCGAGGTACTCGGCGAGGCCCTGCCGGCCACCCTCGCGGCCGAAGCCGGATTCGCGGACGCCGCCGAAGGGGCTCGAGGGGTCGAACTGGTTGAAGCAATTCGCCCAGACCACTCCGGCCCGCAGGCGCTGCGACATCCAGAGGATCCGCGAGCCCTTCTCGGTCCAGACCCCGGCCGAGAGGCCGTAGCGGGTGGCGTTGGCCTTGGCGACGGCCTCGGCCTCGGTGCGGAAGGTCTGCACGGTGAGGACCGGGCCGAAGACCTCCTCGCGGGCGATGGCCTCGGAGCCCCCCAGGCCGCTGACGATGGTCGGGGGGAAGAAGAAGCCCTCCTCCGGGACCGGCCGCCCGGGCTGGTCGATGCGGCAGCCTTCGGCGGCGGCGCCCTCCACGAAGCCCCGGATCCGCTCGAGCTGGGCCGAGGAGTTGATGGCGCCGACGTCCGTGTTCTTGTCGAGGGGGTCGCCCACCCGGAGCTGCTCGATGCGTCGCAGCAGGCGCCCGAGCAACTCCTCGGAGACCCCCTCCTGCACGAGCAGGCGCGACCCGGCGCAGCAGACGTGCCCCTGATTGAAGAAGATGCCGTCGACGATCCCCTCCACCACCTGGTCGAGCGCCGCGTCGTCGAAGACGATGTTGGCACCCTTGCCGCCGAGCTCGAGGGTGAGGCGGGTGCCGGTGCCCGCGAGCGCGCGGCGGATGGTCTTGCCGACGCCGGTGGAGCCGGTGAAGGCGATCTTGTCCACGCCGCGGTGCGCCGCCAGCGCCGCGCCGGTCGCGCCGGGACCCGTCACGATGTTGACGACGCCGGCCGGCAACTCGGCCTCGGCCACGAGCTCGGCGAGCAACAGCGCGGTGAGGGGCGTGGTCTCGGCGGGCTTCAACACGACGGTGTTCCCGCAGGCAAGCGCCGGGGCGATCTTCCACGCGGCCATCAGCAGGGGGAAGTTCCAGGGGACGATCTGCCCGACGACGCCCACGGGCCGGGCGGCCATCCCCGGCGCGGCGTACTCGAGCTTGTCGGCCCAACCGGCGTGGTGGAAGAGGTGGGCCGCGGCGAGCGGCACGTCGATGTCCCGCGACTCCCGGATCGGCTTGCCGCCGTCGATCGTCTCGAGGACCGCGAACTCCCGCGAGCGGTCCTGGAGCAGGCGGGCCAGGCGGAAGATGTACTTCGCGCGGGCCCGGCCGGGTAGGTCGCGCCAGCCGGACTCGAAGGCGCGCCGGGCCGCGGCCACGGCGTCGTCCACGTCGGCCGCGTCGGCCTCGGCGACGTCGGCCAGGTGGGCGCCCGTGGCGGGCTCGATGGTCGGGAACGTCCGCCCCTCGCGCGGCGCGCGCTCGGCGCCGTCGATCATCAGGCCGTAGCCCGGGCGGATCTCCACCACGTCGCGACCCTCGATCGAGGGCGCGTATTCCGTGAAGGTGCGCGCGAGGTCGGCGGTGGAGGAGTCGGTGTCGCGATGCGGTGTCGTCGTCATGTCCTCAATCCACCGGGAGGTCGGAGGTGCGCCCATAGCGGCCGGTTCGGCGGAACCGGCGCTGCAGGACGATGTCGTTCAGGAGAGTCGAGGCGCCGATGCGGAAGCGCTCGGGTGTGAGCCACGCGGGCCCGAGCGTCTCTGCGACGAGGGCCAGGTAGCCGAGCGCCTGCTTCGAGGTGCGGATGCCCCCGGCGAGCTTCAGGCCGACCGCGACGCCGGTCTGCTCGGCGTGCTCGCGGATCGCCTCGGCCATGCAGAGCGCCACCGGGGGCGTCGACCCGACGGGCAGCTTGCCGGTGGAGGTCTTGATCACGTCGCTTCCGGCGGCCATCGCCACCACCGACGCCAGCCGGACCATCTCGTATGACCCGAGCTCAGCGGTCTCGAGAATCGTCTTCAGGTGGGCGTGACCGCACGCCTCCTTCGATGCCGCGACCTCGTCGTGCACCACGTCGAGGCGCCCCGCGAGCAGCGCCCCCCGGTTCAGCACGATGTCGATCTCGTCGGCGCCATCCTCCACGGCGCGCCGGATTTCGACGAGGCGCTCCGCCAGGGGGCTCTGGCCGGACGGGAAGGCTCCGGCCACCGAGGCCACCCTGACCGGCGCGTCGCCGAGGGCCGCCCGCGCGGGGGCGACCAGCGACGGATAGACGCAGACGGCCGCCACGGCCGCCATCGCCGGGTCGTCGGGGTCGGGACGCAGCGCCCGCGCGCAGAGAGCGCGCACCTTGCCTGGAGTGTCGGCCCCTTCCAGCGTCGTTAGGTCGATGCACCGGGC